>NZ_CP170723.1:1989243-2652324 GCF_043099285.1 Oryzobacter telluris | reverse complement strand
GGACCACCGTCGAGGCCGGTGCCTCGTCCGTGTCCGGCTCAGCCCCGAGCGCTCGCTGACGACCGACGGGCCCGCGCGGCGTTCCGCGTGATCTCCTCGACCATCTCCGCCCGCCGCGGACCCGGCAGGTCGTGGGCCATGTCGGGGAACATCACGAGCTTCGAGCCGGGCACCGCCCGCGCCGTGGCGACCCCGCCGCTGGGGAGGATGAGCCGGTCGAGCAGCCCGTGGATGACGAGCGTCGGCACCGTCACGGACCGCAGGCCGGGCGTGCGGTCGGGGCTGGCCTGGATGGCGAGCAGCTGACGGATCGTGCCCAGCGGGTTGACGTTGCGCGACACCGCGTGGCGCACCGCTGCGCCGACCTCGTCGGCGTCGAAGTGCGGCCCGGCGATGAGCCGGAACCCCTCGAGCCCGAGCCGGGCGGCCTCCTCGGGGTCCTCCGGCCGCGGCGCGGACATGCCCATCGCCATCGTCGGCAGCAGCTTCGGCGACACCGCCCCGTACCGGCGGTTCCCGGTGTTCGACATGATCGAGCACAGGCTGAGCACCCGCTCGGGGTGGTCGATGGTCAGCTGCTGGGCGATCATCCCGCCCATCGACACCCCGACGACGTGCACGCGTTCCACGCCCAGGTGGTCGAGCAGGGCGACGGCGTCACCCGCCATGTCGGCGATGACGTAGTCCGACCGGGCGTACCGGCGGTGGGCGAACCCGCGGAACAGGGCGGACCGCGGCGGCACCGGCCCCTCCGTCTTCGAGGACAGCCCGATGTCGCGGTTGTCCATCCGGATGACGCGGAAGCCGCGGTCGACGAGCCCCGCCACGAAGTCCTCCGGCCACGCGACGAGCTGCGTGCCGAGCCCCATGAGGAGGAGCATCGCCTCGCCGTCATCGGGTCCGTCGACCTCGTACTCGATGGTGACGTCTCCGAGCTGCGCACTGGTCATGTCGAGAGTCTGGCACCCCCCGGTGGGCGCCACCGAGCGCCCGCGCCGATCCGGTTAGGGTGGGCGCGTGATCGAGGCAGTGACGTGGACCGTCGTGGCTCTGGCGACCGTCCTGCTCGTGGTCGCCGGCGTCTACGCCTGGCTCGACCGCCTCATCGACGACCGGCTGCTCGCCCTCATCGCGCTCATCGAGGTGGGACTCGTCATCCAGCTGGTCGTCGGGCTCCTCGACCTCGGGAGCATCGACGACTCCACCGAGCAGGCGACGTTCGCGGCCTACCTCATCTCGCTCCCGCTCATCCCGGTGGGCACCGGTCTGCTCACCCTCAAGGAGAAGACCCGGTGGGCCATGGGCTCGCTCGCGGTCGGCGCGTTCGCGGTCGCCGTGATGACGGCCCGCTGTCTCCAGATCTGGACCACCCATGCCTGACACCGCGCCCCACCCCGACGACACGCGCCGCGCCCTCGGCGGCCCCGGCGTCGTGCTCGTCGTCGCCTACGGCGTGTTGGCCCTGGCGGCCACGGGTCGCTCGGTGCTGCAGATCCTCAGCTACTTCGACAAGGCCCCGCTCGCCTACGTGCTCTCCGCCGTCGCCGCCGTGGTCTACGTCCTGGCCACGTGGTGCCTCGCCCGCGGCGGGCGCTGGGTGCGGGTGGGCATCGCCGCCTGCACGATCGAGCTCGTCGGCGTCCTCACCGTCGGCACGGCCTCCTACCTGGCGTCAGGGGCGTTCCCGGACAAGACGGTGTGGTCGCACTTCGGCCAGGGCTACGGCTTCGTGCCGCTCGTCCTGCCCGTGCTCGGCCTGCTGTGGTTCCGCCGCGTCGACCGGGCCGCCTGACGCCTCACGGCGGACGACCCGGTCGACGAACCGGGTCAGGACCCGGCGGGCTCGAGCAGCAGCACCGGGATGAGCCGGTCGGTCTTCACCTGGTACTCGGCGTAGGGCGGGAACGCGGCCACGCAGCGCTCCCACCACTCCTCGCGCTCGGTGCCGCTGATCTCGCGCGCGACGGCGGCCCACGACCGGGTGCCGTCCTGCAGCGTGATCGCGGGGTCGGCGAGGAGGTTGGCGTACCACTGCGGATGGGTGGGGGCGCCGCCCTTGCTCGCGACGGCGGCGTAGACGCCCTCGTGCTCGACGCGCATCAGGGGCACCTTGCGGACCGCCCCCGTCTTCGCGCCGCGCATCGTCAGCATGACGACCGGGCGGTTCTGCACGTGGACGGCGCTGGTGTCGCCGGCGGCCTCGATGGCCTCGACCTGCTGGCGCACCCAGGTGGTGGGGCTCGGGACGTAGTCGGTGTCGCTCATGTGGGTGTGCAACTCACTTGTCGCTCGAGGTCTTCCACAGGTTGATGCCGGCTTCCACCGCGTGCTTGTCGATCTTGGCCAGCTCCTCTGTGGAGAACGTCAGGTTCTTCACCGCGTCGAGGCTGTCGTCGAGCTGCGCGACCGAGCTCGCGCCGATGAGGACCGAGGTGACCCGGGAGTCGCGAAGCGCCCAGGCCAGCGCCATCTGCGCGAGCGACTGGCCGCGCGCCTTCGCCATCCGGTCGAGGGCGCGGACGTGCTTGAGCGACTCGGGCGTCAGGAGGTTCGGGTCGAGCGACTTCCCCTGTGCCGCACGGGAGTCGGCGGGGACGCCCTTGAGGTACTTGTTGGTGAGCATCCCCTGCGCGAGCGGCGAGAAGGCGATGCAGCCGGTACCGGTGTCGCCGAGGGCGTCGAGCAGGTCCTCCTCGATCCAGCGGTTGAGCATCGAGTACGACGGCTGGTGGATGAGCAGCGGCGTGCCGAGGTCGCGCAGGATGGCGACGGCCTCGCGGGTGCGCTCGCCCGAGTACGACGAGATGCCGGCGTAGAGCGCCTTGCCCGAGCGGACGAGGGAGTCGAGCGCGCCCATCGTCTCCTCGAGCGGCGTGCTCTCGTCGAACCGGTGCGAGTAGAAGATGTCGACGTAGTCGAGGCCCATCCGCTTCAGCGACTGCTCGGCGGAGGCGATGACGTACTTGCGCGAGCCGCCGCCCTGCCCGTACGGGCCGGGCCACATGTCGTAGCCGGCCTTCGAGGAGATGATGAGCTCGTCGCGGTAGGGGCGGAAGTCGCGGGCGAAGATCGTGCCGAAGTTGCGCTCGGCGGCGCCGTAGGGCGGGCCGTAGTTGTTGGCGAGGTCGAAGTGGGTCACACCGCGGTCGAAGGCCCGGCGCAGGGTCGCCTGCTGCCGCTCGAGGGGGACGTCGTCGCCGAAGTTGTGCCACAGGCCCAGCGACACCGCGGGCAGGTCGAGGCCGGAGCGCCCGACCCGGCGGTAGGGCATCCCGGCGCGGTACCGCCCGGGGGCGGCCTTGTACTCGTCAGCGTGGAAGGTCATGCCCCCATCCTGTCGCACTGCCCGACCGCAGCGTGAGACGGCATCCGAGGGCCCGTGACCCCCGCGAGGGGCAGTCGTACGATCGGTGCAGGTCATGAGTGCCAGCGCCAAGCCCCGGCTCGCTGGCCGGCAACCCTCCTCCCGCGGTGGGGTGCCCCGGGTGAGGACCTGGCGAGCGACGCCGTCGCTCGCAAGCGCGGGACGTCCGACCCCGGTTGTTCCGCACCGACCGACCGTCGTGTGCCGGGTGGCTGCCCGGCACACCAACAGCTGGGAGTGATGACGATGAGCGACCCCTCGCAGTGGGGCTTCGAGACCAAGCAGGTGCACGCGGGGCAGGTCCCCGACAGCGCCACGGGCGCCCGCGCCCTGCCGATCTACCAGACGACGTCGTACGTCTTCAACGACACGACGCACGCGGCGAACCTGTTCGCGCTCAAGGAGTTCGGCAACATCTACACGCGGATCATGAACCCGACGCAGGATGCCGTCGAGCAGCGGATCGCCGCGCTCGAGGGTGGCGCGGCGGCCCTGCTCGTGTCGTCCGGACAGGCCGCCACCACCTTGGGCCTGCTCAACATCGCGGAGGCCGGTGACCACATCGTCTCCAGCGCCGCGCTCTACGGCGGCACGGTGAACCTGCTGAAGTACACCTTCAAGAAGCTGGGGATCGAGGTCTCGTTCGTCGAGGACCACACGAACCTCGACGCCTGGCGCGCCGCGGTCCGCCCGAACACCAAGGCCTTCTTCGGCGAGACGATCGCCAACCCCAAGGCCGAGCTGCTCGACATCGAGGGCGTGGCCGCGGTCGCGCACGAGGTGGGCGTCCCGCTCGTCGTCGACAACACCATCGCCACCCCGTACCTGCTGCGGCCGCTGGAGTGGGGCGCCGACGTGGTCATCCACTCGGCGACGAAGTACCTCGGCGGCCACGGCACGTCCATCGCCGGCGTCATCGTCGACGGCGGGACCTTCGACTACGGCAAGGACCCGGAGAAGTTCCCCAACTACAACACGCCCGAGGAGAGCTACCACGGGCTGGTGTTCGCCCGGGACCTCGGTGTCGGCGGCATCCTCGGGGCCAACCTCGCCTACATCCTCAAGGCGCGGGTGCAGCTGCTGCGCGACCTCGGCTCGGCCATCTCGCCGTTCAACGCCTTCCTCATCGGCCAGGGCCTGGAGACGCTGAGCCTGCGGGTCGAGCGCCACGTCGAGAACGCGCACCACGTGGCGTCCTACCTGCAGGAGCACCCGCAGGTGGAGGCCGTGCGCTGGGCCTCGCTCGACGGCCAGCCGGGCAAGGAGCTCGCCGACAAGTACACGCCCAAGGGCGCCGGGGCGGTCCTCGCGTTCGAGATCGCGGGCGGGCTCGAGGCGGGCCAGCGCTTCGTCGAGGGGCTGTCGCTGCACAGCCACGTCGCGAACATCGGCGACGTGCGCTCGCTCGCCATCCACCCGGCCTCGACCACCCACAGCCAGGGTGGCGATGACGACCGCCTCGCCGCGGGCGTGACGCCGGGCCTGGTCCGGCTCGCGGTCGGCATCGAGTCGATCACCGACATCATCGCCGACCTCGACGCGGGGTTCGCCGCGGCCGGTGGCGGCGGGTCGTCCGAGGGCGACCTCGGGGCCGAGCAGCCGGCCGACCTCGCGGGATCCCCCGTCTGAGATCGGCTGCGCCACCACGGATGACGACGGCCGGCTTCCCGAGGAGGGGAGCCGGCCGTCGTCGTCGGTCGAGGTGGTGCTGCGGCGGTCAGGTGCCGGCGGTCGGGGCGCCGGCAGGCGTCGCCGAGGCGGCGAGGTCGGCGTACGACGACCGGTCCCACCGGTGCGCGAAGTTCGGGTCCGGGGAGACCCAGCCCGGGCCGTAGAGGCGCTCGAGGTAGACCTCGGCCCGCGCGGGGACGCGGCACTCGACGCCGAGCAGCTCGGCCACCGCGGTGGGGTACATCGTCGAGCGGTCCAGGCCGCCCCGGGTGCCCGGGTACCAGGAGATGGCGTCGCCCTCGAAGAGCCCGACGAAGACGTCGACGTGCTTGCTGCGCGCGGTGCGGCCGACCTGGCGGTGCGCCGACCACGTACCGCGCACGTCGAAACCCCTCTCGCGCAGGAAGGCCGACACCGTCTCGAGCCCGTCGGCGAGGGTCGCGGCCTCGTGCGGCTCGAACCCGATGATGAGGTCGAGGTCGTCGTCGTGGGGGATGAGGGCCTTGTCGCGAACGACGGACAGCACCGAGCCGAAGCCGAGGCAGACGTGGGGCGTCAGCTCGCGCAGCGCCTCGACGACCTCCGAGGCGAAGCGCACGTACGTGACCTTCTCCTCGTCCGACCAGAACCGGAACGATCGGTGCGCGCCGTGGATGGTCCAGAGCAGCTCGCGGGGAGGGAGCAGCTCCTCGTTGACGAGGGCGCGGAAGGCCTTGACCAGCTCGGGGTCGACGCCGTCAAGGCGCTTGAGGGCCTTCGGGTACGCCCCGCGGGCGCAGTCGACCACGGCGTCGCGCAGGGCGACGAGGTCGGTATCGGCACCGCCGAGGGGGAGCCCTGCCGCGGTCCGACGCAGCTGGCGGTGGCGGGCCTGCCCGTCGAACAGGACGTGGGAACGGAAGCGGGTGCGGGCCGTGACGCGCAGGGTCGACGCTCGCGCCGCGGTCTCGTTCGCGACGTTGCGCAGGCGCACCGTGGTCAGCGCCACCGGCTTCGCGAAGCGGACCTCGACCCAGCCGTTCGCGTCCTTCTCGGTGTGTACCCGGGTGCCTCCGGGGCGGTCCCAGTCGAACAGCGCGCCGGGGGTGAACGTCTCGCGGTAGGAGCCGTACCAGGACGACGCGGTCACCGTGGCGCCCGCCGAGGCGTCGCTGCCGTCGGCGGTCTCGAGCCCGATGGACTGCAGGTGCAGGAACTGGTCGGTCAGCTCGAGGCGCAGCACCGACACGCGCCCGACCGTGACCGGCACCTCGAGCACGCCGCTCGGCCCGACCCAGGCCAGGTCGGGGAAGTCCCGCAGGACGGTGTCGACGAGGCCGCGCAGCGGCGCGAGGCGCTCGGCGGCGGAGGTGACGGGCGTCGTCATCGGGGCAGGCTCACGTGCGGCGGAAGAGCGTGCGCGCGACGTAGGCGTCGTCGTGGCGCCACTTGGCGAAGCCGAAGCCCTCGACCGCGTACGTGACCTCGAAGCCCCGCTCGAGCGCCCGCGCCTGGAAGGTCGCCGGGAGGACGTAGCGGCGGAAGTGCGCGCCCGTCTCCTTGGCTCCGACCTGGTCACGCACGGTGCGGTACTCCACGGCGAGGGCGTCGCCGGGGGAGGTGAGGGCGGCCGCGAGGTCGAGGAAGGTCTTCTCCTCGGCGTCGGTGATGGCGTGGACGAAGAAGCGGGCGTAGACGAGGTGCGGCCCGGGGGAGCCGGCGAGGCGCTGGGGCAGGGCGGGGTCGTCGATGCTCGACTGGAGGAAGGTGGCCGGCTCGCCGAGGGCGGCCGCCAGGGCGGTGCAGCTCGCGACCGCGGCGTCCGAGGCGTCGACGCCGGTGACGTCGTGGCCGTTGCCCGCGAAGAAGATGGAGTCGCGACCGTTGCCGCAGCCCAGCTCGATGACGCGGTGCGGGCCCTCGAGCTCGCCGGCGACGAACGTCGCGAACTGCGACGGGAGGGGGCGACGGGTCGTGGAGCGCTCCGCGTAGTAGGCGTTCCAGTAGTCCGAGCGGTCCTCGGTCGTCGTCGTGCTGTGCGCGGCGTCGGTCATCAGGTGGCAGTCCTCGTCGGAGGGGCCCGCACCCTCGCGCGCCCGTTGCGGCGACAATCTAGCCGGGTGCGCCACCGGTCCGCCGCAAGGTTCCTCGCGGGAACACCCCGTGGCCGGTGGGTGACGGGACGGTGACCTGCGGGTTCCGGGGCCTGTGGACAACTCGGCGGACGGTTCGGCGCGGCGACCTAGCGTGGCGTCCATGACGACGATCCGGGTGGATGCCGCGGCGGTCGCCGAGCTCGGGGTGGCGCTCGCCGAGACCGGTGCCGACCTCGGCCTGCTCGGCGACCCCGGCGCCGAGCGGTGGGCGCTGGGCCCGGGGGACACGGGCCCGGCGGTCGAGGACCTGCTCGGGGGCTGGCGCCGGGTGCGGCTGGCCTTGGCCGAGTCGCTCACCGCGCTGGGGGAGTCGGCCGTGGGCGCGGGCGGGCTCTACCTCGACACCGAGGCAGGGGTGCGCCGGTCGCTCGGGGGTGGCTCCTGGTGAGCCCACCGCTGCGGCCGCTGCCGGGCGACCCCGGGGCCGTGCGCCACCTGGCCGGGTCGCTGCGGGCCACGGGCGAGCGGCTGGGGGCGATCGCCGCCACGCTGGCGCGGCTGCGCGACGGCGCCGTGTGGGAGGGCAGTGCCGGCGAGGCCTTCGGCGCGCGAGTCGGTGACGTGCCACCGGTGCTCACCGCCGTCGCCGAGCGGTTCGTCGGGGCGGTGCCACCCCTGCTGGCGCTGGCGACGGTGCTCGAGGAGGTGCAGCCCGTCATCGGGGCCGCGGTCCATGACGACGACGCTGCCACGGTCGCGTACGCGGCGCTGGAGGACCGGGTGGTGGGGCTCGTGGCGTCGGGGTCCACCGAGGACGACCCTGCCGTCCTCGTGCTGCGCCACCTCCAGCGTGAGCAGGTGGAGGTTCAGGTCAGGGCGCGGGGGCGGCACGCGGCGGCGGTCGGGCGGTTCCGGGAGGTCGACGCCCGGGCCGCCGCGTCGCTGCGGGCCCTGACCTTCGACGACCTCGGCGACTCGGTGGTCTACCGCGCGGTGGCCACGGTCAGCGGCACCGGGCGAGGGCTCGCCTCCCTCGGGGCCCTTGCCCCGGTGGCACCCGAGCTGTTGCCCGTGGCCCTCGTCGGTGACGCCGCGGCCTCCGTGTCGGACGCCGCCCTGTACGCGGCCTACGGCGAGGGGTCGGCGGGGGCGCTCGCCACCGACGCGGCCCTGTGGGCCACGGCCGGGGTGGGGCGCGTGCTGCGGTACGGGTCGGTGGTCGGGGCCGAGGCGACCGCCACCGGCGCCCGGACCACGCAGGTGCTCACCCGGCAGCAGCGGGTGGCGCAGGGTGCGGTCGAGACCGTCAGGGCCCGTCGCGACGCCCTCCGGTCGGCGTTCGCAGGTGTCCCCGCACGCGGCACGCCCAGCGCGCTCATCGGGGGCCCGGCCACCCGCAGCCCTCGCCTCCCGGACGGGGCGACCGTGGCCGAGCGGGCCTCCGCGGCGGCCCGGGCGGCGGCCGAGCGGGCGCGGGAGGCCGCCGCCGACCAGGTGCGACGCCGCGTCCTCGACGACTGGCGGCTCGCCTCGGCCAACGGTGCCTCCGCCCAGAAGATGTACGCGACCGGCGTGACCCTCGAGGTGGCCGGCACGGCGGGCACCAGGGCCGTCGAGCACCAGCGCGACGACCGCGCCGCCGGGGGCCGTTGACCGGGGCGGGTGAAACGCGGTCGGGGCCGCGGGGGTGGCCGACCTATCCTGTGGCGCATGCCCGCCCCGCTCGTCGACGCCGTCGACCCTGCCCGGCTGCGGTACCCCGAGCACCTCCCGGTCGTCGAGCGGCACGACGACATCATGGCCGCCATCCGCGACCACCAGGTCGTCGTCGTGGCGGGCGAGACCGGCTCGGGCAAGACGACCCAGCTGCCGAAGATGTGCCTCGAGCTCGGCCGCGGCGGCGCCACCGGCCAGGTCGGGCACACCCAGCCCCGGCGGATCGCCGCGCGCTCGGTGGCCGAGCGCATCGCCGAGGAGATGGAGGTCGAGCTCGGCGAGATCATCGGCTACCAGGTCCGCTTCACCGACCACAGCAGCGACGCCACCCGCGTGAAGGTGATGACCGACGGCATCCTGCTCAACGAGATGCAGCGCGACCGCGACCTGCGCCGCTACGACACGATCATCATCGACGAGGCGCACGAGCGGTCGCTCAACATCGACTTCATCCTCGGCTACCTCAAGCAGCTGCTGCCGCGGCGCCCCGACCTCAAGGTGATCGTCACCTCGGCGACCATCGACCCCGAGCGCTTCGCCCGCCACTTCGGCACCGACGAGCGCGGCGAGGTCGTCCGCGAGGTCCCGATCATCGAGGTGTCCGGACGCACCTACCCGGTGGAGGTCCGCTACCGCCCGCTGCTGGAGCTCGACCCCGACGGCCGGCACGTCGTCGCCGAGCGCGACCAGGTGACCGGCGTCGTCGAGGCCGTCGAGGAGCTGTGGACCGAGGCGCCGCCCAGCGCCGACGCCACCGACATCCTCGTGTTCTTCTCCGGCGAGCGGGAGATCCGCGACGCCGCCGACGCGCTCACCGCCCTCAAGCTGCCGAACACCGACGTGCTGCCGCTGTACGCCCGGCTGTCGGCGGCCGAGCAGCACCGGGTCTTCCACCGCGGTGGGGGGCGGCGCATCATCCTCGCGACCAACGTCGCCGAGACCTCCCTCACCGTCCCCGGCATCGGCTACGTCGTCGACACCGGTACGGCGCGCATCTCCCGCTACAGCCAGCGCACCAAGGTCCAGCGCCTGCCGATCGAGCCGGTGAGCCGGGCCAGCGCCTCGCAGCGCGCCGGTCGGTGCGGCCGCGTGGCCGCGGGCGTCTGCATCCGGCTGTACTCGGAGGAGGACCACGAGGCGCGTCCCGAGTTCACCGAGCCCGAGATCCAGCGCACCTCGCTCGCCGCGGTCATCCTCCAGATGACGGCGCTCGGCCTGGGCGACATCGCCCGCTTCCCTTTCGTCGACGCCCCCGACGCCCGCCAGGTCGCGGACGGCATCCGGCTGCTCGAGGAGCTCGGGGCGTTCTCCACCGAGGACAAGGGCGGGGGACGTCATCGAGGACGAGGGCGCCGCCTCACCGCCGTCGGCCGCACCCTCGCCCGGCTCCCGCTCGACCCCCGGCTGGCCCGGATGGTCGTGGAGGCCGGGAAGCTCGGCTGCACCCGCGAGGTGCTCGTCATCGTGGCGGCGCTGTCGATCCAGGACCCGAGGGAGCGCCCCGCCGACAAGGAGGCCCAGGCCGACCAGTCGCACGCACGCTTCAAGGACCCGACCTCGGACTTCGCCTCGCTCCACACCCTGTGGCACTACCTCAAGGACCAGCAGAAGGCGTTGTCGCACAGCGCGTTCCGGCGCACCTGCAAGGCCGAGTACCTGCACTACCTGCGGATCCGCGAGTGGCAGGACCTCCACTCCCAGCTCCGCCAGGCCTGCCGCTCGGTGCGCATCGACGCCGACCTCGCCACCGCTGGCCGCGACGCCGACCCCGACTGGGACACCGTCCACAAGGCCGTCCTCGCCGGGCTGCTCTCCCACGTCGGGGTCCGCGACGAGGTGAAGCGCGAGTACGCCGGGGCGCGCGGCGCCCGCTTCGGCATCAGCCCCGGGAGTGCGCTGTTCCGCAAGCAGCCGGACTTCGTCATGTCGGCCGAGCTCGTCGAGACGACCCGGCTCTGGGCGCGGGTCAACGCCCGCATCGAGCCCGAGTGGGCCGAGGAGGTGGGGGCGCACGTCGTCACCCGCACGGTGAGCGAGCCGCGCTGGAGCAGGAAGGCCGGCGCCGCCGTGGCCACCGAGCGGGTCACGCTCTTCGGCGTCCCGCTAATCACGGACCGCACCGTCCAGTACGCCGGGATCGACGCCGAGGCGGCCCGCGACATCTTCATCCGCTCCGCGTTAGTCGAGGGCGACTGGGACCCGGTCCACGACTTCTGGAAGGCCAACCAGCGCACCCTGCAGCGAGTCGAGGAGCTGGAGGAGCGGGCCCGGCGGCGCGACATCGTCGTCGACGACGAGGTCGTCTTCGAGTTCTACGACAGCCGGATCCCGCCCGACGTCGCCACCGAGCGGCACTTCGACCGGTGGTGGCGTGGCGAGCGGCGCCGCCGGCCCGACCTGCTCACCCTCACCGAGGAGCTCCTCACCTCCGCCGCAGGCGAGGAGGTCTCGGCCACCGACTACCCCCGCACCTGGCGCCAGGGCGACCTCGAGCTCGACGTCACCTACCAGTTCTCGCCCGGGACGGCGGCCGACGGCGTGACCGTTCACGTGCCCGTCACCGTCCTCAACCGGCTGCGCTCCGACGGGTTCGACTGGCAGGTGCCCGGGCTGCGCGACGACCTCGCCGTGGCCCTCCTCAAGTCGCTGCCCAAGGCCACCCGTCGGCACTTCGTCCCGACGCCCGACCACGCGATGGCCGCGCTGGCGCAGGCCGACCCGGGGCGCGGCACGCTCGTCGAGGAGCTGGGCCGGGTCCTGTTCGAGCGCACCGGGATCCGCATCCCCCCGGGGGAGTGGGACGTCGCGCGCGTCCCCGACCACCTGCGCATCACGTTCAGCGTCGAGGGGCCGAAGCGCCGGGTCGTGGCCCAGGGCAAGGACCTCGAGGCGCTGCGCGAGCGGGCCGGGGGTGCCGTGCGCGAGGGCGTGGCGCACGCGGCCGCGTCCATCGAGCGCGCAGGCCTCACGGTGTGGAGCGTCGGCGCGGTGCCCGAGACCTTCGAGGGGCGCAGCGGCGGACAGACGGTGCTCGGCTTCCCGGCCCTCGTGGATGAAGGCGCCTCGGTCGGGCTGCGCGTCCTCCCCGACGCCGGGGCCGCCCGAGCCGCCCACCTGCGCGGCGTGCGGCGGCTGCTCCTGCTCAACACCTCCGCCCCGTGGAAGCGGGTGCTCGCCCGGCTCTCCAACGCCCAGAAGCTCGCCCTCGCCGACAACCCGCACGGCTCGGTCCCCGCGCTGCTCCAGGACTGCCTCGACGCCGCCGTCGACGACCTCGTGGCCGAGCACGTGCCCGGCGAGGTGCGCACCCCCGAGGCCTTCGAGTCGGCGCTCGCGGCCGTGCGCACCCACGCGGCCACCCGCGTCCTCGTCGTCGTCGAGGCCGTGGAGCCGGTGCTCGCGCGCGCCGCGGCGGTGCGCCGCGCCCTCGACTCCCTGGCTCGCGGAGCGGCGGCCGACCGCACCGCCGCCACCCGCGCCGACGTCCGCGCCCAGCTCGACAGCCTCGTGCGGCCCGGGTTCGTCGCGGCCACCGGTGTGGCCCGGCTGCGCGACGTCCAGCGCTACCTGCGCGCGATGGAGCACCGCCTCGAGCGCGCGGCCACCAACCCGCGCGAGGCCCTGCTCCAGGAGCAGGTCGACGGCGTGGAGGCCGCGTACGCCGACCTGCTCGAGTCCCTGCCGGCCGTGCGCCGCGCCGCCGCCGACGTCACCGACATCGGGTGGATGGTCGAGGAGCTGCGGGTCAGCCTGTTCGCCCAGACCCTCGGGACGGCCGGGCCGGTCAGCGAGAAGCGGGTCCGCAAGGCCATCGCCGACATCGAGCGGTAGCGACCCCCGGAACCGGGAATCCCCGTGGGGCGCCCGGGCGTTGTCCCGGCACGAGGTCCTCCCCGTGAAAGGCTCATGCCGTGCAGAACCCCACCGCGCTCTACCGCTTCGAGACCGACGCCGAGCTCGGCGTGCCGCGCCCCGGCGTGCTCGTCGTGGCCCTCGGCGCCTTCATCGACGCCGGCCACATCCAGCAGGTGCTGAGCGGCCACCTCCTCGAGACCGGCGACCCCGAGGTCGTCGCGTCCTTCGACGTCGACCAGCTCCTCGACTACCGCGGCCGCCGCCCGGCGATGGTCTTCGACACCAACCGCTGGGTCGAGTACGAGGACCCGGCGATGCTGCTGCACCGCCTCACCGACCGCGACGGCCAGACGTACTACCTCCTCACCGGTCCCGAGCCGGACTACCAGTGGGAGCGCGTCATCGAGGCGATCCGCGAGCTCATCGGGCGCCTCGGCATCACCCTGGTCGTCCACACGCACGGCATCCCGATGGCCGTCCCGCACACCCGCCCCGTGGGGATGACGGCGCACGCCACCGACGCCGCGCTCATCGGCGACACCGCCTCGCCGTTCGGCCGGGTGCAGGTGCCCGGGTCCATCGGTGCGCTCCTCGAGCTGCGCCTCGGTGAGGCCGGGCAGCAGGCCGTCGGGTTCGCCATCCACGTGCCGCACTACCTCGCGGGCTCCGAGTTCGCCGAGGGGGCGCTCGCCGCGCTCAACGCCGTCGTCGACGTCACGGGGCTCAACCTCCCCAACGACGACCTCGTCACCCGCGCCCGGATGAACCAGCAGGCCATCGCCGCCGAGGTCGACACCAACGACGAGGCCAGCCAGGTCGTCAGCGCCCTCGAGCAGCAGTACGACGCGTTCGTCGAGGGCCAGCAGCGCCCCAGCCTGCTCGCCACCGAGGCCTCCCAGATCCCCTCCGCCGAGGAGCTCGGCGAGGACTTCGAGAACTTCCTGCGCACGGTCGCCGACGACGACCCAGGCCGCTCCTGACGCGAGCGGCGCCTCCGGGCGAGGCCCCGGACGAGCTTCCCTCGTCCGGGGCCTCGCTGCGTCCGGGGTGGGTGGCGGTCAGTGACCGTGTCAGTCCTTGGCGTCGGACCAGCGGGCGATGACCGAGGTGTCGGAGACGAACCGCACCGGCGCGCCCCGGGCCCAGCGGCGTGAGGCGTCCTCGAGGGCGCGGTCGACCCGGGCGGCGACCTCGGCCGCCTGCTCCACCGGCACGTGGACGAGCAGCTCGTCGTGCAGGCAGAGGACGACCTGCGCCCCGAGGTCGCGCGTGGTGGCCCGCACCGTGGCCGCCCAGGCCTTGAACAGCTCGGCCGCCGCCCCCTGGATGATGGCGTTGCGGGCGAACCGACCGCGCGCGGCATCGAGCTGGGGGTCGGCGCCGACGGGGCTCGAGGCGAGGAAGCGGCCCGTGGGGATGAGCCGCCCGCCCCAGGTTCGGAGCGGTTCGCCGCGCCGGCCGGAGTCGTACGCGCGGTCGAGCAGCGCCATCGCCACGGGGTAGGCCCGCTCGAGGCCCTTGAGCGCCTCGCCGGCCGCGCCGCTGCGCTGGCCGTACATCGCGGCGAGGACGGCGATCTTGGCGACCGGGCGGTCGACGCCGAGGCGCTGGGCGACGGGGGCGTAGAGGTCGTCGGCGCGAGTGGCCGCGGCGAACGAGGCGTCGCCGGAGACCACGGCGAGCACCCGCGGCTCGATCTGCCCGAGGTCGGCGCGCACGAGGACGTGCCCCGGGTGGGCGGCAACCCCCGGGCGCAGCGCGGCAGGGAGGTTGTGCAGGCCGTTCTCGGCGGTCATCCGGCCGGCGGCGCCGTCGCAGGCGGTCCAGTGGCCGCGCAGCCGGTCGTCGGGGCCGACGTGGGCGTCGAGCCAGCGGTAGCCGTAGGTGGTGGCGATGCGCTCGTCGCGCCGCCAGTCGAGCAGGGCGTCCACGAGCGGGTGCACCGACCGGTACGGCTCGAGGACCCACTTGCGGGTGTTGGGCACGTCGACCCCCACGGCGGCCAGGAGCTCCTTGACCTGCGCCGGGTTGCGCAGGTCGGTGGACTCGCGGCCGGGGGCGTGCCGCAGGACGAGGGCGTCGCGCTCGCGGCGGGAGGCGGCGTCCTCGGCGTCGGTGGTGGGGCGGGGCCCGGCGGAGGCCGCGACGAGCTCCTCGGTGCGGGCGCGGTCGAGCGGCAGTCCGTCGCGGTACAGCTCGACGCACATCAGCGCCGCCGCCGACTCGGCGTGCACCGTGCCGACGAGGCGCGCGCTGGTGCGTTCGGCGGCCTCGTGCTGGAGGTGGGCGGTCTCGAGGGCGGCCCGCGCCCACGCCTCGAGGTGGCCCGGGTCGCGCAGCCACTCGGCGTGGTCGCCGCGCAGGTGGCCGTCGGGCAGGGCGACGGCGGCGGGGTCGGTGGCGGCCCGGTCGGAGACGAGCTCGAACAGGTCGCCCGTCGGGGGAGCGGCGACGCCGTCGGGGGAGAGGCCGTGCGCCACGGCCCAGGTGAGCCCGGGCTCGGCCGCCCAGCCCCCCTGCATCAGGCGGTGCGCCTCGGCCACGTCCCACGCGCGCTTCGGTGCGATGCCGGCGGCGACGAGGGGGGTGGCCGCGGCCTCGGCGGACCACCACACCCATCGTGGCGAGCGGTCGTCCTCGAGGAGGCGCGCCGCCTCCATCGCGGCATCGAGGGGGAGAGTCCGGGCGCCCTGGGCGGTGACGAGCGCGGCGTGGCGCGGACCGGGCCCGGGGGGCGTGACGGCGAGGGCCACCACGTCTCCCGGGATCATGGCCGAAGCGTAGGGGGCCGGTCCGTCAGGGGCGTCGCACCCCCGGTGACGTGGCAGGATCGAACCACGAGGCACCGGCCGACCAGGCCGGTGCGCGATGGTCCGAGGAGGACTCCCGTGGACATCCCCGGCTTCGGCAAGGGCCGCACCCGCAAGGCCGTCAAGGACGTCCGCAGCGCCCTCGACACGGCCAAGGACGGGCCCCGCGACGAGGGGGCCCTCGGCAACCAGGCCACCCGGCTCGTGCAGAACATGCTCGACCTCGGCATCGACGGCAAGGGCCCGTTCGACTCCGCCACGGAGGTCGCCGACCGGGCGCTCGCGTCCTCGGGCGGTGACGTCGAGAAGGCCGTCGCGTCGGTCGTCCGCACCCACCTGCGCCTCGGCGGCGCCGCCGGGTTCGTCACGAGCCTGGGCGGCTTCATCACCTGGCCGGTGGCGCTGCCCGCCAACGTGCTCGGGTTCTACCTCCTCGCCACCCGGATGACGGCCGCCGTCGCCCGGCTGCGCGGCCACGACATCGCCACCGAGCAGATCCGCACGGCGGTGCTGCTCACCCTCGTGGGCGCCGACGCCGACGACCTCCTGCGCAAGGCCGGGATGGTCGCGCCGGGCGGGCGGATGGTCAACCTCGCCGCCCAGCGGCTCCCCGGGCCGGCGCTCATGGTCGTCAACAAGGGCGTGGGGTTCCGGCTGCTCGCCACGGTGGGCAAGGGGACGCTGTCCAAGGTCGGGCGGTTCGTCCCGGTCGTCGGCGGCGTCGTCGGGGCCGGGCTCGACGCCTGGATGCTCAACCGGGTCGCCGACAACGCGCGCCGCGAGTTCCCCCGCGCGGCGGCAGGCCACATCGCGGCCGGTCCGGCGTAGGTCGTCGGTTCGGCGGCCGCGGCGGGAACGGGAGCCGCGCGCCGGACGTCGTTCGTTTCGTCAGCACGGAACCGCGTCGGTTCCGGTACCACCAGGAGGACCCATGCCATCTCGTGCCAACCGTCTCGTGGCCGTCGGTGCCGTCTACAAGGCCGTGCAGAGGGCCATGCGACCGGGAGGGCCGACGCTGGGGGAGAGGGCGTCCGCCGTGCCCCGTCTCGCCAAGGCGGTGGCCAGCGGTGACTACGTCGGGCTGTCCAAGGGTCGGCTCGCGCTGATGCTCGCGGCGGCGGGCTACATCGCCTCGCCGGTCGACCTGCTGCCCGAGGGGATCTTCGGTCTCCTCGGCCTCGCCGACGACGCCATGGTCCTGGGCTGGCTGGCCACCCAGCTCGTCGAGGAGACCGAGTCGTTCCTCGAGTGGGAGCGCTCGGTGGGGCGCACGCCGCGGGGCGAGGCGCCGGCGTCACCCGGGTCGTCGACCGCGCCGGGGTCGTCCTCGGCCGCGGGGGCTCCCCGGCCGGAGCGCCCGGCCTCCAGCTCGACGGTGCGCGGAGACGTCGTCCCCTGACGCTGGCTCGCCCCTGGGCTGCTCGGCGGTTCGAGGTGAAATCCGACCCTGAGGTGGTCGCCTTTCACCTCGACCCGATGTGGGGATGCGCGATTCGAGGTGAAACCCGACCCTGAGGTGGTCGCGTTTCACCTCGACCCGTCGGATGGGTGGGCGGGCTCTGTCCACAGGTCGGCCCGAATCCCGGTTGTCCACAGGGCAGAAGACCAACTCTGGTGCCGCCGCGCTGTGCCGACGAGCGTGGTCGGCATGACAGCAGACATCACGCTCCGGGGACCCGACGAGGTCATCGCGGTCCTCCCGTACCAGCTCGGCTACCACCCGCGGAACAGCGTCGTCGCGGTGGCGCTGCGCGGCCGCTCGATGGGGATGGTCGCGCGCACCGACCTGCCCCCCGAGGAACACGCCGTCGAGGCCGCGGCCTCCCTCGTCGGACCCCTGATGCGCGACGGGGCCACGGCCGTGGTCGTCGTCGCGTGGGAGGACGCCCCCGACGCGAGCACGCCGGTCCTGCTCTCCCTGGTCGAACAGCTCGAGGAGGCGGGGGCGGAGGTCGTCGACGTCGCCGTGGTCCGCGACGGGCGACGCTTCTCGCCGATCTGCTCCGAGGCGTGCTGCCCCGCCGACGGCGAGCCGCTGCGCGACCCCACCACCGTCCCCGCGGTGGCCGACCTCGTGGCCCTCGGCCGGGCGCCGCTGCCCTCGCGCGACGACGTCGACCGGCTCGTCGAGCCCGACGGCGCCCGGGACGAGGGCGTGGCACGGGCCATCGCCGCCCGGGCGGACCGGCGCCCCGGGCGCCGACGATGGGCCAGGGCGTGGGGGCGCCTCCTCGAGCCCGGTGCCGGCAGCGACCCACCCGATGACGTCGTCGTGGCCGATGCGGTCCTCGCCCTCGCCGACGTCGGATGGCGCGACGGCCTCATCGGCTGGCTCTCCCCGGGGGTCCTGCCGTCCCGGGAGGTCGAGCCCGCGGTGCTGGCCCTGCTGCGGACCTCGGTGCCCCTGTGGCCGACGCCCGCGCGCCGGGCACCGGTCGTCCGCACCGACCACCCCGCCCTGCTGGGTCGCCTCCTCGACGTGTGCCGGGCCGTCCCGGACTCGTGCGACGGCGAGGCCGCCGCGATCTGCACCGTGGCTGCCCACGTGGCGTGGGCCGACGGTGAGGGAGCGGTGGCCAGGGCGGCACTCGAGCGGGCCCTGCGCCTCGTGCCCGACTACCGCCTCGCCGACCTGCTGGTCCGGCTCGTCGACGGCGGCGTGCGCTTCCCGCGCGGCCCCGGCCGGCCGCACGGCGACGCCGGCCTGAGGTCTGTGGGATGAGCCCGGTGGACGGCAGGGGACCGGCGCTGATGAGGTCACCGGTCGGTCGACGAGGCCCGACACGCGACGGCCCCGGACCGGTGACGGTGGGGTGTTCGGGTGGCGGACGAGCCCGGACGCGCGACGGGCCCCGCGGGTACCATGGGTGCCGGTCATGAGTCCCAGTGCCAAACCCCGGTTTGCTGGGCGGCAACCCTCCTCGCGGTGGGGTGCCCCGGGTGATGACCTGGCCCCACCGAACGGTGTGGCAAGCGCGAGCTCGAGGAGCACCTGTCATGACGGCCACCCCGACGAGGACGACCGGAGCGGTCTGGCGTCCCGGTGACCCCGTCGGCGACCGCCGCTTCGCCGTCATCGGCGACCTCGCCCTGGAGCGCGGTGGCGTCCTCCCCGACGTCACGGTGGCCTACGAGACGTGGGGGACCCTCTCGCCGTCGGGCGACAACGCCGTCCTCGTCGAGCACGCCCTCACCGGCGACAGCCACGTCGTCGGCGACACCGGCCCGGGCCACCCGTCCGCCGGCTGGTGGCCCGACCTCATCGGCCCGGGAGCGCCGCTCGACACCGACCGGCTCTTCGTGGTGGCGAGCAACGTCCTCGGCGGGTGTCAGGGGACGACGGGGCCCTCCTCGGCCGCACCCGACGGACGCCCGTGGGGCAGCCGCTACCCGTTCACGACGATCCGCGACCAGGTGGCCGCCGAGGCCGCGCTCGCCGACCACCTCGGCATCCGCCGCTGGCACGGCGTGCTGGGCGGGTCCATGGGCGGCATGCGGGCGCTGGAGTGGGCGACCGGCCACCCCGACCGCGTCGAGCGCGTGCTCGTCGTCGCGTCCACCGCCTACGCGACGGCCGACCAGGTGGCGTGGTGCCAGCCGCAGCTCCTCGCCATCCGCGCCGACCCGGCCTTCCGCGGCGGCGACTACTACGGCACGGACGACTGGCCCCTCACGGGCATGGGCATCGCCCGTCGCATCGCCCACACCACCTACCGCCACGAGGCCGAGCTCGACGAGCGCTTCGGGCGCCGCCCGCGCACCGGAGAGGACCCCCTCGGCGGCGGGGGCCGCTACGACGTCGAGTCCTACCTCGACCACCACGCGACGAAGCTCTCGCGCCGGTTCGACCCCAACAGCTACCTCGTCCTCACCGAGGCGATGAACAGCCACGACGTCGGTCGTGGCCGCGGGGGACTGGCCGCGGCGCTGGGTCGCTTCGAGGGCACGCTGCACGTCGCCGGCGTCACGACCGACCGCCTCTACCCGTTGCGACTCACCGAGGAGATGGCGGCGGCCCGGCCCGGTACGGGCCTGTCGGTGGTCACCTCGCGGCACGGGCACGACGGCTTCCTCGTGGAGACCGAGCAGGTCGGCGTGCTGATCCGCGAGGTGCTGGGGGGCCGCTGAGCAGCCCCTGCGGTACGGTCGGCTGGTCGGACACCGTTCGTTCGCCCCAGGAGGACATCGTGACCATCGTCGTCGGCTTCGTTCCCACCAAGGAGGGGCGCGCCGCCCTCGCGCGAGCCGTCGAGGAGGCCCGGACCCGACAGGCTCCGCTCGTCGTCATCAACTCCAACCGCGGCGGTCGCGACTTCGACGACGACACCGTGCGGGCCGCCGAGTCCGAACTCCAGCGGGCGCAGGACGAGCTGACCGGTGCGGGCCTCTCGGTCGAGGTGCGCCAGCTGGTCCGGGGCAACGAGCCGGCCGAGGACCTCATCGCCGTCGCCAACGAGACCGACGCCGACCTCATCGTCATCGGGCTGCGCCGCCGCACGCCCGTGGGCAAGCTGATCCTCGGGTCGAACGCGCAGCGCATCCTGCTCGACGCGCCCTGCGCAGTCCTCGCCGTCAAGGCCTGAGCGGAATCGGACCGGCTCCACCGGCGTTGAACGAGGCGCGTCGAAACCGGACGATGTGCCTGATCAGCCCTCTCCGATTTATAATGTCTGTGCGCACCTGGTTCAGACCCCCCGAGCGACAGCCGGGACGGACGAGCCGATGACGCACCAGGACCCTCCCCGCCGCCCCCGGACCACACTCCCGTGTGTCCCGGAGTCGGCCTCCCGCGACGAAAGGTTGTCGGTGTCGCCTGTGTCCACGAAGCCCTCCGAGTCCACTGCGCTCCCGCCGGAGTTCTCCCACCAGGCACTGCAGTCCCTCGTGCTCCAGGGAAGGACCACGGGCTCGGTGACGGGCGAGCAGGTCGCCGACGCGATGCGTGCCGCCGACGTCAAGCCGTCCCGCGGCCGGGTCGTGCTGCGCGCGCTCGGTGAGCAGGGCATCACCGTGGCGATGGACCTCTCCACGGGGGTCGCCGCCGCCGCCACCCGCACCGCCGCGAAGAAGACCACGTCGGCGCCGGCGACGAAGAAGGCCGCCGCCAAGACGACGACCGCGAAGAAGGCCGCCGCCGACACCGACGACGCGCCCGCCGCCACCAAGACCGCCGCCAAGAAGGCGCCGGCCAAGGCGACCACGACGAAGAAGGCCGCCGCCGCGGCCGCCGGTGAGGGCGCTGCCCCCGCCGCGAAGAAGACCGCCGCGAAGAAGGCGACCGCCGCCACGTCCAAGGCCGCGGCCAAGGACGGCGACGACGAGGACGCCCCCGAGGACCTCGAGGAGGTCGTCGTCGAGGAGGTCGTCGTCGTCGAGGAGGCCGACACCGACGCCGCCGACGGCGACGAGGACGAGGACGGCACCGCCAAGAAGGCGCCCGCCGCCGAGGACGAGAAGGAGGACGCCGGCTTCGTCATCCGTGACGACGACGAGGACGACGCCCCCGTCCAGCAGGTCGTCACCGCCGGCGCCACCGCCGACCCGGTCAAGGACTACCTCAAGCAGATCGGCAAGGTCGCCCTCCTCAACGCCGAGCAGGAGGTCGAGCTCGCCAAGCGCATCGAGGCCGGCCTGTTCGCCGAGGAGCAGCTGAACTCCGGCGGCAAGATCGACATGAAGCTCAAGCGCGAGCTCTGGTGGATCGCCCAGGACGGCAAGAAGGCCAAGAACCACCTCCTCGAGGCCAACCTGCGCCTCGTCGTCTCCCTGGCCAAGCGCTACACCGGTCGCGGCATGCTCTTCCTCGACCTCATCCAGGAGGGCAACCTCGGCCTCATCCGTGCGGTCGAGAAGTTCGACTACACCAAGGGCTACAAGTTCTCCACGTACGCGACGTGGTGGATCCGCCAGGCCATCACCCGCGCGATGGCCGACCAGGCGCGCACCATCCGCATCCCGGTGCACATGGTCGAGGTCATCAACAAGCTCGCCCGCGTGCAGCGCCAGATGCTCCAGGACCTGGGCCGCGAGCCCACCCCGGAGGAGCTGGCCAAGGAGCTGGACATGACGCCCGAGAAGGTCGTCGAGGTCCAGAAGTACGGCCGCGAGCCCATCTCGCTGCACACCCCCCTCGGCGAGGACGGTGACAGCGAGTTCGGTGACCTCATCGAGGACTCCGAGGCCGTCGTCCCGGCCGACGCCGTCAGCTTCACGCTCCTGCAGGAGCAGCTGCACAGCGTCCTCGACACGCTTTCCGAGCGCGAGGCCGGCGTGGTCTCGATGCGCTTCGGCCTCACCGACGGCCAGCCCAAGACGCTCGACGAGATCGGCAAGGTCTACGGCGTGACCCGCGAGCGGATCCGCCAGATCGAGTCCAAGACGATGAGCAAGCTGCGCCACCCCAGCCGCAGCCAGGCGCTGCGCGACTACCTCGACTGAGGTCACCGGCACGCACGACGAGGGCCCCGGGCACACGCCCGGGGCCCTTCGTCGTGCCCGCCCCACCCCGCGGCGAGTGCGGAAACGGTCGCCGGGGCAACCACTTCCGCACTCGCCGCGAGGAGGGGCGGTGGGCTCAGGCGGCGTCGGTGGGGGAGGCCGGGGGCGGGGGACCCGCGTCGTCATCGGACGCGCGCCGGAACGGCACCAGCCGCCCCAGGCCGGAGAACAGCGAGCGCCAGTGACGGCGTCCCTCCTCGGGGAAGAGCAGGGCCCGGGCCCGGTCGAGGCGGCGCCGGCGCGACAGCGCCCCGCGCCACACCGCGCGGGCGTCGTCGCCGACGTCGTGCAGCTCGCTGCCCGGCCGGGCGTAGCGCGCCTGCTCGAGCGTCGCGACGACCCGCCCGAGGGCGTCGGTCTCGTCCTGGGTGAGGTAGGCGGCCTTGCCGAGCTGACGGGAGGCCTGGCGGGGCGTGGACCCGTCGGGGGCGAGGTAGCCGATGTCCTGCAGGCGCAGCAGCAGCGACTGCCACTCGGCCTCCACCCGCTCGGCGTCGTCGGCGGCGTCACGTCGGGAGCGCCGTCGAGACAGCCACGCCCCGAGCGGCACGACCGCCGCCGCGAGCAGCACCAGCAGGGCGACGCCGATCGCCGTGAGGTGGTCGGAGGTGAACCGGATGA
The DNA here is from genome assembly GCF_043099285.1 of Oryzobacter telluris. Lineage (GTDB taxonomy): Bacteria > Actinomycetota > Actinomycetes > Actinomycetales > Dermatophilaceae > Oryzobacter > Oryzobacter telluris. The sequence continues at coordinate 2,629,714 of NZ_CP170723.1, read as the reverse complement.
CGCCGCCGGCCGCGCCGGACGTGCCGCCCGTGGTGTCGGCCCCGGTGTCGGTGCGGTCGCGGGTCGGCCCGGTGGAGGGGGAGGCGCTGGACGACGGCGTCGTCGCGGAGGCGCTGGGGGAAGACGAGCTGCCCGTGTCGGTGGGGACCAGGCTGTAGCCCGGGGCCGTGCCGCTCCGGCTGCCGGGCGTCGGCTCGAAGCGCACCCAGCCCAGCTGCGGGAAGCGCAGCTCGGGCCAGGCGTGTGCGTCGCTGATCCGCACGACGCGCTCGTCGCCGTCGGCCACTCCCGGGAGGAAGCCCACGGCCATCCGGGCCGGGATGCCCGCGGCCCGCGCCAGCATGATCATCGCCGAGGCGAACTGCACGCAGTACCCGCGCTTGGTCTCGAGGAAGCGCGCCAGCGGCTCCTCCGGGAGGGTCCGGTCGCCGGTGTCCTGGGCCAGCTCGAGGGAGTAGGTGTACGCGGTGCCGCGCAGGTGCGACTGGATGGTGCGCGCGATGTCGAGCTGCGAGTCGCCCGGGTCGGTGATCTCGTCGAGCAGCTCGCGCACGACGGTCTCCGCCCGGGGGTCGACGGTGAGGTCCTGCTCGTCGACGTCGCTCGCGTCGGAGGTGCCGCCGAACTGGTTCGCCTCGGGGTCGAGCTCGACGTACTCGGCGCTGTACTCGCCGACCGGGCGGGTCAGCTGGACCAGCCCGGTGGTGCTGATGTTCCACGACCCGTCGGGGAAGGGGCTGCCCGTGGCGTTCTCCGGCAGCGCGACCTGCGGGACGCCGATGTTGTTGTCGGTCACCGAGACCCGCTCGACGCGGCGGGGGACTGCGGGGCCGGCGGGCGGGTCGGGGATGCGGCCGTCCTGCGGCACGAAGGTGAAGTCGGAGCCCGCCGCCCACTGGCCGCGCCGGTAGGTGTCGAGGATGCCGACGCGCAACGGCTGCGGGTTCTCGGAGGTCGTCGTGTAGCGCAGCACCGGGTCGGTGGACTGGCTGCCGAGGTCGCGGGCGATGTCGACGCTCGTCGACAGCCGCACCGCGCCACCGCCACCGCCGCGCGCGTTCGAGCTGGACCCCAGCCCATCGGCGAGGAAGGTCGTGGGCAGGTGCGGCACGACGCCCGGCAGCACGACGGCCACGGCCAGCGCGGCGACCCCCACGATGCGTCCGGTGGTGGAGAAGACGGTGGTGGGGTCGGCGAAGGGCCCTCGGTTGCCGCGGGTGGCGGCGGTGCCCCACGCCCGCATCGCCCGCACGCCCTGGCGCCCCACGAGGGCGAGCCAGGCCAGGGCCGGCGGGACCGCCCAGAGGGCGCCCAGGCCCTCGCCGGAGTTGGTGGCCGACGACAGGAAGGCCGTGAGGAGGGGGATGCCGGCGGCGGCCGGCGAGCGGAACGTGACCGCACAGGCGTCGACCGCGACGGCGGTGAGCCCGATGAGCAGGCTCACCGCGAGGACGGTGCCGCGGTTCGCGGGCGCCGGGGCCGTGTAGTTGGTGACCGTCGTGTAGGCCTCGGTGAGCAGCACCCCGAGGGCGGCGCCGGTGTCGGGGACCGGGACGACGTTCTTCCACAGGTGCCCCTGCCCGTGCAGCAGCGCGGCGCCGTGGACCAGCAGGACCGCCTGGGCCGCCACGACGACCAGGCGCGACGACGTGACGAGCCGCACCCCCATCCCCACGAGGGCGACGAGGACGACGAGCAGCAGGCTCGGCCGGAACCAGTCGGCGGTCGGCGTGAACAGGGTCGTGAGCGGCAGCGCGACCGACAGGGTCGCCACCGCCGCGAGGAGGGCCTCGACCGGCCGGGCGCGGTTCACCGGACACCCACCGTCTGTGCCCCGACGACGGCCGACCAGGCGACCGCGGGCGTGGTGCGGGCGTCGACCACGGTCACGGTCCAGCCGGTGGCGCGCAGCACCTCGGCCGTCGCCTCGGCGGGCGCCTCGGCGCTGGACCGCGAGCGTCCGCCCCCGAACGAGGTCGGGTCGACCACCGTGGCCACCCCGGCCGAGCCGGGCTGGCGCAGCGCCGCGAGGGCGCGGGCGTCGTCGTCGCTCAGGGGTCCGCCGACGTAGACGACGAGGCCGCCCTGCGAGGTCACGGTGCTCGCGGCGTGGAGGACGGCCTTGAGCCCGTCGTCGGGCCCGGTGGTGACGCGGGCCAGGGTGTCGAGGCCGTCGTCGAGCGTCTCGTCGTGGTGGGCCCCGGTGTCCGAGCCGTGGTCGGCGGTCACGAGGTGCACGGCGTACCCGGCCGACTGGACGTGGGCGGTCACCGAAGCGGCCGTGGTGACGCACCACTCCAGCGAGCTGCTCCGCCCGGACCCGGCGTGGCCGCCGGCCCGGCTGTCGAGGAGGACGACCGCGCGGCGCTTGGCCGGGCGGTCCTCCTGGCGGACCATGAGCCCGCCGGTGCGCGCCGAGGCGGGCCAGTGGATGCGGCGCAGGTCGTCGCCGTCGCGGTACTCGCGGATGGTCTGGTCGTCCTCGCCGTGCAGGGCCACCATGTGCGGGATCGACCCCTCCGACCCGATGCCGCTGCCGAGCGACCGACCCGTGGGCAGGGCCACGACGCGGGGGAGGACGACGACCTCGGCCTGACCGCCCACGGCGGCCGCGCGCATCGTCAGCCCGAACGGGTCGCGCACCCGCACGGCGAGCGGGCCGATGCGGTGCACCCCGCGGGTGTGCGAGCGCACCGTGTACTGCACCTCCTGCGTGGTGCCGGGCCGCAGGGCGGGGATGACGAAGCGCGGCCGGTCGCCCAGCGCGTAGTCGATCGACTCCTCGGCCATGACGACGGGGGACGTCATCGCCTCGGCGTTGCGCACGACGACCGACACGACGGCCCGCTCGTCGATGGCGACGCGCGATGGGGCCGCGGTGCGCCGCACCTCGAGCCGCAGCCCGTGCCGGCGGACGAGGACGAGCGAGATGGCGACGAGGGCGAGCAGGAGCACACCGACCCGGGTGACGTCGCGCTGGCCGAGGAGGATCCCGGACGCGACGAGGACGAGCCCGCAGCCGGCGAAGGCCGCGCCGCGGGTCGTGAGGGAGCGTCGGAGCTGGCGCACGGTCAGCGGGTCGGTGCGGGGACCCGGACGCGCTGGAGGAGGTCGGTGACGACGTCGGTGGTCGACCGCCGCGCCATCTGGGTCTCCCCGGTGGGGATGAGGCGGTGGGCGAGCACCGGGATCGCCACCTGCTGCACGTCGTCGGGCAGGACGTGGTCGCGTCCGGCGAGGGCGGCGTGGGCGCGCGAGGCGCGCAGCAGGTGCAGGCTCGCTCGGGGCGAGGCGCCCAGGCGCAGCGCCGAGCTGGAGCGGGTGGCCGTGGTGAGGTCGACGATGTACTGCCGCACCGCGGGGGAGGCGTGCACGCCGCGCACGGCGTCGACCATCGCGGTGACGGCGGCGGCGTCGGTGACGGGTCGCAGGTCGTCGAGCGGGGAGGCGCCGCCGTGGACCTCGAGCATCTCCAGCTCGGAGCGCGCCGACGGGTAGCCCATCGAGATGCGCGCCATGAAGCGGTCACGCTGCGCCTCAGGGAGGGGGTAGGTGCCCTCCATCTCGATCGGGTTCTGGGTGGCCATGACCATGAACGGCTTCTGCAGCGCGTAGGTGGTGCCATCGACGGTGACCTGCGCCTCCTCCATCGACTCCAGCAGCGCGGACTGCGTCTTGGGCGAGGCGCGGTTGATCTCGTCGCCGACGACGACGTTGGCGAAGATCGCGCCGGGGCGGAACTCGAAGTCGCGCACGTCCTGGTTGAAGACCGAGACGCCGGTGATGTCGCTCGGCAGCAGGTCGGGGGTGAACTGCACGCGGCGCACCGAGCAGTCGATGGAGCGGGCCAGCGCCTTGGCGAGCAGCGTCTTGCCGACGCCCGGGACGTCCTCGACGAGGAGGTGCCCCTCGGCGAGCAGGACGGTGACCGCGGTGCGGACCACCTTCTCCTTGCCCTCGATGACCGAGTTCATCGCGGCCATGAGGGAGCTCGACACCTGGAGCAGCTGGTCGAGGGAGGCCCCCCGGGCCGTGGCGTCGACGGGAGGCCGGCCGCCGTCCGTGTCGGTCCCGCTCCGGCGCTCGTTCTCGAGGTCGCTCACTGCTCGTCCCTTCGTCGTCGTACCCGCCCCAACGCGCGAGTGTTGCGGGGCGTCCCCATGATCTTGCGCCACGAACGTGCCGCGGTGGAAGGAATCGGCGGACCGGGTCTCGTCTCGGTTCGGTCACGCCGCCCGCGGCCGTCCGCCACCACGCCCCACCTCGCGCTCCACCCCGCTCCACCCGCGGCCCCACCCCGCACCACCACGGGCCCTCCGGAGCGGGTGGACCCGCGTCGGAGCGGGGCGCCGAGCCCCCCACGCGCGCGCTGCGGGGCCCTTGCAGAGGGCGGATGGTGGGGAGGTGCCTTCTCCTGCCCCACTTCACACCACCACTTGTGACCTGCACGAACTCACGAGATTCAGCCGTTCGGCCAGCGAAATCGCAGACAAGTGGAGTCAAGGTGGAGTAAAGTGGAGGAATCCGGGGCAGCCGGGTGGGTCGAGACGGGTCGGGAGGTGCCGCCATGGACGAGTTCCTGGGCACCCACACGCCTCGGCTCGACGACAAGGGCCGCCTGTTCCTCCCCGCCCGCTTCCGCGGCGCCCTCGCCGACGGCCTCGTCGTCACCACCGGCCAGGAGGGCTGCCTCTACGTCTTCCCGACCTCGGAGTTCCACCGCATCTCCGCCCTGATGCAGTCCGCCCCCGGCTCCTCGCGCCAGGTCCGCGACTTCGTGCGCGTCTTCCGCGCGAGCGCCCACCCCGAGACCCCGGACAAGCAGGGCCGCGTCACCATCCCCGCCGCCCTGCGCACCTACGCCGGCCTCGACAAGGAGTGCACGGTCATCGGCAACGGCAACCGCGTCGAGGTCTGGGACTCCACCGCCTGGGACGCCTACCTCGCCGAGGTCATGCCCGCCTACTCCGCCTACTCGGTCGACACCGAGGAGGTGGTCCCCGGCCTCTGAGCCGGCTCACCACCCGACCGCCCCCGACGCCCACCCCCGACGCCCCGCACCTCGACCCGACCGCCGGCCTCCAGCCGACCCGCCTCCCGACGCGACTTCCCCCGCGCCGGGCACGGATCGGATGGGGACCAGCCGCCGGGTCGACCCGCACCCGGACCCCCGAACCGCCCCACCAGCACACCGAGAGGAGACGACGACGATGACCAGCAGAGGAGACGCCGCCGACCGGCACGTCCCCGTCCTGCGCGACCGCATCGTCGACCTCCTCGAGCCCGCGCTGCAGGAGCCGGGCGCCCTCTTCGTCGACGGCACCCTCGGCATGGGCGGCCACGCCCAGGCCGTCCTCGAGCGCTGCCCGCAGGCCCGCGTCATCGGGCTGGACCGCGACGAGGAGGCACTCGCCCTGTCGAGGGAGCGGCTCGCCGGGTTCGGTGACCGCTTCCTCGCGGTCCACGCCGTGTACGACGACATCGCCACCGTCCTGGCCGAGCACGCCGAGGGCACCGCCCGCGCCATCCTGTTCGACCTCGGCGTCTCCTCCCTCCAGCTCGACGAGGCCGACCGCGGCTTCGCCTACCGGCACGACGCCCCGCTGGACATGCGGATGGACCAGTCGACCGGCATCACCGCCGCCGACGTCCTCAACACGTACTCGCACGGCGACCTCGCCCGCGTCCTGAAGACGTACGGCGAGGAGCGCTTCGCCGGCCGGGTCGCCTCGGCGGTCCTGCGCGAGCGCGAGAAGGAGCCGTTCACCACCTCGGCCCGCCTCGTCGAGCTGCTCCGCTCGGCGATCCCCGCGGCCTCGCAGCGCACCGGCGGCCACCCCGCGAAGCGGACCTTCCAGGCACTGCGCATCGAGGTCAACGCCGAGCTCGAGGTGTGGGAGCGCGCCATCACCTCGGCCATCGGCGTCCTCGCGCCCGGTGGCCGCATCGCCGTCCTGTCGTACCACTCGCTCGAGGACCGCATCACCAAGCAGGCCCTCGCCGCCGGGGCGAAGAGCCGCACGCCCCCCGGCATCCCCGTCGAGCTCCCCGAGCACGCCGCCTACCTGCGCCTCCTCACCCGCGGCGCCGAGGTGCCGAGCGAGGACGAGCAGCACACCAACCCCCGGTCCGCCTCAGCCCGGCTCCGCGCCGCCGAACGACTCTCGCCCCCGAACGGAGCCCCCGAATGAGCCAGCTCGCACCGGTCAGGTCCGCCCCACGCCAGGGGGCGCGGCGGGCCACGACCACCGCACCACGCCAGCTGAAGGTCGTCACGCCCCCGGAGACCGCCGGCAACGGCGTCTTCCTCGCGCTGTGCGTCCTGCTGCTCCTCGGGGGCTTCGTCGGGGTCCTCCTCCTCAACACCGCGATGGCGCAGGGGTCGTACACGATGCGCGACCTCCAGCACCGCTCCGACGAGCTCGCCGACACCCAGGACGCCCTGCGCCACCAGATCGACGGCGTGTCCGGGCCGGGCCCCCTGGCCCAGCGCGCCCGCGGCCTCGGCATGGTCCCGGCCGAGACGGCGGCGTTCCTGCGCCTGTCCGACGGCAAGGTCCTCGGCGTGGCGAAGAAGGCCAAGGCCAACGAGCAATTTAGCGTGGTCACCGAGTCCAAGGCCCCCGCGAGGAGCACTGCCGTGCCGACGACGCCGTCGACCACCAGCACGCCGCAGTCGTCGGTGCCCGCGACCACCACGGGGGCCACACCGAGCACGCCGACCACCACGACTCCCGGCCACTGAGCCAGACCCCACGACGCCCACGACCGCCGGAAGAGACACCGTGACCCAGCGCAGGACCCCGCCGCCCGGAGGACGCGCCCGCCCGGCTGCCCCGGGTTCCGGCCGTCCGGCGGCCGGCACCTCGACGCGGGCCACGGGCCAGCGGTCGGCGGCGGCGCCGCGCGCGACGGCCCCCGCGGCCAGGGCCACCACCGCCAAGGCCACCGCCGCCAAGGCGGCCTCACCCAAGCCCACGGGCCAGAAGGCGACGACCCGGTCGGCGGCGGCCAAGACCTCCGCGACCTCCCGGACCGCCACGACCTCCCGCGCCGGCACGCCGCGCCCCACCGCACCGCGCACCGGCGCACCGCGCACCGGCGCGGCCCGCCCGGGCGCCGCGACGTCCGCTGCCTCGCGCCCCACCACGCGCCGCGCCACCCCCACCCGTCGTGGAGCAGGCGGCGGAGGCCGCGGCCGGCGTCCCGCCCCGGCCACCGGTGGCGGCCAGGCCGGCAACCCGCGCCGCCGGATGCGCTTCCTCACCGTCGCGACCCTGTTCGTCCTCAGCATCTTCGGCGCCCAGCTCGTGCGCATCCAGGGCTTCGACGCCCACGCCGTCGCCGAGGAGGCGCAGCTCAAGCGCGAGGCCGCGCAGATCATCCCCGCGAACCGCGGGCAGATCCTGGCCGCCGACGGCACCGTCCTCGCCTCGAGCGTCGTGCGCGAGGTCGTCGTCGCCGACCAGACCGCCGTGTGCACCTACGGCAGCAAGAAGCCCACGTGCGCCCCCGAGACCTCCGAGGCCGCCATCCAGAAGGCCGCGACCCTCCTCGCGCCGCTGCTCGACACCACCGTCTCCCAGCTCGTCCCCGAGCTCACCGGGACCAGCCGCTACCGGGTGCTGTCCAAGGACGTCACCCCGCTGACGTGGAACAAGATCGCCGACCTCGGCATCCCCGGCGTCTACCGCGACCGCCGTGAGACCCGCTCCGAGCGCACCTACCCGCAGGGCACCACCGCGGCCGCGCTCGTCGGCTACGTCACGGCCGACGGCAAGCCCGGCGGCGGCGTCGAGCTGATGGAGGACGCGCGCCTCCAGGGCACGCCCGGTCAGCAGACCTTCGAGCAGGGCCGCGACGGCACGATCATCCCGGCGGCCGCCCGCTCCACCACCCCGGCGGTCGACGGCAACGACGTGCACCTCACCATCAACTCCAGCCTGCAGTGGTACGCGCAGAACTCCCTGGCCCAGCGGATCAAGGAGACCAAGGCCGTCTCCGGCACCGTCGTCATCATGAGCGCGAAGACCGGCGACCTGCTCAGCGTGGCGTCGTACCCGACCTTCGACCCGGACACCGACGTCGGCAAGAGGGGCGCCAAGCTCGGCAACTACGCCTTCTCCGACGTCTTCGAGCCCGGCTCGACCTCCAAGGTCATGACGATCTCCGCGGCGCTGGAGGAGAAGACGGTCACGCCCTCCACGCCCGTCATCATCCCCAACCGCCTGCCCCGCTACGACTACAGCTTCAAGGACAGCCACGAGCACGCGACGCTCTACCGCACCGTCGCCGGCACCCTCGCCGAGTCGAGCAACATCGGGACGATCCTCGTCAGCGAGACCCTCAAGCCCAAGACGCTCGAGACCTACTTCCGCAAGTTCGGGCTCGGCTCGCTCTCGGGCACCGGGTACCCGGGGGAGTCGCGCGGCCTGCTCGCCAAGAGCGAGGACTGGAGCGGCTCGCAGCGCGCCACGGTCGCGTTCGGCCAGGGCGTGTCGGTCACCGCGATCCAGGCGGCGTCGGTGTTCCAGACCATCGCCAACGACGGCGTCCGGGTGTCTCCGCGCCTCATCGACAGCGTCACCGAGGCCGACGGCACCACGACCCACATGCCGGCATCCACCCAGACCCGGGTCGTCTCGCACGGGACCGCCGCCGACGTCAGCCGGATGCTCGAGGGCGTCGTCAGCCCCGACGGCACCGCCGAGGAGGCCCAGATCCCCGGCTACCGGGTCGCGGGCAAGACCGGCACCGCCGACTACTACGACTCGCGCGTGGGCAAGTACAGCGGCCACACGGCGAGCTTCATCGGCTACGCCCCGGCCGACGACCCCGAGATCGTCGTCGCCGTCATCGTGCAGAAGCCGACCTACCCGTTCTTCGGTGGCTACGTCGCGGGCCCGGTGTTCAAGGACGTCACCACCTACGCCCTCCAGGAGCTGAAGATCCCGCCGACCGGCAAGAAGGCGACCCCCGTCACCCTCAAGGTCGACCCGAAGGACGCGCAGGCCGACCCCACCCTCCTGCGCAACGGCAAGAAGCGCACCCCACGGTAGGGTCGGTCGACGTGCCAGCCCCCCGACCGTCGCAGCCCCGCAGCACCTCGGTCAGCGCTCTCGCGGCCCTGCTGGGCGTCCCCGCACCGGCCTCCGAGGCGCTCGTCACGGGGGTGACCCTCGACTCACGAGCGGTGCTTCCCGGTGACCTGTACGCCGCCCTCCCCGGGGCCCGCGCCCACGGCGCCGACTTCGCCGCCGCGGCCGTGGAGTCCGGGGCGACGGCCGTGGTCACCGACGCCGAGGGTGCGGCCCGGATCGCGGCGGAGGGGCTCGAGACGGTCGTGCTCGTCGTCGAGCAGCCCCGGTCCGTCCTCGGCGGGGTCGCGGCCACCGTCTTCGGCACGCAGGACCTCCCGGTCCGGATGGTCGGCATCACCGGCACCAACGGCAAGACGACCACGGCCTACCTCGTGCACTCGGCCCTCACGGCGCTCGGCCGCCGGCCCGGCCTCATCGGCACCGTGGAGACGCGGATCGGCGACCAGCGGGTCGGCAGCGTCCGCACCACCCCCGAGGCGCCCGACCTGCACGCCCTGCTCGCCGTCATGGCCGAGCGCGGCCTGGACACCTGCGTCATGGAGGTCTCCAGCCACGCCCTGGCGCAGCACCGCGTCGACGGCGTCGTCTACGACGTCGCCCTGTTCACCAACCTCTCCCAGGACCACCTCGACTTCCACGACGACATGGACGACTACTTCGCCGCCAAGGCCTCCCTGTTCACCTCGGAGCGCTCCCGTCGGGGCCTCGTCTGCACCGACGACGAGTGGGGCCGCCGCCTCGTCGAGCGCTCGGGCGTCCCCGTGACGACGATCGGCACGGCCACGGACGCCGACTGGCGCATCGAGGTCGACCCCGACGACCCCGCCGCCTTCCGTCTCTGCGCGGAGGGGGTCGACCTCCACCTGAGGTCGAGCCTCCCGGGTGACTTCAACGTCACCAACACCGCGATGGCCGCCGCGGCCCTCGTGCTCCTCGGTGAGGACGTCGGCGCCGTCGGCGAGGCCGTCCTCACCGACCCGCACGTGCCCGGCCGGATGGAGTCGGTCGCCGCCCCGCAGGAGGTCGCCGCCCCCCGCACCGTCGTCGACTACGCGCACACCCCGGACGCCATCCACGCCGCCCTGCGCGCGCTGCGCCCCACGACCTCCGGGCGCCTCGTCTGCGTCACGGGTGCCGGTGGCGACCGCGACCGCGACAAGCGCCACGCGATGGGCGCCGCGGCGGCCGGTGTGGCCGACGTCGTCGTCGTCACCGACGACAACCCCCGATCGGAGGACCCCGCCGCCATCCGGGCCGCGATCCTCGAGGGGGTCGAGGAACAGCGCGCCTCCGGCCGCGACGTCGTGGTCCTCGAGGTCGGCGACCGCCGCGAAGCCATCCGCGAGGCGCTGCGCGCCGTGTGGTCCGACGGGTCCGCCGCCACGGTCGCCGTCGTCGGCAAGGGCCACGAGACCGGCCAGGAGGTGAGCGGCGTCGTGCACCACTTCGACGACCGCGAGGAGGTCGCCGAGGCGCTGCGACTCCTCGCCGCGGGGGAGGAGCGCGCGTGATCCCGCTGTCGCTCACCGAGATCGCTGCCGTCACGGGGGGACGCGTCGAGACCCCGTCCGGGGTCGACCCCGACCTCCTCGTCGTCGACGGGCCGGTCGTCACCGACTCGCGCGAGGCCGGCCCCGGGAGCCTGTACGTGGCCCGCGTCGGCGAGCACGCCGACGGGCACGACTTCGTCGGCGGGGCCGTGGCGCTCGGCGCCGTCGCGGCCCTCACCACCCGGGCCCTCGAGGGCGTGCCGTGCGTCGTCGTGGCCGACACCCAGGACGCGTTCGCCGCCCTGGCTCGCGCGGTCGTCGACCGGCTCCCGGACCTCGGCGTCGTCGGCATCACCGGCTCGTCGGGCAAGACGAGCACCAAGGACCTCCTCGGGGCCGTCCTGGCCACGGCCGGCCCCACGGTCGCCCCGGTCGGGTCGTACAACTCCGAGGTCGGCGTGCCCCTCACCGTCTGCCGGGTCGAGCCCGACACCCGCTACCTCGTCGTCGAGATGGGGGCGCGCGGCATCGGGCACGTCGCCTACCTGACCCGCATCGCGCCCCCGCGCGTAGGTGTCGTCCTCAACGTCGGCACCGCCCACGTCGGCGAGTTCGGCTCCCGCGAGGCGATCGCCACCGCCAAGAGCGAGCTCGTCCAGGCCCTCCCTGCCGACGGGGTCGCGGTCCTCAACGCCGACGACGACGCCGTGCGCGCGATGGCCGCGGTCACCCGGGCGCGGGTCGTCCTCGTCGGGGAGGCGGAGGACGCCGACGTCCGCGCGGTCGACGTCGTCCTCGACGCCGGCGGCCGGCCCACGTTCACCGTCGTCGCGCCGCAGGGCCGCCGCAGCGTCACCCTCGGCCTCGTCGGCCGGCACCACGTGGGCAACGCCCTCGCCGTGCTCGCCGCCGCGACGGAGCTCGGCCTGCCCTTCGAGTCCGTCTGCACCGCACTGGAGTCCGCGAAGCCCGCCAGCCGCTGGCGGATGGAGGTCACCGAGCGCGCCGACGGCGTCACCCTCGTCAACGACGCCTACAACGCCAACCCCGACTCGATGCGCGCGGCCCTGTCCGCCCTCGAGCGGATGGGGGAGGGGCGGCGCACCTGGGCCGTCCTCGGCACCATGCTCGAGCTCGGCGACGAGTCCGACGCGCTGCACCGCGAGGTCGGTGCGGAGGTCATCGCCCACGGGGTCGACGAGCTCGTCGTCGTCGGGGAGGCGGCCCGCCCGCTCGCCGACGGGGCGTCATCCGGCGCCGAGGAGGGCCCCACCCACGTGCGGGTCGTCCCCGACGCGGACGCCGCCGAGGCCCTGCTCCGCGAGGAGCTCCGGCGCGGTGACGTCGTCCTGTTCAAGTCGAGCCGCGACGCAGGACTACGGTTGCTCGGAGACCGACTGGCCGGACCGAGGGAGGAGCAGGCGTGAAGGCTGTCCTGCTCGCGGCCGTCGTGTCGCTCGTCATCGCGCTGTTCGGCACCCCGATGTACATCCGGTTCCTCGTGCGCAAGGGCTACGGCCAGTTCATCCGCGACGACGGCCCCACCTCGCACCACACCAAGCGCGGCACCCCGACGATGGGTGGGGCGGTCATCGTCCTCAGCTCGCTCATGGCCTACGTCATCGCCCACGTCGTCACCGGCCAGGGGCCGACGGTCAGCGGGCTGCTCGTCCTGTTCCTCATGACCGGGCTGGGGTTCGTCGGGTTCCTCGACGACTTCATCAAGATCAGCAAGCAGCGCAGCCTGGGCCTGCGGTCGGGCGAGAAGCTCGCCGGGCAGACCCTCGTCGCCGTCGTCTTCGCCATCCTCGCGCTGCAGTTCCCCAACGAGAGCTTCCGCACCCCCGCCTCGACGGCCATCTCGTTCGTCCGCGACACCCCCCTCGACCTCGCGTTCGTCGGGGCGCTCGTCGGGGTGATCCTCTTCGTCGTCTGGGCCAACATCATCGTCGCGGGCACCTCGAACGGGGTGAACCTCACCGACGGCCTCGACGGCCTGGCCACCGGCGCCTCGGCCATGGTGTTCGCGTCGTACGTCCTCATCGGGATCTGGCAGTTCAACCAGAACTGCCAGTGGAACCCGGGCACCAAGTGCTACGAGGTCCGCGACCCGCACGACCTCGCGATCGTGGCCGCCGCGGGGATGGGCGCCTGCTTCGGCTTCCTGTGGTGGAACGCCTCGCCGGCGAAGATCTTCATGGGCGACACCGGGTCGCTCGCCCTCGGTGGGGCGCTGGCCGGCCTGGCGATCCTCACCCGCACCGAGCTGCTCGTCGTCATCCTCGGCGGTCTGTTCGTCGCGATCACCCTGTCGGTGATCATCCAGGTGGCCTCGTTCAAGACGACCGGGAAACGGGTGTTCCGCATGGCGCCCTTGCAACACCACTTCGAGCTCCTGGGCTGGCAGGAGGTCACGATCGTCATCAGGTTCTGGATCGTCGCCGGGCTCTTCGTGGCCCTCGGCCTGGGCCTGTTCTACGCCGAGTGGGTGGTGGGAGCGGCATGACCGCCACCCCCGAACGGCTCGCGGCGCTCACCCACCGCGACGCCGACTGGTCCGGCCTGCGCGCCGTCGTCGCGGGCCTGGGCATCAGCGGCTTCGCCGCGGCCGACGCCCTGCTCGAGCGCGGCGTCGACGTCCTCGTCGTCGACGGCACCGAGCCGGGCGACGGCTCGCCGATGGCCGAGCGAGCCCGCATCCTCGACATCCTCGGGGCCCGGCTGTCCTACGGCCCGGAGGCCGTGGCCGCGCTGCCCGACGCGCCGCTCGACCTCGTCGTCACCTCGCCCGGATGGCGCCCCGACCAGCCCCTGCTCGTGGCCGCCGCCGGCGCCGGCGTCCCGGTGTGGGGCGAGGTCGAGCTCGCCTGGCGGATGCGGGCGCGCGAGGGCGCCGCGCCGTGGCTCACCGTCACGGGCACCAACGGCAAGACGACGACCGTGCAGATGCTCGCGTCCATCCTTCGCGCGGCCGGCCTGCGGGCCACGAGCGCCGGCAACGTCGGCACCCCGCTGCTCGAGGCCGTGCTGCACCCGGAGCCGTTCGACGTCATCGCCGTCGAGCTGAGCAGCTTCCAGCTGCACTGGTCGGAGTCGATCGCGCCGCGGGCGTCGGCCTGCCTCAACATCGCCCCGGACCACGTCGACTGGCACGGCTCGCTCGAGGAGTACGCGCGCGCCAAGGGCAAGGTCTACGCGAACACCGAGGTCGCCTGCGTCTACAACGCCCAGGACGAGCAGACCCGCCGGCTCGTCGAGGAAGCCGAGGTGCAGGAGGGCTGCCGCGCCGTCGGCTTCACCCTCGGCGTCCCCGGCCTGTCCGAGGTCGGCCTCGTCGAGGACGTGCTCGCCGACCGCGCCTTCGTCGAGGAGCGCCGCACCAGCGCTGCCGAGCTCGCGTCGCTGGAGGACCTCACCCGCGGCGGCCCCGCCCCCGCCCCGCACCTCGTCGCCAACGCCCTCGCGGCCGCGGCCCTCGCCCGCGCCCACGGCGTCCCGGCCGGGGCGGTGCGCGCGGGCCTGCGCGACTTCGTCCCCGAGCCGCACCGCATCGCCGAGGTCGGCACGGTCCGCGGGGTGCGCTGGGTCGACGACTCCAAGGCGACCAACCCCCACGCCGCGCGCGCCAGCCTGGCTGCCTACGAGCACGTCGTGTGGGTCGCCGGTGGGCTGCTCAAGGGCGCCGACGTCGACGAGCTCGTGCGCACCTCGGTCGGCTCGCTGCGCGGTGTCGTCCTCATCGGCCGTGACCGTTCGGCCATTTCCGACGCACTGGCCCGACACGCGCCGGATGTCCCCGTGGTCGACGTCGACCGTACCGACACTGGAGCCATGGACCAGGTGGTGAGGGAGGCCCTCGCGCTCGCCCGCGAGGGTGACGTCGTGCTGCTCGCGCCCGCCGCCGCGTCCATGGACATGTTCGCCGACTACGGCGCGCGCGGTGACGCCTTCGTGTCTGCGGTCCACCGGCTCGCCGCCGGGGAGTAGGCCGTGAGCAGCGCCACCGCCACGGCGCGCAGCGAGACGCGGTCCACCGGTCGCCTGTCGTCGTGGCTGTCCCGGTTCGACTCGCCGGTCACCACGTACTACCTGCTCGTCTGCGTCACGGCGGCCCTCGTCGTCTTCGGGCTGATCATGGTGCTGTCCGCCTCGTCGATCGTCTCCATCGGCAACAACTCCTCGGCCTACGCGATCTTCCTCAAGCAGGCGGCGTTCGCGCTCGTGGGGCTCGTCGCCCTCGTCGTCGCGTCGCGCCTCAGCGTGCCGACGTGGAAGAAGCTCGCCCTGCCGGTGCTGCTCTCCGGCATGGTCCTCCAGCTCCTCGTGCTCACGCCGCTGGGGTACGAGGTCAAGGGCAACCAGAACTGGCTCAAGCTCGGGCCGATCACCGTGCAGCCCTCCGAGGTCATCAAGCTGGGGCTCGTCCTGTCCGGCGGGCTGATCCTGTCGGCGAAGCGCAAGTCGCTGCACTCGTTCAGCCACGTCCTCGTGCCCTACCTCGTGCCGCTCGCCGCGTTCAGCATCGGCGCCGTGATCCTCGGCCACGACCTCGGCACGGTGATGATCCTCGGCGCCATCGTCGCGGGCGTGCTCTTCGCCGCGGGGATCCCGTTGCGCTGGTTCGGGTTCGCCGGTGCGCCGTTCATCGCGATGGCCGTGGCGTTCGTCGTCACCAGCCCCAACCGGCTCGGACGCTTCGACGTCTGGCTCGGCCGCGACACCAACGAGTTCGGCGCCGCACGCCAGCCCATCCACGGCCGCTACGCCCTCGCCGACGGCGGGTGGTTCGGCCTCGGGCTGGGCGCCAGCCGCGAGAAGTGGGGCCTGCTCTCCGAGCCGCACAACGACTTCATCTTCGCGATCATCGGCGAGGAGCTCGGGCTCCCGGGCACCCTCGCGGTGCTGCTGCTCTTCGCGGGCCTGGCGCTGGCCTGCTACCGCCTCGTCACCCGCACCGACGACTTCTTCGTCCGGATCGCCACGGCCGGGATCATGACGTGGATCGTGGTCCAGGCGCTCATCAACATCGGAGCCGTCATCAACCTCCTGCCCGTCATCGGGGTGCCGCTGCCACTCGTGTCCTCGGGTGGCTCCTCGCTCATCACGACGATGCTCGCGCTGGGCATCCTCATGTCCTTCGCCCGGTCCGAACCCGGCTGTGCCGCCGCGCTGTCCGCGCGCCCGTCGGCCCTGCGTCGCTCGCTCGCCGTCATCCCGTCCGTCGCCGCCCGGTCGCGGAGGACGGGCCGATGACGACGACCGCCCTGCGGTCGGTCCTCCTGGCGGGTGGTGGCACGGCGGGACACGTCTCGCCCCTGCTCGCCCTCGCCGACTGCCTGCGCCGCCGTGACCCCTCCATCGCCGTCACGGCGCTGGGGACCGCGGCCGGGCTCGAGGCGCGCCTGGTGCCCGAGCGCGGCTACCCGCTGCTGGAGGTGCCCAAGGTGCCGTTCCCGCGGCGGCCGTCCGGCGACCTCCTGCGCCTGCCCGGCAACCTGCGCCGCGCCATCGCCGCCGCCGAGGACGCGATCGCCAGCACCGGCGCCCAGGTGGTCGTCGGCTTCGGCGGGTACGTGTCGTCGCCCGCCTACCTCGCGGCGCGCCGGCGCGGTGTGCCCGTCGTCGTCCACGAGCAGAACGCCCGCCCGGGGCTGGCGAACCGGCTCGGTGCGCGCTTCGCCCACGGGGTGGGCGTGACCTTCCCCGGCACCGCCCTGCGCAACGCCACGGTCACGGGCATGCCCCTGCGCCACGAGATCGCGACGCTCGACCGCGCCCTCCACCGGGCCGAGGCGCGAGAACGGTTCGGGCTCACCGATGCTCCCACGGTGCTCGTCACGGGCGGCTCCCTCGGGGCGCAGCGCCTCAACGACGCCTTCGGTGCCGCCGCGGCCGACCTGTCGGCGGCCGGCATCCAGGTCCTCCACGTCACGGGTACCGGGAAGTCGTTCACCCCCACCGGGATCGGCGGCACCCCCTACGTCGTCCTCGAGTACTGCGACCGCATGGACCTCGCCTACGCCGCGGCCGACCTCGTCGTCGCCCGGTCCGGCGCCAACACGGTGTGCGAGCTCACCGCGGTCGGCCTGCCCGCGGTCTACGTCCCCCTGCCCATCGGCAACGGCGAGCAGCGGCTGAACGCTCGCAGCGTCATCGCCGCCGGTGGTGGCGTGCTCGTCGAGGACGCTGCCGTCGACGCCGCGTGGGTGCGCTCCACCGTCGTCCCGCTGGCCGGCGACCGGGGCCGCCTCGACACGATGGCGGCCGCCGCGGCCTCGGTGGGAGAGCGCGGGGGCGACGAGCTCCTCGCCGACCTCGTCGTGGCCGCCGCCGGGGGGCGCTGACCCGTGGACGGCGTCAACCCCCGCTTCGACTTCACCGACCCCGTGCCGCCCGTGGGCGAGCTCGGCCGCGTCCACCTCGTCGCCATCGGCGGGGCGGGGATGTCGGCCGTCGCCCGGCTGCTGCTCGCGCGGGGTGTCCCGGTCACCGGTTCCGACGCGGCCGACGGGCCGACCCTGCAGGCCCTGCGCGACGCGGGGGCCGAGCGGGTCGACGTGGGGCACGACGCCGCCCACGTCGAGGCTGCCGACACCCTCGTCATCTCCTCGGCCGTGCGCGAGGAGAACGTCGAGGTCGCCGCCGCCCGCGCCGCCGGTTCCCGTGTGCTGCACCGGTCCCAGGCCCTGGCGTCCCTGATGTCCGACGACCAGCGGGTCGCGGTCGCCGGGGCCAACGGCAAGACGACGACCACGGCCATGCTCGTCGTGGGGCTCGTCGCCGCCGGCGCCGACCCGTCGTACGCGGCGGGTGCGGAGATCGCCCAGCTGGGCACCAACGCGGCCGTCGGCGGGGGAGCGCCCTTCGTCGTCGAGGCCGACGAGAGCGACGGCTCCTTCCTCGCCTACCGGCCGCACGTCGCGGTCGTCACCAACGTCCAGCCCGACCACCTCGACTTCTACGGCACCGAGGCCAACGTCGTCGCCGCCTACCGGCAGTTCGCCGACTCGGTCGTCGACGGCGGCCTTCTCGTCGCCTGCCACGACGACCCCGGCAGCCGCGCCCTCGCCGACCGCGCTCGCGAGTCCGGACGGCTCGTCCTCACCTACGGCTACGACGAGGGGGCCGACCTGCGGGTGCTCGCCACCGAGCCCGACGGCCTCGGCACGCACTCGACCCTCGTGCGCGACGGCACCGAGCTCTCCCTCGACCTCCTCGTCCCCGGCGCCCACAACGTCCTCGACGCCTGCGGCGCGTACCTCGCCGCCGTCGACGGGTGTGGTGCCGAGCCCGGGGCGGTCCTCGCGGGCCTGGCCGGGTTCACCGGTGCGAGACGGCGGTTCGAGGTGCGCGGCGAGGCCGACGGCGTCACCGTCGTCGACGACTACGCACACAACGCGCCCAAGGTCGCCGCCCTCGTCAGCACCGCCGCGGCGATCGTCCGCCGGTCCGGCGGCGGCGCCCTGCACGTCGTCTTCCAGCCGCACCTCTACTCGCGCACCCGCGACTTCGCCGGCGCCTTCGCCGCAGCCCTGGCGCCGGCCGACCACGTCATCCTCCTCGACGTCTACGGCGCCCGCGAGGAGCCGATGGAGGGAGTCGGCTCGCACCTCGTCGGCGACCCGCTGCGCGACCTGCCGGGGGAGCGCACCGTCGTCGTGGGCCCGAGCCCGCAGGAGGCCGTGGCGCTCGTCGCGGCCGCGGCCCGGCCCGGCGACCTCGTCCTCACCGTCGGGGCCGGAGACGTCACCCGGCTCGGCCCGCTGCTCCTCGAGGCGTTGGCCGCCCGCACCGCAGGAGGGACCCCGTGAGCATCGGCACCCATCGCCCCGACCGCGCACCGGCCGGCGCCGCGTCCACCGCCAACCGGTTCCGCGAGCGGGCCCTGTCGAACCGGCGCCGTCCGCTACGCCGGGTCCTCACCTGGCTCACCCTCCTGGCCGCCACCGCCGGGCTCGTCTGGGTCGTCGGGTGGAGCCACCTGCTCGGCGTCTCCGGTGTCGACGTCGTGGGGGTGACCGGTGAGGAGGCCACCGCCGTGTCCGAGCTCGCCGCCGTGCCCCTCGGCACCCCGCTGGCGCGGGTCGACACCGACGCCGTCGCCGACCGGGTGCGCGAGCGGATCACCGTCGCCGAGGTCTCGGTGCGCCGCTCGTGGCCCACGACGCTGACCGTCGAGGTGGTCCCGCGCACCGCCGCCCTGGTGATGAAGAACCCTCAGGGTGCACTGGAGGTCGTGGATGCGGAGGGGGTCGCCTTCCGCGAGGTGGCCACGGCCCCGGCCGGCGTCCCCGTCGTCACGGCCACCGGCTCCAAGGGCACCACGGTCGAGGCGCTGCAGTCCTCGCTCGCCCTGCTCCAGTCGCTCCCGCCGGACCTGGCCGAGGACGTGCGGGCCGTGACGGTGAGCAGCGCCGACCTCGTGACCTTCACCCTGGGCAGCCGCACCGTGGTGTGGGGGAGCGGGGAGGAGTCGCCGCGCAAGGTGGCCATCCTGCGGGCCCTGCTGACGACGAAGGCCAAGGTCATCGACGTCAGTGCGCCCGACACCCCGGTCACCCGCTGACCCTCGGGTCACGCAGGTCGCACCGATCCCACGAGTGCGTGACGCACGGGGCGGGTGTGACGGACGGGGCGCGCGAGACGGATGGGTCGGCTCGTGTGACAATTTCCTCCGGGGATGTCGCGACACGCCCGTGGCCTCGTTGCCGGACCCCGTCGGCCGACTTAGCGTCGTCCCATCGCACCGTGACCGAACCGTTACCGTCAAGTAGATGTTGAGGGTTTCGACCACACCGTACCGCCCGACCGGACGCAGTGACCGCGTCCGCACTGAACATGAGTGGAAGGCCCGCATCGTGGCAGCACCCCAGAACTACCTCGCCGTCATCAAGGTCGTCGGCATCGGCGGCGGCGGTGTCAACGCCATCAACCGGATGATCGAGGTCGGCCTCAAGGGGGTCGAGTTCATCGCGGTCAACACCGACGCCCAGGCGCTGCTCATGAGCGACGCCGACGTCAAGCTCGACGTCGGCCGCGAGCTCACCCGCGGGCTCGGCGCCGGCGCCGACCCCGAGGTCGGCAAGAAGGCCGCCGAGGACCACGCCGAGGAGATCGAGGAGGTCCTCAAGGGGGCCGACATGGTCTTCGTCACCGCCGGTGAGGGTGGTGGCACCGGTACCGGTGGCGCCCCCGTCGTCGCGCGGATCGCCAAGGGGCTCGGCGCCCTCACCATCGGCGTCGTCACCCGCCCCTTCACCTTCGAGGGCCGGCGCCGCGCCAACCAGGCCGAGACCGGCATCGCCTCGCTGCGCGAGGAGGTCGACACCCTCATCGTCATCCCGAACGACCGGCTGCTGTCCATCAGCGACCGCGGCGTCTCGATGCTCGACGCGTTCCGCTCGGCCGACCAGGTCCTGCTGTCCGGTGTCCAGGGCATCACCGACCTCATCACCACCCCGGGCCTGATCAACCTCGACTTCGCCGACGTCAAGTCGGTGATGCAGGGGGCCGGCTCGGCGCTCATGGGCATCGGCTCGGCCCGCGGCGAGGACCGCGCGGTCCAGGCCGCCGAGCTGGCGATCTCCAGTCCGCTCCTCGAGGCGAGCATCGACGGCGCCCACGGAGTCCTGCTCTCCATCCAGGGTGGCAGCGACCTCGGCCTGTTCGAGATCAACGAGGCCGCGCGCCTGGTCCAGGAGGCCGCGCACCCGGAGGCGAACATCATCTTCGGTGCGGTCATCGACGACGCGCTCGGCGACGAGGTGCGGGTCACCGTCATCGCCGCCGGGTTCGACGGTGGGGCTCCCATCCACCGCGCCGACAACCGCGCGCTCGGCACCATCCAGGGCCGTCCCGCCCCGGCGGCGGCCCCGGCCGCTCCCGCGGCGCCGGTCCAGGAGCACCGTCCGGTCGCGCCGCCCGTGGCAGCACCGGTGCACGCCCCGGCCCCGCGGGCCGAGGTCACGGTGCCGAGCCACAACGGCTCGGAGTCGCCGGTGCACACCGAGCGCTCGGAGGCCGTCGTCGAGCCGGTGCGGCAGCAGACGCCGCCGCGCACGGTGACGTTCGACGAGAACGACGACCTCGACGTGCCGGACTTCCTCAAGTAGGAGACCCACGCAGGTGAGGGGCGGGCCGGTCCATCCGGCCCGCCCCTCGCGCGTCTACGGTGGACCCGTGTTCGCCTGGCACGAGACCCGCTCCGGAGTGCTCCGGGCCGTCACCGACCGCTCGGCGGGGGTGAGCACGGGGCGCTGGTCCGGGCTCAACCTCGGCGCGCACGTCGAGGACGACCCCGCGGCCGTCGCCGAGAACCGGCGGCTGCTGCGCGAGCGGGTGGGGCGCCCGGTCGTCTACATGGACCAGTGCCACGGTGCCGGGGTCGCGGTCGTCGACGGCGTCCCCGACACCCCGCCACAGTGCGACGGGCTGGTCACCCGCTCGGCTGAGGTGGCCCTCGCGGTACTCGTGGCCGACTGCGTGCCGGTCCTGCTGCACGGCTCCGGGGGAGTGGTCGCCGCGGTGCACGCCGGCCGCCCCGGGATGGTCGCCGGCGTCGTCCCGCGCACCCTCGAGGTCATGGCCGAGCTCGGCGCCGGTGAGGTCGACGCCGTCGTCGGGCCGTCGGTGTGCGGTCGCTGCTACGAGGTGCCCGAGGACATGCGCGCGGGCGCGGCCGAGGTCCAGCCGGTCAGTGCCACGGTGTCGTGGACCGGCACCCCCGCCATCGACGTCGCCGCCGGGGTCGTGGCCCAGCTGCGCGATGCCGACATCCCCGTCCGGTGGGTGCCGGGCTGCTCGCGCGAGCGCGACGACCTCTACTCCTACCGGCGCGACGGCACCACCGGTCGCTACGCCGGGGTCGTCGCCCTGGCCGCGACGTGACCACCGACGCCGACGCACGACGGGCCGAGCTCGCCGCGAACCTCGAGGCGGTGCGAGACCGCATCACCCGGGCCCTCGAGCAGGCGGGGCGGGAGGACGAGCCGCACCTCGTCGTCGTCACCAAGTTCTTCCCGGCGAGCGACGTCGACCTCCTCGTCGACCTGGGGGTCACCGACATCGGCGAGAACCGCGACCAGGAGGCGTCGGCCAAGGCCGCCGAGGTCGCCGACCGCGCGCGGGTGATGCTGCACTTCATCGGCCAGCTGCAGAGCAACAAGGCGGCGTCGGTCGCGCGGTACGCCGACGTCGTGCAGTCGCTCGACCGCCCGAAGGTCGTCACGGCACTGGACCGCGGCGCCCAGGAGGCGGGCCGCGTCCTCGACGTCACCCTGCAGGTCTCGCTCGACGACGCCACCGGTCGCGGTGGGGTGGCGCCCGGCGAGGCGCGCGCGCTCGCCGACCTCGTGGCCGGCACGGACGCCCTGCGGCTGCGCGGGGTCATGGCCGTGGCCCCGCTCGGCTCCGACCCGCGACCCGCCTTCGCCCGGCTGCGCGAGGTGTCGGACGCGGTGCGCCGCGACCACCCCGACGCGACCTGGGTGTCGGCCGGCATGAGCGGCGACCTCGAGGAGGCGGTGGCCGAGGGCGCGACACACCTGCGTGTCGGGTCGGCAATCCTCGGTTCTCGGCAGTCACACCGGTAACTTCGGTCACGACTCAAGGCCCCGAAAGGGCGGGGCCGACGACCGAGGAGCACTCAATGGCAGGCGCGCTGCGCAAGACGATGGTCTACCTGGGCCTCGCCGAGGACCAGGGTCGCTACGACGACGAGTACTACGAGGGCTACGAGGAGCCCACCGAGGTCGAGGACGCCCACGAGCCGCACCGCGGCGCCGAGGTCACCCCGCTGCACACCCGCCAACCCGTGGCGCACGTCGTGCGCTCGCCCGAGGCCGTCGGCATCTCGCGGATCACGACGATCCACCCGCGCACGTACAACGAGGCCAAGACCATCGGCGAGAACTTCCGCGACGGCGTCCCGGTCATCATGAACCTCACCGACATGTCCGACTCCGACGCCAAGCGTCTCGTCGACTTCGCCGCCGGCCTGGTGTTCGGCCTGCGCGGCTCGATCGAGCGGGTCACCTCGAAGGTGTTCCTCCTCTCGCCCGAGACCGTCGAGGTCAACGCCGAGGAGATCGCCGGCCCCGCCGGTCGAGGCGTCTTCAACCAGAGCTGACCCCGGCCCAGCCCGGCTCCAGCCGCGTCGGACACACTGTCGCTCATGAATGCCGTGCTCGGGGTCCTGCGCTTCGTCGTCTTCCTCTACCTCCTCGTGATGATCGGCCGGCTCGTCTTCGACTGGATCCGGATCTTCGCGAGGGAGTGGCGGCCGCGCGGTGCCGCGCTGGTCGTGGCCGAGCCGATCTACACGATGACCGAGCCGCCCCTGCGGGCGCTGCGCAAGGTCATCCCGCCGCTGCGCCTCGGCGGGGCCTCGATCGACCTGTCGTTCATGGTGCTGTTCTTCGCGGTCTACCTGCTCTACATCCTGCTCTGACGCCCCGGACACCCCGTCTCGACCTCCCCGGGCCCGGTCGGCCACTCCACGGGCCAGACATCACCTGTCACCTGAGCCCCGTCATCGCGTAGGCTGGCGCGCGACCTTCCCGGACCCCGCCGCCCTGCCACCCACAGGAGATCACCCATGGCTCTCACGCCTGAGGACGTCCTCAACAAGACGTTCACCCAGACCCAGTTCCGTCGGGGCTACGACGAGCGCGAGGTCGACGACTTCCTCGACGACATCGTCGCCGAGATGCGCCGGATGACCAAGGAGTCCGACGACCTGCGCGGCGAGGTCAACGCCGTCCGCGAGGGCAAGGGCCTGGCCCCGGTCGCTGCCGCCGCGGCGGCCGTCCCCGACACCTCCGCCAAGGAGCTCGAGGAGCTGCGCTCGAAGAACGCCACCCTGGCCGCGCGCGTCGCGGACCTCGAGGGCACCCGCTCCGAGCTGACGACGAAGGTCTCCGAGCTCGAGGGCACCCGCAGCGAGCTCACCGCCCGCCTCGGCGAGTTCGAGGGCAAGAGCGGCGACATCGAGGGCCGCAACGCCGAGCTCCAGGGCAAGGTCGGCCAGCTCGAGCACCGCAACACCGAGCTCGAGGAGCAGGCCCGCGAGGCCGTCGCCCGCGCCGACGAGCAGCAGGCCCGCGCCGACGAGCTCGAGGGCAAGGTCGGGGAGCTCGAGGAGCGCGCCACCACCGCCGAGCAGCGCGCCGGCGAGCTCGACGGCCGCGTGCGCGAGCTGGAGGGCCACCTCGGTGACACCCGCTCGCAGCTCACGACGCTCGAGGGCCAGCGCCAGGAGGCCGGTTCGGCCGTCGACGAGCAGGTCGCGACGCTCCAGGCCCGCCTCCAGGAGGTCGAGCAGGACGCGCAGGCCCGCATCGCCGCCGCCGAGGCGCAGGCCGAGCAGGCCAAGCGTGACGCCGAGGCCGCCGCGGCCTCGCGCAGCCAGTCCGAGGGTGAGGGGTCGGCGCTCGGCGCCGCGGCCCTCGCCGGTGCCGGTGGTGGCGCCAGCGCCGCCGGGGTCATCGCCCTCGCGCAGCGCCTGCACGACGAGCACGTCGCCGCCGGTGAGGCGCGTCGCGACGAGCTGGTCAACGAGGGCCAGACCCGCCACGACGAGCTCATCACCACGGCGCAGAACCGCCACGACGAGCTCATCTCCACGGCGCAGGCCAAGCACGACGAGCTGATCTCCACCGGGACCGCGAAGAACGAGGAGCTCATCTCCACGGGAACCTCGCAGCGCGACGAGATGCTCTCCACGGCCACCTCGCAGCGCGACGAGATGATCAGCGCCGCCACGACCAAGCGCGACGAGATGCTCACCGAGGCGCGCGAGCGCTCCACGGGCATGGTCGCCGAGGCGCAACAGAAGAAGGCCTCGATCCTCGAGGACCTCGGACGCCAGCGTGGTCTGCTCGAGCGCAAGATCGAGGAGCTCCAGGGCTTCGAGCGCGACTACCGCCAGCGGCTGCACACCTACATCCAGGGTCAGCTCGCCGAGCTGAAGAACGTCGCGGTCGACTCGGGCGACGAGGCAGCCGACGACGAGGAGCAGGCGGCCGCGGAGCCGCAGCACGAGCGACAGGGCTGACACCTGCACCGATGAAGGGCCCGGCCGGTCGGCCGGGCCCTTCGCCGTGTGGTCGAGATCGCGCGTCCCGGAGGGCGTTTCGTCGTTGAGAAGGCCCGGTGCGGGGCATATCCTCGGCCCACCGGTCGGCCGATGGGGCCTGACCGCTCACCCGGAAGTGGGTCGACATGGTCAAGGCGGCGCTGTCCGCGGCGAAGCAGGTGGGGGCTCGGGCCGCGGCGACCGCGCGTCGAGCCGTCCGTGGGGGAACGGGATCGGCCTCGAAGGCCACGCCCGCGACCTCCACGGCCTCGACCCCGAAGAAGGCCGCCCCGGCCGCGAAGAAGGCCGCCACCAAGGCTCCGGCCACCAAGGCGGCCGCGACGAAGGCACCGGCAAGGGCCGCGGCCGCGAAGAAGGCGGCGCCGGCGAAGAAGGCGCCCGCGAAGAAGGCGGCGCCCGCGAAGAAGGCGGCCCCGGCCACGAAGGCGCCGGCGAAGGCCGTGTCGGCGAAGAAGGCTGCCCCGGCCGCGAAGAAGGCTCCGACGACGAAGGCCGCCCCGGCGACGAAGGCTCCCGCGACCAAGGCGGCGGCGAGGAAGGCCGCCCCGGCGAAGAAGGCGGCTCCGGTGAAGAAGGCGGCGCCGGTGAAGAAGGCTCCCGCCACGAAGGCCGCGCCCGCCAAGCAGACAGCGCCGGGGAAGACGGCGGCTGCGACCAAGGCCGTCCCCGCGACGAAGGCTGCGCCGGTGAAGAAGGCTCCGGCGGCCAAGGCGCCCGCGACGAAGGCACCGGCCACCACGACCGTCCCCGCGAAGGCGACGCCTCCGCGTCGCAGCACCGCCCGCGCCGCCACCCTGCGCGTCCGCGAGGACGAGTCGCCGTGGACGACCAAGGAGCTCGCCGAGGTCCGCGCCGAGCTCGAGCACGACATCGAGCAGCTGCGCCGGGAGATCAGCAGCGCCGAGAGCGACCTCGTCGGCCTGATGCGTGACTCCGGTGACGGTGCCGGCGACGACCAGGCCGATGCCGGGGCCAAGACCTACGAGCGCGAGCAGGAGATCTCCCTGGCGAACAACGCCCGCGAGATGCTCGAGCAGACCGAGCACGCCCTCGAGCGCCTCGTCGACGGCAGCTACGGCATCTGCGAGTCCTGCGGCAACCCCATCGGCAAACTTAGGCTCCAGGCCGCACCTCGTGCGACCCTATGCATGCCATGCAAGATGAAGCAGGAGCGCCGCTGACCGCGGACCACCCCACCCCGTCCACGCCGGCCCCGGAGCCCTCCGGAGGCCGGCGGCGGCTGTACGCCGTCCTCCTCGGGCTCGCGGCAGCGACCCTCGTCGCCGACCAGCTGAGCAAGATCTGGGCCCTCGCGGCCCTCACCCCGGGTGAGCCGGTCGAGGTCATCGGGTCGTGGATCAGCCTCACCCTCCTGCGCAACCCCGGCGCGGCCTTCTCCATCGGTGACGGCTCCACCTGGGTCCTCACCCTCGTCTCGCTCGCCATCCTCGGCTGGGTCCTCGTCGGGGCCCGCAAGGTCGGCAACATGCCCTGGGCGATCGCCCTCGGCCTGCTCCTCGGCGGTGCGCTCGGCAACCTCGTCGACCGCTTCGCCCGCGAGCCCGGGATCGGCCGCGGCCACGTCGTCGACTTCATCAACTACTTCGGCTGGTTCGTCGGCAACGTCGCCGACATCGCCATCGTCGTCGCCGCCGGGCTGATCATGGTGCTCACCTACCGCGGCACCTCGATCGCCGGCCCGGTCCACCACCCGGAGCACGCCGATGACTGACGCACGCACCGTCCTCGTCCCCGACGGGCTCGAGGGCGAACGGGTCGACGCCGCCATCGCGCGCCTGTTCGGCCTCTCCCGCACCCGCGCCGCCGACCTCGCCGCCGAGGGCGGCGTCAGCGTCAACGCGGCCAACGTCGGCAAGAGCCACCGGGTCAGCGCCGGCGACATGCTCGAGGTCGTCCTGCCCGTCGCCCGCAGCGCCGTCCTCGAGATCGTCGCCGAGCCGGTGCCCGGCATGTCGGTCGTCCACGACGACGACGACATCGTCGTCGTCGACAAGCCGGTCGGCGTCGCGGCGCACCCCAGCGTCGGCTGGACCGGCCCCAACGTCCTGTCCGGGCTCAAGGCCGCCGGCTACCGCATCTCCACCAGCGGGGCCAGCGAGCGGCAGGGCATCGTCTCCCGCCTCGACGTCGGCACCTCGGGCCTGATGGTCGTGTGCAAGAGCGAGCGCGGGTACTCCGTGCTCAAGCGTGCCTTCAAGGAGCGCCGGGTCGAGAAGACCTACCACGCGCTCGTCCAGGGACTCCCGGACCCGCTCGTCGGCACCATCGACGCCCCCATCGGGCGCCACCCCAGCGGCGACTACAAGTTCGCCGTGATGGAGAACGGCAAGCCTGCCGTCACCCACTACGAGCTGCTCGAGGCCTTCCGCCACGCCAGCCTGCTCGAGATCCACCTCGAGACCGGCCGCACCCACCAGATCCGGGTCCACATGGCCGCGGTCCGCCACCCCTGCGTCGGCGACCCCACCTACGGCGCCGACCCCACCCTGGCCGCCCGCCTCGGGCTCGAGCGCCAGTGGCTGCACGCCGTCGGCCTGGGCTTCGAGCACCCCGGCTCGGGGGAGTGGGTCACCTTCGAGAGCAGCTACCCGCAGGACCTGCGCACCGCCCTCGACCGCCTCTGAACCGCGCCCTCCGCCTCCTCTCCGAACCGCGTGCTACCGCCTGGTACGTGGGGTGATCACCCCACGTACCAGGCGGTAGCACGCGCCGTGGGGGAGGCGGGATGCACCGGGCAGCGGGGGCTGTGACGGGTGGGGCGCGATGGGCGACGCGACACGGCACCGACACGCCGAGGGCTGTCCCCGGGCCGACCTAGGATGGTCCGCGATGTCCTCCCCGAACGCCTCCGGCCCCGCCCCGACCACCAGCACGTCGAAGGGCTCGGACTCGTTCGTCCACCTCCACGTCCACACCGAGTACTCCATGCTCGACGGTGCCGCGCGCATCGGCGACCTGTTCACGCGGGCCGCCGAGATGGGGATGCCGGCGCTGGCCACCACCGACCACGGCTACGTCTTCGGCGCCTACGAGTTCTGGAAGAAGGCGCAGGGCACCGGGGTCAAGCCGATCATCGGCGTCGAGGCCTACGTCACGCCCGGCACCCACCGCACCGACAAGACCCGCGTCAAGTGGGGCGACGAGCGCAGCCGCCCCGGCGACGACGTCTCCGGGTCGGGCGCCTACACCCACATGACCCTCTTGGCCCGCGACAACGTCGGCCTGCACAACCTGTTCCGCATGGACAGCCAGGCCTCCCTCGACCAGGTCTACGCCAAGTGGCCGCGCGTCGACCGCGAGCTCCTCGACCGCTACGGCAAGGGCCTCATCGCCACCAGCGGGTGCGCCTCGGGCGAGATCCAGACCCGCCTGCGGCTCGGGCAGTACGCCGAGGCCAAGCAGGCGGCGTCGGACTTCCAGGACATCTTCGGCAAGGAGAACTTCTACTGCGAGGTCATGGACCACGGCCTCGACGTCGAGCGCCGCTCGATGAAGGACCTCATCCGGCTGGCCCGCGAGCTGGACATGCCGTTCGTCGCCACCAACGACCTGCACTACACGAGCCCCGACGACGCCAAGGCGCACTCGGCGCTGCTGTGCGTGCAGTCGGGCTCGACGATGATGGACCCCAACCGGTTCAAGTTCGACGCCGACGAGTTCTACCTCAAGAGCCCGGCCGAGATGCGCCACACCTGGCGCGAGCTGCCCGAGGCGTGTGACAACACCCTCCTCATCGCCGAGATGTGCGACATCTCGTTCACCGAGGACGAGGGGCGCTACATGCCCCGGTTCCCCTGCCCCACCGGGGAGAACGAGGAGAGCTGGTTCGTCAAGGAGGTCCAGCGTGGCCTGCGCGACCGGTTCCCCGACGGGATCCCTGACTACGCGCAGAAGCAGGCCGAGTTCGAGACGAACGTCATCGTCACCAAGGGGTACGCCGGCTACTTCCTCGTCGTCGCCGACTTCATCACCTGGGCCAAGGACAACGGCATCCGCGTCGGCCCCGGCCGTGGCTCGGGTGCCGGGTCGATGTGCGCGTACGCGATGAAGATCACCGACCTCGACCCCGTGCCCCACGGCCTGATCTTCGAGCGGTTCCTCAACCCCGAGCGCCCCTCCCTCCCCGACTTCGACGTCGACTTCGACGAGCGCCGGCGCGGCGAGGTCATCCGCTACGTCACCGAGAAGTACGGCAGCGAGCGGGTCGCGCAGATCGTCACCTACGGCACCATCAAGGCCAAGCAGGCCGTCAAGGACGCCGCCCGCGTCATGGGCCACCCGTTCGCGGTGGGGGAGCAGCTGACCAAGGCGATGCCGCCGGACGTCATGGGCAAGGGCGTGCCGCTGTCGGGCATCTACGACCCCACGCACGCCCGCTACGGCGAGGGCAAGGAGTTCCGCGAGCTCGTCGCCACCGAGACCCACCTCCAGGAGGTCGTCGAGACCGCCAAGGGCCTCGAGGGGCTCAAGCGCCAGTGGGGCGTGCACGCCGCCGGCGTCATCATGAGCAGCGAGCCGCTCATCGACGTCATCCCGATCATGCGGCGGCTGCAGGACGGCCAGGTCATCACCCAGTTCGACTACCCGAGCTGCGAGGCCCTGGGCCTGGTGAAGATGGACTTCCTCGGCCTGCGCAACCTCACGATCCTCGACGACGCCATCTCCAACGTCCAGACCAACCGGGCCGAGGTCATCGACCTCGACGCGCTGTCCAAGGACATGACCGACAAGCCCACCTACGACCTGCTGGCCCGCGGCGACACGCTCGGCGTCTTCCAGCTCGACGGCGGCGGCATGCGCACCCTGCTCAAGCTGATGCAGCCCGACAACTTCGAGGACATCTCGGCGGCCCTCGCGCTGTACCGCCCGGGCCCGATGGGCGTCAACGCGCACACGAACTTCGCGCTGCGCAAGAACGGCAAGCAGGAGCTCATCCCGCTCGACCCGCAGCTCGAGGGCAAGCTCCAGGCCGAGATGATCACGGCCCTCGAGCCCATCCTCGGCACCACCTACGGCCTGGTGATCTACCAGGAGCAGGTCATGGAGATCGCCCAGAAGCTCGCGGGCTACACGCTGGGCAACGCCGACCTCCTACGGCGCGCCATGGGCAAGAAGAAGAAGGAGGTCCTCGACAAGGAGTACGTCCCCTTCTCCGAGGGGATGAAGGCCAAGGGCTTCAACGAGGCGTCCATCGCCGCGCTGTGGGGCGTCCTCGTCCCCTTCTCCGACTACGCGTTCAACAAGGCGCACACCGCCGCCTACGGCCTGGTCTCCTACTGGACCGGCTACCTCAAGGCCAACTACCCGGCCGAGTACATGGCCGCCCTGCTCACCAGCGTCGGCGACGACAAGGACAAGTCGGCCCTCTACCTCGGCGAGTGCCGCCGCATGGGCATCAAGGTCCTGCCGCCCGACGTCAACGACTCGATCGGCCCGTTCGCCGCGGTCGGCACCGACATCCGGTTCGGGCTCAACGCGATCCGCAACGTCGGCCACAACGTCGTCGAGGCGATCATCGCCGCCCGCGAGGAGAAGGGACGCTTCACCTCGTTCCGCGACTTCATGAGCAAGGTGCCCGCGGTCGTCTGCAACAAACGGACCATCGAGTCGCTCATCAAGGGCGGCGCCTTCGACGGGCTCGCCGAGACCCGCATGGGCCTGCTGCGCGTCCACGAGGAGTACGTCGACGCGTTCGTGTCGGTCAAGCGGCAGGAGGCGATCGGGCAGGACAGCCTGTTCGGCTCCTTCGGCGACGACGACGCCGACGCCGGCGGGGGAGACCTCATGGGCCTGGCCGCGGTGCCGGGCGTGGAGTGGGACAAGTCCACCCTGCTGTCCTTCGAGCGCGAGATGCTCGGCCTCTACGTCTCCGACCACCCGCTGTTCGGGGTGGAGCACGTCCTCCAGGCCCACGCCGACACCCAGATCGCCGCGCTCACCGCCGATGAGGGGGGCCGCCCCGAGGGCTCGATGGTCACCGTCGCCGGCCTCATCACCGGGCTGCAGGTCAAGCGCACCAAGAAGGGCGACCTCTGGGCCATCGCCACGGTCGAGGACCTCGCCGGCTCCATCGAGTGCCTGTTCTTCCCCAGCTCGTACATGGCCGTGGGCCCGATGCTGCAGCAGGACACCGTCGCCGTGGTCCGGGGCAAGGTGAACCGGCGCGACGACTCCGTCTCGATCTACGCCCAGGAGCTCACCCTCCCCGACGTCAGCGAGGGGCCGCGCGGTCCGGTCGTCGTCACCATGGACACCGTGCGGGCCACGACGCAGCGCATCGAGGAGCTCAAGGGCGTCCTCACCAACCACCCGGGTACCACCGAGGTGCACCTGCGCCTGGCCAAGCCGGGACGCGTGGTGGAGATCCGGCTCGACCCCGCGTACCGGGTCAACGCCACCGAGTCGCTCTTCGGCGACCTCAAGGTCCTCCTCGGACCCCGCTGCCTCACCTGACCCGCGGCGCGCGGGTGACTGGCAGGTCACGCCCGGACAACGGCTCGAATTCGGGTGATTCACACCCTTCATCAGGGGTCGGGGCTCACCTATGGTGGGCCGCGCCTGACCCCACCAAGGAGAGACACATGACCAGAATGCATCGGCGCGTCCTCGGCGCCGGTATCGCGACCCTCGCGATCGCGGGCGTCGTCGCGGGTACCCCCGCCGTCGCCGCCTCGGGTACCAAGCCGCCCAAGAAGCCGAGCCTGCAGACCGTGCAGCTGTTGTCGTTCAACGACTACCACGGCCACCTCGAGGCCACCGACCCCCCGCTCTCCGTGGTGCACGACCCGTCCCAGACGCCGGTCGGGGGATCCGAGTACCTCTCCACGAAGCTCACCGAGCTGCGCGACAAGGTGGGTGACGGGCGCAGCCTGACCGTGGCCGCCGGCGACCTCATCGGTGGCTCCACGTTCCTCTCCGGCCTGTTCCACGACGAGCCGTCGGTCGAGTCGCTCAACGCGATGGGTCTGGATGTCAGCAGCGTCGGCAACCACGAGTTCGACGAGGGCACCACCGAGCTGCTCCGCATGCAGCAGGGCGGCTGCCACCCGAAGGACGGCTGCTACTTCCCCGACCAGCCGTACGCCGGCGCCGACTTCCCGTGGCTGGCCGCGAACGTGGAGAAGAACGACGGCAGTGGCACCCTGCTGCCCGGTACCTGGGTCAAGAACGTCGCTGGCGTCAACGTCGGCTTCATCGGGATGACCCTCGAGGGCACCGACCTGCTCGTCAGCCCCGCGGGGATCTCGAGCGTGACCTTCAAGGACGAGGTCGAGACGGCCAACGCCGAGGCCGCCAAGCTCAAGGCACAGGGCGTCAACGCCATCGTCGTCCTCATGCACGAGGGCGGGGCCAACTCGGGCACCTACAACTCCTGCGTCGGGATCTCCGAGCCCATTGCCACGATGGCCAAGGAGTTCAGCCCCGAGATCGACCAGATCGTCACGGGTCACACCCACAACCCGTACGTCTGCTCCATCCCCGACCCCGCCGGCAACCCCCGCTACGTCACCTCGGCCGCCGACTACGGCCGCGTCGTCACCGAGTCGACCCTCAAGGTCGACCGTTTCACCGGTGAGGTCGACCGTGCCGCCACGACCGTGACCAACCACCTCGTCACCCGTACCGTGGCCGACCCCGTGCTCACCGGGATCATCGCCAAGTGGGACACCCTCGCCGGGCCCCTCAAGGCCAAGGTGGTGGGCACCCACACCGAGGACATCATCGGTCACTCCGACCCCCGTACCAACCGCGCCATCGAGACCCCGATGGGCGCCCTCGTGGCCGATGCCATCCTGTGGGGCACCTCAGGTGCCAACGGAGGGGCCCAGATCGCCCTCATGAACGTCGGAGGGGTACGGCAGTCCCTGCCGATGGCGCCGCGCTACACCGAGGGCCCGGGTCAGATCACCTACGCCGAGGCCTTCGACATCGCCCCGTTCGGCAACCTGCTCAACACCGTCACGATGACCGGCGCACAGATCAAGGCCGTCCTCGAGCAGCAGTACCGCGTCAGCTCCACCGGTGCCGCCAGCACCCTGTCGCTGTGCGTCTCGAACGGCTTCAGCTACACCTGGGACTCTGCGGCCCCTCAGGGGTCCAAGGTCGTCGCCGGGTCGATGGCGCTCAACGGGGTTCCGCTCGACCTCGCCGCCACCTACCGGGTCGGGACGCTGAGCTTCCTGGCCCAGGGCGGAGACGGGTTCAGCGCGTTCAAGGGCGCGACAAACCTCACGGGTGGCCCCGAGGACCTCGCCAACCTCGTGGCGTACTTCGAGTCCCACCCCGGCCTCACCAAGCCGGCCGACCGGATCGCGGGTCTCTGACCCGGCTCGTACCAGGCCACGCACGCGAGGGCCGCACCCCACCCGGGGTGCGGCCCCCGCCGCGTCCTGCCACCTCGCGACATAGGGTGGCGGGGTGCCGAGTCCCACCCCTCCCACGGCCGAGCGCCGCCCCCACGTCCGCGAACACCACGGTGACCGGTTCGAGGACCCGTACGCCTGGATGAAGGACCTCGAGGACCCCGCGCTCCTCGCCCACCTCGAGGCCGAGAACGCCTACGCGGAGGCCCTCACGGCCCACCTCGCCCCGCTGCGCAGCACCCTGTTCCAGGAGATCAAGGGACGCGTCAAGGAGACCGACCTGTCGGTGCCCGTGGCCAGCGGCCCGTGGTGGTACTACTCCCGCACGGTCGAGGGACGCCAGTACGCCTCGCAGGTGCGGGCGCCGCGCACCGACCCCGCGACCCGCCCCGACCCGGAGGCGGCCGAGGTCCCGGGGGAGCAGGTCGTCGTCGACGGCAACGCCGAGGCGGGCGACAGCGAGTTCTTCTCGATGGGTGCCCTCACCGTCAGCCACGACCACCGGGTCGTCGCCTTCTCGGTCGACACCTCGGGCGACGAGCGCTTCGACCTCACCGTGCGCGTCGTGGAGACCGGCGAGGTGCTCGACACCGCCCTCACCGGGATCGGCTACGGCGCCGAGCTGAGCCGCGACGGCGCGTTCGTGTTCTACACGCGCCTCGACGACGCCTGGCGCCCGTTCCAGCTGTGGCGCCACCGGGTGGGCTCACCCGTCGCCGACGACGTGCTCGTGCACCAGGAGGACGACGAGCGCTTCTGGATGGGCGTCTCCTCCAGCCGGGACGAGCGGTGGCTGGTCCTCGGCCTGGGGTCCAAGACGACCTCCGAGGTGCACCTCCTCGACGCGCAGGACCCGGAGGGGGAGTGGCGCGTGGTCGCCCCCCGCCGCGACGGCATCGAGTACGACGTCGAGCCGGCCGGTGACCGCCTCCTCGTCGTCCACAACACCGACACCCCCGACGCCGACCTCGCCTGGGCGCCGCTGGATGCCACGAGCCACGAGCAGTGGGTGCCGATGCTGCGGTCCGGCGAGGGGGAGCGGTTCGTCGCGGTCGACTCCTTCGACCGCGCCACGGTGCTCTCGCTGCGCACCGGCGGCCTCACCGCCCTGCGGGTGCTGCCGCGCGACGCCGCCGCCGAGTCGGGCCACGGCCCCGCCTGGGACGTCGAGGTCGACCAGGGCGTCCACAGCATCGGGCTCGGCGACAACCCCGAGCCCGACCAGACCGCCATCCAGGTCGTCGTCGAGTCGTGGACCACCCCGCGCTCGGTCCTCGACGTCGAGCTCGACACGGGGGAGCGGACCCTGCTCAAGCAGCAGCCCGTCCTCGGCGACTTCGACCCCGCGAACTACGTCGAGCACCGCGAGTGGGTGGCCGCCGCCGACGGCGCCCTCGTCCCGGTGTCCGTCGTCCGACGCGTGGGGGTCGAGGCCGACGGGACCAACCCGGGCATCGTCACGGCCTACGGGTCCTACGAGATCTCCTCCGACCCGTACTTCTCCGTCGCCCGGCTCAGCCTGCTCGACCGCGGCGTGGTCTTCGCCGTGGCGCACGTGCGTGGCGGTGGGGAGATGGGGCGGCGCTGGTACGACGAGGGCAAGCTCCTCGCCAAGCCGGTGACCTTCACCGACACCCTCGCCTGCGTCGACCACCTCGTGGCCGGCGGTTGGATGGCGCCCGACCGGGTCGGCCTCGAAGGCGGTTCTGCCGGAGGGCTTCTCGTCGGCGCGGTGCTCAACCTCGGTCCCGACCGGTTCCGCGTCGCCCACGCCGCCGTGCCGTTCGTCGACGCCCTGACGACGATGCTGCAGCCAGACCTCCCGCTCACCGTGGGGGAGTGGGAGGAGTGGGGCAACCCGCTCGCCGACGCCGAGACCTACGCCGCGATGAAGGCCTACGCGCCCTACGAGAACATCGGCGCCGTCGACTACCCCGCCGTCCTCGCGACCTCGAGCCTGCACGACACCCGCGTGTACGTCACCGAGCCGGCGAAGTGGGTCACCCGGCTGCGCGAGGTCGTCACGAGTGACCCGTTGACGCGTCCCGTCCTCCTGCGCACCGAGATGTCGGCGGGCCACGGTGGCCGCAGCGGGCGGTACGCGGCGTGGGAGCAGATCGCATGGGAGTGGGCCTTCGTCCTCGACCAGCTCGGTGCCACGGAGCCGGTCAGCAACTGACGGCTGCCTGCCTCAGTGGACGACGAGGATGGGCGCCTGGCTGCGTCCCATCAGCTGCAGCGTCGTCGACCCCACCCGCAGACCCTCGAAGCCGCCGGCTCCGCGGCTGCCGACGACGAGGAGCGCCGCTCCCTCGCTGCGGTCGACGAGGGCCTTGGCCGGCGCACCCCGGACGACCTCGTGGTCGACCTTGACGTCGGGGTGCCGCTCGCGCCGCGGCGCGAGGGCGGCGTCGACCGACGCCTCGAGCTGGGCCTCGTAGGCGCTCCAGTCCGACGTCGGTGACAGGGTCGGGTCGGTGACCCCCCGCGGCTCCCAGGCGTGCACGACGTCGAGCGAGCCGTCGCTGAGGGCCGCCTCGTCGAAGGCCGCGCCGAGCGCCTTGAGCGACGCCTTGGAGCCGTCGACGCCGACGACGACCCGTCCGCCGAGCGCGGCGACCGGCGCCGTCTCGTGCCCGACGACCAGCACCGGGCAGCGGGCGTGGGTGACCACCTGCATCGCCACCGCCCCGACGCTGGCCCGGCTGAGCACCCCGTGGCCCATGGCGCCGACGACGACGAGCGCGGCCGTGCGCGAGGCGTCGACGAGGGCCTGGCTGGCGAACCCGTCACGGACCAGCGTGGTCACGGTCAGCCCGGGGTCCACGGCGTGGGCGCGCGCGACACCGTCCGAGAGCAGCCGCTGGGCGTGGGCGTCGACCTCCGCCCGGTCGGCGCCACCACCGAAGCCGAGCATCGGGAGGTCGGCGGCG
The DNA here is from genome assembly GCF_043099285.1 of Oryzobacter telluris. Taxonomy (GTDB): domain Bacteria; phylum Actinomycetota; class Actinomycetes; order Actinomycetales; family Dermatophilaceae; genus Oryzobacter; species Oryzobacter telluris. The sequence goes on along the minus strand of NZ_CP170723.1, from coordinate 2,593,711 downwards.
AAGGCGTGCAGCACGACGAGGTCGAGGCCGCGGGCGCTCGCCCTGCGCGCGGCGTGGCCGACGGCGGCCACGGACAGCGGGGACCCGTCGACCCCGACGACGACACGAGAACCGGCCATGGGGGAGTTCCTCCGATCGCGATGCTGGTCGCGGCGGCGGGCACGCCAAGGGCGGTGCGGCGGTTGACGTCTCCGTCGTCGTGGGGCCTGGAGGTCCCACCCCTCGACCGTGGCACGACCCCGTCGGCCGCGCAAGGCCTTCGGGGTCGTACCGGAGTCGGGGGCGTCAGCGGGCGAGGCGCTCCCCGCTGCCGAAGACGTCGAGGACCACGCCCGAGGCGCCCATGGCCCCGTTGGCGGAGACCCAGCTCGACGCCTCGCGGCCGTCGGCGACGACCACCGAGGCGCCGGACACGCGCCCGCCCGTCGGGCCGAGCACGAGCGCCGAGGCGGCTGCCACGCCGAGACCGAGCTCGGTCGGGGCGGCCGCGACGCCGGCGTCGAGCCGTCCCCAGCGGAAGTCGTCGGTGAGGTGGGGGACCACCGTCGCCCGCACGAGGCCGAGCCCGGGCAGCCACTGGGCGTCGTCGGCGCGGTAGGCGGCGACCCCCTCGGCCTCGAGCGTCGCGGCCGTGGGACGGGCCTTCGCCGACCAGCGGCTGCCGAGGATCGCCGAGGTGGCACCGTCGGTGAGGACGACCGGCGTGCGGCGCACGGCGGTGGAGACGACCTGGCGGAAGGCGGGGTCGGCCATCGCCTGGGCGAGCGCGGGCGGGGTGTCGCCCACGACGACGACCGCCGTGGCACCGGCGACCGCCGAGGTCGACCACGCGCTCGTGCCGTGGACCACCGTGGTGACCTGCCCGGTCCAGCCGGCCTTCTTCAGGGCCGAGCCGTAGGCGTTGGCCTCCTTGGTCGACCCGGAGGCCGCGGCGAGGACGACGAGCTTCGCCGTCTTCGCGGGGTTGGCCGCGCGGGCGGCCGCCACGACGTCACGCAGCACGCCGTCGGTGAGCGCGCCACCGCCGAGGAAGACCGTGCCCCCGACCTCGGAGGGGGAGGCCGGGGCGGACCAGGCGGCACCGCTCGGCGCCGGGAGCGCCACGCCGCCGCGCGTCATCACCCGGGTCTGCAGGTCGTAGGTCGTGCCCTCGGTCATCAGGTGGGTGAGGACGCGGCGCGCCGAGAGGGTGGCGGGGCTGCCGACCCACGAGTGCGTGGCGCCGAGGGTCTCGAGGTCGATGACGCCAACGGAGGAGTCGCCGAAGACACCCGAGAGCGTGCGGTCGCCAGTGGCCCGCACTCCGGTGGCGTAGTCGACACCGACGCCCACGGGGCTCGCGCCGCCGAACCGCTCGTCGGCGGTGGCGAGGGTCGACAGGCTGCGACCGAGACGCCCGCGCTGGTGGAAGTGCTGGTCGAAGATCGCTGCGCGGGAACCGATGTCGAGGCCGCGCTCGAGGTCGGGGTCGTCGCCCCACCACATGATGGTCGAGTCGCGACGCAGCCCGTCGGCCGGGCCGAGGGCACCGACGTAGCCGTTGATCATCGTGCGGGACTCGACCGCGGCGCCGGCGCTCGTGCCGCCGAGGGCGGCACCGCGGCTCACCGCGGCGGTGATGGCCGTCTCGGCGGGGGAGGCCGCCAGGACCTGCATCGCGAGCCCCTGGTCGCCGCCGAGGACGTAGATGCCGTCGGTGCCGGGTGCGGCCAGGGCGGCCGAGTTGGCGGGGTCGAGGGCGTCGGCGCGGGTGAGGAGGACCGCGAGGGTCGCGGTGCAGCCGGCGGGGACCACGGCGTCGCAGGCGGCGTCGAGCTGGTCGGTGCGCTCCTGGGCCAGGCGCAGGTTCTCGGCCCGGTCGCGGGGCGCGTCGCCGTAGGCGGACGGGACGACGACGAGGTCGACCGTGGGGCCGCTGGCCCCCTCGGCGGCGGCGCGGGCGAAGCCCTGGAGCGTGGAGGTGACGTAGCCCCCGCCGATCGGCGTGAGGACGGTCGGCTCGTCACCGGTCGCGGCCGACAGGGCCACGGGGCCGGCCGCCAGCGCGACGGCGAGACCGCCGACGGCGCTGGAGCGGAAGAGGATTCGGGTCCGGGACGGTCGCTGCGTTGCGGTCATGTCGACTGACCGTAGTGGGCCCTGCCGGTGAGCGGGGCCTGCGGACCGGCCGGCTTCGGGCGGCGGCACCCGAGGCCTAGGCTGGCGCCATGACGCTCATCGCCATCGAGTGGGACGACGCCGCCGGGGACGACGGCCGCGGTGCCTGCCGGCTCCTCGACCAGACGCTGCTCCCGGGCCGGACCACCTTCCGGGACATCCGCAGCACCGACGACCTCGTCACCGCGATCGCCGAGCTGGCGGTCCGCGGTGCGCCGGCACTGGGCGTCGCGGGGGCCATGGGCGTCGTCGTCGCGATGGACGAGGGTGCGCGGTCCGGCTGGGACGAGGCTCAGGTCCAGCAGGCCGTCGACCGCGTCCGCCACGCCCGCCCCACCGCGGTGAACCTCGCGTGGGGGGTCGACCAGGTGCGTCCCCTGATGGAGCAGGGACGCGACGCCGTCCTCGCCGCCGCGCGCGAGGTGGCCCGGGACGACGAGGCCGCCAACCGCGAGCTGTCCCGCCTGGGTGCCGACTGGCTGCTCGAGCGCCTCGACCGTCCCCGGCTGCGCGTCCTCACCCACTGCAACACCGGGTCCCTGGCGACGTCCGCGTGGGGCACCGCGCTCGGGGTCATCCGCGAGCTGCACGCCCGGGACCGGATCGAGCTGGTGTACGCCGACGAGACCCGGCCGCTGCTCCAGGGCTCGCGGCTGACGGCGTTAGAGCTGGCGTCCGACGGGATCCCGCACGTCGTGCAGGCCGACGGCGCCGCGGCCTCCACGATCCTGCGCGGCCTCGTCGACTTCGCCGTGGTCGGTGCCGACCGCATCGCCGCCAACGGCGACGCGGCCAACAAGATCGGCACGCTCGGGGTCGCGCTCGCGTGCGCCGACGCCGGCATCCCGTTCATGGTCGCCGCACCGTGGTCCACCGTGGACCTGTCGATGGCCGACGGCTCCGGCATCGAGATCGAGGAGCGGTCGGGCGACGAGGTGACCGTGCTCAACGGGACCCGCCTGGCGCCGGTGGACAGCTCCGGGTTCAACCCGGCCTTCGACGTCACGCCGGCCCGGCTCGTCGACGCCGTGGCGACCGAGCGCGGGGTGGCCGAGCCGCGGCGCGGTACCGACCTGACGTCGTTGGGGAGATAAGCCTCTTGCTTCATCGGTGCCGAATGAAGGTATGATCTTCAGATGGCACGAATGAAGGACCAGACTTCACGGGTCGTCCTCATCGGCGACGTCGTCGACTCTCGCGGGGCGGCCAACCGCCGGGCGCTGCACCGCGCCGTCGAGAAGGCCCTCGTCGGGGTCAACGCGGTGGTGCCGGCCCTGGGCGAGCTCCGCGTCACGGTGGGTGACGAGTTCCAGGGCTCCTACGGCACGCTCGGCGCCGCGCTCGACGCCGCCCTCCGGGTGCGCCTCGAGCTGCTCCCCAGGATCGACACGCGCTTCGGCATCGGCCGGGGGGCGGTGACGATGCTCGACGCGGCCCGGGGCATCGAGGACGGGCCGGGCTGGTGGTCGGCCCGGGAGGCGATTGAGGCGGCCGAGGACACCGCCGGCCGCTCGCCCACGCGCACGGTCCGCACCGCCGTCCGCGCCGCCGCCGACGACCCGTCGCTCGACGCCGTCAACGCCGCCTTGGTCTGTCGGGACCATCTGGTTGGCTCGTTGTCGGAACGGTCGCTGCGACTGCTGAGAGGACTCATGAACCCCCACACGACCCAGAGCGAGCTCGCGACCCTCGAGGGCATCAGCGCCTCGGCGGTCTCGCAGCGGGTGCGCGCCGACGGCATCGGGGCCGTCCTCGCCGCCCACGAGCTGCTCCGGGCGCTGCCGTGAGCTGGCTGGCGGTCTGGCTCGTCGGTCTCGGCCTCGCCGACCTCGTGCGCGCCGCGTCGGGCGGCTCCACCCGCTGGTCGGTCCCCGCGGGTGCGGCCACGGTGGTGGCCCTCGCCCTGCTCGGCGGCCTCACCACGCCCGTCGACCTCGTCGTCCTCGCGGCGTCCCTGCTCCCGCTGGTCCTGTGGCAGCGGCTGTCCCGCCAGGCCGTCGACACCGGCACCGGGCACGTGGGCGCCCTCGTGGCGCTGGGGGCGGGCATCGCGTGGCTGCTGGGCCTGTCCGGGTGGGCCTCGCCCCTCGGCGGGGTGTTCGGCCGCTGGCTGGCCTGGGCCGACCTCCCCCTCGTCGGCGACCAGCACTCGGCCGGGCGGGTCCTGCTCGTCCTCGGGTTGGTCCTGGTCAACCTCTCCACGGCGAACGTCCTCGTGCGGCTGGTCCTCGTGGCGGTCGGCGCGATGCGCCCCGTCATCCCCGACGACCTCGCCACGGCCGACGACCCGCAGCCCTCCGACCAGCTGCGCGGGGGTCGCCTGCTCGGCCCGATGGAGCGCGTCCTCATCCTCGGGCTCGGGCTCACCGGCCAGCTCACCGCGGCGGGCCTCGTCATCGCCGCGAAGGGCCTCATCCGCTTCCCCGAGCTGCAGGCCACCCGCAAGGACGGCAGCGGCGTCGACGGCGTCGGCATCGACCACGTCACCGAGTACTTCCTCGTCGGGTCGTTCGTGTCGTGGCTCGTCGCGCTGACCTCCCTCGCGCTCACCCGCTGAGCCGGCGACCCGAGCGGGGTCAGACCTCGATGATGCGGCCGCGCCACTCCCGCGGGAAGTCCGAGGTCGTGTCGCCCACCACGAGCAGCCGGTAGGTCATCATCGCCGCCTCCTCGAGGTTGAGGGCGCGGCGCAGCGCCATCGACACGGTGTCGCCGAGCGCCGAGCAGCCGTGGTGCGCGAGGACGACCGCGTTGTGGCCCCGCGCCGCCTCGGCCGCCGCGTCGGCGATCTCCTCCGACCCCGACGGGTGGAACGGGACGCGCCCCACCGAGCCCACGTAGAACTGGTGGTCCAGGGTGGTGAACCGGATCGGGGCGCCGAGCATGTCGACGAGCAGCACGTGCTGTGGGTGCAGGTGCACCACCGACGCGACGTCGGGGCGCACGAGGTAGGTGCGCTGGTGCAGCTTCCACTCCACCGAGGGCCGCTGGTCGCCGGCCACGTGGTCGCCGTCGAGGGTGACCTCGGAGAGGTCGCCCGGCTCGAGGCGGTCCAGCCAGGTCCCGGACGCGGTCACGAGGAAGCGGTCGGTGCCCGGCAGCCGCGCCGACAGGTTGCCGCCGCTGGCCTGGACCAGCCCGCGCTCGACGAGCTGGCGCCCGGCGTCGATGAGCTGGTCGACGAGGTCGTCACGGTCCGTGGTCATGACGCCATCATCGCCGATGTCGACCCGCCGCCGCTGTCCCGGCGGGTCGGCACCGGCAACCGGTCAGCCGACCTTGTAGGAGGTGGTCGTGCCCTTGACCGGCGAGCTGCCGCGGGTCACGCTCACCCGGCACGCTGCGCCGCTCGGGACGTCGTTGAGGCTCACCGTCTCCACGCTCTGCGACCCACCGGCCGCGTCGAACCACGGGCCGAGGAGCGGGTAGGTCTCCACCGAGTCGACCGGGCCGCTGTACTTCCCCTTGAACCAGCAGCGGTTCTCCAGGATGAACTCGTAGGCCACGACCGGGTAGACGCCCTTGATGACGACCGAGACGTCGACCTCCTGGCCCCCGACCGCCGTTCCCTGGAGCGTCGTGCTGCCGCTCGCCGGTCCGGCCGCGGCCGGGACCGCACCCACGACCAGCGCGGCCGCGGCGCCGAGCACCACCATCACCTTGCGCATGCTGCCTCCTCGTCGCCGTGACGCTCGTGCGTCACTGGCAGTAGTCGGTGGTCGACGCCTCGCCGTAGCCGAGCTTCCACTTCAGCGGCGTCGTGCCGGGGTCGATGGTGTCGGCCTCCCAGATCGCGTCGGCGATGCACTGGTGGCCGTCCGCGTTGGGCATGACGCCCATGCCCTCGGTCGTCTGGCTGAAGTCGATGAGGACGCCGGGTGTGGCCGGGATGAGGTAGGTCGGCAGGGCCCGTCCGGTCGACCCCTCGACCCACCACTCCTCGCTGCACCCGAAGTTCACGGTGGGGGAGTCGTGCTGGTGGACCTGACCGCTCAGCTCGGGGTGCTCGACCTTGGTCTTGATCTGCACCTTCATCGTCATGCAGTGGTCCTCGAACTTCGGGTTGACGTCGACGAAGACGTAACGCCACCCGTTCGGGCCGGCCTGGTAGGGGGCCAGCGACTCCTTGATCGTCGTGTTGAGCTTGGTGAACGCCTGGTCGATGGCGAGCAGCGCCGCCGGCAGCTGGGCCCACCGCGCCGTGCACGTCGGGATGGTGTCGATGAGCGGGACGCACAGCTGGACGATCTCGTCGACCACGTCCTCGGCGCGCGGGTACGGGTTGGGGTACCCGGTGAGGGCGATGACCAGGCCGGGCCGCTGCGAGGCCATGATCTTCTCGGTCGCGAGGATCGTCGTGTTGTTGCTCTTGATGCCCGACCACAGTGAGGTGTTCGCGAGAACCGCTGTGGCACAGGCGGTCGCGCCCGCGAAGTCGTGGTCCTTCACCTTCGAGAAGCACGAGTCGATGAGGTCCACGGCAGGCTTGTTCTGCTCGCCGAGCGTGAGGGTGTGCAGGTCGGGGCGCATGTTGTACGCCGACGACATCGGCCCGCTGCTGATGTAGCTCGCCGTCGTCACGCCGTTCTTGCCCTGGTTGTACAGGCACCAGCCGGGGGACTTGAGGTGGTCCTCGAGCAGCTGCTCGGGGAACCGCTTGGCGTTGTCGTCGAGCTCCTTGCCGTTGACGACGTCGTCGCCCGAGGCGACGTAGATGCGGCAGCCGGCCGCGGCCTCCGCGTGGTCGGTGGTCGCGGGACCGCCGACCACCAGCCCCGCGGCGGTGACCGCGGCGGCGGTCACCACCCCGAGGAGGAGGCGCCTCGTGGCTCGTCTGCGTCTCGTCATCGTCGTCGCCTCTCGCTCACGGGGCCAGGGTGGTGACGCGCAGGCCACCGGTGTTGTTGAACTCCCGGAACTCGCTGACGAGGTTCTCCGGGTCGACCGCCACGTCGAAGTCGACGAACGAGGGCTCCGCGGCCGTGTTCGCGGTGGCGACGACGGTGATCGTCGTCCCGGCCGAGGGCGCGAGGCCGCCGACCGGCCCGGTGCACAGGACCTCGGGGTTGGCGAGGCTGTCCGGTGCCACCGGTCCGAAGTCGGGGTTGATCCCGCAGGTGAACCCGTTGGTGCCGTTGGCCGAGACGAACGTCGACTCGTTCGGGAGGCGGTCGAGGTCGACGAACACCCGGATGGCGTCCGGGGCCACCGGGATCGCCGGCAGGTCACCGATGTTGGTCACGGTGAACTGGTAGGTGAGGTTCGACCCGTTGGTCACCGGGTTGGGCGTCGCCAGGATCTGGCCCAGCTGGAGGTCGACGCAGCCGGTGCACTGGGTGTGCGTCACGGTGGTCACCTCCGTCTGGGCGTTGTTGGTCTCGTCGGTCTCGGTGATGTCGTCGGCCGGGTCGGCCGTGACCTTCACCGTCAGCTTCGACGGCGCCGCCACACCCACGGTGAGCTTGGCCGTCACCGTCGTCGACTGGCCGGCGAGGAGGTCGCCGGTGCAGGTCGCGACGGCGTTCGCGTTGGTCAGCACGCAGACGAAGCCCTGCGAGGCGAGCACCGAGTTGACGGTCATGCCGGTGGTGGGCAGGTCGACCCGGACGACGACACCGTTGCCGTCGGCCGCCTTGGCGTCCTGGGTCCCGCCGTTGACGACGACCGCCGTGTACGTGATCTGGTCGGACTCCGCTGCCGGGTCGGGCAGGTCGGTGATGTCGCCCACGGCGAGGTCGATGGAGGCGCCACCCACGCCCGTCGTCACCGTGTCGGTGTTGTTGACCAGCTTCGTGCTCTCCTCGTCGCCACAGCCCAACGGGTTGCTGGCGCACGGCTCGGCGGTGGTGCTCGTCGGCACGGCACTTCCGCCGTTCGCCTTCGCCGTGTTCGAGAACGCCGTCGTGGCGGTCGCGTTCACCGACGTCGTGATGGTGATCTGCGTCGACTGCCCGGGCAGCAGCCCGTCGGTCACGGTGCAGGTCACCACGCCGCCGGAGGCCGAGCCGTCGTGGGTGCACGTCGCCAGCCCGTCGGTCGCCGTCGGGGTGCCGACGATGCCGACCTGGGTGGGCAGGTCATCGGTGACGTCGAACGGTGCCGAGGGCCCGTCGCCGATGTTCGTGACGTTGAGCGTGTAGGTCAGCGTCGCGCCGATGCTCACCGAACCGGTGCTCGCCGACTTCAGGAGCGAGATGTTCGGCCGGAGGGTCGTCACCGAGGTGGTCTTCGTCTTGCAGTTGTCGGCCTCGTTGGACTCGACGACCGCGTTGTCCGGGTCGACGCACGCCTCGTTGTCGAGCGTGCCGCCGTCCTGGGTGACGAAGACGTGGATGGTGATCGTGGCCTCCGAGGCGGCCGCCATGTCGCCGACGCAGCGGATGCCGTTGACCGGGTTCTCGGTCAGGCTGCAGGCGAAGTTGCCCGTCGCCTCGACACCGAGCGGGATCAGCCCGACGGGCAGCGGGTCGATGACGACGACGTCGTCGACGGCCTTGCCCTCGTTCTTCACCGTGAGGACGTAGTCCTGGCTGCTGTTCTGCTGGGCGTTGGTCGGACCGTCCTTCTCGATCGTCAGGTTGTACGGCGACTGGACGGTGAGGGTGTCGCGAGCGCTGTTGTTCGTCTCGTTCGACTCCGCGATGGCGTTGAACGGGTCGATGAACACCTGGTTGGTGTACGAGCGCGACTGCACCTGCGGGGCGCGGACCGTGATCTCGATCGTCCGCACCTGCGGGACCGCCGGGATGAGGTCAGCGGTGCCGTCGAGGGTGCCGCCGGTGCAGGTGACGACCCCACCACTCTCGCCGCAGAGGAAGGACCCGTCACCGGAGTCGGTGTCGGCGGCCGAGACGAAGGTCAGGCCGGCGGGCAGCGGGTCACGGACGACGACCTGGAAGGCCGGGTCGGTGCCGTCGTTGCGGACCTCCACCTGGTAGGTGATGAGGGCGCCGCTGTCGTACGTGGTGACGGTGCCCGCGCACCCGGCCACGATGGCCTGGTCGCACTTGCGGACCGCGAGGTCGATGTACCCGGCCCCGACGACGACCTGGGTCGACGCGGTGTCGTGGTTGTCGGTCTCGTCGCCCTCGGGGATGGTGTTGTTCGGGTCGACGAACGCGGTGTTGATGACGGTGCCGGGCTGGGTGCCCGAGAACGCCTTGATCGTGATGGTCCGGGACGCCGGGGCGCCCGAGGCCGTCACGGCCGTCCCGCTGAGGGTCGCGCCCGAGCAGGTGACGACGCCACCGATCTGGGTGCAGGTGAACTGGTTCGGACCTGGAGCGGTGTCGGTCGCCGAGATGAACGACGTGCCGGCCGGAAGGGCGTCACGGACCTCGACGCCGAACGCCGGGTTGGTTCCCGAGTTCGTCACGAGGAGCGTGTAGGTGATGACGCTGCTCGTCGAGACCTGCGCGCTGGCGGTCTTGTCGATGCTCAGCTGGTGGAAGGAGTTGAGGCCACCGTCGCCGGACGTCTTGACCTGGGTCGAGGCCTGCGCGGTGTTGTCGAACTCGTTGCCCTCGGCGACGACGTCGTTGGGGTCGATCTTCACGGTGTTCTGGTACGTGCCCGGGGTGTTGGGCGCGAACACGGTGACCTTGACCTGGCGGGTCAGCGGGATGTTCCCGACGCCGCCGGTGTCAGGGATGGTGTTGACGGTTCCGGAGAAGTCGCCGCCGGTGCAGGTGACGACGCCGCCGGTGGCCGCACCGTCGTGGGTGCAGAAGAAGGCGTCGGTGGTCCCCGGTCCGGCATCGGTGTCGGCGGCGGAGATGAACCGCGACCCGGTCGGGAGGAAGTCCTGCAGCACGACGTTGCTCACCGGGTCGGTGCCGTCGTTCCCTGCGGTGATCGTGTAGCTGAGGATGCCGTTGGTGGCGACGGGCGAGCCGGCGGCGGGGTCACTCTGGACCTTGGCCACGGTCAGCTGGTTGAACGCGCCGACCCCGGCACCGCCGGTGGCCACCGTGGTGTCCTGGACGGCGATGTTGTTGGCCTCGTTGGCCTCGGCGATCGCGTTCAGCGGGTCGACGCGGACCTCGTTGTGCATCACCGGCTGGACGAACCCGGTGGCGAAGACCTTGACGATGATCGTGGCGAACTGGTTGCCGCCGGGCATCGGCGCGCCCGGCGGGTCGTAGAACTCGGTCGCCGTGCCGTTGAGGGCGGCGCCGACGCAGGTGACCTTGCCACCGAGGGCGGAGCCGTCGTGGCTGCACGTGAACCCGGCGTTGCCGGTCACGGAGAGGAAGCGCGTTCCCGCGGGGAGGGTGTCCTCGACCCGGACGTTCGTGGCGTCCTGCGTGCCGAGGTTGTCGACGTAGATCGTGTAGGACTGGGTGCCGTTGGTCGCGATGGGGTCGAAGCCCGCGGCCGGGGCCGGGTAGTTGGGGATGAGCGTCCCGGGCGGGTTGATCGGCGAGTTGTCGGTCTCGTCACCGTCGCCGCCGACCTTGTCGTCCTGCTTGAAGACGGTGAGGTCGATGCCCGTGGAGACCTGGACCGTGGCGGAGGCGTCGTTGTTCGTCTCGTCGGCCTCGAAGATCGCGTTGTTCGGGTCGACGTTGACCGTGTTGGTCAGGGGACCGGTGCCCGGCGGCGGGACGACGATGATCGAGAACGACTCGGTCGACTCCGGCGCGAGGCTGGGGTTGGTGCAGGACAGGACGTTGCCCGCGCCGAGGGTGCACGAGAAGTCGGCGCCGCCGATGTTCGCGAAGCTGTCGTAGACCACGCCGGCCGGGAGCGGGTCGCGGACGAGGACGTTCGTCGCGGCAGCGATCCCGCTGTTGCCGACGACGAAGGTGTACTTCAGCCCGCCCACGCACACGTCGGGGTCGGCGGGGACCTGTCCGCCCGCGGGCCAGGTGCGCGCACACACCGGGTCGGGCTGGCCGGCCTTGGTCAGGGTGAGGTCGAACTGCGGCTTCACGGTGGTCCGCTCGGTCGCGGTGGCCCGCACGCCGGTGTTCCTGATGTTCGCGGTGGCCGTCGCGGTGTTGATGAGGACCATGCCGGCCGGGGCGATGACCGTGCCGCGCACGGTGACCGTCACCGTGCCACCGGCGTTGAGGCTCTTGACCGTGCAGCGTGTCTCGGCGGCCGCGACGACGCAGCCGTTGCCGGTGCCGACGGAGCCGTTGACGACGGCCTGGGTGACGACGATGCTCGCGGCCTCCAGGCCCTGGGTGCCGTCGGTGACGACGACGTCGTCGGCGCGCGTCGTGGCGGCGTTGGTGACGCGGATCTTGTAGGTGAGCGTCTGCGTCGGGTAGACGGGGTCGGGGCCCGCGCCGGCGATGACCGACGGGTCGTCGGTCTTGACGATCGTCAGGCCCTGCGACGCGGGGGTCGTGGTGACGCTCGTGCTGACCACGGCCGAGGTGTTGTTCAGCTCGTTGCCCTCGGCGATGGTGTTGTCGGGGTCGACGACCGCGGTGTTCGTGAGGGAGCCGGTCGCCGGGGCCACGACGTGCAGCCGGATGCTCCCGTTCTGGCCGGCGTTGACCCGCCCTCCCGAGCAGGTCACGGTGATCGGCGACCCCGCGCTGGAGCAGGTGAACAGACTGGTCGTCTCGAACGGGCTGGCCTGCAGCGTGACGCCGGCGGGCAGCGTGTCCTTGACGACGATGTCGTTCGCGAGCGCCGTGCCGATGTTGTTGACGGTGAGGACGTAGTCGAAGCTCGAGCCGCCGACCACCGAGGACGGCCCGGTCTTGTTGAGCGTCAGGTCGGGCTTCGTGGAGCCGGAGCCGCCCTGGACGAGGGTCTGGACGCTGCCGTTGGTCGTGAAGTTCTGGGCCGACTTCGTGCCGGTGATGCTGGCGGTGTTGTTCAGGGTCGTCCCGCTCGGTGCGGTGACGACCCCGCGGATCGTCACGAACCAGCTGGCGCCCCCGTTCATCGTGCCGCCGTTGCAGCTGACGAGCTGGCCGGACTGGGTGCAGGTGCCCTGGCTGGAGGTGATGGCGTACTGGGGCGTGGCCGGGGGTGACTGGAGCGTGCCGACCCCGTTGAGCTGGTCGGTGAGGACCAGGTTCGTGACCTTCGCGCCGCCCGTGTTGACGATCGAGATCGAGTAGGTGATCTCGGCCCCGGACGCGACGGGGCTGGGGGAGGCGGTCACGGTGACCGTGAGCGGGCTCGCGGGGTCCGCCGACGCGGGTGCCACGACGAAGGGTGTCCCGAGCAGGGCGAGCAGGACGGCGGTCGCCGCCCCCACCCACCTGACCCGGCGAGGGGTCTTCGAGACGTGCGCTCCGGTGTACGTCGACATGCCCATGTCCGACCCTCCGTCATCGCGCGTCACCCCGGCGCGCGTACGGGAACTCACCCAACTCCTCCTCGGAGGTCGCGTCCATGGCTCCATCGGGCCATGCGACCTGGTCATTCCGGGTGGTACGCCGGGTGGTGCAGGCACGACGCGGCTGCTCGTGCCTGCACCCGGACGCTCCCGGAACCCCCTCTGGGGCAGCCGTTTCCGCGTTTGGGGAACCGGGGGCGGGGTAGAGGCCGTTTGACCACGGAGACGGCCTCCCTGCGTGGGGTCGCGTGACGAGGGGATCGACCATGGGCTTTCTCGACCGGCTGCTCGGACGTCCGCCGCGCCCCCAGGAGGGCCAGGCGGTGGGCCGCGGCCCGACCTCCTCGGGATGGGGTGCCCCGTCCTCGGCGACCCCGGCGCCGCCCGCATCCGGTCCCTCCGAGGACGAGCGCGCGGTGGCCCGGTACCGCTACCTGCTGCGCACGGCGCCCCCGGAGCAGCTCGAGGCGATCCACCGCGAGGCGTTCGAGAAGCTCACCCCGGACCAGCGCGAGCAGCTGCTGCGCGAGCTCGCGAGCCAGGCGCCCGAGGAGGCCGGCACCTCCGCCGAGCCCGCCGACCTCGCCCGGGCCGCCACCCGCGCCGAGATGCGCCGTCCGGGGACGCTGCAGGGCACCTTCTCGCGTGGCTCCTTCGCCGGCGGTGGGATGGGGATGGGCGGCATGGTGATGGGCTCGATGATGGGCACGATCGCCGGCGTCGTCGTCGGGTCGGCCATCGCCAACGCGCTCTTCGACGGCTACGACCAGAGCCCCGAGGCGCAGGAGGCCGGTGACACCGGCAGCGACTCGGGCGACTCGGGTGACACCGGTGGCGACTCGGGCGACACCGGTGGTGACGCCGGCCAGGACGCGGGTGCGGTCGACACGGGCTCCAGCGACACCGGCGGGGACGTCGGTGGCGGTGGCGACTGGGCCGGAGGCGGCTCCGACTGGGGGAACGGCGGCGGGGACTTCGGTGGCGGCGACTTCGGCGGAGGTGACTTCGGGGGGTTCTGACCCGGTCAGGGATCCCGGTGGACGCCGGCGGTGACCTCGAAGGGACCCACCGGAGGGCTCTCGAGGTCGGTGACGGCGGCCGCCACCTGCTCCAGCAGGAGCGCCAGCGGGTCCGGCGGGGTGTCGGGGTCGAGGGCCTCGGCCAGGGCCCGGGCGAACAGGACCTTGCGCCCGGAGGCGACCCCGGCGAACCGCACCAGGCTCTCGTGCAGGTCGCGGCCGCGCCAGGCGGGCTCGTGGCGGAACCGGTCGAACGCGGCGCCGAGACCGAGGTCGTCGAGCACCCCCAGCACGGTGGTCGGACCGAGGGTGCGCACCAGCTCGTCCTCGAGGTCGGCCCGACAGGTGTGGAAGCCGAGCGCCGGCAGGTCGTCGACCGACCGCACGTCGACACCCGACGCGGCGACCGCGCGCACCACGACCTCCGCCTCGCCCTCGTCGCAGAGGCCGAGCACCCGGGGCGCCGGGCTCGTGGCCAGCAGCCGGGTCAGGGCCCGGCGGATGTTCGTGACCCCGCCCATCCCGTGGACCTCGACGCCGGAGGTCTGCCCGCGGCGCCGGAGGAGGACCTCGAGGACCGCCACGTCGCTCGGCCCCTCCACGACGACGACCACGGCCCGTCCCACCTCCACGCCGACAGCCTCGCAGGCCGACGGTCGCGTGGCGACCGGGTTGGCCGACCCGTCCACGACGGCGCCGGACGACCGAGGTTGGGGTGGGCCGATCGGGTGCGCTCTGCAGACACCGGTGGCCTCGTGGCCTGCGGTTTTCTACAGTGGCAGCGTGACTCCCTCTCGCGACCGTGGGCCGCTGCCTGCCCGACCGTCGGCACCGGCCCTGCCGGTGGCGCGCGTGCGGGTCCTGCGGGCCGTGGGGCGGCACGAGCCCGTGACCACCACCGAGCTGTCGGCGGTGCTCGGGGGGCACGAGAACACGACCCGGCAGCACCTCGAGGCGCTCAGCCGCGACGGCATGGTGCGGGGCGAGCAGAACCGCGGACGGATGGGTCGACCGTCCGTCTCGTACTCCGTGACCCCCGCGGGCCTGATGCACCTGGCCGGGCGGGTCGCCTCCCTCGAGCACACCGCCCTCGTGGCCACCCTCGCCGACCACCTCGCGACGACGAGCGAGGACCCCGCCGCCGACGCCCGCCGCGTCGGCCTCGCCTGGGGACGACGGCTCGCCGAGGGGGACCAGCCACGACCAGACGGGGCCGACGAGCGCGACGACACCGACCGGGTCGGCGAGGGCGCCCGCCTCGCCACGGACGCCGGCGCCCCTGACTCCGTCGGACAGGCCCTCGACCTCCTGGAGGCGCTCGGGTTCTCCCCGGTGCTCACCGAGAGCACCCGGCCCGCCCCGGCAGAGGGCCGCGAGACCGCGCTGCTGCTGCGCACCTGCCCCCTCCTCGACGCCGCGCGGGTGAGCCCGACCGTCGTCTGCTCGGTCCACGAGGGCCTTGTCGAGGGGTTCCTGCGGGCGGGCGGGACGCAGGCCGACGTCGTCGTCGAGCCGTTCGCCGAGCGCCACGGCTGCCGCGCGACCATCACGTCCTGACCGCCCGACGCGGCTGACATCCGGCTCGCAGGCCGTTGACCTGCGGCGGCGACACCCCGGGACCCACCTGCTTGACGCGCCCTCGTCGTCGGGCTATGTTCACCACTAAATTTAGTGTCGAACAAAGCAGGGAGACGACGATGTCCCAGGCCGGTCCGGTCGCCAACCGCGGCGATCTCGTGCGTGCCGCAGTCCTCGGGCTGCTCGGTACCCGCGGGCCGTCGTCGCGGGCCGACATCGCCCGCGTCCTCGGCGTCAGCCCCGCCACGGTCACCCAGACCACGAAGGACCTGCTGGCGCGCGAGCTCGTCACCGAGCTCGAGTCGGTGCCGAGCCAGGGTGGCCGCCCGGCGCGCCTGCTCGGCCTGGTCCGCACCGCCGGAGGGGCCATCGGCGCCAAGGTCACCGCCGACCACGTGCGCATCGTCTCCGTCGGCCTCGACGGCGCGGTCACCGCCGCCTCCACGGTCGAGCTCGACGCCACCACCCCCCACGCCCTCGACGCCATCGCCTCGGTCCTGGCCGACGCCGTCCGCGCCCACGAGGGCCCACTCCTGGGCGTCGGGGTCGGGATGCCCGGTGCGGTCGACAACCAGGCGTCCGGCGTCGTCGACGCCCCCACCCTCGGCTGGGACCGCGTGCCCGTCGGGGCCCGGCTGCGCGAGGCCCTCGGCGTCCCCGTCCTCGTCGACAACGACGTCAACACCCTGGCCGCCGCCGAGATCCTCTACGGCTCCGGACGCACCCACGCCGACTTCCTCGTCGTGACCATCGGCCGTGGTGTGGGCCTGGGCATCGTCCAGAACGGCTCGGTCGGCCGCGGCGCCCACGGCGGCGCCGGCGAGTTCGGCCACACCCCCGTCGCCGACGACGGGCCCCAGTGCGGCTGCGGCAACCACGGCTGCCTCGAGGGCTTCGTCGGCGAGTCCGGCCTGCTCCTCGCCGCCCGCGCGGCGGGGGTCGTCGGCCCCGAGGGCAGCGTGCGCGGGCTCGCCGAGGCCGCCCGCGCCGGGAACGCCGCGGCCCGCACCGTCTACGCCGACGCCGGTCGCCTGCTCGGCCGGGCCCTGGCCGGCGCCGTCCACCTCCTCGACCCCGAGGTCGTCGTGCTGCTCGGTGAGGGCATCGACGAGTGGGCGTTCTGGGAGGCGACCTTCGAGGAGTCCTTCCGCCGCCACCTCCTCCCCGCGCGCCGTGGCATCTCCTGCGTCGTCGAGCCGTGGAGCGAGGACCAGTGGGCGGTGGGCGCGGCGTCCCTCGTCCTCGCCTCCCCGTTCGACGCCGTCTCCAGCGGCCGTGAGGGCGAGCGGGTCCGCGCCCGCCTCCAGACCACGGTCGGTGCGCTGTGACGATGCTCGCGACCCCCGGGTCGGCCACCACCGTGACCCGCCGCCCCCGCTCCGGCGGGGCTCGCGGCTCGCGCTGGCGCAACCTGGGCTGGGTCGTCCTCTTCCTCGCCCCGAGCGCCGTGCCGCTCGTCGCCTTCACCCTCGTGCCGATGGTCGGCTCCTTCTGGGTGAGCCTGCACCGGTGGAACCTCATCTCCCCGATGGAGTGGGCGGGCGTCGAGAACTACCGGTCCCTGCTCACCGACGCGGGCACGCGCGACGTCTTCCGCAACACGCTCCTGTACTGCCTGGGCTACCTCCCGCTCGTGTACGCCGGCGGCCTCGGGCTCGCCCTCCTGCTCAACCAGCGGATGCGCGGCCGCAGCCTGTTCCGCGCGGCGTACTTCCTCCCCGTGGTCACCAGCTGGGTCGTCGTGGCGCTGGTCTGGAAGTGGCTGCTCAACCCGACGAACGGGCTCGTCAACACGGTGCTCGGTGCCGTGGGCCTGCCCGAGCCCGGCTGGTGGACCGACCCCGCGTGGGCGCTGCCCTCGGTCATCCTCAGCTCGGCGTGGAAGGACCTCGGCTTCGTCATGGTCATCATGCTCGCGGGGCTGCAGGCCATCCCGACCGACGTCCTCGAGGCCGCGACGGTCGACGGCGCGAGCGCGTGGCAGCGGTTCTGGCGGATCACCCTGCCGCTGCTGTCGCCCTCGACGTTCTTCGTCGTCGTCATCAGCCTCATCAACGGGTTCCAGGTCTTCGACCAGGTCTACGTGATGACCGGTGGCGGGCCGTCGGGCTCGAGCCAGGTCGTCGTCGGGCAGATCTACGACCTCACCTTCCGCTACGGCCGGGCCGGCGAGGCCAGCGCGCTGTCGTGGATCCTCTTCGCCCTCATCCTGCTCATCACCGCGGTCCAGATCCGTGGCCAGCGACGGTGGGTGCACCATGCCTGACCTGCTCTCGCGCGACAGCGCACCGCTGGTCGAGCCCCACGGGCGCGGCGCGCAGCATCCCGTCCGCCACCCGGCCCGGCGCCGCCCGACGCCGGTGAAGGTCCTGCAGTACGTCGTCGTCGCAGCCGGTGCCGCGGTCATGCTCTTCCCGTTCCTCTGGACGGTCGTCACCTCGATCACCCCCGAGGGCAGCCTGGCCGGTGGGCCGACGCTGCTCGTCGAGGACCCGACGCTGGCGGCCTACCGCACGCTGCTCGAGACGCTGCCGATGTGGCGGATCGTCGTCAACTCGTTCTGGGTGGCGGTGGCCTCGACCCTGTTCCAGCTCGTCACCGGCGCGATGGCCGCCTACGGCTTCGCCCGCCTCGAGTTCCGCGGGAAGAACCTCGTGTTCGGCCTCTACCTCGCGACGCTGATGGTGCCGCTCCAGGTGCTCGTCGTGCCCCTCTTCATCGAGATGCGCACGCTGAACCTCCAGGACACCTACGCCGGGCTGCTCGCGCCGAGCATCGCCTCGGCGTTCGGGATCTTCCTGCTCAAGCAGGCGGTCGAGAGCGTGCCGCGCGAGCTCGACGAGGCCGCCACCATCGACGGCGCCGGGCACCTGCGGATCTTCCTGCAGATCGTCCTGCCGCTCATCCGGCCGGCCTTGGCCACCGTCGCGGTCTTCGCCTTCATGGCGAGCTGGAACGGCTTCCTCTGGCCGCTCGTCATCATCCGCTCACCCGAGTTCATGACCCTCCCGCTCGGACTGGCCACCCTCCAGGGGCAGTTCACCACCCAGTGGGACGTCGTCATGGCCGGGTCCGTGTTCTCGATCCTCCCCATCGCCGTCGTCTACCTGCTGGCCCAGCGCCACATCATCGCCGGCGTCGCGCACACCGGCATCAAGTGACCGACACCCTCGAACCCCCGACCAACCAGCCCCACCCCACCCTCACCGGTCCCACCGGGAGACCACCGAAAGGAACCACCATGGCCAACCTCAGCAGGCGCAGCGTCGCGCCTGTCATCCTCGGCCTCGGCCTCACGCTCGCCCTCGGGGCCTGCGCCCAGGGGTCGGCCACCCGCACCGACGACGCCGCCGCGTCCGGCGGTCCGGTGACCGTGCGCTACATGAACTTCTCGGCCAACGGCGGCCACGAGAAGGACCTCGACGCCATCAAGGCGGCCTTCGAGAAGGCGAACACCGGCATCAAGGTGCAGATCGAGACCACGCCGTACGACGACTACTTCACCAAGCTGCAGACCGCGGTCGCGGGTGGCACCGCCGCCGACGCCTTCGAGCTGAACTACGAGAACTTCGTGACGTACGCGAGCAACGGCTCGCTGGCGCCGCTGAAGAGCACCGCGACGGCGTCGTACAAGCCCTCGCTGCTCGAGGCGTTCTCGGCCGACGGCAAGCAGTACGGCCTGCCCGAGTCCTTCTCCAACGTCGTGCTGTTCTACAACAAGGACCTCTTCAAGGCTGCCGGCGTCGAGGAGCCCACCGCCTCGTGGACCTGGGCCGACGAGCAGGCCGCCGCGGAGAAGCTGACCGACAAGAAGAAGGGCGTCTGGGGCGACTACCAGCCGATCTCGTTCTTCGAGTACTACAAGGCCGTCGCGCAGGCCGGTGGCGAGTTCCTCAACGCCGACAAGACCGCCGCGGCGTTCGACTCCGACGCCGGCCGCAAGGCGGCGCAGTGGCTCGTCGGCAAGTCCGGAACCACGATGCCAACCGAGGCCGACGGTGCGGGCACGCCCGACTTCGACTCAAAGCTCTTCAAGAGCGGCAAGCTCGCGATGTGGCACACCGGCATCTGGATGTTCTCCGGGATGGCCGACGCGCCGTTCGAGTGGGACGTCGCCGTCGAGCCGGGTGACACGACCAAGGCCTCGGCCATGTTCACCAACGGTGTCGTCGTCAACGCGAAGAGCGCGAACCAGGAGGCAGCCGAGAAGTGGATCTCCTTCCTCACCTCGTCCGACGAGATGGTCAAGACCCGCCTCGACACCAGCTGGGAGCTGCCGCCGGTCGCCGACGAGGCCAAGCTCGCCGCCTACCTCGACCAGCCGAAGCCGGCCAACCGCCAGGCCGTGTTCGACTCGCTCGACGCCACGGTGCTGCCCCCGGTCGTGGAGCGCCAGCAGGAGATGCAGGACGCGGTCGGCAAGGAGCTGAGCGCGGCCGCCGCGGGCCGCTCCAGCGCCGACGAGGCCGTGGCGGCCGCCGCCAAGGCGGTCACCGGGCTCCTCAAGTGACCCGCTGACAGCCGCCTCACCGCACACCACCGCACCACACGGCGCCCGCCGGGCCCGGACCACGCGTCCGGGCCCGGCGGCCCATGACGGGATCGATGATGACGACCACCCCCAGCCGCACCGACCTGCTCGTCGGTCTGGCCCACCGCAGCCACGCGGTCATCCGTGAGCACCAGCACCACACCGGCGCCTACCCGGCGTCCCCGGCCTTCTCCGCCTACCGCGGCTACGCCTGGCTGCGCGACGGCGGTTTCATCGCCGAGGGGATGTCGCGGTACGGCGACGTGGCCTCGGCCAACGACTTCCACGACTGGGTCGACCGCACGCTCGGTGCTCGCCGGTCCCAGCTCGACGAGGTGCTCGCCCTGCGCACAGCCGGGGCCCCTGTTCCCCCGTCGCTGCTGCTGCCCACGCGCTTCCGGTTCGACGGCGCCGACGGCGACGACGAGTGGTGGGACTTCCAGACCGACGGCTACGGCACCTGGGTGTGGGCCGTGGTCGAGCACGCCCGCCGTCACGCCCTCGACGTCTCGCGCTGGCGTGCCGGCATCGAGGTCGCGGTCGACTTCGCCACCGCCTTCTGGGACCAGCCCTGCTACGACTGGTGGGAGGAGCACGACGAGCAGCGCCACGTGTCGACCCTCGGCTCGGTCGTCGGGGGGCTGGAGGCCGCACAGGGGTGCGGCGCCATCACCGGGGAGCGGGCGGAGGCCGCGCGGGTCGCGGTCGCGGGGGCGCGTGAGCTCGCGCTGGCCGAGGGCGTGGCCGACGGCCACCTGACCAAGTGGCTCGGGTCGGCCGAGGTCGACGGGTCGCTGTCCGCGTGCGTCGTGCCGTTCGGGCTCGTCGAGCCCTCGTCGGCCCTGGCCCGCGAGACCCTCGCCGCGGTGGCCCGCGACCTCGACGTCGACGGGGGAGTGCACCGCTTCCGCGCCGACGTGTTCTACGGCGGCGGGCAGTGGCTGCTGCTCTCCGCCCTGCTCGGCTGGAACCTCGTGCGGCAGGGCGACGTCGACGGCGCCCGCCACCTCCTGGAGTGGGTCGCCGACCACGCGACCGACACCGGCGAGATGCCCGAGCAGGTCGACGACCACCTGCTGCACCCCGGCTCGCGCGCCGAGTGGGTCGAGCGCTGGGGTTCCGTCGCCACTCCCTTGCTGTGGTCCCATGGCATGTTCCTGGTCCTCGCCGACGAGCTCGGCCTCCTCGAGGAGACGTCCGCATGACCTCGCCCCTGCTCACCCACCGTCCCTTCGGGATCGAGCACCCCTACGCCACCTCGCTCGACCAGCGCGTGCCGGTCCGGCCGCTCGCGGGGGAGCGCTGCCTCCTCGGGGTTCAGGCCGACCCTGCCGTCACGGCCGTGACGGTGCAGTGGGCGTCACTGGATGCCGACGGGGCGCGCGGGCCGGTCACCGACCTCGCCCTCGAGCCGCGTCGGGCCGACTCGGCGGATGCTGCGGCGCTGGCCGGTGGTGAGGGGCATCTCGCTGCAGCACAGGCGTCCTCGCTCGGTGGCGACGGTGGCTGGGCCGTGCTCAGCCCGCCGGTGTCGGAGGCTGCCGGCCACGCCTACCGCTTCGTCGGCACGGTTGGCGACGGCGTCGAGGAGACCACCGAGTGGTTCACGGTGCGCCCCACGACGTGGGTGACGGACCTCCCGGCCGGGTGGTCCGCCGGGCTGTCCGGCGGTGACGGGCGCGTCGTCGACGGCTCGCTCGAGTGGCTCGTCTCCGCCGACGGCGTGCACCGGGCGCGGTTCGCGCTGGCCCTGGCCGAGGGCGACCACGTCGTCGGGTTCGGCGAGCGGTACGACGCGCTCGACCAGGCCGGGCGCCGCCTCGACTCCGTGGTGTTCGAGCAGTACAAGTCGCAGGGCAGGCACGGGCGCACCTATCTCCCGATGCCGTTCGCCCACGTGGTGTCGGACGACGGCTCGTCGTGGGGCTTCCACGTCCAGACCTCCCGGCGCACCTGGTACGACGTCGGCGCGGGCGACCGCAGCCGGCTCGTCGTGGAGGTCGACCTCGGCGGGTCGCCCGAGGAGTCGGTCACGCTCGCCGTGCACGAGGGGTCGCCGACCGAGGTGCTCACCGCCTTCCTCGACGACGTGGGCCGCGCCGAGGAGCTGCCGTCGTGGGTGTTCCGTCTCTGGGCCTCGGGCAACGAGTGGAACACCCAGGCGCTGGTGACCGAGCGGATGGACTCGCACCGCGACCTCGACATCCCCGTCGGCGTCATCGTCATCGAGGCGTGGAGCGACGAGGAGGGGATCATGATCCTCCGCGACGCCCGCTACCGGGTGAGGGAAGACGGCTCGCCGTTCTCGTTGGGGGACTTCGAGATTCCCGCCGACGGCGCGTGGCCCGACCCCCGGGCGATGGTCGACGACCTGCACGCGCGCGGCATCAAGGTCGTCCTGTGGCAGATCCCGTTGCTCAAGACGGCCCAGTCGGAGGACGGGCTCGGCGAGCAGGTCCTGGCCGAGGGCGCGGCCATGGTCGCCGGCGACCATGCCGTGCGCGAGGCCGACGGCCGCCCCTACCTCAACCGCGGCTGGTGGTTCCCGAAGTCGCTCATGCCCGACCTGTCGGTGCAGCGGACCCGCGACTGGTGGACCGCCAAGCGCGACTACCTCGTGCGCGACCTCGACGTCGACGGCTTCAAGACCGACGGTGGCGAGCACGCCTGGGGCCACGACCTCCAGTACGCCGACGGACGCCGCGGCGACGAGGGCAACAACCTCTACCCGGTCCACTACGCGCGCGCCTTCGGCGACCTCCTGCGCCAGCACGGCAAGGCCCCGATCACGTTCTCGCGCAGCGGGTTCGCCGGCTCGCAGCCGCACGGCCTGTTCTGGGCAGGCGACGAGGACTCGACGTGGGAGGCGTACCGGAGCTCGGTGGTCGCCGGGCTGAGTGCGGCGTCCTGCGGCATCGTCTACTGGGGCTGGGACCTCGCGGGCTTCTCCGGCCCGGTGCCCGACCCCGAGCTCTACCTCCGGGCCACCGCGGCCTCGGCCTTCATGCCGGTGATGCAGTACCACTCGGAGTTCAACCACCACCAGCCGCCGCTGCGCGACCGCACGCCGTGGCACGTCGCCGAGATGACGGGCGACGAGCGCGTCGTCCCGGTGTTCCGGCGGTTCGCCGTCCTGCGCGAGCGGCTCGTCGGCTACCTCGCCGAGCAGGCCGCCCGCACCGTCGCGACCGACCGGCCACTCATGCGTCCGCTCTTCTTCGACCACGCGTCGGAGCCGGCCGTGTGGGAGCACCCGTCGCAGTGGTCGCTCGGTGACGACCTGCTCGTCCGCCCCGTCCTCGAGGAGGGGGCCGTGGAGTGCGCCGCCTGGCTCCCGCCGGGGGAGTGGGTCGACGTGTGGACCGGCGAGGCGCGCACCGTGGGTGCCGGCGGCGAGGTCGTGACTCGGCACGTCCCCATCGACGAGGTGCCGGTGTGGTGCCGCGCGTCCGCGTGGCCCGTGCTGCAGGAGGTCTTCGCCGACCTTCCCTGACGAGGCCGCGCGAACGCCGACGGCGCCGCACCCCCGAGGGGATGCGGCGCCGTCGTGCTGCCCGAGTCGAGACTCAGATGTCGAAGTACATCTCGAACTCGTGCGGGTGCGGACGGAAGCGGATCGGGTCGACCTCGTTCTTGCGCTTCCACTCGATCCAGGTCTCGATGAGGTCCGAGGTGAAGACGTCGCCCTGGAGGAGGAACTCGTGGTCGGCCTCGAGGGCGTTGAGCACCTCGGGGAGCGAACCGGGAACCTGCTCGATGGCGTCGTGCTCCTCCGGGGGGAGCTCGTAGAGGTCCTTGTCGACCGGCTCCGGGGGCTCGATGCGGTTCTTGATGCCGTCGAGGCCGGCCATGAGCTGGGCGGCGAAGCAGAGGTACGGGTTCGACGACGGGTCCGGGATGCGGAACTCGATGCGCTTGGCCTTGGGGCTGTCACCGGCGATCGGGATGCGGACGCAGGCGGAGCGGTTGCGGGCCGAGTACACGAGGTTCACGGGAGCCTCGTAGCCGGGGACCAGGCGGTGGTAGCTGTTCACCGTGGGGTTGGTGAACGCGAGCAGCGCCGGGGCGTGCCGGAGCAGGCCACCGATGTACCAGCGGGCGAGGTCGGACAGGCCGCCGTAGCCGCGCTCGTCGTAGAACAGCGGCTCGCCGTCCTTCCAGAGCGACTGGTGGGTGTGCATGCCCGAGCCGTTGTCGCCGAAGATCGGCTTCGGCATGAACGTGGCGGTCTTGCCGCCCTCCCACACCGTGTTCTTGACGACGTACTTGAACTTCATCATGTCGTCGCCGGACTGGAGCAGCGTGGAGAAGCGGTAGTTGATCTCCTGCTGGCCCGCGGTGCCCACCTCGTGGTGGCTGCGCTCGACCTCGATGCCGACCTCGGCGAGGTTGAGGCAGATCTTGTCGCGGGTGTCGGCGAAGTGGTCGACCGGCGGGACGGGGAAGTAGCCGCCCTTGTAGCGGGTCTTGTAGCCGCGGTTGCCACCCTCCTCGGCGCGGCCGGTGTTCCAGGCCGCCTCCACCGAGTCGATGTAGTAGTAGCTGGCGTTCTGCTTGGTCTCGAAGCGCACGTCGTCGAAGACGTAGAACTCGGCCTCCGCACCGAAGTACGCGGTGTCGGCGATGCCGGTGGACTTGAGGTACGCCTCGGCCTTCGCGGCGATGTTGCGCGGGTCGCGGCTGTACGGCTCGCTCGTGAACGGGTCGACGATCGAGAAGTTCATGATGAGCGTCTTCTCGACCCGGAAGGGGTCGACGTAGGCGCTGGACGGGTCGGGGATGAGCTTCATGTCCGACTCGTGGATGGCCTGGAAGCCGCGGATCGAGGACCCGTCGAACATCTGGCCGTTGGTGAAGAAGTCCTTGTCCACCGTCTGGGCCGGCACGTTGAAGTGCTGCATGACGCCCGGCAGGTCGCAGAAGCGGATGTCGACGAACTTGACGTCCTCGGACTTGATGAAGTCGAGGACCTCGTCAGCAGAGCTGAACACTGATGAACCTCCTGGTGGTTCTCGTCGGGCACGGCTTCGGGGCGCCAGCGCTCGGGGTGTTGCGAGGGACACTACGGACCGGCCGTTTCCCGACCGTGACCCAAGTGTTTCGGCGGTGTAACGCAGCCACCGTATCAATGGGCGAGACGCGGCGCTCGACAGGCGGAACGGATGAGACGCGGGCCCGCGCCGCGCGTGCGGGACCGGCGCCCCTGCAGGTCAGGGGCCCGCCGGGACCCGGCTCCCGGGCGGCCGTGGCGCCCCGCCTACAGTGGCGTCGTGCCTGCCGACACCCCGCCCGCCGTCGCGCCCGACGGTCCCGAGACGGCCAGCTTCCTGCGGCGGCTGGGCGCCGTCGTCGTCGACTGGCTGATCTGCCAGGGCATCGCGCTGCTCTTCACCGGGACGCAGTCCGGGGGCGGGGGAGCGGCAGCCTTCCTGCCGCTCGGCATCTTCGCCGCGATGAACATCCTGTTCGTCTCGGTCGTCGGCTCCACGGTGGGGCACCGCCTGTTCGGGATGCAGGTGTGGCAGGTCCGGCCCGGCACCTTCCCCCTGCAGGTGATCGTGCGCACCGTGCTGCTCTGCCTCTTCATCCCGGCGGTCCTCACGGCGCGCGACGGCCGCGGGTACCACGACGTGCTCGCCGGCACGCGCATCGTGCGCCCCTGACGAACGGCTACGCCGGGCTCACTTGCCGCGCATCGCCTTGCGGTCGACTCGGGCGCGGTTGGGGTCGATGCCCTTGGGCAGCGGCGGACGCATGCCGCCGAGGGACTTCAGGCGCTTGTTGACGACCGAGGTCTCCTCCTTGGTCATCACCGGGCGCATCCGGGTGAGCTTGCCCGAGATCTTCTTGACGGGGACCTGGTCCTTGTCCTCGCCGACGACCCAGAGGTGCACCGGCACGCCGGGCGCGACGCGGGCGACCTTCTTCTCCTCCTGCTTGAGCAGGCGGGTGACGCGCGGCTCGGGGCCCTCGCCGATGAGGACGACGCCGGGGCGGCCGAGGGCGCGGAAGACCATCGCGGTCCCGGCCATGTCGCTGGGCTTGGTGCTGCGGGCGCCGTCGATGGCGACCGGCTCCTGGCCCGCGTACCAGCCGCGCTTGCCGAGACCGGTGAGCGCGGCACCGGCCGCGCCGGGCTGGCCGTCGAGCGCCCCGTACATCGCGGTGTTGCCGCGGCGGTTCATGACGAGCACGGCGGCGAGGAGCGCGGCCGGGATGGCGATGATGACGCTGTACCAGCGCCACCACCCACCGAGGAGGAACCCGCCGCCGACGAGGACGGCGGCCGCGCCCACGGCGGCGAGCAGCATCCACCACCCGAGGTTGGGGTCGAGGCTCTTGATCGCGCTGTAGGCCTGGCGGATCTGCGCGAGTCGGCCGGTCTTCTTCTCGGGCTGGTCGGACACGGGAGGGAGAACTCCTGATCGGGGGTGCTGTCGTCCGCGGGGTGCCGCGGTGTCAGGGCTCAGGATACGGTGCGTGCCGCCCGCGCCACCAACGACGCCGCCTCCTGCCGCGCCGGGTCGGACCCGGCCTGCGCGAGGTGACTCAGGTGCTCGGGGATGGGGCGGCCCCACTTGCGCATGGCCGTGGCCCACAGGCGCCCGGCCCGGTACGAGCTGCGCACGAGCGGGCCGGCCATGACGCCCTTGAAGCCGATGTCCTCGGCGACGTCGGACCAGTGGACGAACTCCTCGGGCTTCACCCAGCGGTCGATCGGGTGGTGCATCGGGGAGGGGCGCAGGTACTGGGTGATGGTGAGGATGTCGCACCCGGCCTCGTGGAGGTCGCGGATGGCCTCCTCGACCTCGTGGTCCTCCTCGCCCATCCCGAGGATGAGGTTGGACTTCGTGACCAGGCCGGCCTCGCGCGCCATCGACAGGACCCGGAGGGACTTCTCGTACGTGAACGCGGGACGGATCCGCTTGAAGATGCGCGGGACCGTCTCGAGGTTGTGGGCGAAGACCTCGGGGCGGGCGTCGAAGACCTGGCCGACGAGCTCGGGCTTGGCGCCGAAGTCGGGCGGGAGGATCTCGACGCCGGTGTTCGGGTTGAGGGCGTGGATCTGGCGGATCGTCTCGGCGTACAGGCCGGCCGCACCGTCGGGCTGGTCGTCGCGGGCGACGCCGGTGACGGTGGAGTAGCGCAGCCCCATCGAGCGCACCGACTCGGCGACGCGGCGGGGCTCGTCGAGGTCGAGGGCCTGGGGGCGGCCGGTGGCGATGTCGCAGAAGTCGCAGCGCCGGGTGCAGGTGTCACCGCCGATGAGGAAGGTGGCCTCGCGGTCCTCCCAGCACTCGAAGATGTTGGGACAGCCGGCCTCCTGGCACACCGTGTGCAGGCCCTGGCCCTTCACCATCGAGTGGATCTGGGTGTACTCCGGCCCCATCTTCGCGGTGGTGCGGATCCACTCCGGCTTGCGCTCGATCGGGGTCTCGGCGTTGCGCGCCTCGACCCGCAGCATGCGGCGCCCCTCTGGTGCGACAGTCACGCGCTCCAGAGTACGCCGCGGATCCCGCACTCCCCGAACCGGGACCGGTCGGTCAGCCGTGGGCAGAACGCGGGTCCCTCAGGGTGCGTCGCGATGCCCACCGAGGTCCTGCAGGCGCTCGGTCACCTCCTCGCGCAGCCCGCTGAGCATCTCGTCGTCGACCCGTTCGACCGGGCCCCCGCTCATCCAGAACTCGCCGTCGACGAGCAGCTGGACGGCGCCGCCGTCGCGCAGGTCGCCCCTGACCCCGCAGCGCCCCGTCGGGGCTGGGTGCCGCTCGCCCATGAGGGGGACCAGCCAGTGCGGCCGCTGACCGAGCACGAGCAGCGCCAGCCACTCGTCATCGACGAGGCGGACCAGGCTGTAGTCCCACTCGCTCGTGACGGGTCCCGTGGAGGCCGGGTGGATGGTGCGCCAGGTCGTCCAGGCGCCGAGCGCCGCCCACAGGGCCACGGCGACGGCGGCGGCGCCGAGGGCGTACCGCACCGGCTCCGGGAGCTCCTCCACGAGGAGGCCGATGCCGGCCAGCAGCGGGACCGGCCACCAGCGGGCGGAGGCGAGCGAGACCACAGGCGCCTGGTACCAGGGCTGCGGCGGCGCAGCGGTCACGCCCTCGGACCATCCCTCGACCCGGGCGAGGGCGTCGAGCTGGTCGAACAGCGGGGCGTCGGTCGCGATCGTCACCGGCTCCGGGGTCGTGAGGTCGAGCGCCGGCCCGGGTTGGGGAGCGAGGCGGATGGCGGGCCGTCGGACCCGCACCACCGTGGTGCCGACGACCAGGGCGCCGAGCACGAGGGCGAGCCCGCCCGGGATCACCGTGAGCCCCTCGTAGGTGCCCTCGTGGTCGAGCGCCCTGCCCGCGAACGGCGCGGCCAGGACGCGGACGACCACCGGGGACCCCGGGGCCGGGAACGGCGCGTAGCAGTCGACCTCGGCGTACCCCGGCGCGCCGTCCTCGGCCCACCGCACGGCACACGACTCGAGACCTTCCTCGCCGACGACGCGGACCATGGTGGCGGTCACGTCGTGGCCCGCGGCCCAGATGCCCTGGAAGGCCAGCAGCACCATCGTCGCCGCCGCGAACCCGGCCACCTGCCGGCGGGGGACGGCAGCGGCCAGCCGCCGCCACCGCGACGCCGGCCGTGGCGGCTGCTGGAGCGCCGCCGTGAGCGCCGGCTCCCACTCCTCGAGCGCGCCGACGAGGTAGCGGGTCCCGGCGGCGTCGACGAAGCCGCGTTGGGTGGCGAAGTCGAGCAGCTCGTCGTCGAGGTGGTGGCGCCGTTGGGCGGCGTTCGCGTAGGCCCGACCGTCGAGGAGCAGCTGGGTCCGTGCGCCCACGACGCGCAGGACCCCGTCATCGAGGACCGCCTGGGCGCGGCGGGTGTCGCCGGCGACCGAGACCAGGACGGGGACGGTGAGCCCGCGGCCTCGGGCAACGCGCTCCAGCGCGCCACCGGCCCGGACGTCGCGCCACCACGCGAAGGCGAACCCGCCGACGGCGCACACGACGATGACGGCGAGGGGGAGGAGCAGCTGGTGGGCCTCGATCACGCGCAGACCCTAGAGCACCCGGGGCGGGCGCTCACCCCGACCCGTCCCGGGCCGTCGGCGAGGTCAGCCGAGGACGTCGGTGAGGTGCTTCTCGGCGTAGGGGAGGACGTCCTGCACCGTGATGATGCGGCCCGCCTCGCGGGTCAGGGAGGAGACGCCGGCGTCGGCGATGCCGCACGGGATGATCGGATCGGCCCAGGCGAGGTCGGAGTCGCAGTTGAGCGCGAAGCCGTGCATCGTCACCCGGCGGCTGACCCGCACGCCGATCGCGCCGAGCTTGCGGTCCGGGCCGCGCCAGTCCTTCTCCACCCAGACACCGCTGCGGCCCTCGACCCGCACGGTCTCGACGCCGAACTCGCGGCAGACGCGGATCATCACCTCCTCGAGGCGGCGCACGTGCGCGACGACGTCGATGGGGACCTCGGGCAGCCGGACGATCGGGTAGCCGACGAGCTGGCCCGGGCCGTGCCAGGTGATCTTGCCGCCGCGGTCGACGTCGACGACGGGGGTGCCGTCGGTGGGGCGCTCGTGGTCCTCGGTGCGCTTGCCGGCCGTGTACACGGCGGCGTGCTCGAGGAGGAGGGTCGTGTCGGGGATGGTGCCCTCGACGACCTGCGCGTGGACCTCGCGCTGGGTGGCCCAGGCCTCCTCGTAGTCGACGAGGTCGGGGGCGAAACCGAGGTGGACGACGCGCATGGGTCCACCGTATGTCGCGCCACGCCCTCAGCGGAACCGCGGTTCCGCCGGGCCGGCCAGCGTCGCCCAACCGCTCCGGATGCCCGGCCGGCCGCCCCTGTGTATCAGCGGTGCGTCCGCTGTCTCCTTCTCGATGGCGCGCGGCGGTCCTGCCGCCGTGTCGCCGCGGCCCAGCGGGGCCGGTGTCGCCGGGCCGACCGGTGACCTCATCGAAGAGGGGACTTGCCATGCACGGTCGTCGTTCGTTGTCCTACGCCCTCGGGGGCCTGCTGCTCGCGGGGGCCGCCGTCACGCCGGCGGTCGCCGGTCCACCGGGCGGAGGTGAGGGGCTGCGTGGCCCGGCCGCGCGCGACCACGTCCGCAAGGACGCCGCCAGCGGCACCACCCGCGCCATCACCGGCGGGAAGGCCGGCCTCACCAAGCCGTCGAAGAGCCGGCCCGCCGACATCGCCCTGTCGTACGGGCGTTCCCACGCCACGGACTTCGGCCTGACGCGCGGCCACGACGCGACGCTCTACGTCGCCAAGGAGCTCCGGCTCACGACCGGTGCCACCGCCGTGCACCTCGGCCAGAAGGTCGGCGGGCTGCGCGTGCGCGACGCCGTGCTGACGGTGGTCGTGGCCGCCGACGGCAGCGTCACCTCGGCCGTCGGTGCGCTCTCGAGCGGTGTCGCCACCGCCTCCACCGACGCCCGCCTCAGCGCCGGCCAGGCGCTGGACACCGCGGCCAAGCGGCAGGGCGCCAAGGGCAAGCGCGCGCTGCGCGAGGCCGCTGACGTGCGGACCGCCGGCAAGCGCACCTTCCCCAACGTCTACGGGTCGGGCTCCACGAGCTCGCGACCCGTCTCGGCCGAGCTCGCCTGGTACCCCGTCGACCACGGGCGCGGGCTGCGCCTGGCCTGGCTCACCGACATCGAGTCGTCGGGCGACGAGTGGTGGGAGACCGTCGTCGACGCCGGCAGCGGCGCGGTCCTCGACCGCACCAGCCGCTACGCGCACTCCGGCCCCGAGGGGACCGTCTGGCGCGAGCAGCACCCGGAGGCCACGGGCGCGACCCGGCAGGTCACCGCCTTCACCGGCCTCGACGGGTCGTGGGTCAGCGGGACGACGACGAGCGGCAACAACGCCAACGCCTACCTCGACCGCAACGACGACGACGCGAACAACGAGTACCAGCCGACCGCGGCCGACACCCACTTCACCTACACCTGGACCGACGCCTGGCGGACCGCCGCCGACGTCAACTCCCTCGCCGCCCTCGACACCGACCGCGACGCCGCCATCACCCAGCTCTTCTACTACACGAACGTCATGCACGACTGGCTCTACGGGCACGGCTTCGACGAGGCGAGCGGCAACTTCCAGGTGAACAACTTCGGCCGCGGCGGGAGCGGGAGCGACCCGGTCCTCGCCGAGGCCCAGGACGGCTGGGACCTCGGCTGCGTCGACGACCAGGGCACCCCGGCGCCCGGCGACGACGTGGCGATCCGCTGCCTCAACAACGCCAACTTCGGCACCCCGGCCGACGGCTCGAGCCCGCGCATGCAGATGTACATGTGGGCGCCGACGCGGCCCTACCGGGACGGCGACGTCGACGGTGACGTCATCGCCCACGAGTACGGGCACGGCGTCTCGAGCCGGCTCGTCGGCGGCGGCACCCTCGGCTACAACGGCGGCGACCAGCGCGGCGCCCTCGGCGAGGGCTGGAGCGACGTCGTGTCGTACCTCAAGTGGGGCGACGCGGTGATCGGCGAGTACGTCACCGGCAACGCGACCACCGGCATCCGCTCGGTGGCCTACGACAGCTCTACGCTCGACTTCCAGGACTACGACACGAACTCGGGCAGCGGCCACGGGAACGGCCAGATCTGGGCGTCGACGCTGTACGACATCCGCAAGCTCTACCCGGGTGGCGTGGAGGCGATGGCCGACCTCGTCCTCGACGGGATGAAGGCGACGACCGCCAACCCGACGTTCATCGACGCCCGTGACGGCCTCCTCGCCGCCGACGGCGGGGCCAACCGGTGCCTCATCTGGTCGGCGTTCGCCGGCCGCGGCCTGGGCACCGGCTCCACCGGTGGTCTCGATGACGTGCCGACCTTCAGCGACGACCTCCCGGCCGAGTGCCTGCCGGTCGCGGACGCCGGAGGGCCCTACGTCACGCCCGAGGGCACCGACGTGAGCCTGAACGGCGCCGGCTCGAGCGGTGGTTCGGACGGCTCGGCGGGCGCGATCGCGATATACGAGTGGGACCTGGACGACGACGGGCAGTACGACGACGCCACCGGCGCCACCCCGACGTTCACCCGGGTGGGCCAGGACGGCGTGTCCACCATCGGACTGCGCGTCACCGACGCGTTCGGCAACCAGGCGACCGACACCTCGACGGTGACGGTGACCAACGTCGCGCCGAGTGTGTCGGTCAACCCGATCGGACCGATCAGCGAGGCCGGCACCGTGACGGTGACCGGCACGGTCACCGACCCCGGCTGGCTCGACCCGCTGACGGCGACGATCTCCTTCGACGACGGCGCGGCCCCCGTGGCCCTGGCCGGAGTGCTGGAGAACGTGCGGCCGAACGCCACGCTGACCTTCTCGGTCCAGCACCAGTACGGCGACGACGGGGCGTTCAGCGTCCAGGTCTGCGCGGCCGACGACGACACGACGGGCAACTGCGGCGCGGCCGTGGCGAACGTCGCGAACGTCGACCCGACCGCCGTCATCGACACCACCGGCGAGCAGGTCTACGACGGCGTCTCGGCCTTCGTCCTCGAGGCGGGGGAGGACCTCACGGTCCCCGTCGGCTCGACCGACCCGGGCAGTGACGACCTGCGCTTCGACTGGGCCTGGGGCGACGGCATCACCAGCACCCAGACCTCGCTCGTGAACCCGCCGTTCGCCGACCCGGCGAAGAGCCCGAGCGTGCAGCCGCGCAGCGTCTCCCGCTCGGCGACCCACGCCTACGCTGAGGCGTGTGCCTACACGCTCGACGTGACGGTGACCGACGACGACCTCGGGTCGGCGGCGGACAGCGCCCTCGTCCTCATCACGGGCAACGGCACCGTCTCCAAGGGGCACGGCTGGTGGCTCAACCAGTACCGGGTCAAGAAGGCGAACGACTTCACCCCGGCCCAGCTGCAGTGCTACCTCGACATCGTCGGCGCGATCAGCATGGTGTTCGACGAGCACAAGGACGCCTCGACACGGGCTGCCGCGACGCTCGTCCTGAACAACCCGGCCAAGTCGCCGGCGGACGTGATCTTCGACCAGCACGCCCTGGGCGCCTGGCTGAACTTCGCCAACGGCTCGGTCACGCTCTCGACGCCGGTCGACTCCGACGGCAACGGGTCGCTCGACAGCACCTTCGGGGCGGTCATGTTCCACGCCGAGACGGTGCGGACCAACCCCGCGTCGACCTCGGCGCAGATCAAGGCCCAGAAGGACGTCGTCGAGCGGATCGCGACGGTCAGCGGGAGCTGAGCGAGCGATGACCCGCAGGTGGTGGCTCCCCGCCGCGCTGTCCCTCGCCCTCGTGGCGGGGTGCGGCGCCGGGGAGCCATCGCCGTCCGGGTCGCCCGGTGGGTCGACGACCGGGTCGACGGCAGCGACCGTCTCACCGTCGGGGTCGCCCTCCGCGGCGCCCCGGCGGCTGACCCCGGAGGACGACGGCGCCACGTTCTCGATGGTCGTGGGCCGCTCCGTGTCGCTCGTCGTCAGCGACACCTCCGCGGACGACCCCGAGGTCACCGGCGACGCCGTGCAGCTGGTGCAGGTCGTCAACGTCACGGCCAGCGGCGTGCGGGAGTGGGAGGTCCGGGCCGAGAAGCCGGGGACGAGCACCATCACCTCGCGCTCCCCGGAGTACCGGATCACCGTCGTCGTCGGCTGAGCCCGGAACGGGCGTCGCCGCAGCCCTAGGCTGGCGGACATGACACGCGTCGGACTGGTCGGGTACGGGTCGTCGGGGCGCGACATCCACACGCCGGTGCTGCGGGCCGCGGGGCTCGAGGTGGCCGCGGTGTCGACGAGGGACGAGGAGCGTGCCGAGTCCGCCCGCGCCGACCATCCCGGGGTCGAGGTCGTGCCGGGGCTCGAGGAGCTGCTCGCGGTGCCGGGGCTGGATGTCGTGGTGCTGGCCTCGCCCTCCGGCGCCCACGCGGCCCAGGCGCGGGCGGTGGCCGACGCCGGGCTGGCCTGCGTCGTCGACAAGCCGCTGGCCGTGGACGCGGGGACCGCCGCCGACGTCGTGCGGCACGCAGCCGGTCGGGGGAGCGCGCTCACGGTCTTCCAGAACCGGCGCTTCGACGCCGAGCAGGCGACCGTGGCACGAGTGGTGCGGGACCGTCTGGTCGGTGAGGCCTTCCGCTACGAGATGCGCTGGGAGAGATGGCGACCCGTACCGAAGGACCGCTGGCGCGAGAACGCGACGGCGGCCGAGGGTGGCGGCCTCCTCCTCGACCTGCACAGCCACCTCGTCGATGCCGCGGTGCAGCTGTTCGGTCCGGTCGTCACCGTCTCGGCGACGGTGGCGTCGCGCACGACGCCGGCCGAGGACGACGCCTTCCTCGTGTGCCGGCACACCTCGGGGGTGGTCTCGCACCTCTCGGCGACGTCCGTGGCGGGGGCGCCGGGGCCGCGGGTGCGGCTGCTCGGGACGCAGGCCGCGTACGTCCTCGTCGACTTCGAGGCGGAGGAGCACCCCTGGTCCGGCCAGTCCGACGCCTCGCCCGAGCAGGCGGGCTGGCTCTACCGCGGGGGTGAGCGCGAACCCGTTGCGCGCGAGGCGAGCTCGCAGGCCGACTTCTACAGGGCGGTGGCCGCGGCGGTCGCGTCGGACGACCCGCAGGCGCTCATGCCCGTCGACCCGTGGGACGCGGTCCACACGCTGGCCGTCATCGACGCCGCTCGCGTCGCCGCCGCCGAGGAACGCGTCGTCCGGGTCGTCACCCCACCCCGCTGAGCCTGGTCAGGGGGCGGGCAGGAGACGGGGCTCGATGCGCTCCTCGGTGATGCCGTCGCCGCCCTTCGTCACGACGTACGCCCCCTTGCCCTCGACCTCGGTGACCGCCTCGACGAGCTCGGTGCCGCGGTAGACCAGGCCCACGCCGTCGTCGGTGCAGTGGGTCACGGGCAGCGTGCCGTCGGCGACGAGGCGGTGCACGGTGGGGCGCCGCTCGGCCTCGGAGTCGTAGTGGACGCCGTTGCCGTAGGGGAGCAGGCCCAGGCCGTTGGTCACGGCGCGCAGCTCGGGCCCGAAGGAGTCGGTGGTGCCGCCGAGGTACCAGCAGATCGAGCCGGCCGACACCCCGCTGAGGACGACGCCCGCCTCCCACGCCGCCCGCATGGCCGGGCGCAGGTCGTGGACGTCCCAGACGGCGAGGAGGTTCGCGACCGAGCCGCCCTGCACCCAGACGACGTCCTGCTCGAGGAGGACCGCCGCGGTGTCGTCGTGGTTGGGCATGGGGAACAGGTCCACGGTGGTGACGTCGAAGCCCGCGACGCGGCCGGCCTCGAGCACGGCGTAGTTGAAGTCCTTCGCGTCGCCGGAGGCGGTGCCGACGAACGCGATCCGCGGGCGCCGGCCGTGCGCGCCGGAGAGGTCGACGGCGTGGTGGACCAGGCCGTTGAACGCGATGCGGGTGCGGGCGCCCCAGCGGTAGCCGCCGGAGGTCGCGAGGACGGTGCGGGAGTCGGTCGCCATGCCGACCACCCTAGGAGCCTGTGGACAACCCACCGGCGGCCGGGGAGGTTCCCGGCAGGCTGGCCACATGGACGAGGGGGAGCTCGGGACACGCGGCGGCTCGGTGGGCGGCCGGCACGGCCATGGTGGCGCAGGGGTCGCCGTGGCGGTGGCCGGTGGCACGGCGACGCCCCCGGCCCCCCTCGTCCCCGGGTTCCAGCTGGGTGAGCTGCTGGCGCGCGGGGGCACCAGCGAGGTGTGGCTCGGGGTCGAGGAGGCCAGCGGGCGACGGGTGGCGGTCAAGGTGGTCGGCGCCGACCTCGACGCCCTCGAGGTCGCGGCGCGCGAGGCGTCGCTGTCGGCGAGCGCGGCCTCGGCGCACGTCGTGCCGATCGACGCGTGCATCCCCCTGGCCGACGGTCGAGCCGCGCTCGTCATGCCCCACGTGCGCGGGGGAGCCCTCGACGCGCTCGTCCGCGCGCGGGGCCACCTCGCGCCGGGCGAGGTGGTCACCGTGCTGGCCCCGCTGGCCTCCGCGCTCGGGCGGCTCCACGACCTCGGGGTGGTCCACGGCGACGTCTCTCCGGGCAACGTCCTCCTCGAGCTCGACGGGCGTCCGCTGCTCGCCGACCTCGGGCTCGGGCACGTCGTCGGGGAGGTCGCGCACGGCGTGTGGGGCACCGACGGGTACGTCGCCCCCGAGGTCCTCATGGGTGGCGACCCCGGTCCGGCCGCCGACGTCTACGCGGTGGGTGCGGTGGGCTGGCTCTGCCTGAGCGGCCAGGTCCCGGGGCCGCCGGGGCTGCGGCCCACCCTCGCCGAGGTGTCCCGGGCGGGCGACGGGGCCGGTGGGGTCGTCGCTGTGCTCGAGGCCGCGGTGGGCCCCGTGGCGGCCGACCGCCCCACCGCCCACGAGCTCGCCTGGCAGCTCTTCCACACCGCGCGGCCCGAGCCGCTGCACCTCGTGCGGGGCGACGACGAGACGAGCGCCGTCACCTACCGGCTGCGGGCCGCGGCCGACCGACCGCCCGATGACGCACCCCGCCCGTCGCCGTGGGCTCGTCTCGCCGCCGCGGTCGGTTCGCGGTGGGCGGTGCGTCGGGATCGACCCGCGCCGCTGTCACCTCCACCGCTGTCCCCTCCACGCATGTCGCCGTCGTCGCTCCTCCCGGCGCGGTCAGGCGCGCCGAGGCGGCCGAGGGGACGGCACGCGGGGAGGGTCGTCCGGCCCGGCGCCGGGTCGGGACGGTGGAGGTCGGTCCTCGCCCTCGTGGGCGTGCTCGTCGGCCTCGTCGTGACTGCGGTCGTCGTGCTCCCCGCCCAGCGCGCCGAGGCTCCGGCCCGGGCCCGGCCGGCAGCGCTCCCGCCGGTGGGCAGCGACGTCCGCACCGACCCCGCCGCACCACGGGAGCGACCCACGCAGCTGCTGGCCGCCCTGGCGCAGGCGCGGGCGGTGGCGTGGCGGGAGGCCACGGCGGCGCACCTGCACGGGGCCGATGCCCCGGGCTCGGCCGCGGAGTCCCGCGACCGGGCCGCGGTCACCGACCTCGCGCGTTCGGGCCTGCGGTACACGGGCCTGGCCTACGTCGTGCGCGACGCCGTCACGGTCGATGCGGGAGCCGCCTCAGCCCGCATCAGGGCCCGGTTCGACACCAGCGCCTACGAGGTCACCGGGCCGACCGGGTCCACGCCACGGGGCGCCGTCGCGGGGGAGGAGGTGGTCGTCACGCTGGTGCTCACCGACGTCGGCTGGCGGGTCAGCGACCTCAGCGCCGCGCCCTGACCTCAGGTGACGAGCCAGCTCGCCGCGGTGTCGAGGTCGGGGTGCTGCGGCACGTAGCCGCTGTCGCGCAGCGCGTCGCCGACGATCCGCTGGCTGCCGAGGATCTCGTCGGCGAACCCGCCGACGACGGCCCGCAGCGCGAGCGACGGGGCCGGCAGGACGGTCGGGCGGTGCAGGGCGCGACCCATGGCCGCGACGACGTCCTTCTGCCGCGCGGGGGCGGTGAAGAGGTTCACCGGGCCGGTCACCTCGGGGTGGTCGAGCAGGTGGAGGATCGCGCCGACCTCGTCGGCGAGGGTCAGCCACGGCCAGAACTGGCGACCGTTGCCGAGCGGGCCGGCCAGGCCGAAACGGGCCAGTCGCAGCAGGGGTGCGGCCGCCCCACCGTCGGCGGCGAGGACGATGCCCGTGCGGATGAACGCGACCGGCGCCCCGGCGTCGACGGCCGGCTGGGCCGCGGCCTCCCATGCGATGACGACGTCGGCGAGGAAGCCGGTCCCGGGCGGGCTCGCCTCGGTCAGCTCCTCCTCGCCGCGGTCGCCGTAGAAGCCGACGGCCGACCCGGAGAGCAGCCGCACGGGGCGGCCGGTCTGCGCGATCGCGGTGGCGACGGCGGTGGTGGCATCGACGCGGGAGGCGAGGATCTCCCTCTTGCGCGACGGCGACCAGCGCTCGTCCCCGACACCGGCTCCGGCGAGGTTGACGACGCCGTCGACCCCGTCGAGGGCAGCCGGGTCGAGGCGGCGGGACGCCGGGTCCCACTGCACCTCATCGGCGCCCCGGGGGGAGCGGCGCACGAGGCGGACGACCTCGTCGCCGCGCTCACGGAGCGCGGCGACGAGGGCGGTGCCGATCAGACCCGAGGAGCCGGTGACGGCGACGCGGCCCATCGTGGGTGCCTCGGGGTCGACCCGGTCAGAGACCGAGGTCGGCCTCGAAGGCGCCTTCCTCGAGCCGCTGCTTCATCGTGGTGAGGAAGCGGGCGGCGTCGGCGCCGTCGACGATCCGGTGGTCGTACGACAGGGCGAGGTACACCATCGAGCGGATGGCGATCGTCTCGCCACCGTCCTCGGTGATGACGACGATCGGGCGCTTGACGACCGACCCGGTGCCGAGGATGGCCACCTGCGGCTGGTTGATGATCGGGGTGTCGAACAGCGCGCCGCGCGAGCCCGTGTTGGTGATGGTGAAGGTCCCACCGGCCAGGTCGTCCGGCATGATCTTGTTGTTGCGCGTGCGGTCGGCGACGTCGGCGATGCCGCGGGCCAGGCCCGCGATGTTGAGGTCGCCGGCGTTCTTCAGGACCGGCACGAGCAGGCCCTTCTCGGTGTCGACCGCGACGCCCAGGTGCTCGGCACCGTAGTAGGTGACCTCGTCGTCCTCGATGCTCGCGTTGACGGTCGGGTGGGCCTTGAGGGCCTCGACCGCGGCGAGGGCGAAGAAGGGCAGGAAGCTGAGCTTGGTGCCCTCGCGCTGGGCGAAGTCGGCCTTGGCGCGGTCGCGCAGCCGCGAGATGCGGGTGACGTCGACCTCGACGACCGTGGTCAGCTGCGCCGAGACCTGGAGGGACTCGACCATCCGGCGCGCGATCGTCTTGCGCAGGCGCGACATCTTCTCGGTCGTGCCGCGCTTGGAGTCGGCGGACGGGGCCGCCGGAGCGGCCGCGGCCGTTGCCTGGGGCGCGGGGGCGGCCGGGGCCGCCTCCGGCTCGGGCGCCTTCTTGGCCTCGGCGGCGGCGATGACGTCCTGCTTGCGGATGCGTCCGCCGATGCCGGTGCCGGCCAGGCTCGCGAGGTCGATGCCGTGGTCGGCGGCGAGCTTGCGCACGAGCGGGGTCACGTAGGCGGCCGCGTCGCGGTCACCGTCGGTGGAGGCCGCGGCGTCGTCGGACTGCTCGGCCGCGGGGGCCGGTGCGGCGGGAGCCTCGGCCTTCGCCGGCTCGGGCTCGGGCGCCTTCTCCTCCGCCTTCGGCGCCTCGGGCTCGGGCTCGGGGGCCTTCTCCTCGGCCTTCGGGGCCTCGGGCTCGGGGTCGGGCGCCTTCTCCTCGGCCTTGGGGGCCTCGGGTTCGGGGGCCTTCTCCTGCGCCGGAGCCTGCTCCGCCGCAGCGGAACCGCCACCGCCGCCACCGACGATCGCGAGGTCCGCGCCGACCGGCACGGTCTCGTCCTCCTGGACGAGGATCTGGGTCAGGGTGCCCGCCACGGGCGAGGGGATCTCGGTGTCGACCTTGTCGGTGGAGACCTCGAGGAGCGGCTCGTCGACGGCCACCTCGTCGCCCTCGGCCTTGAGCCAACGGGTCACGGTGCCCTCGGTGACCGACTCGCCGAGCGCCGGCATCGTCACGGTCGTGCCGGAGCCGCCGCCGGACCCGGAGTCGGAGGACGCGGCGGGGGCTTCCTCGCCCGCACCGGAGTCCGCGGAGCCGGAGTCCTCGGAACCGGAGTCCTCAGCGCTGCCGGAGTCGTCGGAACCGCTGGAGTCGTCGGACGCCTGGGGCTCTGCCGGCTCCTGCCCGCCCTCGTCGCCCGCCTCGGCCACGGCGTCGCCGTCGGAGGGGTCGGACACCTCGTCGGCCGGGCCCTCGTCGGTCGACGCACCCTCGTCCGCGGACTGCGAACCGCCGTCGGAGGAGCCGCCGCCGGAGCCGTCACCGATGACCGCGAGGTCGGCACCCACCGGCACCGTGTCGTCCTCCTGGACGAGGATCTCCTCGAGCGTCCCGGCCACGGGGGAGGGGATCTCGGTGTCGACCTTGTCGGTGGAGACCTCGAGCAGGGGCTCGTCGACCTCGACCGCGTCGCCGACGTTCTTGAGCCACCGCGTCACGGTCCCCTCGGTGACGGACTCGCCGAGTGCGGGCATCTGTACACGTTCGGACATCAGTGGTGCTCTCCTTCGTGGGCGGCGGTGGCGTTCATCACTCTAGTTGTGTGCATGGAGGGGCTTCCCGGCGAGCGCCATGTGGGCCTCGCCGAGCGCCTCGTTCTGGGTGGGGTGGGCGTGCAGCAGCGCCGCGACGTCCTCGGGGTGGGCCTGCCAGCCGACGACGAGCTGGGCCTCGCCGACCTGCTCGCCCATCCGGGCGCCGACCATGTGGATGCCGACGACCGGTCCGTCCGCGACCCGCACGAGCTTGACGAAGCCCTGGGTCTGCAGGATCTGGCTCTTGCCGTTGCCGCCGAGGTTGTACTCGTAGGTCTCCACCGCGTCGCCGTGGGCGGCGCGGGCCTGCTCCTCGGTGAGGCCGACCGACGCGACCTCGGGCTCGCAGTACGTGACGCGGGGGATCTCGGCCTCGACGATCGGGGTGGGCGACAGCCCCGCGATCGACTCGGCGACGAAGATCCCCTGGGCGAAGCCGCGGTGCGCGAGCTGGAGCCCGGGGACGATGTCGCCCACGGCCCACACACCCTCGACCGAGGTGCGGCAGCGCTCGTCGGTGACGACGAAGCCGCGGTCGAGGGTGACCCCGGCCTCCTCGAACCCGAGGCCGGCGGTGGAGGGCCCGCGGCCGACCGCGACGAGCAGGAGGTCGGCCTCCAGCGTCTCGCCGCCCTCGAGCGTGACGGTGACCGATCCGTCACTCTCGGAGGCCGACTCGAATCGGGCGCCGGTGCGCACCGTGATGCCGCGCTTCCTGAACGCCCGCTCGAGCGCGGTCGAGCAGGCGGGGTCCTCGGCGGCCACGAGTCGCGGCAGCGCCTCGACGACGGTGACGTCGGCGCCGAACGAGCGCATGACGGAGGCGAACTCGACACCGATGACGCCGCCACCGAGCACCACGACGCGACCCGGCACGTCCTCCAGCTCGAGGGCCTGGTCGCTCGTCATCACCCGGCCGGCGATGTCGAGGCCGGGCAGCGTGCGGGCGTAGGAGCCCGTGGCGAGGACGACGTGCCGACCCACGAGGCGGCGGTCGCCGACGACGACGGTGCGGCCGTCCTCGAGGCGCCCCTCGCCCCCGACGTAGTCGACCTTGCGGGACTTCACGAGCCCCTGGAGTCCCTTGTGCAGCCGCGAGACGACACCCTGGCGGTACGAGGTGACCCCGGCCATGTCGATGCCCTCGAGCGTCGCGCGCACCCCGAAGCGGGAGGCCTCGCGGGCGGCGTCGGCGACCTCGGCGGCGTGGAGCAGCGCCTTGGTGGGGATGCAGCCGCGGTGCAGGCACGTCCCGCCGAGCAGGTCCTTCTCGACGAGGGCGACGGTGAGGCCGAGCTCGGCCGCGCGCAGCGCACAGGCGTAGCCTCCGCTCCCCCCTCCGAGGACGACGACGTCGTGGGTGGTCTCGGCGGTGGCCGGCATCCCTGGCAGCTCCTTGGTGAGGCGACGGGCGGGGCGCGCCCGCGGCGGGTGTGGTGCCGACCGGACGCTGACGAGCATCCTTGCACTCCCCGCGGGCGCGCACACATCCCGTTCCCGGTGTGGTCACACCGGTCGCACGGGAGCACGCCCTATCGTTGGCGCATGGCGTGGTGGAGGAGGCGGCGCGGACACGCGTCGGCCAGTGCTGGTTCCGACCTGTCGTCCGCCCGCGCGCACCTCGCGGAGTTCGTCGCGTCACGGCGCGGGGTGGAGGCCTATGTCGAGCCGGCGACCAACGTCACCTCGACGACGGTCGTCCTCATCGCCCACGACGGCGAGTGGACCCGCAGGGCACTGCCGTCGCGCCCGGTCGCCTTCGACGTCGCCCGCGGGCTCGACGTCCCCGTGTACGACGTCAACCTCACCGGCTACCCCGCGCGGATGCGCGAGTGGACCGCCCGCCAGCGCCGCCCGCGCGAGCGCTGACCCCGAATCCACTGGCCCCGCGCCGCCGTCCGTGCGAGCGTGGGGTCCCCGCTCCACCGACGAGAAGGACGCACACGATGTCATCGAAGGACAGGCCCAAGCCCGCCGTGAGCGAGGACGTCAAGGCCAAGTTCCGTGCCGCGCTCGACAAGAAGGCGGCCCACGGCGGAGCCGATGTCTCCGACTCCTCGGAGCACGGCAAGGTCGGCGGTGCGCACGGTCCCGAGACCAGCGCCCGCCAGCAGATGTTCCGCCGCAAGAGCGGCGGCTGACCCACCCCCACCGACGAACGCCGAGGCCGGCGGACCCCACCAGGGTCCGCCGGCCTCGGCGCGTCGGCCGTCGTGGCGTCAGGAGGCCGCGCCCTCCACGAGGGTGAGCAGGGTGGCGACGCCGAACCCGGTGCCGCCCTTGGGCGTCGCGCCCTTGGGGCCCTTCTCGTTGAAGGACGGGCCGGCGATGTCGACGTGCGCCCACGGGATGCCCTCGCCGACGAACTCCTGGAGGAACAGCCCGGCGGTGAGCATGCCGCCGTCGCGGTCGCCCTTGTGCGCGATGTCGGCGGTGGGGGTGTCGAGCTTCTTGCGCAGCTCGACGGGCAGCGGCATCGGCCAGGCGCCCTCGCCCGCGGCGTCGGCGGACGCGACGACCTTCGTGCGGAAGGCGTCGTCGTTGGCCATGACGCCGCAGATGTCGGTGCCCAGCGCCACCATCTGCGCGCCCGTGAGGGTGGCGATGTCGACGATCCAGTCGGGGTGCTTCTCGCTGGCGAGGCAGATGCCGTCGCCGAGCACCATGCGGCCCTCGGCGTCGGTGTCGAGGATCTCCACGCTCGTGCCGTCGCGCATGATGACGACGTCGCTGGGCCGCTGGGCCGTGCCGCTCGGCATGTTCTCGGCGAGGCAGAGGTAGCCGGTGACCGCGACGGGCAGGTCGAGCTCTGCGGCCGCGAGGACCGTGGCGGCGACGGCGGCCGCACCCGCCATGTCGGACTTCATCGTCACCATGCCGGTCGCCGGCTTGATGTTGAGGCCGCCGGAGTCGAAGGTGATGCCCTTGCCGACGAGCGCCACCGAGGCCTTCGGGGCGGCGGGGGTCCACGACACCGTGACGATGCGCGGCGGGTTGGCCGAGCCCTGGCCGACGCCGGTGATGCCGCCGAAGCCGCCCTTGGCGAGCGCCTTCTCGTCGAGGACCGACACCGTGACCTTCGCGGGGGAGGCCGAGGCGCGCTTCTTCACGGCGTCGGCGAACGAGGCGGGGAAGAGGTAGTTCGGGGGGGTGTTGACGAGGTCGCGGGCCCAGTCGCGGGCGGCGCCGAGGACGGCGGCGCGGGCGACGACGTCCTTGGCGGCCTTGCCCTGGCCGGCGCCCGAGACGACCGTGACCTTGGGGCCGGCGGAGGCCGCGGCGGCCCTGCCCTTTGCGGCGCCGGTGCGGCGGGCGGGGAGGGGGCCGGACTTGTCGTAGGTGTAGCAGCCGGCC
Organism: Oryzobacter telluris; assembly: GCF_043099285.1. Taxonomy (GTDB): domain Bacteria; phylum Actinomycetota; class Actinomycetes; order Actinomycetales; family Dermatophilaceae; genus Oryzobacter; species Oryzobacter telluris. Next base: position 2,550,643 of record NZ_CP170723.1, on the reverse strand, counting down.
CAGGCGCCGTCGGCGACCGCCGACAGGCTCTCGACGTCGGGCGTGGGGAGGGCGATCGCCACCGACTTCTTGCCGCTGACCGTGCGCAGGGCCGCGCCGGCCGCCGACCGCAGGACCGTGTGCGGGTAGGACGTGCGACGGGTCGTGCCGTCACCCAGCCCGGTGACGACGACGGAGGTGGCCTTGACGCCCGGGACCGCGACGACGCGGACGACCTCGTCGGGCTTCCCGGTGGCGTCCACGTCGGCGAGGACCGCCTGGAGGTGGACGACCGCCTTGCGCGGCAGGCCGTGGCCGGTCGCGAGGTCGGCACCGTCGGGGGTGCTCACCGAGCCGACCACCAGGGTGTCGGCGGGCAGCTCGGCGGGGATGCGGGTGGTCACTGACAGGGTGGTCATGCGGGCACCCTACCGAGCGGTCGCGCCCCTCCCGGCAGGCGGTAACGTGCCAGCATGACCGACCTCCTGCACTCGCCGCTCCACGACCGGCACGTCGCCCTCGGCGCGAAGATGGCCGACTTCGGGGGGTGGTCGATGCCCATCGAGTACCCCGGTGGCGGGGTCGTCGCCGAGCACACCGCCGTCCGCGAGCGGGTCGGCGTCTTCGACGTCTCGCACCTGGGCAAGGCCCGCGTCTCCGGCCCCGGGGCGGCGGAGTTCGTCAACTCGTGCCTCACCAACGACCTGGGCCGGATCGGCCCGGGCCAGGCCCAGTACACGATGTGCTGCACCGACACCGGCGGGGTCGTCGACGACCTCATCCAGTACCTGCGCAGCGAGGAGGACGTCTTCCTCATCCCCAACGCGGCCAACACCGCCCGCGTCGTCGAGCTCCTCGCGGCCGCGGCGCCGGAGGGCATCACGGTCGAGAACCTCCACGACTCCTACGGGGTCGTCGCGGTGCAGGGGCCCCGCTCCGACGAGGTGCTGCGGCGCCTCGGGCTGCCGGTCGACCACGACTACATGAGCTTCGTCGAGGTCGAGTGGGAGGGCCTGCCGGTCATCGTCTGCCGCACCGGCTACACGGGGGAGCGGGGCTACGAGATCGTCCCGGCCTGGGACGTCACCGCCTCGGTCTGGGACGCGCTGCTCATCGCGGCCGGCGAGCAGGACGGCCTGCCCTGCGGCCTCGGCGCGCGTGACACCCTGCGCACCGAGATGGGCTACCCGCTGCACGGCAACGACCTCTCGCCCGACATCACCCCGGTGATGGCGGGGGCCGCCTGGGCCGTCGGCTGGGACAAGCCGGCGTTCTGGGGCAAGGAGTCGCTCACCGCCGAGCGCGCCGCCAAGGAGACCCGCCTGATGCGCGGCCTCGTCGTCACCGGCCGTGGCATCCCGCGCTCGCACTGCGACGTCAAGGACGAGTCGGGCACCGTTATCGGCGAGGTCACGTCGGGGACGTTCTCCCCGACCCGCAAGCAGGGCATCGCGCTCGCGCTCCTCGACCGCTCGGTCACCCTCGGCGACGAGGTCGTCGTCGACGTGCGGGGTCGTGAGGTCGCGGCCACCGTCTCGAAGCCGCCGTTCGTCGAGGTGGGGGTGCGGGAGTCATGAGCGAGCAGTGGACCTGGACGTACGAGGACGCCGACGGCGCACCTCTCACCGGTGAGCACCTGTCGACGACCGCGTTCCCCACGCAGTCCGACGCCGAGAGCTGGTTCGGCGAGGTGTGGCACGAGCTGTCCGACGCCGGGGTCGCCGGCGTGACGCTCCACCGCGACGGCGAGAAGGTCTACGGGCCGATGAGCCTCGAGGCCGCACCCTGACGCAGCGCCGGGGCTGACGCCGGTACCAGCGTCAGCCGGGGTACTCGCCGCGGGCGACCTGCACGCGCGGCATCCGCGAGCGGCGCAGCTGGAAGGCGCGCATCGCGGCGTACATCCCGTTGCCGCGGGTCGACGCGGCCTCCTCGCCGAACTTCTCGACGAGGCGCTTCTTCAGGCCGCGCCACATGAGGAAGGTGTCGAGCACGGCGGTGAGCAGGATGCCGTAGGTCAGCACGGTGACCGCGAGCAGGATCGCGCTCGTGCGCAGGAAGCTCAGCGCGAGGACGATGACCATGACGGGCAGCATGAACTCGGCGAGGTTGCGGCGCGCGTCGACGTGGTTGCGGATGAAGCGGCGCACCGGCCCCTTGTCGCGCGGCGGAAGCCCGGCGTCGTCGCCGGTGAGCATCGCCTGGCGGGTGCGGGTCATCGCCTCGCGGCGCTTCTCGCGGTCGACCGAGCGGGCCTGCTTGCGGTCGGTGACGACGAGGGGGCGCTTGCGCGCGGCCTCCTGGTCGCGCCGCCTGGGGGTCGGCCGGTTCTTGGCACCCTCACGAGCCTCGTGGGCCTCGTCGGCGAGCTTGTCGTTGGTGGTCTTGCTGCGTCCGAACACCCCCCAACTCTAGGCGGTCGCGCCACGGGGTCCGAACGCCCGCTCCCGGCCGCCGATCCGCCCCGGGGCCGCCGGTAGGGTCGCGCGGGTGACCGACGTCCTGCCTGCAGACCAGATCTCCGCCCTCCGCGACCGCGTCGCCGACCTCATGCCTGCGGTGCGCGCCGACCTCGAGGCGCTGACCCGGATCCCGAGCGTCAGCCTCGACGCCTTCGACCAGGCCCACGTGGAGGCCAGCGCCGAGGCCACGGCCGCCCTGCTGCGTGCCGAGGGCCTCGAGGTCGAGATCGTCCGCGAGGGCGGGCGACCCGCCGTCATCGGCCACGTCGACGGACCGCCCGGGTCGCGCACGGTGATGCTCTACGCGCACCACGACGTGCAGCCCCCCGGCGACGACGCCCTCTGGGACAGCGCCCCCTTCGAGCCCACCGAGCGCGAGGGCCGCCTCTACGGGCGCGGCGCCGCCGACGACAAGGCCGGGATCATGGCCCACGTCGCCGCACTGCGCGCCCACGCCGGGTCCCTGCCGGTGGGCGTCACCGTCTTCGTCGAGGGCGAGGAGGAGATCGGCTCGGACTCGCTCCCCACCATCCTCGAGCGGCACGGCGAGAAGCTGCGCGCCGACGCCATCGTCCTGGCCGACTCCACCAACTGGGCCATCGGCGAGCCGGCGCTGACCACGACCCTGCGCGGGATGATCCGCGTCGTCGTCACCGTGACCACGCTCGACCACGGCATCCACTCCGGCATGTTCGGCGGGGCCGTGCCCGACGCCATCACCGCGCTGGTCCGCCTCCTCGCGACCCTCCACGACGCCGACGGCAACGTCGCGGTGGCCGGGCTGAAGGAGGGCGTCGCCGCGGACCTCGAGTTCTCCGAGGATCGGCTGCGCGAGGAGTCCGGGCTGCTCGACGGCGTCTCGACCATCGGGTCGGGGTCGCTGCTCTCGCGGATCTGGACCAAGCCCTCGATCACGACCATCGGCATCGACGCCCCCTCCGTGGCGACGTCGTCGAACACGCTGGTCCCGAGCGCCGCCGCGAAGGTGTCGATCCGCCTGGCCCCCGACGAGGACGACCTGCACGCGTTCGAGGTCGTCAAGGCGCACCTGCTCGAGCACGCCCCGTGGGGGGCCCGGGTCGAGGTCCACCTCGACGACCGCGGCCTCGGCTTCTCGGCCGACGCGCAGGGCCCGGTCTACGACGAGGCCCGCGCCGCGTTCGCCGACGCGTGGGGCGTGGAGCCCGTGGACATCGGCGTCGGCGGGTCGATCCCGTTCGTCGCGGCGTTCGCCGAGCGGTTCCCCGAGGCCGCCATCCTCGTCACCGGCGTGGAGGACCCCGACGCCCGCGCGCACGGAGCCAACGAGTCGCTGCACCTCGGCGAGTTCGAGAAGGTCTGCGTGGCCGAGGCCGTCCTGCTCGCCCGCCTCGGGGCGCTGCCGCGCTGATGGGAAAGGGCTCCTACGTCGAGGACGACTTCCAGCGCGACACCACCTACATCGAGGACCGGATCACGGCCGACGGCGCGGGGGAGCGCGAGTGGCCCGTCGAGCCGGGTCGCTACCGGCTCGTCGTCGCGCGCGCCTGCCCGTGGGCCAACCGGGCCATCATCGTGCGGCGCCTGCTCGGGCTCGAGGACGTGCTGTCGATGGGGCTGTGCGGGCCCACCCACGATGCCGACAGCTGGACCTTCGACCTCGACCCCGGGGGCGTCGACCCGGTGCTCGGCATCCCGCGGCTCAAGGACGCCTACGAGGCCCGCTTCCCCGGCTACCCGCGCGGCATCACCGTTCCCGCGGTGGTGGAGGTCGCCAGCGGGCAGGTCGTGACCAACGACTTCGCGCCGCTGACCCTCGACCTGTCGACCCAGTGGCGTGACCACCACCGCGAGGGCGCCCCCGACCTCTACCCGCAGGCCCTGCGCCCCGAGATGGACGCCGTGATGACGCGGGTGTACACCGAGGTCAACAACGGGGTCTACCGGTGCGGGTTCGCCGGCACCCAGGGCGCCTACGAGGACGCCTACGACCGCCTCTTCACCGCCCTGGACTGGCTGTCCGACCGCCTCGCGGGGCAGCGCTACCTCATGGGGGACACGATCACCGAGGCCGACGTGCGGCTGTTCACCACGCTGGCGCGCTTCGACCCCGTCTACCACGGGCACTTCAAGTGCAACCGGCAGAAGCTGAGCGAGCAGCCGGTGCTGTGGGCCTACGCGCGCGACCTGTTCGCGACGCCCGGCTTCGGCGACACCACGGACTTCGTGCAGATCAAGAGCCACTACTACGAGGTGCACACCGACATCAACCCGACCGGGGTCGTGCCCGCGGGGCCGGACCTGGCCGGGTGGGCGGAGCCGCACGGCCGCGAGGCCCTCGGTGGCCGGCCGTTCGGTGACGGCACGCCTCCCGGCCCGCCGCCCGAGGGCGAGCGCGTGCCGACCGCGCACAACCCGCACGTCGGCCCCGACGGCCTCGTCCACCTCTGACACCCCGACTCATGGCGCTGAGCGAACGCTCCGAGGGGTGTTTCGCGTTCACCCAGCGCAATGAGTCCGCCGGAGAGGGGGTGAAGTCGTGGCGCCGACCTGTCAACCTCGGTGGAGGTTCTCGGACCTTGGTGCATGGAACATCCGCTGTCGGAGGTGGTCATGCCGGAGAGCTCCCCGGTGGCGACCTGGCCGGGCCCCGCCGCGTCACGCGACGAGGCGTTCGGCGTGCTGTTCCGCGCCCACGCCGCCGGTCTCGTCCGCCTCGCCCAGGTCCTCCTCGGGGACCGGGAGGCCGCCGAGGACGCGGTGCAGGAGGCCTTCGTCTCCCTCTACCGCCACTGGAACGGGCTGCGTGACCACGGGGCGTCGCGCGCCTACCTGCGAGCCGCCGTCATCAACCGGTGCCGGTCGGGGCAGGGCCAGCTCATCCGGGCGCGCCGCGTCCGGGAACGGCTCGCCGTCGTCGACTGGCTCGAGCCGAGCTCCGAGGCCCGTGCCGTCGAGCACGACGACGCCCGGCGGCTCGCCGCCGCCGTGCAGGCCCTCCCGACCCGCCAGCGCGAGGTCGTCGTCTGCCGCTACTACCTCGAGCTGACCGAGGCCGAGACCGCCGCGCTGCTCGACATCGGCGTCGGCTCGGTCAAGCGCCACGCCCACCGGGGGCTCGCCCGCCTCCAGGACCGCCTCGGAGGTGCCCGATGAGCGTCGACGAACGCCAGGTGACCACGGCCCTGAAGCGCTACGCCCGCGACGTCAGCGTGACCGACGACGACCTCGACCGCCTCCACGCGCGGGTCGAGGAGCGGGTCCATCCCTCGCGGCGTGGAGACCGCTCCATCCGGCCGTGGGAGGTGGCGGTGGCGGCCTGCGCCGTCGTGGCCCTGGTCCTCGCCGCCACGGCCCTGTGGCGCACCTCCCGGACCCAGACGCTGCCCGCGGTGCCGGTCCCGACCCCCTCGACCGCCCCGGTGAGCGCCCGTGACCTCGTCGGCGCCTGGATGGTCGACGAGGCCGACAGCAACGGTCACGTCTGGTACTTCACGGCCGACGGCCGGTGGACGACGGCGAACACGCCGGCCGAGCACCTGGACCTCGCGGCGGACCTCAGCGCGTACTCGGTGGAGCAGGGGAACATCGTGGTCTTCGAGTCCTGCCGGGCGGTGGTCGACCTGGACGCGGAAGGTCGGATGTCGCTCACGCCCCAGCCGATCCGGGAGGCCTGCCCCTGGGCCACCGGGACCGCCCGGCCCTTCGTCCGGCTCTCGCCCGCCTCGCCCGCGGGCCGCGCCCTGCTGCGGCACCCGTTCGTGTACGCCTCGCAGCCGCCGACCCCCGTGGACTCCGTGGCCGACCTCGTCGGAACCTGGATGCTGCGCGGGACGGGCACCATGCTCGTCGTCACCGACCTGGGGCAGGGACGCGGTCAGTACGTCGCCGACGACGACGGTGACGCCTGGTCGGCGCCGGACGAGCGAGGGACCCTGACCGTCGGTGCGGACGGCGTCACCCTGCATCCGACGGTGCGTGGTGACCCCGACTGCGCGGGCGTCCTCGGGGGACTCGTGACGACGCGGACCACCCTGCTGGGGCCGACCCTCGTGCCGGGGTGTGCGCTCCTCACCGGCTCGGACGGCAGCTGGTTCAGGATGAGCTGACGCGTGCGGGTCAGTCCTTGGACGTCTCGCCGGGGAGGGCGAGCATCTGGTCGAGGGCGACCCGGGCGTGGTGGGCGACCTCGGGGTCGACGCGGATCGCGTTGACGACGCGGCCCTGGGCGAGCGACTCCAGCGCCCACACGAGGTGCGGCAGGTCGATCCGGTTCATCGTCGAGCAGTAGCAGACGTTCTTCTCGAGGAAGACGATCCGCTGCTCGGGGAACTGGGCGGCCAGGCGACGCACGAGGTTCAGCTCGGTGCCGACGGCCCACGCGGTGCCGGCCGGGGCCGCCGCGATGGTCTTGATGATCTTCTCGGTGGAGCCGACCTCGTCGGCCAGCTCGACGACCTCGTTGCGGCACTCGGGGTGGACGATCACCTTGACGTCGGGGATCTCGCGGCGCGCGGCCTCGACGGCCTCGACCGAGAACCGCCCGTGCACCGAGCAATGGCCGCGCCAGAGGATCATCGTGGCGTCGCGCAGCTGCTCGGGGGTGAGGCCGCCCATGGGGCGGTGCGGGTCCCAGACGACGCACGCGTCGAGGGAGCCGCCGAGGTCGCGGGCCCAGGTGTTGCGGCCCAGGTGCTGGTCGGGGAGGAAGAGGACCTTGCCGCCCTCGCCGGCCTGCTCCAGCGCCCAGGTGAGCGCCGTCCTCGCGTTGGAGGACGTGCAGATCGTGCCGCCGTGGCGCCCGGTGAACGCCTTGATGGCCGCGGAGGAGTTCATGTAGGTGACAGGGACGGTGGAGCCGGCGACCCCGGCCTCGACGAGCTCGTCCCAGCACTCCTCGACCTGGTCGATGGCGGCCATGTCGGCCATCGAGCAGCCGGCCGCGAGGTCGGGCAGGACGACGGTCTGGGTGTCGGCGGTGAGGATGTCAGCCGACTCGGCCATGAAGTGCACGCCGCAGAAGACGACGAACTCGGCGTCCGGTCGGGCCGCGGCCTCCTTGGCCAGCTTGAAGGAGTCGCCGGTGACGTCGGCGAACTCGATGACCTCGTCGCGCTGGTAGTGGTGGCCGAGGACGAAGACCCGCTCGCCCAGTGCCGCCTTCGCCGCGCGGGCGCGCTCGACCAGACCGGCGTCGGAGGGCGCGGGCAGGTCACCGGGGCACTCGACGCCGCGCTCGCTCGCGAGGTCGCGACCCTGCCCGAGGACGAGCAGGGGGAGCGGGGCGTTGCGGGGCGTGTCGGTCGTCGTCGTCACGCTCCCGATCGTAGGCGCTGGCGGGGCGGCGCTCGTCGAGGTCGGTCAGCCCATGGACTTCTGGCCGTCGATGCTCTCGCGCAGGATGTCGGCGTGCCCGGTGTGGTGGGCCAGCTCGGACAGGATGTGGGTGAACACCCGTCGGGCGCTGCGCCGCTCACCGGGCGTGAACCACGGCGCCGGCGGCAGCGCGTGGTCGGACGACAGGTCCCAGGTGCGGACGAGCTCGTCGGTGTGCGCGGCGACCTCGCGGTACAGGCCGACGACCCCTTCGAGCGTCTCGTCCTCGAGCAGCCGGAACTCGCGCTCGCGCGCCGCGTGGTCGGCCTCGTCGCCGCCGGCCATGGCGCCGTTCTCGACGAAGTCGGTCCACCCGCGCTCGGTGAGGGCGACGTGCTTGACGAGCCCGCCGAGGCACAGCTCGCTCGCCGTGGGTGTGAGCCGCGCCTGGTCGTCGGTGAGCCCCTCGACGGTGTGGAGGAAGAAGTAGCGCTGCTGGGCGAGCGCCTCGAGCAGGGAGGTGCGCTCGAGGTCGAGCGCGGCCTGGGGGGTGGAGTCGGTCATGGCGGGTCCTCTCGCGGGACGGTCGTCGGGTTCGGCCCGACGCTAGCGCCGGGCACCGACAGCCCGCGCGGCACCGGGAGCCACCTCCCGATAGCCTCTCGCCGTGCGCGTCCTCATCGCCCCGGACTCCTTCGGGTCCACCCTCGGCCCCGTCCAGGCGGCCACGGCGATGGGCGAGGGCTGGACCCGCGGCGCCCCCCACGACGACGTCGAGCTCCTCCCGCTCTCCAGCGGTGGCCCCGGCTTCCTCGACGTCCTGGGCCGCGCCCTGGGCGGCACCACGGTGATGACGACCGTCAGCGACCCGCTCGGCCGTGAGGTCCCGGCCGCCGTCCTCCTCGTCGAGCGTGACGGCCGCACCACGGCCTACATCGAGGCCTCCCAGGCGACGGGGCTGCACCTCCTCGGGGCCGACGAGCGCGACCCCGGCCTCACGAGCACGTGGGGTGTGGGCCGGCTCCTGGAGACGGCGCTCGACGAAGGGGCCGCCACCATCGTCCTCGGGGTCGGGGGCGGCGCGACCAACGACGCCGGCGCGGGCCTCCTCGCTGCCCTCGGCGCCGGACCTGCCTCGGCCCTGGCCCGCGGTGGCCTCGCCCTGGCCGACGCCCCCGACGACGCCCTGCTCGGCCTGCCCGCCGTCCTCGACCGGCTGGCCGGGGTCGACCTCGTGGTCGCCACCGACGAGGAGACCCCGCTGCTCGGCCTCCAGGGCACGAGCGCCGTCGAGGCGCCGCGCAAGGGCGCCTCGGCGAGCCAGGCGCAGGCGCTGGAGAACGCGCTGGGCCGCTTCACCGACGTCCTGCGCCGCTCGCTGCCCGAGCCCCCGCTCGACCTGCTGTCCGGCACCCCGCGACGCCTCGAGCGCGAGCTCGGTGCCGGCGCGGCCGGTGGCCTCGGCTACGCGCTCCTCGCGCTCGGCGGCCGCCGTGTCGGTGCCGTCGAGACGGTGCTGCGCGAGTGCGGCTTCGGCGTGGCCGCGGCCCGCGCCGACCTCGTCGTCACCGGCGCCGGGCGGGTCGACTGGAGCACGCTGCGCGGTTCGGTGGTCTCCGGCGTCGCCGCCGCCACCCTCGAGACGGCCCGGCCCACCGTCCTCGTCGCGGGGGAGTGCCTGGTCGGCCGCCGCGAGACGATGACGCTCGGCCTGGCCGGCACCTACGCCGTGGCCGACACCCCCAGCGAGGTCGAGGCGATGGTCGCCGACCCCGTCGGGACGCTCGCCTCGCGCACCGCCCGCGTGGCGCGCACCTGGTCACCCGCTCGCTGACGCCCCCCGCGCTACGGGGCAGTACATGTCGTGATCACGACGCGTACTGCCCCGTAGCGAGCAGGGGAGGTGGTGGGCGGGTGGGAGACGCGAGTCACGACCCGCCGGTGGACGGGGCGCCACCTCGCCCCGCGAGCCGACGTATCCTTGTCGTGAGCACCGGGAACACGGAGCGACCTCCACGGGTTGACCACCGCGACCGGGCTTGACCGACAGGCCACCTCCAGCTCCAGGAGTGCACCAGATGAGCGACCAGCTCCAGACCACCGAGGCCCCCACCACCGAGGAGACCGCGCACGGCGTCGTCCTCACCGGCGTCGCGGCCGAGAAGGTCTCGTCCCTGCTCGCGCAGGAGGGTCGCGACGACCTCCGACTGCGCGTCGGCGTCCAGCCCGGCGGTTGCTCGGGCCTGATCTACCAGCTCTACTTCGACGAGCGCACCCTCGACGGTGACCTCGTGCGCGACTTCGACGGTGTCGAGGTCGTCGTCGACCGGATGAGCGCCCCCTACCTCGAGGGCGCCACCATCGACTTCGCCGACACGATCGAGAAGCAGGGCTTCACCATCGACAACCCCAACGCGGGCAGCTCGTGCGCCTGCGGCGACAGCTTCGGCTGACCCGGCCGCCGGACCCCGTCCGGCCCACCCGAGAGGGCCCGCACCGACACCGGTGCGGGCCCTCTCGGCGTCCTCGCGGTTCCCGGGGACGGGCCGTCGCGGGGTAGGTTCTCCCCGTGCAGATCGCCGTCGCAGGATCCATCGCCACCGACCACCTCATGACCTTCCGGGGGAGCTTCGCCGACTCGCTGGTCGTCGACCAGCTGGACAAGATCTCGGTGAGCTTCCTCGCCGACAGCCTGGAGATCCGTCGCGGCGGCGTCGCCGGCAACATCTGCTTCGGGATGGCGGTGCTCGGCTCGCGCCCGATCCTCGTCGGTGCCGCGGGCGAGGACTTCGGCGACTACCGCAGCTGGCTCTCGCGCCACGGGGTCGTCACCGACCACGTCCACATCTCGCAGTCGCGGCACACCGCTCGGTTCGTCTGCACCACCGACGACACGATGGCCCAGATCGCCACGTTCTACGCGGGCGCGATGGCCGAGGCCCGGATGATCGAGCTCGGCCCGATCCACGAGCAGTGGGACCTCGACCTCGTCCTCGTCGGCGCCGACGACCCCGCCGCGATGTTGCGCCACACCAAGGAGTGCCGCAGCCGGGGCATCCCCTTCGTCGCCGACCCGTCGCAGCAGCTCGCGTTCGCCGACGGTCCCTTCATCCGCGACCTCATCGACGGTGCCGACTTCCTGTTCACCAACGAGTACGAGTCGCACCTCACCGAGACCAAGACCGGCTGGACCCAGGACGAGATCGACGCCCGGGTCACGACCCGCGTCATCACCCGCGGCAAGGACGGCGCCGACATCCGGACCAAGGGCGAGGAGCCGATCCACGTGCCCGTGGCGGGCGAGGTCGACCGCGTCGACCCCACCGGCGTCGGCGACGCCTTCCGCGCCGGCTTCCTCGTGGGGCTGGCCGGCGGCCTGTCCCACGAGCGCTGCGCCCAGATCGGCTCGGTCCTGGCCACCTACGTCCTCGAGACCGTGGGCACCCAGGAGTACCTCGTCACCCGCGACGCCTTCCTGAAGCGGGCCGAGACCGCCTACGGGAGCGAGGCGGCCGAGGAGATCGCGCCCCTCGTGCGCTGCGCCGGCTGACCGACGCACCGCGTGCGATGCCGTTCCCTCCCGTCGAGCCGGACCCCACACCGTGGCTGCTCGACGCCACCCACGCCGACCCCGGTGACGACCTCGTCGCCGCCGGCGCCGACCTCGAGCCGGGGACCCTGCTCGCCGCCTACCGGCTCGGCCTGTTCCCCATGGGCCTGGGCCCGCACGGCTCGGGCACCGTCGGCTGGTGGTCGCCGGACCCGCGTGGGGTCCTCCCGCCCGGGGCGCTGAAGGTGCGGCGGTCGCTGCGCAAGAGACTGGACCGCTTCGAGGTCCGGGTCGACACCGCGTTCGAGGAGGTCGTCGAGCGCTGCGCGGACCCCTCGCGCGACGGGCGGTGGATCACCGACGACGTCGCCCGTGCGTACCGCCGCCTCCACGAGCTCGGCTGGGCCCACAGCGTCGAGGCGTGGGAGGACGGTCGGCTGGTCGGTGGGCTCTACGGCCTCTCGGTCGGGGGCCTGTTCGCCGGCGAGTCGATGTTCCACTCCTCCCGCGACGCCTCGAAGGTGGCGCTCGTCGGCCTCGTCGAGCGGTTCTTCGCCGACGGCGACCCGCGCCGGGTGGTCGACGTCCAATGGGCCACCGAGCACCTCAAGCGGCTCGGGGCGCAGGAGTGGCCGCGCGAGCGCTACCTCGCCACCCTGGCGGTGGCGCTCGAGGCGCCTCAGGTCGACCTGTCGGCCTGACCCGCCCCGAGGACGACGCGGTACGTCGTCACCCCGTCGGCGTCGGCGTCGCCCACCGCCACCGCGTGGCCCCGCATCCGGGCCCAGGCCGGGACGTCGGACCGGGCGGCGACGTCGTCGGCGAGGAGGACGAGCACCGAGCCGGGCGGGAGGTCGCGGGAGGCCCGCGCCACCTCGATCACGGGCACCGGGCACTTCGTCCCGCGGGCGTCGACGACGAGGTCCTGCTCGCTCACAGGTCGTCCGTCCCGAGGAGGCGGCGCACGGTGGCCACGGCGTCGGCGAGCTCGTGGCACAGGCGCGCCACGTCATCCGCGCGGGTGGGGGAGACGGCCGCGAGGGGAAGGGTGACGCGCACGTTGCCGTGGGTGAGGACGCCCATCGCGGCGAGGACGTGGCTCGGCCGCAGCGCGCTCGACGTGCACGCCGACCCCGACGCCACGTGGAGGCCGCGGCGCGAGAGCTCCTCGAGGAGCACTTCGCCGTCGGTGAACAGGACGCTGAAGGTGACGACGTGGGGGAGCCGGTCGCCGGAGTCGCCCACGACCTCGACGTCGGGGACGGCGGCCGCCGCCGCCCGGATGCGCTCGATGAGGTCGTGGGCCTCGTGCTCCTCCCGGTCCCGCTCGGCGCGGGTCTGGCGCCAGGCCTCGGCCGCCGCCAGCACGGGCGGCACCCACGGGGCGGCGTGCTCGCGGCCGTGTTCGGCCTCGCGGCGCGGTCCGGGCAGGCCCCAGCGCGTGCCGGCGCGCACGACGAGCAGCCCGAGCGGCGGGCCGCCGAACGACGCGGCGTCGGCGACGACCACCCCGGCCTCGCGCAGGAGGGCGTCGGAGGCCGCGTCGCGCCCGAGGGAGGCGGTGGCGTCGAGGAGGAGCGGGACCCCGGCCGCGCGGGCGGCCGTGGCCACCTCGGCCACCGGATGGCGGGTTCCGACCTCACCGTTGGCGGTCTGGAGGACGGCCGCGGCCACGCCGTCGCCCTCCAGGGCGGCGGCGTACGCGCCGAGGTCGACCCGGCCGGTGCGGTCGACGGCGACGGGCGGCTCGACCCCCGGCTGGAGCAGCACGACCGACCGCTCGGTGGCCCCGGCCACGACCCGCTCACCCACCCGTCGACGGGCGTGGCGCAGCCCCGTCAGGCCGAGGTCGAGGGCGGCCTCCGGGCTGCCGTGCACCGACACCTCGGTGGGTGCGGCGTCGAGGGCCTGCGCCAGGACCTCGCGGGCGGCGTCGAGGAGGGCGCGCGCGTGACGTCCGGGGCCGTGGAGGCGGGTGGGGTCGGCGAACCCGGCCGCGATCGCCCCCTCGAGGGTCTGCGCCGCGAGGGGGTGGACAGGCCCCCGCGAGGCGTCGAGGAGACCGCTCGCGGGGGAGTGGATCCCGGTGTCCGCCACGGGTTCGACGGTAGTCCCCCCTGCCTGACCTCCTCGCAGGTGGTGCAGTAGGGTTTGCACCGTCCGTCGACCTCCTCCTGACGAAGGGTGCAGCGGTGCGCCAGCACGACCTCACCACGCCCCGTCGGACCCACCGCCTCGGCGTGTGGGCCCTCCTCGGTGTGCTCTCGGCCGTCACCCTCACGGGCTGCGCCAGCGACGAGCTGCGCGGCGACGCGTCCACGGGCTGGCTGCCCCACGCGGTCACCGAGGGCGGCGAGCGGATCACCTCGCTGTGGATCGGCGCCTGGATCGCCGCGCTGGCGGTCGGTGCCCTCGTCATCGGGCTCATCGTCTGGTGCGCAGCGGCCTACCGCCGCAAGAAGGACGACAACGAGCTCCCGGTGCAGCTGCGCTACAACATCCCGATCGAGATCCTGTACACGGTCGTCCCGATCTTCATGGTCGTCGTCCTGTTCGCGTACACCGCGCGCGACGAGGGCGTCCTGCTCGACACCTCCGAGAAGCCGGACGTCACCGTCAACGTCGTCGGCAAGCAGTGGAGCTGGGACTTCAACTACGTCGAGGACGACGTGCACGAGGTCGGCACCCAGGCCATCCTCACCGGCAAGCCGGGGGCGGTGAACACGGTGCCCACGATGTACCTGCCGGTGGGCGAGCGGATCGAGTTCGTCCTCACCGCGCGCGACGTCATCCACTCGTTCTGGGTCCCCGCGTTCCTGCAGAAGATGGACATGCTGCCCGGCCGGGTCAACCGCTTCCAGGTCATCCCGACCCAGGAGGGCACCTTCAAGGGCAAGTGCGCCGAGCTGTGCGGTGCCTACCACTCGCAGATGCTCTTCAACGTCAAGGTCGTCTCCCGGGCCGAGTACGAGGCCCACGTCGCCGACCTGCGGGCCGCCGGACAGACCGGACTGCTCAACAACACCCTCAACCGGGAGGCCCTCATGGAGGGCCAGTCCGTGACCGAGGAAGGCAACTGAACCGATGAGCGCCGCTTCCGACTCCCCGATGTTCCGTGAGCGCACCGCCGCTCCGGCACGCTCGCGCCGGATCGCCCCCGGGTCCGTCGTCATCAAGTGGGTGACGACGACCGACCACAAGGTGATCGGCCACCTCTACTTCATCACCTCGTTCATCTGGTTCCTCATCGCCGGGCTCATGGCCCTGGTGATCCGCTCCGAGCTCGCCGAGCCGGGCCTGCAGCTGGTCGACAACCCCGACCAGTACAACCAGCTGTTCACGATGCACGGCACGATCATGCTGCTGCTGTTCGCGACACCCCTGTTCGCGGGCTTCGCCAACGCGCTGATGCCGCTGCAGATCGGCGCCCCCGACGTCGCCTTCCCGCGCCTGAACATGTTCGCCTACTGGCTCTACCTGTTCGGCGGACTCATCGCCGGCGCCGGCTTCCTCACGCCCGGCGGTGCCGCCTCGTTCGGCTGGTTCGCCTACGCGCCGCTGTCCGACAGCAGCTACAGCCCGGGCCTGGGCGGCGACCTGTGGGTCTTCGGCCTCGCGCTCGGTGGCTTCGGCACCATCCTCGGCGCCGTCAACTTCATCACGACGATCCTGTGCATGCGCGCCCCCGGCATGACGATGTTCCGGATGCCGATCTTCACCTGGACGGTGCTCGTCACCTCGATCCTCGTGCTCATCGCGTTCCCGGCGTTCGCGGCCGCGCTCTTCGCGCTCGGCGCCGACCGGCGCTTCGGGGCCCACGTCTTCGACCCCGCCAACGGGGGAGCGATGCTGTGGCAGCACATCTTCTGGTTCTTCGGGCACCCAGAGGTCTACATCATCGCGCTGCCGTTCTTCGGCATCATCTCCGAGGTCCTGCCGGTCTTCTCGCGCAAGCCGATCTTCGGCTACAAGACCCTCGTCTACGCGACGATCGCCATCGCGGCGCTCTCGGTCAGCGTCTGGGCCCACCACATGTACGTCACGGGCCAGGTGCTCCTGCCGTTCTTCGCGATCATGACGATGCTCATCGCCGTGCCGACAGGGGTGAAGTTCTTCAACTGGATCGGCACCATGTGGGGCGGCAAGATCGACTACTCCACCCCGATGCTGTGGGCCAACGGCTTCCTCGTGACCTTCCTCCTCGGCGGCCTCACCGGCATCATCCTCGCGACGCCCACCCTGGACTTCCAGCTCTCCGACAGCTACTTCGTCGTGGCGCACTTCCACTACGTCGTCTTCGGCACCGTCGTGTTCGCGATGTTCTCGGGCTTCTACTTCTGGTGGCCCAAGCTCACCGGCCGGATGCTCGACGAGACGCTGGGCAAGATCCACTTCTGGATGCTGTTCATCGGCTTCCACACGACCTTCCTCGTCCAGCACCTCCTGGGGATGCAGGGCATGCCGCGCCGGTACGCCGACTACATGCCCGAGGACGGCTTCACCCTCGGCAACCAGATCTCCACGGCCGGCGCGTTCCTCCTCGGCCTGTCGACCCTGCCGTTCCTCTACAACGTGTGGAAGACCTGGCGGCACGCGCCGCTCGTCGAGGTCGACGACCCGTGGGGCTACGGCGGCTCGCTCGAGTGGGCCACGTCCTGCCCGCCGCCGCGGCACAACTTCGACCAGATCCCGCGGATCCGCTCGGAGCGGCCCGCGTTCGACCTCAAGCACCCGGATGCCGCCCCCGGCGGGCTGCACGACCAGCGCAAGGCCGACGAGAACGTCCTCGTCTCGGCCCTGGGCCCGGCCGACCTGGGGGACAACGCGTTCGTCGACGAGAAGAAGGAGCACTGAGCCATGCGGGCGATGGAACGGATCGGCATCCTCATCGGGGTGTTCGCCTTCGTCGTGGCGGCGATCTACGGCCCGTGGACGAACTCCACCGCGGTCGGCGTCGAGTGGGTCGGTGTCATCGGCCTGATCCTCGCCGGGCTGCTCGGCTTCATGATCGCCTGGTACCTCTGGATCACCCGCAAGAACCTCGAGGTCGACCCGTCCGACGACCCGGTCGCGGACATCGACGAGATCCAGGGTGACTACGGCTTCTTCAGCCCGCACAGCTGGTGGCCGCTGTTCCTCGGTGCCTCTGCCGCAACGTGTTTCCTCGGCCTGGCGGTGGGCTGGTGGGTCTTCATCATCGGCGCGTTCTTCGCGGTCCCGGCCCTCGTCGGCTGGACCTTCGAGTACTTCAAGGGTGAGCACGCCCTCTGACGCGTGCCCGTCGCCCGGAGCGGCCCGTCCCCGATGGGGGCGGGCCGCTCCTGTCGTGTCGGGGTGTTCTGCCGGGCGTTCGCGCCGGGGCTCAGTCCGGGTCCGGGGCCGAGGTCACCGTGGTGGCGCGCCGGCTGGTCGTGTCGACGAGGAGGCGGAAGACGTCGGGTCGGTTGTAGTGGCCCGTCGGGTCCATGAACCGGCGGGCGGCGGCCACCTCGGCGAGGTCGAGGTCGACCACGAGCGTCCGCTCCTCCTCGCGCACCGGGCCGGCGAGGACGACCCCGTTCGGGCCGACGACGACCGTGTTCCCGGGCTCGAGCCACGGGCCGTCCTCCTCGACGAGGGCGGCCGGGACGAGGCGGTCGCGGTCGGGGAAGTCCGCGGGGATCCGGTCGACGTGCAGCACCGGGTTCACCCCGACGACGAACATCCGGTTCTCGCGGGCCAGGTGCTGCATCGTCGCGACCCAGCCGTCGCCCGTGGCCAGCGTCGGCGCCAGCCAGAGGTCCACGCCCTGGGCGTAGAGGTGGAACCGGGCCAGGGGCATGTAGTTCTCCCAGCAGATCAGGCCCCCGATCCTGCCGTGCGGGGTGTCGACGACGCGCAGCGTCGACCCGTCGCCCATGCCCCACACCGTGCGCTCCGACCCGGTGGGCACGAGCTTGCGGTGGCGGTCGACGAGCTGCCCGTCGGGGGAGAAGTACAGGACGGTGTTGTAGATGGTCGACCCCGTCGGCTCGCGCTCCTGCACCCCGACGACGAGCCACACGCCGTGCTTCTCGGCGATGGCGCCGAGGCGGTCGGCGGCGGGGCCGGGGACGACGACGGCGTTCTCGACGAGCATCCGGAACCAGGTGTCGTCGCCGTCCCAGATCGGCCGGGTGTCGATCCAGATCGGTGTGCCGGGGACGAACGCCTCGGGGAGGACCACGAGCTGCGCCCCCTGGGCCGCGGCGGCGGCGGTGAGCTCGTCGACCCTGTCGATCGTCGCCTCGCGGTCCATCAGGACGTACGTGGCCTGGACCGCGGCGATCCGGAGTGTCCCCATGGCGGCGTCCTTCCCTCGTGGGGAGAGCCTGCCGCACGAAAGGGTGGGGTGTCTCTAGCCCGGTGGGGCGGCGCCCTCAGCCCCAGCCGAGGTCATGGAGGGTCTCCTCCTCGATGCCGAAGTGGTGGGCGATCTCGTGGACGACCGTCACCGCGATCTCCTCGCGCAGGTCCTCCTCGTCCTCGCACATCCGGGTCAGCGGGCCGCGGAACAGGATGATGCGGTCGGGCAGCGAGCCGGACTCCCACCACGCGCCGCGCTCGGTGAGCGGGGTCCCCTCGTAGATGCCGAGGAGGTCGGGGTCGTCGGCCGGGGGCTCGGGCTCGACGAAGAAGGCGACGTTGTCGAGCATCCGCATCAGCTCGGGCGGGACGTCGTCGAGCGCCTCCTCGACGATCGCGTCGAACTCCGGCTCGGTCAGCGGCTGCACGCCCCCAGCCTGCCACCCCCGCGAAGCGCCACGAGCTGCGACTGATGGCGCTGAGCACACGCCGGAAGGCCCCCGGAGCGTGGGCTGAGCGAAATCAGTCGCGGGGGGCGTGCAGGACCGCCAGGGCCGGCCACGCGAGGGGCTGGCCGTTCCAGGACGCGGCCACGGCCCCGTCCTCACACCGCAGGTCGAGGACGTGGGGAGTCTCGACCGCCACGACGCGGGCCTCGAACACCCCCGGCGAGGTCCACCCGCCGCTCGCCACCCACGGCGAGCCACCGGCATCCGGCCACGCCCCGTCGCCGCACGCGACGGTCACGGTGCCGCCGTCCTCGACGTCGAGGACCCACCCGCCGGAGGGATCGCGCCGCACCCGCACGAGGACGAGGGCCGGGTGCGACTCGGTCGGCTCGTGGGCGAACTCCCACGGACCCTCGCCGGGGGCGTCGACCGACGACTGCGGGGCCGCCAGCCGCCCGCTGGCCAGACGCTCGCGGAGGGCCGCTGCGGCGTCGTCAGCGGCCGGGAGCGCCTCGGGTGCCAGCGAGGGCAGGAGGACCTCCCAGATGCCGTCCAGGAGCGCCTGCGTGTCGGTGCTGCACGTCGTCACCGCGACGACGAGGTCGTGCGAGGGCACGACGACGGAGAACTGCCCCCACGCGCCATCGGCCCGGAAGGCGTCGTGCCGGCAGCGCCACAGCTGGTAGCCGTACCCCTGCTGCCAGTCGGTGGTCTCGGGGTGCTGGCCGGTCTCGATCTGCACCGCCGTCGCCCGGTCCACCCAGCCCTCGGGCAGCAGCCGCCGTGCCTGCCAGACGCCGTCGAGGCGGAACAGCTCACCGAGCCGGGCCAGTGCCTCGGTGCTGACGTGCAGCCCCGAGTAGCCGAGGTCGAACCCGTCGATGCCGGCCCACGCCGCCTCGCCGACACCGAGCGGGTCGAGCAGGCGCGGGCGCAGGTAGTCGAGGAGGCGCTGCCCCGTGCGCCGCTGGACCGCGAGCGCCGCCATCAGCGTCGCGCCGTTGTGGTAGACGAACCACGACCCCGGCTCCTCCTGCGGCTCGCTGCCGAGGAAGTGGCGCGGGAAGGTGGCCGGGTTGCTCTCGCGCCAGACGAGGGTGTCCTCGCGGTGGCCCGTCGACATCGAGAGGACGTCGTGCAGGGTCAGCGACGCGGCGCGCGGCCCCGCGACGTCGGCGGCCTCGGGGAAGACGTCGACCAGCCGCTCGTCGAGCCGGAGCAGCCCCTCGGCCTCCGCGAACCCCACCGCGCACGAGGTGAAGGTCTTGCTCACCGAGTAGACGAGCTGGATCCCGCCGGCCACGTACGGGGCCCATGACCCCTCGGCGACGACCGAGCCGCCGCGGACCACCATGAGCCCGTGCGCCTCGACGCCCACGGCCTCCCAGCGGTCCAGCAGGCCCGACAGCGCCGACGAGGGGACGCCCTGCGACTCCGGCGTCGACCGGGGGAGGGCCGGGGCGGGAGCCGGGGTGGCGATGGCGGCGGTGTCGTCGGCGGTCACGCCCGCAAGGCTACGGGGGCCGGCCGCGACGAGGGCCGCGCCCCAGCGGGTGCGCGGCCCTCGTCGTGCGGACGTCAGGCGTCCGGGCGTCAGTACCGCCCGGCGCCCTCCTCCTGGGCCTCGATGGCGCGGGCGCCTCCCGCCGCGGAGGCCTCGATGGCCTCGTCGGCGTGGCCGTCGTGGTGCGCCGCGGCGAGCTCGGCCGGGGTGACCGGGTTGACCGCGTCGGCGAAGTAGAACCGCGACAGGGCGGCCCGCACGCGGTCGGAGCGACCGGCACGGCGCGAGACGCCGTTGTCGTCGACGTCGGCCTCGATCTCGTACGGTGCGACGGCGTCGTGCTGGACGAGGATCCAGTGCGCGGGCGTGAGCTCGGTGTCGTGCCGCTCAAAGTACTTGCCGTCGGGCGTGCGGATGATCGTGCCGGTCTCGCGTCCGTGCAGGACGGTGTCGCGGTCGGCGCGCTGCAGGCTCAGGCAGATCCGCTTGGTCACCCAGAACACCAGCGGCGGCAGGACGAACAGGCCGATCCGGAAGAAGTGGGTGATGTCGTTGATCGACATGCCCAGCTTGATCGCCATGATGTCGTTGCCCGCGGCGAACATGAACACCGTGTAGGCGGTGATGCCCGCCATGCCGATGCCCGTGCGCACGGGGGCGTTGCGCGGCCGGTCGAGCAGGTGGTGCTCGCGGTCGTCCTTGGTGACGAAGCGCTCGACGAACGGGTAGGCGCCGAGGACCATGTAGACGAGCGGCAGCAGGACGAGCGCACCGAGCGCGATGTTCGGGGAGAACGTGTAGCCGAAGGCCGAGATCTCGAGCCAGCCCGGCAGCAGGCGGAGCGCGCCGTCGGCGAAGCCCATGTACCAGTCGGGCTGCGAGCCCGCGGTGACCGGCGACGGGTCGTACGGCCCGTAGCCCCAGATCGGGTTGATCTGCACCAGCGCCGAGATGAGGGCGATGACACCGAAGACGATGAAGAAGAAGCCACCGGCCTTGGCGGCGTACACCGGCATCACGGGGAAGCCGACGACGTTCTCGTTGGTGCGGCCCGGGCCGGGGAACTGGGTGTGTTTCTGCACGAAGACCAGCCCGATGTGGGCGGTGAACAGCCCGACGAGGATCGCCGGCAGCAGCAGGATGTGCGCGCTGTAGAGCCGGGGGATGATCATCTCGCCGGGGAACGGGCCGCCGAAGATGCCGTACACGAGGTAGGACCCGATGACCGGCGAGGTCTGGACGAAGCCGGCCATGGCCCGGATCCCGGTGCCCGACAGCAGGTCGTCGGGGAGGGAGTAGCCGGCGAAGCCCTCGATGATCGCGAGCAGCGCCAGGACGGTGCCGATGACCCAGTTGATCTCGCGCGGCTTGCGGAACGCGCCGGTGAAGAACACGCGGAACATGTGCACGGTCAGCGCGACGATGAAGAGCAGGGCCGCCCAGTGGTGGATCTGGCGGATGATGAGCCCGCCCTTGATGTCGAAGCTGATGTCGAGCGTCGACGCGTAGGCCTGCGACATCTCCACACCGCGCAGCGGCACGTACGAGCCGTCGTAGACCGTGTGCCCGGCGCTGGGGATGAACCAGAAGGTGAGGAAGGCCCCGGTCAGCAGGCAGATGATCATCGAGTACATCGCGATCTCGCCGAGCATGAACGACCAGTGGTCGGGGAAGACCTTCTTCATCAGGTAGCCGACCGGCTTCGCGACGCCCGTGCGGTCGTCGACCCAGCCGGCGACCCCGCCGACGGTGCGGGCGGCGGCCGACGGCGGTGCCTCGGCGGGGGTGTCGCCGTCGCGCAGCGCGTCGGCGGGACGGGCGGTCGAGGTGCTCATCAGCCACGCTCCCAGAAGCTCGGGCCGACCGCTTCACGGAACGGCTGTGCGGAGACGAGGTAGCCCTCGTCGTCGACGGTGATCTTCAACTGTGGCAGAGGACGCTTGGCCGGGCCGAAGATCACCTTGCAGTCCTGCGTCACGTCGAAGGTCGACTGGTGGCAGGGGCACAGGAGGTGGTGCGTCTGCTGCTCGTAGAGACCCACGGGGCAGCCGACGTGGGTGCAGATCTTGGAGTAGGCGACGATGCCCTGGTAGCCCCAGTCCTTCTCCTTCTGCGACTGGATCTTCTCCTCCTCCAGGCGCATGAGGAGGACCGCGGCCTTCGCCTTCTCCTCGAGCACGCCGTGCTCGAGGTCGAGCAGGCCCTCGGGGAGCACGTGGACGACGGAGCCGATGGTGATGTCCGAGGCCTTGATCGGCTCGTTCTCGGGGTCCTTCATCAGCCGCATGGACTTGAAGGTGGGCTCCTCGCCGGGGCCGCTGGGGCCGCCGTTCCAGAACGTGAGCGACAGGCTCTTCTGGGGGAGCTTGCCCATGCTGCCGCCGACCTGGAGCAGGAGCGGGACCGCGAACAGGCCGAGCGCGCCACCGAGCGTGTACTTGATGAGGGGGCGACGGGTGATCTGCGAGGACTCACCACCGCCCTTGAGCTCGGACACGACCCGGGCGCGGGACTCGTCGCTCGCGCGCATCGGGTGGCGGTCCTCGACGACCTCCTCGTCGGGCATGAGCGTCTTGGCCCAGTGCACGGCGCCCAGGCCGATGCCGAGCATGCCGAGCGCGAGGGTGAGGCCGAGCGAGAGGTGCGACGCGTTCATCATCCCGATGCCGGGGACGAACACGGTCTGGTCGATGTCGACGAGGAAGTAGAAGACGACGAACAGCACCGTGGCGATGATCGACAGCGAGAACAGCGCGGCGACCTGCTTCTCGGCGCGCGCCGCGGCCTCCTCGGTGAGGTCGGCCATGCGCGGGACGTGCGTCGGCAGACCGGGGTTCGTGAACCGCTCGGGGATGCCGCCCCCTCCCACGTGGTGACCGTCGTCGAGGCGCACGGCCGTGCCGTGACCGGAGGAGGGAGTGACCTCGCGTCCGGCGGTGGTGGGGTCCTGCTCGTTCATCGGGGTACCGATCTTCTCGTCGAGGTGCGGTGGGGACGTCGTGGGTCGGCTAGGCCGACTTCGACCCGAGCCAGACGGCGCAGGCGATGAGCAGGCCCAGGCCGAAGACCCAGGCGAACAGGCCCTCCGAGACGGGGCCGAGTGACCCGAGCGCGAGGCCGCCCTGGCTGGGCTCCTCGTCGATGGTCGTGAGGAAGGCGATGATGTCGCGCTTGTTCTCCGGGGAGACGTTGGCGTCGTTGAACACCGGCATGTTCTGCGGGCCGGTGACCATGGCCTCGTAGATGTGCTTGCCGGTGACGTCGTTGAGGGCGGGGGCGTACTTGCCGCGGGTGAGCGCGCCACCGGCGCCGGCGAAGTTGTGGCACATGGCGCAGTTGACGCGGAACAGCTCGCCACCGCGGGCGGGGTCACCCTTGGTGGGGTCGACGGCCTCCTCGCTGGGGACCTCGGGACCGGGGGAGAGCGAGGCGATGTAGGCACCGACGGAGGCGATCTCCTCGGGCGAGTACTTGACCTCGTCCTGGCGGGGCGCCTGGACACCGGGGACGGTCATCGGCATGCGGCCGGTGCCCATCTGGAAGTCGACCGCCGCGGCACCGACACCGGCCAGCGACGGACCGGCGACCTTGTCGTCGTTGCCGGTCTGGCGACCCTCGGCGTTCAGGCCGTGGCACGAGGCGCAGTTCGCCCGGAACAGGGCCTTGCCCTCCTCGACCGACTGGGCCGGAAGGGCCTTCGTCGTGGCGTCAGCAGGCTTGGGCGCGACCGCGGCGTACGCGGCACCCGTGAGGAACAGGCCCAGCATGAGGAGGATGGCGATCGCTGCCGGGTGTCGGCGGCGGGCGGCCAGTGCGTTCACGGTCTGTTCCTGTCGTCGGCGTCGGGTCGGGGGGAGTCGGGGGAACCTGGGGTCACTTCAGGACGTAGATCATGATGAACAGGGCGATCCAGACCACGTCGACGAAGTGCCAGTAGTACGAGGTGACCACCGCACCCGTGGCCTGGGTGTGCGAGTAGCGCCGCGTGGTGAAGGTGCGCCCGATGATCAGCAGGAAGGCGATGAGGCCTCCGGTGACGTGCAGGCCGTGGAAGCCGGTGGCGAGGTAGAAGACCGAGCCGTACGGGTCGGAGGAGAGCGTGACGTTCTCGGCGACGAGGTGGGCGTACTCGTAGACCTGGCCGGCGATGAAGATCGCCCCGAAGAAGTAGGTGAGGACGTACCACTCGCGCATGCCCCACGCGGTGACCTTGGTCAGGGGGCTGCCGGCCGGTCGGGCCACGACACCCTTCTCGGCCTGGAGGACGCCGAGCTGGCACCAGACGGAGGAGATGACGAGCACCGTGGTGTTCGCCAGGGCGAACGGGACGTTGAGCTGGCCGGTGCGCTCGTCCCACAGCACCGGCTCGTGGCCGCGGATCGTGAAGTAGAACGCGAACAGCGCCGCGAAGAACATCAGCTCGCTGGACAGCCACACCATCGTGCCCACTGCGACCATGTTCGGGCGGGTCGCCGGCCCCTGACCGGGGATCGACGGGACGGGCCCCGTGGGCCGGGTCTGGGGAGCAGTCGAAGTCGCCACGGAGAGCATTATTGCCGCATCTGGGAAGACGTGCTGCGGTGACCCCCCGAAAGCCTCGACATCGGTCGTGGAATGGACCGTCGGGACGGCGTCGGAGCGCTGTGGGGGCCACCGGTACGATGCCGACATGACCTCTTCGCACGCCACCGGGACCCCGGCACAGGCCTCGAGCACGCAGGACGTCCACCGCGTGTCGGTGCTGCTCTACAGCGACGACATCACCGTGCGCGACGCGGTCCGCGCGGCCGCCGGTCGTCGCCCCGCGCGCGACGTCGAGGTCGTCTCCTGGCTCGAGTGCGCGACCGCCAAGGCGGTCATCGAGGCGATGGACGCCGGCGGCCACGACGTCGTCGTCCTCGACGGCGAGGCCACGCCCGTCGGTGGGCTCGGCCTGTGCCGCCAGCTGAAGAACGAGATCTTCCGCTGCCCGCCCGTGCTCGTCCTCACCGGCCGGCCCCAGGACGCCTGGCTCGCGGGCTGGTCGCTCGCCGACGAGGTCGTCCCGCACCCCCTCGACCCGATCGCCGTCTCCGAGGCCATCGCGCGCCTCGCGCGGTCGCGGGTCGCGACCGCCGGCTGACCGTGACGGCCCCCGTGCCGGTCACCCCCACGTGGCCGGACCTGCTCGCCGCCCTCCTGCGCGGTGAGCACCTCTCCGCCGACGACGCCCGCTGGGCGATGGACCAGGTGATGAGCGGCGCGGCCTCGCCCGTGCAGCTGGCCGGCTTCCTCGTCGCCCTGCGCGCCAAGGGCGAGACCGTCGACGAGCTGCGCGGCCTGGCCGACATGATGCTGGCGCACGCGCACCGCATCGAGGTCGACGGACCGAGCACCGACATCGTCGGCACCGGCGGTGACCGGATGCACTCGGTCAACATCTCGACGATGGCCTCGGTCGTCGTCGCCTCCACCGGGCTGCGGGTCGTCAAGCACGGCAACCGCGCGGCGTCCTCCTCCTCGGGGTCCGCCGACGTCCTCGAGGCGCTGGGCGTCGACCTGACGCTGGCTCCCGAGCAGGTGGCCGAGGTCGCCCGCCGGGCGGGGATCACCTTCTGCTTCGCGGCGGCCTTCCATCCCTCGATGCGGCACGCGGCCGCGGCCCGTGCCGGTCTCGGGGTGGGGACAGCCTTCAACGCCCTCGGCCCGCTGACCAACCCCGGCCAGCCGACCTACACGGCGGTCGGGGTGGCCGACGCCCGCCTCGCCCCCCTGCTGGCGGGGGTCTTCGCCGGCCGCGGCCGGCCGGCGGCGGTGTTCCGCGGCGACGACGGGCTCGACGAGCTCACGCTCGCCACGACCTCCACGGTGTGGTGGGTCCGCGACGGCTCGGTCACCGAGCTCGTGCTCGACCCGGCCGACCTGGGGCTCGAGCGGTCTCCGGTCGAGGCGCTGCGGGGCGGGGACGCCGAGCACAACGCGCAGGTCGCGCGCGACACGTTCGGTGGGGCGCTCGGTCCGGTCCGTGACGCCGTCGTCCTCAACGCCGGGATGGCGCTGGCCGTCGCCGCCTGGGACGAGTCGGTCCCCGTCACCCGCGAGGGGCTGGCCGTGGCGGTGCGCTCGGGCATCGACCGCGCCGAGGCGGCCATCGACTCCGGGGCCGCGACCGCGCTGCTCGAGCGCTGGGTCGAGGTCACCCGCTCCTTCACCGCCTGAGGCCTCCGCGGCCGCGTGGGGTCAGCCCTCGAGGCCGAGGCTGAAGGCCGCCTCGAGGTCGTGCGAGGAGTAGGTGCGGAACGCGATGTGCGTGTTGGTGCCCGTGACGCCGGTGACCTTGTTGAGCTTGTCGGCGATGGTGTCGGCGAGGTCCTCGTGCCGGCGGACGCGGACCATGGCGATGAGGTCGGCGTCGCCCGCGACCGAGTACACCTCGGTGACCCCCTCGAGGTCGGCGATCTCCTGGGCGACCTCGGGGATGCGGTCGACGTCGGCGGTGATGAGGACGATGGCGGTGATCACCGGCTCAGCGTAGCCACGGTGCGCCGCGGGTGGTTCCGCCACCTCGCGCGCGGCGTCACGGACACCGGGGCGGCAGGGGGGGTGCTGCGCGCGTGGCCGGGCGGCACGTCGCGGGTCAGCGCACGCCGGCGAAGCCCGCGACCTCGCGCCGTGCGGTCTCCAGCGGCTCGAGCTCGGCACGCACCGCGGCGGCTCCACCGACCGGGCAGGTCCACGCGCCGTCGACCTCGACGACGCGCACCCCGGGCGTCTCGAGCCAGCGCAGGATCTTCTCGCTCTCCTCGGGGGTCGCGGCGGGCATGGGCGGAGCGGAGGCGGCGACGACCTCGGCGCTGGCGCGCAGGGCCTCGATGTAGGGCATCGGGTCGGCGCCGCGCGGGGCGGTGGTGGAGCCGGCGAGGCGGCCGTGGCGCACGCAGACGACCTCCCAGCCGCCGAGCATCGAGCGCCGGGCGGCGACGAGCTCGACGATGCGGGCGAGGGGGTCGAGGCGCTGCGCGCGCGTGGTACCGCGCACGAGGGCGACGAGCCGCTCGCGGACCACCTGCGCGTCCTCGAAGCGTTCGGCCGCCGACAGCTCGGCCATCCGGGTGCGCAGGGCGTCGAGGAGGTCGCGGGTGTCGCCGGCGAGGAGCTCGACGGCGCGGTCGACGACCTCGGCGTACTCGTCGAGCGACTGGGCGCCGGTGCAGGGCGCACCGCACTTGCCCATCTCGGCGAGCACGCACGCCGAGCGCAGCTTGGTGGGGGAGAGCCGCTCGAGGCACTGCCGCAGGGGCAGGACCTCGTGCACGGCGGCGACCGCGGCCTCGGCGGAGGTGCGCGAGCCGAAGGGACCGGCGTACCGGGCGCCGTCGTCGGCGACGGTGCGCACGACCGACAGGCGGGGGAACGGCTCGACGGTGAGCTTGACCCACAGGGCCTTCTCGGGGTGGCGCGAGCGCCGGTTGTAGCGCGGCTTGTGCTGGGCGATGAGCCGCAGCTCGCGGACCTCGGCCTCGAGCGTGGTGGCGCAGACGATGGGGCTGACCGACTCGGCGAGCCGCACCATCTCGCCCATCCGCTTGCGGTGCTCGGAGGCCGTGAAGTAGGACCGCACCCGGGTGCGGATGGCGACCGAGGTGCCGACGTACAGGACCCGGCCCTGGCCGTCCTTGAACAGGTACACCCCGGGGGCGTCGGGGAGCCCGTCGGCGAGGTGGCGCTTGCGGCGGCGGGCGGGGGTGACCCGGGAGGTGTAGTCGAGCAGCTCCTCGAGGGAGTGGACGCCGAGCGAGCCGACCCGCTCGAGCAGCCCGTGGAGGACGTCGACGGTGGCCCGCGCATCGTGCAGGGCCCGGTGGTCGGGGGTGGTGGTGGCGTGGAACAGGCGGGCGAGGGAGGCCAGGCGGTGGTTGGGCGCCTCGTCCTTGCGGACCAGCTGCCGCGCGAGGTGCACGGTGTCGAGGACGGGGAAGCCCGGCCACTCGTGCTCGGTGCGGCGGGCGGCGGCCTTGAGGAAGGAGACGTCGAAGCCGGCGTTGTGGGCGACGAGCACCGCGCCGGTGGCGAACTCGAGGAAGGCGGGCAGGGCGGCCTCGATGCGCGGGGCGCCCGCAACCATCGAGTCGGTGATGCCCGTGAGCACGGAGATGAACGCCGGGACGGGGGAGCCGGGGTTGACGAGGGTCTGGAACTCGCCGACGACCTCGCCGCCGCGCACCTTGACGGCGCCGATCTCGGTGATGCCGCACTCGGCCGGGCTGCCGCCGGTGGTCTCGAGGTCGACGACGACGAACGTGACCGTGGACAGCGCGGTGCCCAGGTCGTCGAACGTGCCCTGGACCATCGCCATGCCGTGACCGTAGGTGGCGCCACCGACAGCCCCCGTGAGGCGCGCTGGCCCGGGCTGGAGCGGGCGGCGGGCGGGCGGGGAGCGCTCCCCGGCCGACCCGGCCCGCGGTGGGGGTGGTCGCGGTTAGGGTTGGGCTCGCGTCCGGCGAGGGGCCGGCGCGGGGTGGACCGAGGGGACGCACGGCGTGGCAGCTGGATCGGGGAGGCGGGGGCATCGCCGGGTGGCGAGCCTCATGGCCGTCGTGCTCGTGGCCTCGGGCCTGGGGTACGTGGCCGTGGCCAGCGAGGGCAGCACCGTCCACGAGGCGCGGCTCAACGACGCCGGCGTGTGGGTCAGCTCGGCCGCGCAGGCGAAGTTCGCCAAGGCCAACGTCCCGATCGGCCAGCTCGACACCGGCGTCGCGAGCGGCGCCTCAGCCGGCGACGGCCTCGACGTCCTCCAGGACGGCGCCGCCGTCCTCGGCCTCACCCCCGGGACGGGTGAGCTCGTCCCCATCGACGTCGCCACGTCGATGGCCGGCAACCCGCTCACGAGCGTCCCGCCCTCGAAGGTGGTCCCCGGCCGGTTCGCCCCGGCACTCGTCGACCTGCGCGGCGGAACCCTGGCCGTCCTCGACCCCGCCAGCGGCAAGATCTGGGCGCAGCGCGTCGACAGCCGCACCGGCATCGAGAACGCCCCCGGCATCGCCACGGGCGCCAAGCCCGTGGCGACCATCGGGAAGAACGGTGCGCTGGCCGTGGGCACCGACGGGGTGGTCCACGCCGTCTCCGGCGCCGACGGCAGGGCCACCTCCGTCGCGCCCACCCAGACCGGCTTCGGCAAGCCCGTGGCGGTGCCCACGAAACTGCGCTCCGCCGCCCCCGACATCACCGCCGTCGGCCGCCGCTGGGTCGCCTACGACGCAGTCACCGACCTCGTCTTCACCGCCGACGACCCCGACGGCCAGGACGCCCAGGTCGTCACGCCCGGTGGCTCCGCGCTCGCCGCGCTCCAGCAGCCCGGCCCGGACGCCGACACGGTCGTCGTCGAGGGCGTCGAGGCCGCGGTGCAGGTCCCGCTCGACGGCGGGACCTCGCCCGGAGGGGTCCGCATCGGCGACCAGGTCGACCGCGTGCCCGGCGCCGTCCTCATCGCCCGGCCGGTCGTCCTCGGCGGCTGCGTCCACGCCGCGTGGGCCGAGGAGGGCCGGGTCTTCTACGGCGCCAACTGCGGCCGCACCGACGACGCGCTCACCGCCACCCTGCCCACCACCGGTGACGCCCCCACCCGCGACGGCGTCGCCCTGCGCGTCAACCGCGGCCTCGTCGTCCTCAACGACCTCGACAACGGCGGCGTCTGGGACCTCGACGACAAGCCCCAGAAGATCGACAACTGGGACGCGCTCACCCCGCCGACCAAGCAGGACGACGACAACGACAAGAAGGACGAGAACCTCCTCAACGAGGCCACCCTCCAGCAGCCGCCCACGGCCATGGCCGACCAGGAGGGCGTGCGCCCCGGGCGCACGAGCAAGCTCCACGTCCTCGACAACGACACCGACGTCGCCGGCTCGGTGCTCTCCATCGACAGCAAGGACGTCTCGCGCCCCTCCCTCGAGGGCGTCGCGGCCACCGTGTCGGCCGACGGCCAGTCGATCGACGTCTCGGTCCCCGAGGGCAGCGAGGGGCGGTCCTTCGACTTCACCTACAAGGTCAACAACGGCAAGGTCGTCTCGAAGGAGGCCGCCAAGGTCACCGTGCGCATCGTGTCCGACGACGTCAACGGCCCCCCACGGCTGCGGCCCGGAGCGTCGCTCGCCAAGGCCGCCTACCCGGTCATCGCGGGCAAGCGCCTCTCGGTGCCGGTGCTCGCCGACTGGCGCGACCCCGAGAACGACGTGCTCGCCGCGCGCGCCGACGTCGAGGGCGGCGTCGTCGACGGCCAGGGCCGGGTCACCCTCGTGGCCCCCACCAAGGCCGGCCGCCAGCCCATCCCGTACCTCGTCACCGACGGGCGGGGCGGCACCACCAAGGGTGCCGTCGAGGCCCAGGTCGTCGCCGTCTCCGGCGAAAGCACGCTCCTCCCGCCGCGCACCCAGCCCGACGCGGTCCGCGGCGTCGTCGGCAAGCCGCTGCAGGTCGAGCCGCTCGGCAACGACGTCGCCGGCGCCGACCCCAGCGAGCCCGACGCCGTCCTGCGGCTGCGCTCGGCCGTGCGACCCGTGGGCCCGCTCCAGGTCGACACCGACCTGTCCACGGGGCAGGTCACGGTCACGAGCAGCGCGCCCGGCACGTACGAGCTCTCCTACTCCGCCGTCACCGGCGGTGGCGTCGCCCCGGGCCGCATCCGAGTCGACGTCGTGGCCCCGCCCGAGGGCGCGCCGCCGGTCTCGGTGCCCGACACCGCGACGCTCCACGACCAGGTCCCCGTGATGGTCGACGTCCTCGCCAACGACTACAGCCCCCGCGGCGACGTGCTCGTCACGGCGGAGGTCAAGGCCACCGGCACCGACGCGTGGCTCCAGCCCTCGATCTACCAGGGGCGCTGGGTGCGCATCGAGGCGCGCGAGCCCGCACCGCTGGAGGCCGGGGCCGAGGGCCGGCGCGGCGTCATCCGGTACACCGTCAGCGACGGCACGCAGCGCACCACGGGCGAGGTGGCCGTCCTCCAGCAGGCGGCCATCGAGGACCCCGTGCCGCTCGTCCAGGACGACACCGCCACCGTCCGCGAGGGCGACACCGTCTCGATCCCCGTCCTCGACAACGACACGATGGCCGACGGCATCCCCCTCGTCCTCGACCCCGCCAGCGTCAAGGTCGTCAGCAAGGGCGACGCCCAGCGGGCCTACGCGTCGGGCAACGTCATCCGCTACGTGCCGGAGGCACGTGGGCTGCGCGCGGAGAAGTTCGTCACGCTCGAGTACGCGGCCTACGGCGACGGGATGAAGGAGCGCGCCCAGAGCGCCCGCGTGCGCGTGGCCGTCACCCCGTTGCCGTCGACCCAGCGGGTCAACCAGGCGCCGGTCGCGCGCAGCTTCACCGCCACGGTCACGGCCGGCGACCCCATCACGATGACCGTGCCGACCTTCGGCGTCGACCCGGACGGCGACAGCGTCACCGTGACCGGCGTCGTGGGCGCCGACGGCGGGCCGGTCGACCTCACGCTGGGCCGCGTCGTCGCCATCGGGCCGTCCACGATCCGCTACGAGTCGTTCCCCCTCGCCGCCGGCACCGAGGTCATCACCTACGAGGTGCGCGACCGGTTCGGGGCCACGAGCCGCGCGTTCGTGCGGGTCGGGGTCGTCCAGCCGGGTGACCCCCAGCCCCCGGTGGCCGTCCCCGACGAGGTGTTCGCCGCGCCGGGCAAGACCGTCACCGTCAAGCCGCTGACCAACGACCTCATCGCCCGCGGTGACGTCGTCGAGCTCGAGGTCCTGCCCGGCGACGACCCCGCGATGCTGCGGCAGTGGACGGTCGACGACGACCACACGATGACGACCAAGGTCCCCGACGTCGGTGGCACCACCCTGCACCAGCTCGTCTACAGCATCTCCGACGGCCTGTTCGACCCCTCGCGCGCCACCGTGCTCGTGCGTCCCGTGGCGGGGTACGTCAACCCGCCGGTGGCCAACGACGACGTCGCGGCGCCCAGGGCGGGGGAGACCACCGCCCTGGTCGACGTGCTCGCCAACGACACCGACGTCGACTCCGACCCCGCCACGCTGAAGATCGTCGAGGTGCTCGCGCCGGGCGCCCGGGTCGAGGAGGGCCGCGTCCGCGTGCCGGTCCTCGACCACCCGTACTCGGTGCCCTACGTCATCCAGGACGAGGACGGCGCGCGCGCCATGGCCCTGGTCCACGTGCCCACGGGCGCCAACGGCCAGCCCTTCGTCGTGGCGGGCACGGTCATCACGATGGGCAAGGACTCGACCCAGACGGTGGCCCTCAACGACCACGTGCGGTCGCCCCGTGGTCGCGTCGTGTCCGTCACCACCGAGAAGACGCTGAGCGCCTCGCCGGCCGAGAACCTCGAGGTCGCCCTCGACGACAACCGCACCCTCACCCTCACCTCCTCCGGGGGGTACGTCGGACCCGCCGCGGTGATGCTCGAGGTCACCGACCAGGACGCCGTCGACCAGAAGGACTTCGGCACCGCCTACGTGTCGATCCCCGTGCAGGTCGGCCCCAGGGTGCCGCTGCTGCGCTGCCCGGACGGCGCCGTCAACGTCATCGCCGGTGGGCTCGACCGCGTCATCGACATCCCCACGTTCTGCCACGCCTGGTTCCCGGTCGGCACCACGCTCGAGGACGTCCCGTTCGAGACCAGCTGGGCCACCGAGGCCGACGCCTCTCTCGCCGTCGACGGCGTGGGCAACCGCCGCCTCACCCTCCACGCCGACGACTCCGCGCGGACCTCGCTGGGGCGCCTCACGGTGACGTCCGAGGGGATGCCGACGCCGGCCGCCATCGCGGTGCAGGTCATCGGCAAGGACGCCGCGGGCCTGGCCCTGGCGGGCCAGCAGGGCGCCGACAGCCCGGTGCCGCCGCCGCGCCTGCGCCCGATCTCGGTCACGGGTCTCAAGGAGGGCGAGACGCGCACCGTCGACGTCGCGTCCTACCTCGACTCCCCGCTCGCCGACCCCGCGTGCAGCATCACCGCGGCCCGCGTCGAGAAGGGCACGGGGCTCACGGCGACGTCCTCGGGCTGCCGCCTCACCCTCACCGTCGGCACGCAGCCCAGCCCCACGGCGTCCGTGGCGATCAGCGTCTCCGACGCCCCGGGGCGCACCGCCGCGGGTCGCGTGGCGGTGACCATGCTCGGACGCCCCGGCGAGCCGCGCCAGGTGTCCGCGGTGGCCGACCGCGACGCCGGTGGGCAGGCCCGCGTGTCGTGGCTCCCGCCGACCTACGATGGCGGCCTCCCGGTGTCGGAGTACACGCTGCGCGCCACGGTGGGCAGCGCGAAGCCCACGGTGTGCCGTGCCTCGCCCTGCACCGTCACCGGCCTGACCAACGGCGAGGACTACGCCTTCACGGTCACCGCCCGCAACGGCATCGGTGAGGGCAACCCCAGCGCGCAGAGCAACACCGTCCGGCCCGACACGCTGCCGCGCCAGGTCACGGGCGTGCGCATGGTCGACCGCGGTGACGGCACGCTGACCATCGCGTGGGACGCGCCGCAGAACGAGGGGAGTGCCCTGCGCAAGTACGTGGTCCGGCTCATCTCGTCCTCCGGTTCGACGAAGACGCAGGAGGTCACGGCTCCGACCCGCCAGACCTCCGTCGGTGGCCTGGACAACATGGCCGAGCAGTCGGTGCAGGTGCAGGCGTGGAACGAGCTCGGCGCCGGTCCGTTCGGACCCGCCGTGACGATGCAGTCGGCCGGCACGCCGCCCGCCCTTCCCGCGCCGGGCATCGCGGCGAGCGGCCCGGGACCGGCCGCCGACTCGGCCACCCTCACCCTCAGCTGGGAGCAGGGCTCGCCGAACGGGCCGCCCACGACGAAGTACTCGGTGTACCAGTCGGTCGACGGCGGTGGGTGGACGCTCGTGCGCGACACCGCTCCTGACGTCCGCTCGACCACGGTCGTCATCCCGTACGACGGTCGCACCTACCGGTACACGGTCACGCTGACCAACGGCGCCGGCCTCGAGGGGCCCAAGGCCAACGCGTCCAGCTTCACCTCGGTCGGTCAGCCGTCGACCCCCACGGTGAGTGCCGCGACCCCCAACGACAACCAGCGCATCCAGCTGACCGTGGGGGTGGGCCAGCCGCGCGCCGGGTCCTTCACCGCCATCCGCTGGCAGGGCGGCGGCCAGAGCGGCACGCACCAGTGCGGGTGTGCGCCGGGGTCGCAGGTCGTCTTCCCCATCGGCCCGTTCGACACGAGCCCCACCAAGGCCTACACGATCACCGTGTGGACCGTGAACTCCGGTGGCAGCGCGTCGAACCGGGTGTCCGACACCGCGACTCCCTATGGTCCGGCGCTGCAGCCCACCGGGCTGAGCAGCACCCGCAGCGGAAACCGGATCACCTGGTCGTGGAACCTGCCCACCAACGGGCGCCCGATCCAGCAGGTGCAGGTACGCGGTGCCGTCGACCAGACCTTCGGCTCGGCCCGGACCCAGGTCAGCTTCGACGGGCAGGACGGGGGCACCTACCGGCTGGAGGTCCGCGCCTTCGCGGGCGGGACCTGGTCGACCTGGGCCGGCCCCGACAGCCAGTCGATCCCCAACCCACCGGCCAGCATCAGCGGCATCTCCAAGGGCGGGTACGACTCGGCCAGCTGCGGCAACTGCCGCATCGTCAACTGGCGGGCGAACAACGTCCCGGCGGGCAACTACACCCTGGTGTGCACCTACAACCACCGCGCGACACCGTGGTTCACCACGAGCGTGCGCGTCAACGGCGACGGCACGCACAGCGGCGGGTACTGCTCCATCGACCCGAACCTGGCCAACGAGATCAAGCTCGACCTCAACCCGGGCAGCGCCACCTCGGGCTGGGTCAACTGGTGATGGCGGTCCGGCACAGCCAGATCCGCTGTGCCGCACCACCACCCCGTCAGGAGCGCGTGGCCGTGACGAGCAGGTACTCCCACTCCATGACGCCGTCGCCCGGCCCCTGCGTCAGCGCGTCGTCGCCCAGCTCGGCGAGGGCGGTGTCGAGGGCGGCGACCCGTTCCGCGTCCTCCGCGATGGAACGGTAGGTCGCGATGGTGGGGCCGTAGTTGGCCTTGAAGTAGTCGCGGAAGGCGGCGCCGTCGGCGAAGCAGCCCACGGCCACGGTGGCCGTCGTCGCGACGAGGTCGTCGACCCGGTCGCCGAGCAGGGCGCGCACGTGGCCCTCGTCGCCCCACAGCGGCGGCGGCTGGGCGCCCTCCGGCGGCGGCGGCGCGTACGGCCGCATCACACCGAACATCGCGCCGATGAAGCCCGTCGGCGTCCAGCTGACGAGCCCGAGGCGGCCGCCGGGCCGCAGGACCCGGACGAGCTCGTCCGCCGCGGGCTGGTGGAACGGCGCGAACATCACGCCGACGCAGGAGGTGACGACGTCGAACTCCGCGTCGTCGTGGGGGAGCGCCTCGGCGTCCGCCTCCTCCCAGGTGAGGTCGAGCCCGGCCCGCCTCGCCAGCTGCTCGCCCACCACGAGCAGCTCGGGCGTCAGGTCCGACGCCGTGACGTCGGCCCCCGTGGCCGCGGCGGGCAGGGCGACGGTCCCGGAGCCCGCGGCGACGTCGAGGACGCGGTCGTCGGGCCCGATGCCGGTGGCGTGGACGAGGACCGGGCCGAGCGGCGCCACGATGTCGGTGGCCACGGCGGGGTAGTCGCCCAGGGCCCACATGGCCCGGTGCCGGCGCTTGACCTCAGGGGCGCCGCCGAGGCGGACGCCGTCGTCGGTGGTGCTGGTCGTGCTGGTCGTGCTGGTCATGCGGTGCTCCTCGGTGCGTTCGTGCCGCTGTCTGCGGCCCGTCCACGGTCGCCCGGGCCGGCCCGCGCTCTCCAGTGCCGGATCTGTACCGCGACCGGTTCACGATCTGTACTGGCGCCGGCCGGGCCGACGGGTGTGCACTGGCTCCTCAGGGGCGCCCGTCGCGCCCTGCAGGAGGTGGCGTGCCGATGTCGTCGTACGGACAGTTCTGCCCGGTGGCCAAGGCCATGGAGGTGCTCGACGAGCGGTGGACGCTGCTCGTCATCCGTGAGCTGCTCCTGGGGAGCCGGCACTTCAACGAGCTGCGCCGGGGGAACCCGAAGATGTCGCCGGCGCTGCTGTCGAAGCGGCTGCGACGGCTCGAGCGCGCCGGGGTGGTCCGCCGCGTCCTCGACGGCGGGCGCACGTCGTACGAGCTGACGCCCTCGGGACTCGAGCTGCGACCCCTCGTCGACGCGCTCGGGGCGTGGGGCGCGCGCTGGGTGGGTGAGCTGGGGGAGGAGGACCTCGACCCGCACCTGCTCATGTGGGACGTCAAGCGCACCATCCCCGTGGCGTCGTGGCCGCGGGAGCGCACGGTGGTCGCGATCCGGTTCGACGACGTGGCGACACCGGTGTCGCGGTGGTGGGTGTGCGTGGCCGGCGACGACGTCGACATCTGCGACGCCGACCCCGGCTTCGAGGTGGTGGCGACGGTCGACACGTCGCTGCGGACCCTGACGCGGGTGTGGCGTGGCGACGTGGACTGGGCGCAGGCGCAGCGGTCCGGGAAGCTGCGGGTGGAGGCGCCGCGGGAGGTCGCCCGCGAGGTCCCCGGGTGGATGGGCCAGTCCCTGCTGGCGACGGTGCCCCGACCCGCCTGAGGCCGCCCCACCGGTGGGGTGTCGGTGGTCGTCCCTAGCGTGGTCACCAGTCCACCGGGAAAGGGGTGACCACGAATGTCAGGCCACATCAGCACGATGACCGTCGAGTGCCGCACGTGCCCCGTGCGCGAGCTGCACTGCGGCGACTGCATGGTGCCCGTCCTGCTCGAGCTCACGGCGCCCTCGCGGCGCACCGACACCGCGCTCGACCCCGAGGAGCGCGCCGCCGTCACGCGGCTCGTCCACGCCGGGCTCGTCGACGTCGAGGAGGCCGCCCGCGCACGGGTCCGGCTCGACCTCGGTGCTGCGGTTCCGGCGTCCGAGGGAGGCCGCGCCGTCGGCTGACCCCGGGGCCGGTTCCTACGATGGGCCGGTGCCCCGACCGTCGATGCCGTCCCGACCCGACCGCCGGGGCGTGCTCGGTATCGCGCTGGGGCTCGTGGGGGGTGCCGCACTCGCGGCCTGCACGGGCGGGGAGGGGGTCGAGCCCACGACGGCGCCGACGGGGGAGCCGTCCTCCCCCGAGGTGCAGCCAGCTCCGGAGGACCTCCAGGAGGTCACCGCCCTGCTCACGGCGCGCGCCGGTGCACTCGTCGCCGGGGACGACGGGGCCTTCGCCGCCACCGTGTCGCGCGGCGACGCCGCGGCGCAGGACCGCCAGCTCACGACGTTCCGTGCGGCCCGCGACCTGCGGGTGTCACGCCTGGCGGTCGAGGACGTCCAGCTCGACCGCGACCCCACGGCCCTGCCGGGCGAGCCCGCGTCGCTCGCCTCTGCGGTGCTGCGCTACCGGGTCGACGACCTCGACCGTGGCGACCGCACTGCTGCCGTGTCGGTCCGGGTCGTGCGGGCCGAGGGCCGGTGGTTCGTCGCCTCGGAGCAGCCCTCGGGGCCCGGCTCCACGGCACCCTGGCTCGCGCTTCCGGGACTGCAGGTCCGCCGCACCGAGCACGCCGTGGTGGCGGGGACCGTGGCCGTCGAGCGGCTCGCCGAGTACGCCCGCATCGCGGGTCGTGCCCTCCCGGTGCTGCGCCGCGACTGGGCCCGCACCCCGGAGCGGGTGCTCGTCCTCGCCCCGGCGATCTCGCAGGAGGCCGACGTGCTCCTCGGCCGTGACGGGGGTGCCTCGGCGCAGGTCGGGGCCACGACGGAGGGCCCGACCGACGGTGCCGGCCGCGCCACGGGCGACCGCGTCGTCCTCGACCCCGCGGCCTTCTCGAGCCTGACCCCCGCGGGGCGCGACGTCGTCCTCACCCACGAGCTCGTCCACGTGGCCGTGCGCGCCACCGTGCCGGGCCGGACCGCCGCCTGGCTCGCCGAGGGCTACGCCGACCACGTCGGCTACCAGCGGGCCGACGTGCCCGTGGAGCAGCTCCTCGCCCCGCTGCTCGACGAGGTCAGGGCCGGGCGCGAGCCCACCGACCTCCCTCGGCTCGACACCCTCCAGCCCGCCTCCGGGTCGATCGAGGTGCCCTACCTCGCCGGGTGGCAGGCGGTGGAGGTCCTCGTGGCGCGCTACGGCGAGTCGGCCGTGCGGCGCCTGGTCCGGGAAGGCTCGTCCACCGGCACCGACGCCGATGCCGAGGCGGCCACCGACCGCGCGCTCGTCAGCGTCCTCGGGACCAGCCGGGCCGCCCTCGTGCGGCAGTGGCGCGCCCACCTCGACGACCTCGCCCGCCGCTGACCCTTTCCGCGGAGGAGGCGTCGGCGGCGAGGGAGGCGATGACGAGGGCGGCGACGAGCCAGAACTGGTTGTAGAACGCCTGCTTGTTCACGAGGTTCACCACGGCCAGCACGAGAGCCAGCCAGCGCAGCAGCTCGCCCAGCTCGGGGGTGCGGCGCCAGACCGCCCAGGCAGCGACGGCGACCGTACCGAGCATCGCCACCCCGGTGACCGCGAACGGCAGCTCGACCCCGTGCTCGTTGAGCGCGTAGAGGTACCAGGTGTTGGCGAACCTGATGGGGTGGAAGGTGAGCAGGGTGGTCACGGTGTCGTCGAGGAAGGCCGCGGCGTCGGCGAGGACCCACGGCAGGACCAGTACCCCGGCCAGGCCGCCGGCCGCCAGCGTCCGCTGCCACCCGAACGGGCGCCAGACCAGCAGCACCGGGGCGAGCAGGGCCAGGTGCTGCTTGCTCGCGCAGGCCAGCGCCAGCGGCACGACGGCCCACCACGCGTGGCCGCGGCGGACGAGGACGGCCCACCACACGAGCAGCGCGGCGAGCACCGGCTCGGTCCACGCCTGGTCGACCTGGGTCAGGGTTCCCGGCGCGAGGACGAGCACGGCGACGACGGCGGCCGCGCGCTCCACCTGCCCGCGCGCCAGCGCCCACAGCCCGGCGAACAGGACGAGCGACCAGAGGAGGATCGCCCACCTCACGTCGCCCGCGACCCATCGCCCGGGCGCGGTGAGCACGCCCATCCACGGCAGGTAGGTGAAGTGGTCCTTGACGCCGGGGGAGCCGGTCCACACCTGCGTGTAGAAGCTCTCGCCGCGGGCCAGGGCGTCGGCACCCTGCTGGAGGATGACCCAGACGTCGATGCGCGGCGCGCGGTCGCCGAGGATCGTCACCACCGACAGCACGACGTGGGTGACCACCGCGGCGGCGAACGCGCCCAGCTGGGCGCGCCGCGAGGTCAGCGCCAGCAGCGCGGCGCAGGCCCCACCGCCCACCGTGAGGACGGCGAGGGCGGCGGTCAGCCACCCGCCGCGCAGGTAGGAGAACAGCGGCACGGTCAGCGTGATGACGGTCGAGCCGACGACGAGCACCGGGGCCAGCCAGCGGGGGAGCGGCACCGACACCCAACCCCAGAGCCACCACGCCAGCAGCGCCGTGACGACGGTCAGCGTGACGACGATCGGCACACGGAACCGCACCACCGACCACTGGATGACGCCGAACCACGCGAGCCACCCGACCGCCAGGACGACGGCCGCGACGGGCAAGGAGGAACGACGCGACGAACCGCGTTCAGCCACAGCCGAGCCCGCACCGAGCCCGCCGGATCCCGCTGCCGCGGAACCCGGCTCGCGGCGGTCAGCCACCGTAGAGGGCGTCGACCTCGTCGCCGAAGTCGCGCATGACGACGTTCCGCTTGAGCTTCAGCGACGGCGTGAGGTGGCCGGAGTCCTCGGTGAAGTCGGTGTCGAGGATGGCGAACTTGCGGATCGACTCGGCCTTGGAGACAGCGGTGTTCGCGTCGTCGACGGCCTTCTGGATCTCGGCGAGCACCCGCTCGTCGGTGCGCGCGGCGGCCAGCGGCACGCCGTCGAGGCCGTGGTTGGCCGACCACGCCGGGTACATCTCCTCGTCGAGGGTGACGAGCGCGGCGATGAAGGGCTTGCCGTCGCCGACGACGATGCACTGCGACACGAGCGGGTGGGCGCGCAGCCGGTCCTCGAGCACGGCCGGGGCGACGTTCTTGCCGCCGGCCGTCACGAGGATCTCCTTCTTGCGCCCGGTGATCCGCAGGAACCCCTCGGCGTCGACGTCGCCGATGTCGCCGGTGTGGAACCAGTCGCCGCGCACCGCCTCGGCCGTGGCGGCCTCGTTGCCGTGGTAGCCACGGAAGATGTTGACGCCCTGGATGAGGATCTCGCCGTCGTCGGCGATGCGCACCGAGACGCCGGGCAGCGGCAGCCCGACCGTGCCGATCTTCATCGCGGTGGGGAGGTTCACCGTGGCCGGGGCGGTGGTCTCGGTGAGGCCGTAGCCCTCGAGGATCGTCACGCCGATGCCGCGGAAGAAGTGCCCCAGCCGGGTGCCGAGGGGCGCGCCGCCGGACACGGCGTACTGGACCTTGCCGCCCATCGCGTCGCGGAGCTTGGCGTAGACGAGCTTGTCGAACACCCCGTGGCGCAGGCGCAGCCCCAGCGGCACGGCACCGGCGTCCTTGGCCTCCGACCAGGCGATCGCCGTGGCGGCGGCGCCCGCGAAGATCTTGCCCTTGCCCCCCGCTTCGGCCTTGGCCTCGGCGGAGTTGTAGACCTTCTCGAACACCCGCGGCACCGCGAGGATGAAGGTGGGCTGGAACGCGGAGAAGTCGTCGAGCAGGTTCTTGATGTCGGACGAGTGCCCCATCCGCACCCCACCCGTCACCGCGAGCACCTCGATGAACCGGGCGAAGACGTGCGCCAGCGGGAGGAACAGCAGCGTGGAGGCGCCGCCCGCCTTGATGACCTCGGGCAGCTTCTCGGCGGTGTTCTCGGCCAGGGTGAGGAAGTTGCCGTGGGTGAGCTGGGCGCCCTTGGGGCGGCCGGTGGTGCCGGACGTGTAGATGACCGTGGCGAGCGAGGTGCGGTCGAGGCCCTCGCGCCGGGCGGTGAGGTCGGCGTCGTCGACGTCGGCGCCGTCGAGCCGCAGGCTGGACAGGTCGCCGGCGTCGATGCTCCACACCTCGCGCAGGTCGGGCACGCGGTCGCGCACGGAGTCGACGGCGGCCTGGTGGCCGGACGTCTCGACGACGACCCCCACGGCACCGGAGTCGGCGAGGATCCACTGGACCTGCTCGGCCGAGGAGGTCTCGTAGATCGGCACGGGCACGGCGCCGGCGGACCACAGGGCGAAGTCGGTGACGGTCCACTCGTAGCGGGTGCGGCTCATGATGCCGACGACCTCGCCGGGGCCGATGCCCGCGGCGATGAACCCCTTGGCCAGCTCGGCCACCTCGGTGGCGAAGGTGCGGGCCGTGACGTCGGCCCAGCCCTTGCCCTCACGCACCGAGAACGTCACGCGGTCGGGTTCGGCGTCGGCCCAGCGGGAGGGGAGGTCGGCCAGGCTGCCCTTCGTCGTGGCGGGCAGCACCAGAGGTGTGAAGTTCTCGGGCACGGAAGGGCCCCTCTTTCGCGTCGGGGTCGGCGGTGACACCCCAACTCTATGACCCGTGGGTACGGGTACCCTCCCTGCCATGGCCGACCGCACGCAGTCCTCCGTCGAGATCGCCGCCGAACCCGGCGCCGTCCTCGACGTCATCGCCGACTTCGAGCGGTACCCGGAGTGGGCCGAGCAGGTGCAGCGGTGCACCGTCCTCACCGAGGACGGCGACGGCTGGGCCGACCAGGTCGAGTTCGCCCTCGACGCCGGCGCGATCAAGGACACCTACGTCCTGGAGTACGACTGGGACGTCGACGCCGACGGCGTCGGCACGGTCAGCTGGAGCCTCGTGCGCGCCACCCTCCTCAAGGGCCTCACCGGCAGCTACGCCCTCGCCCGCACGTCCGGCGGCACCAAGGTCACCTACGACCTCGAGGTCGACCTCACGATGCCGATGATCGGCATGCTCAAGCGCAAGGCCGAGAAGCACATCATCAACACGGCCCTGTCCGAGCTCAAGAAGCGCGTCGAGGCCTGAGCCCGACCATGCCCCGGGTCGTCCTCGTCACCGGCAAGGGCGGGGTCGGCAAGACCACCACCGCCGCCGCGACCGCCGTCGGTGCCGCGCGCCGGGGCCTGAAGACCCTCGTCGTCTCCACCGACGCCGCGCACAGCCTCGGTGACGCCCTGGACGTCGACCTGCGCACCGCCGCCACCTGGCGCGACACCCACGAGGTCGAGCCGGGCCTGCACGCGCTGGCCGTCGGCGCCCACACGGCCGTCGAGGCCGACTGGGAGGTCGTGCGCGCCTACCTGCTCGGGGTGCTCGACGCGATGGGCGTCGACGCCGTGGTCGCCGACGAGCTGACCTCGCTGCCCGGTGCCGAGGAGGTCGCGGCCCTCGCCGCGCTGGCCCACCAGGCCGACGAGGGCGGCTGGGACCTCGTCGTCGTCGACTGCGCCCCCACGGCCGAGACGCTGCGGCTGCTCGCCCTGCCCGAGGTGCTCGGCTGGCACCTCGACCGCCTGCTCCCGGCCCAGCGCCGGCTCCTGACGGTGCTGCGCCCCGCGGCCTCCGCCGCCGCCGGCATCCCGACCCCCGGACCCGAGGTCGTCGGTGTGCTGCGTGCTTGGCGCGACCTGATGACGGGGGTGCGCACCCTGCTCACCTCGCCCCGGGCCAGCGTGCGCCTCGTCCTCACGCCCGAGCGGGTCGTCATCGCCGAGAGCCGCCGGGTGCTCACCTCGCTGAGCCTGCACGGCTACGCGGTCGACGGCGTCGTCGTCAACCGCCTGCTCCCGCCCGCGCCCGCCGACGACCCGTGGCGCGCGGCGTGGGAGGTCGCCCAGGCCAGCGGCCTGGAGCAGGTGCGCGAGTCCTTCCTCGGCATCCCCCTGATGACCGCGCCGTACCTCGCGGGCGAGCCGATCGGTCCCGACGCCCTCGCCGCCCTCGCCGCCGCCACCGTCCCCGACACGGGTGACGCCCCCGACCTGCTCGATGACGTCGCCACCCCGCGCACGCGGGTCGAGGCCGACGGCGCCGACTTCGTGCTCACCCTGCCGCTGCCGCTCGTCACCGCCGGGCAGGTGCACCTCGCCCGCCGCGACGACGACCTCGTCATCGAGGTGGGCGACCAGCGTCGCGTCGTGACGCTCCCGTCGGTGCTGCGCCGCTGCGTCGTCCAGAATGCAGCGGTGGGCAGCGGCGAGCTGCGCGTGCGGTTCGAGCGTGACGAGGAGCAGTGGGCCAGTGGGCGCTGAGCGCTGGGACGAGCAGGTCGGGTCGGTGGCCGACGAGGCCGCGCGACTCCTCGAGAGCCTGCGACGCACCGCCGCCGAGGCTGCCGCCGGTGCCGATGACGGCGCCGGGTCGGCGCCGCCGCCCGCGGCCGACCCCGCCGACCCGGGGCCCGGCGCGGCCTCCTCCGAGGCCCCCGGCTGCTCGGACCCGTTCTGCCAGTGGTGCCCGCTGTGCCGCACGTCGGCGGTCGTCCGGTCGCTGAGCCCGGAGACGCTCTCGCGCCTGGCCGACCTGGCCGGCGTGGCGGCCGCGGTGCTCGCCGACCTCGCGAGCGCCCGCACCCGCGAGGCCCCCGCCG
Organism: Oryzobacter telluris; assembly: GCF_043099285.1. Classification (GTDB taxonomy): domain Bacteria; phylum Actinomycetota; class Actinomycetes; order Actinomycetales; family Dermatophilaceae; genus Oryzobacter; species Oryzobacter telluris. The sequence continues at coordinate 2,507,559 of NZ_CP170723.1, read as the reverse complement.
CCTCCTCCGGCGCCACCGCCACCGAGGACGACCGCGCCGATCGCCCGGGCCGCGCCCGCCCCATCCCCGTCCGCGACGCCGACGACCCGCAGGAGGACCCCCGTGGCTGACGCCCCGCTCGCCATCGGCATCGACATCGGCGGCACCAAGGTGGCCGGCGGCATCGTCGACGCCGACGGCGTGGTGCGCCGGCGGACCCGGCGCGACACCCCGCACCGGTCCACGAGCCCGCGCGTCGTCGAGGACACCATCGTCTCGGTCGTCGAGGAGCTCCTCGAGTCCGGCGACGACATCGCGGCCGTCGGCATCGGGGCGGCCGGCTTCGTCGCCGCCGACCGCGCCACCGTCGTCTTCGCCCCGCACCTGTCCTGGCGCAACGAGCCGCTGCGGGAGCGGCTCGGCGAACGTCTCGCGCTGCCGATCTTCGTCGACAACGACGCCAACGCCGCCGTGTGGGCCGAGCACCGCTTCGGCGCCGGGCGCGGCGAGAGCCACCTCGTCATGGTCAACCTCGGCACCGGGATCGGCGGCGGCATCGTCCTCGACGGCCGGGTGTTCCGGGGGAGGTTCGGCATCGCCGGCGAGTTCGGCCACATGCAGGTCGTCCCCGACGGCATCCGCTGCGAGTGCGGCAACCGCGGCTGCTGGGAGCAGTACGCCTCGGGCAACGCCCTCGTGCGCGAGGCCCGCGCCCTGATGTCGGCCGGCAGCCCCGTGGTGTCCGACCTCTTCGAGCGGGTCGGCGGTCGCCCCGAGGACCTCACCGGGCCGCTCGTCACCGAGGCCGCCAAGGACGGCGACCCCCTCGCCCGCGAGCTCCTCGGCGAGATCGGTCGCTGGCTCGGCATCGGGATGGCCGACCTCGCGGCCGCCCTCGACCCCGGCACCTTCGTCATCGGCGGCGGCGTCAGCGCGGCTGGGGAGCTGCTCCTCGCCCCGGCGCGCGAGGCCTTCCGGCGCCAGCTCACCGGACGCGGTTACCGGCCCGAGGCGCAGATCGTCTCGGCCGAGCTCGGCAACGAGGCGGGGCTCGTGGGGGCCGCCGACCTCGCCCGCACCGACGCCCTCGGCTGAGCGGACGGCGTCGATGGGGGTGGTGCGGGTCGCGTCGTACAACACCCGCGACTTCCTCGACGACCACCACCTCGCCGCACGGGTCGTGCGCGCCATCGACCCCGACGTCCTGTGCCTGCAGGAGGTCCCGCGGCGGCTGTTCGACGCCTGGCGGACCGCCCGGTTCGCGCGCGCCTGCGGGATGCGGTGGAGCGGGCGGCACCGGGGGAGCGGTGGCACCACGGTCTTCACGTCCCGCGCGCTGCGCGTGCTGGCGTCGGACCACACGCGGCTGCCGGTGCGCTGGCCGGACCGGACGCGCGGCTACGCCGTCGTGCGGGTGGCGCTGGAGGACGGTGCCGAGCTCACCGCGGTCTCGGTGCACCTCAGCCTCAAGCCGGGGGAGCGGGTGGCGCACACCGAGCGCATCCTCGGGCGCATCGCCGCGAGCGGTCCGCTCGTGCTCGCGGGGGACCTCAACGAGGACGACTCGGGCGCCGCCTGGAAGCTCATCGACGTCCCCGACCGGCTGCGGCTCGTGTCGCCGGCGGTCCCGACGTTCCCGGCCGGGCGGCCGCGGCGGCGGCTCGACGTCGTGTTCGCGTCGCCCGGGTTGCGCGTCCTCCCGCACCGCGAGGTGGCCGTCCCGGACGAGGTCTGGGCGCGGGCGAGCGACCACCGGGCCACGTGGGTCGACCTCGAGGTGCCACCCGCCTGACGAGCGACTCCTGTCCACCCGCGCCGAACGGGGTCACACTTGGGCCGCATGGGGACAGGATCCGGGGAGGCCTTCTCGTCCTTCCGCGTCCTGCCGCCGGTCGCCTTCGCCGGTCCGCTGCTCGTGGGCTGGGCAGCCACGCTCGTGTTCGGCGACCCGGTCGCCCGGTCTACCTCGGCCCGCTCGTGCTCTACCTCGGCCTGGCGCTGCTGGCGCCGTCGGTGTGGGCCCTCGTCCTGTTCCCCGTGGCCGTGGCGCTGCTCGACTGGGGGCCGTGCGGCCCGAGGAGCGGTTCATGCGCGAGCGGTTCGGTGACGAGTACGACGCCTACGCCCGACGCGTCCGCCGCTGGATCTGAACCGCGCAGGGTCCGTCCCCGGCACGTCAGACGGGCCGAACGCGTCCTCACCCCCCACACTTCAGGGGTGGGGAGCCGATCGGACGAGACCGTCGTCTCCTTCCGCGTGCTCCCGCCCGTGGCCGTGGCGGGGCCGCTGATCCTCGGGTGGCTGCTCACGTTCGTGCGTGGTGACCCCGTCCAGCTCGGCCCGTGGCACCGCCCGGTGGGCGCCGCGATCCTCGTGGTCTTCCTCGTGTGGCACGTCCGCTTGCTCCGCATGTTCTTCCGGAACCAGACGGGCCTGCTGCCGGGCGAGTCGACCGAGACGCTGCTCGTGACCGGGCCCTTCCGCGTCTCCCGCAACCCGATCTACCTCGGGCTGCTCTTCCTCTACCTCGGGCTGGCGCTGCTGGCACCCTCGTTCTGGGCGCTGGTCCTGCTCCCGGTGGTCGTGGCGCTGCTCGACTGGGGCGCGATCCGGCCCGAGGAGCGGTTCCTGCACCGGCGGTTCGGCGCCGAGTACGACGACTACGCCCGACGCGTGCGCCGCTGGCTGTGAGCCCCGCAGCGGCCGGGCCGGCGGGCGCCTACAGCCGGGCGCCGTCGTCGCTGTCGTGCTCGTCGCGGGTGGTGGGCTGGCGCAGGACGAGCAGCGCGAACCCGAGGAGCGACACCGCGACCGACGCCGCGAACCATCGGGTGCTGTAGAACGGCCGCGCGAACACGACGTACAGCAGCATGAGCGGCCCGGCGACGAGCCCGATGACGGCGCCCCAGAAGTGCAGGTCCTCCTGCGGGGGGAGGGTGACGTCCGGCGGCTCGAAGTGCTCCTCCTCGAGCTCGGCCTCGGCGGCGGAGGCCGCGGCCCGGGTGTCGTCGTCGGCCGGCGGGGCGGTGCGCCACGAGGAGGCGGGCAGGACGACGTCGAGCGGGGAGGGGTTGACCCAGGCGGGGCGGGTGACGGCGGCGGGGCCGGTGTCGGCCTGCGGGTCTGGTGCCTCGGTCGCGGCGTCCGGGGCCGCGGCGTCGCCGGTGTGGGCGGTGGGGTCCTCGGGGTCCTCGGCGCCGTCCTGGACAACCGGCACCGGGCCCTCCCAGCGCGCGACGATGGAGGCGAAGCGCTCGTCGACGTCGCGCTCGTCCATCTCGCCGGGCCGCTCGGCCACGGGCACCTCCTGGGGACCTCACTCGTGGACGTCGATCTTCGCACGACCCGTGCCCACCTGAGCAGTGTGACCGAGTGCACTAGGCTTCGGGCGTCAACGGGAGAAGGGTGGGCGGGTGTTCTACTGGGTGCTCAAGACGGTGGTCCTGGGGCCGATCCTCCGGTTGCTGTTCCGCCCGTGGGTCACGGGGGCCGAGCACATCCCCGAGGACGGTGCGGCCATCTTCGCCAGCAACCACCTCTCGTTCTCGGACTCGATCTTCCTGCCGCTCGTCGTGCCGCGGCGGATGACCTTCCTCGCCAAGTCCGACTACTTCACCGGCGACGGCCTCAAGGGCCGCCTCACCGCCGCGTTCTTCAAGGGCGTGGGGCAGCTTCCGGTCGACCGCTCCGGTGGTCGCGCCAGCGAGGCCGCCCTGCGCTCGGGCCTGAGGGTCCTCTCCCGCGGTGAGCTGCTCGGCCTGTACCCCGAGGGCACCCGCAGCCCCGACGGCCGCCTCTACAAGGGCAAGACCGGCGTCGCGCGCATGGCGCTCGAGGCCGGCGTCCCCGTCATCCCCGTCGCGATGATCGACACCGACAAGGCCCAGCCCACCGGCGCCAAGATCCCCAAGCTGATCCGGGTCGGCGTGCGGATCGGTGAGCCGCTCGACTTCTCGCGCTACGAGGGGATGGAGGGCGACCGCTTCGTCCTGCGCTCCATCACCGACGAGATCATGTACGCCCTGATGGAGCTGTCCGGCCAGGAGTACGTCGACATGTACGCCACGGCGATGAAGGACCGCATCGCGCGCGACAAGAAGAACAAGGCCCGCGAGGCCGCCGAGGCCGCCAAGCCGGGCCGCGCGTCCGACGAGCTCGAGGGTGCCCTCGACGAGATGGACGACCGCGACGAGCCCGGCCCGGAGCGCCGGGCCAGCTGAGCAGGCACGGCATGGGGGTGCTGGGGCCGCGGTCGCCGCGGACCGGTCGGCGTGAGCCGGTCGTCGTCGAGTCGTTCCACCGTGGGCTCGACGTGTTCCGGCCCGTCGCCACGGCCTACGCCGCGTTCCTCGCCTGGCAGCGGCACGACACGATGGTGCGGCCGTGGGTGGCAGCCGTCGTGCTCGGGGTCATGCTCGCGTGGTCGCTGGGGCTGCTCGTCTACCGGAGGAGGACGACGCGCGTCGTCGTCGCCGAGGTGACGATCGCGGTCCTGGGCGTCTTCGCCACGCTGCTCGCCGAGACGCCCGCGGCCATCGCCCAGGGACAGTTCACGATCCCGACGATCTGGGCGGCCGGATCGGTCGCCGGGGGAGCGGTGGCCTTCGGCGCCCGCGGCGGGCTCATCGCCGCCACGGCCATCGCGCTCGCCGACCTCATCGAGGTCGGGCGGCCCACCCAGACCACGATCCACAACATCGTCCTGCTCTTCCTCCTCGGCGGGCTCATCGGCCTGGCGGTCGACCTCGCCCGCCGCGGCCTCGAGCGCGAGGAGCAGGTGCTGCTCGAGCGCGAGCGGCTGCACGAGCGCGAGCGCATCGCCCGGGTCGTCCACGACGGCGTCCTGCAGTCGCTGGCCTACATCCACCGGCGCGGCACCGAGATCGGCGGACCGGCGGCCGAGCTGTCGGTGCTGGCCGCGGAGCAGGAGCGCTCGCTGCGGCGCTTCGTCTCCGGCACCGGTGCGCCCGACGTCCCCGACGGCGTCGCCGACCTGCGCGGCGTCCCGGGGGCGGAGGTCGACCTGCGGCTCCTGCTGTCGGCCCACGAGCGCCCCGACGTGGCCGTGGCGGTCCCGGCCGACCCCGTCGTCGTCGACGCCCTCGTGGCCCACGAGGTCGACGCCGCGGTCGCCGCAGCCCTCGACAACGTCCAGCGGCACGCCGGGCCCGGCGCCCGCGCGTGGGTCCTCCTCGAGGGCGACTCCACCGGCATCGAGCTGACGATCCGCGACAACGGGGCGGGCGCCGAGCTCGCCGACCTCCTCGGCGCCGCCGAGCACGGCCGGATGGGCGTGAGTGGCTCGATCCGGGGACGCGTGGAGGACCTGGGTGGCACAGTCACGTGGACGACGCGCCCCGGGGGCGGCTGCGTCGTGCGGATGACCGTCCCCCGCAGCGCGAAGGAGCGCCGATGAGCGAGCAGGACCCGACGCCGGGCACGGTGGCCCGGGGGTCGGCCGACGACCCCAGCGTCCTCGTGGCCGACGACCACCCGCTGTGGCTCTCGGCGCTCGAGCGCGACCTCACCGGGCGCGGCCTGCGGGTCGTCGCCACGGCCGCCGACGGTCCCACCACGGTGCGCCGGGCGCGCGCGACCCGGCCGGACGTCCTCGTGCTCGACCTCAACCTGCCCGGCATGCGGGGCGACGAGGTGTGCCGGGCCATCGGCGACCTGCCGACCCGCGTCCTCATCCTCTCGGCCAGCGGCGAGCAGCACGACGTCCTCGCGGCGATCAAGGCCGGCGCCACCGGGTACCTCGTGAAGTCGGCCTCGGCGGAGGAGATCGTCGCCGCGGTGCTCGCCACCGCTCGCGGCGAGGCGGTCTTCACACCCGGTCTGGCCGGCCTCGTCCTCGGCGAGTTCCGCCGGATGGCGAGCGAGCCGGAGGCCGAGCCGGAGCCCGCGAAGGGCGCCCGCCCCATCCCCGAGCTCACCGACCGCGAGACCGAGGTGCTGCGCCTCGTCGCCACCGGGATGTCGTACAAGGAGATCGCCGCCGAGCTGTTCCTGTCGCACCGCACGGTCCAGAACCACGTGCAGAACACCCTCGGCAAGCTGCACCTGCACAACCGCGTCGAGCTGGTCCGGTTCGCCCTGGCCCGCGGCCTCGAGGACGAGCCGGGCGCCTGAGGGGGTACCGCCATGCGGGCACGCACGGGCGCCCGACGGGCGGGACCTATCCTTGACCCTCGTGAGCACGACCATCGATCCCGACCCCCGCCAGCGGCTCGCCGCCGGTGCCGACCTCACTGCCGCCCAGCAGCCGGTCTGGCCCGACCGCGATGCCCTCGACGAGGCCGTGGCCACGCTCTCCACCTACCCCCCGCTCGTCTTCGCCGGCGAGTGCGACGTCCTGCGCGACCGGATGGCGGCGGTCGCCCGCGGTGACGCGTTCGTCCTCCAGGGCGGCGACTGCGCCGAGACGTTCGTGTCCGCCACGGCCGACAACATCCGCGACCGGATCAAGACGATCCTGCAGATGGCGGCCGTCCTCACCTACGGCGCGTCCGTGCCGGTCGTCAAGGTCGGCCGGATGGCCGGGCAGTACGCCAAGCCCCGCTCGAGCAACGACGAGACCCGCGAGGGCGTGACCCTGCCGGCGTACCGCGGCGACATGGTCAACGACTACGAGTTCACGCCCGAGTCGCGCACCCCCGACCCGCACCGGCTCGTGCGGGCGTACCACGCGAGCAGCGCGACCCTGAACCTCGTGCGCGCGTTCACCATGGGCGGCTTCGCCGACCTGCGCCACGTCCACGACTGGAACAAGGGCTTCGTCGCCAACGCCGCGAACGCCCGCTACGAGCGGCTCGCCAAGGACATCGACAAGGCGATGAAGTTCATGGACGCCTGTGGCGCCAACTTCGAGGCCATGCGCACCACCGAGTTCTTCTCCGCCCACGAGGCGCTGCTCCTCGACTACGAGCGCCCCCTGACCCGGGTCGACTCGCGCACCGGCGAGCTGTACGACACCTCGGGCCACTTCATCTGGGTCGGCGAGCGCACCCGCGACCTCGACGGCGCGCACATCGACTTCGTGTCGAAGGTGCGCAACCCGGTGGGGGTCAAGGTGTCCGCGAACGCCGACACCGACGACCTCCTGCGGATGATCGACGTCATCGACCCCACCCGCGAGCCCGGCCGGCTCACCTTCATCACGCGGATGGGCGCGGGCCGGATCCGCGAGGCGCTGCCCCACATCGTGGAGAAGGTCACGGCGTCGGGGGCCTCCATCACGTGGGTCTGCGACCCGATGCACGGCAACACCTTCGAGTCGGCGTCGGGCTACAAGACGCGCGACTTCGACGACGTCGTCGAGGAGGTCGAGGGCTTCTTCGAGGTGCACCGCGGCCTCGGCACGGTGCCCGGCGGCATCCACGTCGAGCTCACCGGCAACGACGTCACCGAGTGCCTCGGCGGTGCCGAGCGGATCCTCGACGCCGACCTCGCCAAGCGCTACGAGTCGGTGTGCGACCCGCGCCTGAACCACCAGCAGAGCCTGGAGCTGGCGTTCCTCGTCGCCGAGATGCTGAACCAGGACTGAGTGCCTTCGTGACCACGTACGTCGCAGACCTGTTGTCCGACACCCTCACCCGTCCCACGCGCGCGATGCGGGAGGCGATGGCGAGCGCCGAGGTCGGTGACGACGTCTTCGGCGAGGACCCCACGGTGCGCGCACTCGAGCAGCGCGTGGCCGGGCTCCTGGGCCACGAGGACGGGCTGTTCACGCCCACCGGGTCGCTGGCCAACCAGCTGGGGATGCGGCTGCACGTCGGTCCGGGCCAGGAGGTCGTCGCCGACCAGAACGCGCACGTGGTGCGCGCCGAGCTCGGTGCCGCCGCGGTGTTCTCGGGCATCACGTCGCGCACGTGGCCCTCGGTGCGGGGGAGGCTCGAGCCCTCGGGGCCGATGTCGCTCGTCACCACGGGCGTCGGGCCGTACCAGGTGGAGACGGCGCTCGTCGTCGTGGAGAACACCCACAACTTCGGCGGCGGGACGGTCCAGCCGCTCGACGCCATCCGCGAGGTGCGGGCGGCGACCTCCGCGGTCGGGGTCGGCATGCACCTCGACGGTGCCCGGCTCTGGAACGCCCACGTCGCGTCCGGGGTGTCCCTGGCCGACTACGGGCGCGAGTTCGACACGGTGTCGGTGTGCCTGTCCAAGGGCCTGGGTGCGCCGGTGGGCTCGGTCCTCGTCGGGTCGTCCGCGCGGATGGCGGAGGCGCGCGTGTGGCGCAAGCGGTACGGCGCCGGGATGCGGCAGGTCGGCATCCTCGCGGCGGCCGGGCTGCACGCCCTCGACCACCACGTCGAGCGGTTGGCCGACGACCACGCGCGGGCGGCACGGTTTGCGGCGGCGTGCGCCGAGGCGGCCCCGGGGTCGGTCGACGCCGCGACCGTGGAGACGAACATCGTCGTCCTCGACGTCGGCGCGGCCGGATGGACGTCGGCGGCCTTCGTCGCGGCGCTGCTCGAGCGCGGCGTGCGGACCTACGCCGTGGGGCCGGCCGCCGTGCGGCTCGTCTGGCACCTCGACGTCGACGACGCCGGCACCCACGCGGCCGTCGACGCCGCCACCGCGGTCCTGCGCACCCCCGCCTGAGACGCGACTCATTGCGATCCACCCACCTTTTCGCGCCCGTTTCCGGGCCGTCGAGGTGGGTGGATGGCAATACGTCGCGGCTTCCTCCTCGACTTCGTGCGAGTTGGGTGCGGTTCTGCGGGCTCAGGGGCCTGAGAACGGCACCGAAGTCGCACGAGGTCGAGGAGGGCGGCGTCAGTCGCCGTTCTCGTTGTGATCGCGGCTCATCGCGATGGCGAACGGGTTGTCGTTGAAGTCGTCCTCCGGGAGGCCGTCGTGGCTCAGCACGGTGGTCGTGTACCGGACCTGCTCGAGCCCGGGAGCGTCATCGAGGCGGTTGACCCCGTCGCCGTGCATGATCACGCCGGCGGCCGTCTCCACACGCTCGACATGGAGCTCGGCGTCCTCAGGGATGTCGTCCGTCCAGTACTCGAGGTAGGTCCGTCGTCCGGCGTCGATGAGGGCGTCGGGGTCGGTGATGCGGTAGTCCCACCTCCCGACCACGGTGAGCACCTGCCCGGGCGTGGTCTCGTCCGCCTCCCAGTCATCGTCGTCGTCCGCGAGGACGCCCAGGGGGACCACGCCGCACCCGGTCGGCGTCGAGGGCGTCGATGTCGTCGCTCATGCGCCCGACCCTAGAGGCGGAAGGCGCGCGCCCTCGGCGACTTCCTCCTGGACTTCGTGCGAGTTGGGTGCGGTTCTGCGGGCTCCGGGGCCCCAGAACCGCACCCAAGTCGCACGAGGTCGAGGACCTGGACTGGGGTCAGACGTCGTGGTGGAGGGCCTCGACGGGTGGGTCCTGGGCAGCGGTGGCGGCCGGGTCGCGCGGCGTGGAGCGCAGCTCGACGAGGTACATGGCCGCGACGACGAGCGCCCCTCCGAGCAGCATCCGCCGGGTCAGCGACTCGCCCCCGAGCAGCACCGCGAAGAACGCCGCGAACACCGGCTCCAGCGCCATGACGATGGCCGCGCGGGTGGCTGTGAGGTGCGCCTGCGCCCAGGTCTGCGCCCACAGGGCCAGCGCCCCGGCCACCAGCGCCATGTAGAGCAGCGAGGCCCACTGGCCACCCGTGGCGGGCAGCGTCAGCCCACCGGGCACCGCGGCGACCCCGCACACGAGCGCGATCACCGACGCCTGCACGGTCGCCAGCCCCACCGCGGCCTGCGGTGTCGACCACCGGCCCAGCGCCACGATGTGCCCGGCGTAGAGGAACGCCGACGACAGGGTCAGCGCCTCACCGGCCCCGACCGACAGCCCGCGCAGCGACAGCACGGCGAGACCCACCGACGCCAGCCCCACCGCCAGCCAGGTGACCAGGCCGATGCGGTCGCGCAGCAGCACCGCACCCAGCACCGGCGTGAGCACGACGTACGTTCCCGTGATGAAGCCCGACACCGACGCGTCGGTGTGCTGCAGCCCCATCGTCTGGAGCACCTGGGCCACCCCGTAGAGCGCCCCCAGCACCGCCCCGACCCGCAGGTCGTGCCTCCCCAGTGCCAGCGTCTGGCGCCGGAACAGCACGAACATCACCACGGCCGCGATGCCGAACCGCACCGCGAGGAAGTCGGCCGGCGGCACGTGGTCGACGAGGTCGCGGATGAGGAAGAACGTCGACCCCCACACGGCGGTGACGGCGACGAGGAGCAGCGTGGCGACGCGCACGTGGCGCGGGCCGCCCACGGAGGCGGTCGTCATCAGGAGCGGGTCAGACGATCGTGATGGTGACGGTGCTGCCCTTGGGGGCCTGGCTGCCGCCCGGCGGGTCCTGCAGGCGCACGGTGCCGAAGTAGCCGCCGAGGGCGCGCCGCACCTCGACCTTGAAGCCCGCGCCCTCGAGCAGCGCACGCGCCTGCTGGGTCTGCTGGCCGACGACATTGGGCACGTCGACGAGGACCGGCCCCTTGGAGACGACCAGCGTGATGGTGTCGCCGCGGTAGAGCGTGCCGCCGCGCGGGTCCTGGCTGATGACGGCGCCCTTGGGCGCGGTGTCGCTGTTCTCCTGCTTCGTGGCGTTGACCTTGAGGCCGAGGTCGTTGAGCTTCTTGGTGGCGTCCTTGGCCGGCTTGCCGGTGAAGTCGGGCACCGAGATGGGCTCGCGGCCCTTGCTCACGGTGAGCGCCACCGCGGTGCCGGGCTTGAGGCTGGCGCCGGGCCCGGGCTTGGCCGAGACGACCTGGCCCTCGGGGATGGTGTCGGAGAACGCCTTGGACACCTTGCCGACCGTGAGCTTGACCGCCTCGATCTGCCGTACGGCCTCGGCCTGCGACATCCCCACCACCGCGGGGACCTGGTAGCGCTCCGGGCCCTTGGACACGGTGAGCCGGACGTCCGTGCCCTTGCGGACCTCGGCGCCCGGGCCGGGGGTGGCCGAGACGACGGTGCCCTTCGGCACGGCCTCGTCGAAGGCCTCGACGACCTTGGCGTCGAGGGAGGCGGCCGTCAGCGCCTGCACGGCCTGCGCCTGCGGGCGCCCGGCCACCGAGGGCACCGTGACGATCGAGCCGGGGCCGAGGAGGAAGAACCACGCCGTGAGGGCCGCCACGAGGCCGGAGGCGACGACGGCCGGCCACCAGCGGCGCGGGCCGCGCCCGTCGCCGTCGACGACGACTCCCTCGAGCGGGGGAGAGACGGCGATGGCGGTGGTGCGGTCGCCGCCGTGGGTGCGCCGCACGTCGGTGGAGGCCGCCTCGCGGGTGGCGAGGGCCGCTCCGGCGGCCGCAGCGCCCGCCCGGCGGGGGAGTGCCGCGGTGGCGGTGGGCACGGAGGCGGCGGCCGTGGCGGCGACGCCGGCCGGCCGGGCATCCAGCGCGGTGCTCGACAGCGAGGAGCGCACCCGGCGCAGCAGGCCGAGGAGCTCGGCGGCGTCCTCGGGTCGCTCGTCGGGGTCGCGGGCCGTGGCCTCGGCGACGAGCTCGTCGAGCGCCGGCGGGATGCCGACCACGCGGCTCGACGGGGCCGGCACGCCACCGTGGACGTGCTGGTAGGCCACGTGGATGGGCGTCTCGCCGGTGAACGCCTTGCCACCGGTGAGCATCTCGAACAGGACCAGCCCGGCCGCGTAGACGTCGGAGCGGGCGTCGGCGACCCCGCGCTCGACCTGCTCGGGCGACAGGTACGCGACGGTGCCCAGCAGCATCCCCGTGCTGGAGGTGACCGTCTGGCTCGACACGGCGCGGGCCAGGCCGAAGTCGGCGACCTTGACGGCGCCGTTGTCGCTGATGATGACGTTCTCGGGCTTGACGTCGCGGTGGATCAGGCCCTTGCCGTGGGCCTCGGCGAGGGCGAGCAGCACCGGCTCGAGGACGTCGAGGGCGGCCCGGGGGCTCAGCGGCCCCTCGTCGTTGAGCACCTCGCGCAGCGTCTTGCCGGAGACGTACTCCATGGCGAGGAAGATGTGGTCCTCGTCGGCGCCCTGGTCGAACACGGCGACGACGTTGGGGTGCGACAACGAGGCGGCGGCACGGGCCTCACGCCGGAACCGGGTGACGAAGCTGTCGTCGTGCACGAGGTGCTGGCGCATGATCTTGAGGGCGACCTCGCGGTCGAGCCGCTCGTCGAGCGCCAGGTAGACCGTGGCCATCCCGCCGTCGGCAACGCGACGGAGCACTTTGTAGCGTCCGTCGAGGGTGCGCCCGATGAGCGCGTCGCCGGTGGATGACACCGCACGAGTGTAGGTGCTCCCCGACACCGTCGCCCTCACCGTCTGCCGGGTGTCACATGGTCTTGCGGAGGAGGAGGACGTTGCGCACGTACCCCTTGGTGTCGCTGTACATGCCGTTCTTCTGCAGCGCGCCGAGCCCCTGGTAGTACGCCGCGACCTGGTGCTCCGTCTTCGAGGTAGCGCGTCCGAGGGCCCGCAGCATGACCACGCCGGCGGTGATGTTGTCCTGGGTGTTGCGCAGGTTGAGGTGGCGCCCCACGAGTGACGAGGCCCACTGGCCGCCCGAGGGGATGACCTGCATCACGCCGACCGCGTTCGCCACCGACACGGCCCGCTGGTTCCAGCCGGACTCCTGGTAGGCGATGGCGAGGGCCAGCTTCGGGTCGACGCCGTGGCGGCGGGCCGTGGTGATGATCATCGCCCGGGTCTCGCTGCGGCTCGGGACGTGCGCCTTGGCGAGGATCGCCCGGTTGCGGGCGGCGGCCTGGGCGATCGCCGAGGGGTACTTCACGCCGTTGAAGGTGTCGGGCACCGAGGAGCGGGCGGCCGACTTCGAGGCGCTGGCGGGAAGGCGCAGCCGCTGTCCGGGGTGGATCACCGAGCGCGAGGAGATGCCGCTGGCCTTGGCGATGGCGCCGACGGTCGTGCGGTGCCGGACCGCGATGCCGCCCAGGGTGTCGCCGTTGCGGACCGTGTACGTGGCGGCCTTGGCCGTGTTCGCCGCGGCGGCCCGGGCGGCGGCGGCGGTGGCGGCGGCCCCGCGCACCGTGAGGCGCTGACCGGGGTGGATGAAGGCGCTGGCCGAGATGTGGTTGGTCTTCAGCAGCGAGGCCAGCGGGACGCGGTAGCGGATGGCGATGCCCGAGAGGGTGTCTCCGGCGCGCACCGTGTGCACGGTGCTCCTCGCGGCAGCGGCCTTCGCGGGCGCGGCGGTCCGGGGCACCGTCAGGCGCGTGCCGGCCATGATGAGGTGCCGGTCGCGGATGTGGTTCCTGGCCACGAGCACACCGATGGTCGTGCGGTGTCGGGCGGCGATCCCCTCGAGGGTGTCGCCGGCCCGGACGACGTAGGTTCCCCAGCCGTGCGGGGCCGGGCTCGCGGTCGACACCGCGGCAGCCGGGAGGACGGCCAACGGGGGAACCGTGGCCGGAGGGGCGATGAAGACCATGACTCGTCCTTGCCTGTGTGGCGAGAGGGGCAGATGGTGTCAGAGAGACCTTTGGGGCAAACGGTACCCGAGAGGTGACCGATCGTCAGCCGGACGAGCCGACCGGACGTGTCGCGGCGCTGTGGCACGCTTGCCGGGTGACCGATGCCCCGCACGACAGCGCCGACTCCACCCCCACCCCGGACCCCGCCGGCGACCTCGAGTCCCTCGTCCCCGTCTGGCTCACGGTCCCTGACATCGCCGAGCGCCTGGGCCTGCGGCTCGCCGACGTCCGCCGCCTCATCGAGGACCGCGAGCTGCTGTCCCACCGGGTGGGGGAGCGACGGGTCGTCAGCGTCCCCGCCGGCTTCGTCGACGACGAGGGGCCGCTGCCCGCCCTCAAGGGCACCTTCACCGTGCTCACCGACGGCGGGATGACCGACGTCGAGGTCATCCGGTGGCTGCACACCGTCGACGAGACCCTCCCGACCTCCGGCACCCCGCTCGACGCCATCCACGCCGGCTTCAAGACCGAGGTCCGCCGGCGAGCGATGGAAGAGGCCTTCTAGCTCCCCGTGATCGGCACCAGCCGCAGGTCGTAGGTGAACGTGATGGACCGCGACCGGTCGAAGGTCCCGTCGGACGCAACCTGGCTGAACGACGACGTCCCCACGAGATGCGCCGGGTCGGGATCGGTGTCGGTGAACGTGTCGACGAGGATGTCGTCGGACGGCCATCCGACCCCGGCCTGGGGCCATGCCAGGAACCAGTACCCCCCTGGATAGGTCGCCCACGACTCGTACGAAGAGCCATCGCACCATGTCGACGTCACCCCGCCCCCTGCCGTCCCGCTCTCCTCCTCGTCGGGGGTGGGGTCCAGGCCGTCGACGTACGCGTACCACCCGTTGGTCGGATCGCCGAACATGACGATGCCCTCCTGCCGCGTCGCTCCCGCGAAGGTGGCATCGAAGTCACCCCTCGACGGGCAGGCGCCGCTGGTGTAGGCGCGGTCCTCGTGAGCCGACCCCGACACGGTCGTGGCGTAGCGTCCGCGGCCCTCCTCCCCGACCTTCTCGACCAGGGGGCCGAGGACGTAGGTCGCGTCCTGCGTCGCCTTGGCCGTCTCGCCACCTTCGATGCGGGTCTCGGCCCACTGAGCGTCGACGGTGATCGAGCCGTCCCAGCGCACGCCGCCACACCCATCGGAGCGGAACAGCTCCTTGGACGCGATGACGAACTCCGCCGTGGCGAACGACCATCCCAGCCCCCACTTCTCGGCGACACCAGCCACCGAGATGCGCAACGAGGCCTCCAGCGTCACGCAGCTCAGGCCGTTGTTCGGTTCGTAGGCCAGGTCGAGCTGTGGGCCGATGCCGATCTCGACACCGACGACGCCGAACATCTTCGCGGACAGCGACTCGGTGAGGCTCGCGCTGACCTGGGCGCTGAACTCCTCGTCGTCCGTCGCCTCACCCGAGAGATCGGCCGAGTTGAGGTCAGTCACGTCCCCGTCGTCGTACTGGAAGCCGATCCGCACGGGGATCGAGACGCTGGTCGACGTCGACAGCTCGTTCGAGACCGATGCCGACAGGTCGACCGACCACCCGAACTCGACGGGGCCCACCCAGCCCAGGGGGCCGTCCAGGAGCGTCAGGGAGCAGGTGAAGCCCCCGGTGACCGCCACGGTCCAGGTAAACGTCACCTCTCCGCGCAGGTCGAGCCGCGCGCTCAGTTCGCGGAGTGAGAAGTCGGCCTGGCCGCTCATGCCGTCGAACGACACCGATGGCGCGGCGACGACTCCTCCCTCGACCGTGCACTCCGGGACGGCAGTGAGGCGCATCGAGCGGCCTGCCGGGCTGGACGCGGAGGAAGCGTCGCTGGCGGGAGTGGCCTGCGAGCTGTGGATCTCGAGGTCGGTGAACAGGTCCTGGAGGTTCGCGGGGGAGAACGTGGCAGAGACCGTCCCGTTGGGGTTGGCCGTGCGAGCCGTGACGAGGCCGGAGACCCCGGCACCCGATGCCGGCCCTCCGGCGAAGACGAAGTGGCCACCGACCGCCGGGGCGTCCGACGAGGCGGCGAAGACGACCGTCCCTCCGTCGGTGGCGTCCCCCGTCACCGACACGAGGTCTCCCGGACCGTGCATGGTCGTGCCGGGCGTGAGGGCGAAGGCGGTGGTCGACGTCGTTCCCGTCGGGAACCACCCGACGACGTCGGCGGCGAGGTGGGTGGAGCCGGCGTTGTTGTAGACCGAGACGGCCCCACCCGCCCCGACCTTCACGACCACGAGGTTCGCAGCGACCTGGCCGCTCCTGAGGTTGAGGACGGACGCGGTGGGCCGCGGCTGCCCCGTGGGCCACGCGGTGACGAACGTCGACGCCGTGGGGGCGATCCCGGTGAGGTTGAGGACCACCGCGCCCACTCCGGTGGAGGGGACGCCTCCGTGTCCGGCGACGGTGAGGGCGAGGGTCTTCCCGGCACCGAGCGCCGCCTTCGGAGCGCCGAGGCCCGTCCGGGTGTCCAGCACCCGAGCCGGGGTGAGCGGGCCGTAGGCGGACGAGGTGGGGAACCACCCGACCACGTCGGCGAGGAGGTCGACCTCACCGGCCTTGTTGAACAGGGAGAACCGGCCGCTGGTGCCGAGCTTGACGATGGCCAGGTTCGGCCGGACCTGCCCCTTGACGAGGTTGAGGTTCGACGCCAGTGGCGCGACCTGTCCGGAAGGGAACGCCGTGACGTACGTCGTGGCCGTCGGCGACACCCCCGTGAGGTTCACGACGACTGCGGCCACCCCGCTGGTCGGGATGCCGCCCGCGCCGGTCGCCTGGACGGTCACCGTCGTGGAGGCTCCGACGCGCGCCTTCGCCCCACCCACGCCGGTCCGGGTGTCGAGGATCCGCGCGGGGACGAGCGGCTGGAGGCTCGACGCCTCGGGGAACCATCCCACGACGTCGGCGAGCAGGTGCACGGCCCCGGAGTTGTTGAACAGGTCGACCTTTCCGTCCCGCCCCACCTTGGTGACGACGAGATTGGGAGCGGTGTCGCCGCGGACGAGGTTGAGCGATGACGCCACCGGCCTGACCGCGCCGTGCGGCCACACCGTCACATAGGTCGTCGCGCTCGCCGCTACGGCAGTGACGTTGAGGGCGACCGCGCCCACACCGGCGTCCGGGACGCCACCGACCCCCGTGACGTCGAGGGAGACCACCCCGCCTGCTCCCACGAGGCCCCCGGGGGCTCCGACGCCCGTGCGGGTGTCGAGCACGCGGCTGGGGACGAGCGGCTCCAGGTCGCCCCCTCCGTAGGTCACGAGCGGCTCGGCCGCGGTGGAGGTCCCGACCGCTGCGCTCGCGGAGCGGTGGCCGCCCGTGGGGGCGATCGTCGCCGGGTCGGACGCCGCAGCAGGTGCGCCCAGCCCGAGGAGACTCAGCGCGACGGTGGTGGTGGCTGCAACCAGACGACTGTGGCGCATCGGCATGTCCGTCCCCGACGGGCCACCCCCTGGTAGCCGCTTGGCCGGAAATGTAGACCTCTGCAGGTCAGGGCGTCAGTCGGGCAACCGAGGTGGTCTCTCAGCGTACTGACAGGAAACGCTCAGGCGGTGCGGGCGGTGGCGACGTCGACGAGTCCGAGGAGCACCTCGCGGGCCTCGTCGTCGAGGCTCGGGGCGCTCGTGAGCGCGTCGCGCGCCGAGTCGGCGAGCCGCCCGATCTCGTCCTCGAGGACGTCGACGGCCCCCGACGTGGTGATGACGAGGCGAAGCGTCCCCACCGCGTCGGTGTCGAGGTCCGGGCGCCCCACGAGGCGGCCGAGCGCGGCGCGGCCGGCGTCGTCGGTGCCGGCGAGGGCGTGGGCGAGCAGCACGGTGCGCTTGCCCTCGCGCAGGTCGTCGCCCGCGGGTTTGCCGGTGGACTCGGGGTCGCCGAAGACGCCGAGGAGGTCGTCGCGCAGCTGGAAGGCGCGGCCGAGGTCGAGGCCGTAGCGCGACAGGGCCGCGGTGCCGGCGGCGTCGAGCCCACCGGTGGCCGCCCCGATGAGCAGCGGGTGCTCGACGGTGTACTTCGCGCTCTTGTAGGTGATGACGCGGCCGGCCCGCTCGACGCGCTCGGCGGGGTCGACGCCCTCCCAGGGCCGCATCGACTCGACGACGTCGAGGAACTGCCCCGCCATCAGCTGGCTGCGCATGCGGTCGAACAGCGCGCGGCCGCGGGCGACGTCCTCGGCAGGCAGGCCGCTGGTGGCGTACACCTCGTCGGCCCAGGTGAGGCAGAGGTTGCCGGCGAGGACGGCACCGGCGAGGCCGAAGCGGTCGGCGTCGCCGGTCCACGAGCGGGCGGCGTGGGCGCTCGCCATCGCGCGGTGGGCGGCGGGGCGGCCGCGGCGGGTGTCGGAGTCGTCCATGACGTCGTCGTGGATGAGGGCGGCCGCCTGGAAGATCTCCATCGCGCTCGCGAGGCGGACGAGGGCGTCGGAGTCGGGGCGCCCGGCCGCGCGGTGGCCCCAGTAGAGGAAGGCCGCGCGCAGCCGCTTGCCGCCGCGCAGGAGGTCAGCGACGGCCCGGACGAGGTCGTCGACGTCGGTGCCGAGCTCGGCGAGGACGTGCGCCTGGTGGGTCAGCTCGTGGTCGAGGCACTCCTGCACCCGGCGCCGCAGGTCGGCGGTGTCGAGGGGGTTCGGCACGGAGGTCCTCCATGGCCGCGGGAGCGGCGCGGGCGGTCGGATGCTGGCGCCCCCGAGCCTACGGCGTCGGGCCTCGACTACCCTCACCGCCATGGCCCACCACGGAGGAGGAGGACGTCCCGAGCACCTCGTGCGCTCGATCCCCGGGCTCCTGCGGGAGGACCGTCCCTCGATCAGCTTCGAGTTCTTCCCCCCGAAGGACGACGACTCCGAGGCCCAGCTGTGGACCGCCATCCGCCAGCTCGAGCGGGTCCGCCCCGCGTTCGTGTCGGTCACCTACGGTGCGGGCGGGACCACCCAGGACCGCACCGTGCGCGTCACCGGCCGCATCGCCGACGAGACCTCCCTCACCCCGCTGGCCCACCTCACCTGCGTGGGGGCGTCCGTGCGGCAGGTGCGCCAGGTCGTCGGCCAGTACGCGTCCTCGGGCGTGCGCAACATCCTCGCCCTGCGCGGCGACCCGCCGGGCAACGTCCGCGGCCACTGGACCCCGCACCCCGAGGGGCTCGACCACGCCGACTCCCTCGTCGGCCTCATCCGCGGGCTCGGTGACTTCACCATCGGCGTCGCCGCCTTCCCCGACGTGCATCCGGACAGCCCCGACCTCGACCACGACGTCGACGTGCTCGTCCGCAAGGCCGACGCGGGGGCGAGCTTCGCCATCACCCAGATGGTCTTCGACGCCGACACCTACCTGCGCCTGCGCGACCGCGTGGCCGCCCGCCGCGACCTGCCGATCACGCCCGGCCTCATGCCGGTGACCAACGTCCGGCAGATCCAGCGGATGTCCGAGCTCATGGGCACCCCGCTGCCCCAGGCGGTCGTGGGGCGGCTCGAGGCGGTCAAGGACGACCCGGCGGCCGTGCGGGCCGTGGGCGTCGAGATCGCCATCGAGCTCGGGCGCCGGATGCTCGACGAGGGCGCGCCGGGCATCCACTTCATCACCATGAACCGCTCGACGGCGACCCTCGAGGTCTTCGACAGCCTCGGCCTCTGAGCCCCGACGGGTGCCGGCCGGGCGTCCTCAGTGCCCGGCGTCGGACCGCGCCAGGCGCATCCCCCCGAGCACCATGGCGGCGGCGGCCCACGCCGCGAGCGTGAGGCGTGCCGTCGTCGGGGTGAGGTCGGACGCCCCGCCGTCGAGGAGGAGGAAGAGGACGGCCGTCCCGGGCATGAGGTCGCCCAGGCGCTCGAACCCGTCGACGGGGACGATGGCGAGGACGAGCGGCAGCACGAGGTCGAGCCCGATGACGGTGACGAGGCCGCCCGCGGTGCTGCGGGTCAGCAGACCCACGCCGACCGCGAGGAGGAGGTTCGTGGCCAGGACGAACCCGATGGTGCCGAGGATCCTCGCGCCGTCGCCCGCGTCCAGGCCGAACCGCGGCGAGGCGACGTGCACGGTGACCGCGACGAGGGTGAGCAGGACCAGCGCGTAGGCGGTGAGGGTGAGGACCACGACGAGGGTGCGGGCCGCGAGGAGGACGCCGCGCCGTGGGGTCCACTGCAGGGAGGGGACGATGCCGCCGGTCGTGTGGTCGGCGGTCGTCGTCACGACCGCCGTCGCGACGACGCCGAACAGGGCGAAGATCGCGGCGAACTGGGAGCTGGTCCACGCGCCGCCCGGAGGCACCTCGATACCGGGGTTGTTGGCCGTGTCGAGGGTGAGGAGGAAGCCGAGCCCGAGGACGGCCACCCCGGTCGCGCCGACGAACCACCAGGTCGAGCGGACCGACCACAGGCGGCTCCACTCCGCGCGGGCGGTGCGGACGAGGGCGGTGCCGAGGCCGGCCTCGGTGCGGGTGTGGCCCGGGCGCGCCGCGCTGCGGGTCGTGGGGGCGCTCATCGCTCGCCTCCCGCGAGGTCGGCGGTGACGGGTTCGGAGCGGTGGCCGTGGTGCTCGACGGCGCCGTCGGTGAGGCGCAGGTAGGCGTCCTCGAGGGACTGCTCGACCTCGGACAGGTGGTGCAGGGTCGCGCCGACCGTGCGGGCCGCGGCACCGATCTCGGCCGCCGGGAGGCCCGCCACCTCGAGCTCGTCGGGACCGGTGCGCTCGACGGTGGTGGCGCGCGGCGCCAGGGCCTCCGCGAGCGCGTCGGCATCGGGGGTCCTGACCCGGACGCGCTGGTGCTCGAGGTCCTGGAGCACCTCGGCGATCGTCGCGTCGGCGATGAGCCGCCCCTTGCCGATGATGACGACCCGGTCGGCGATGAGCTGCATCTCGCTCATCAGGTGGCTCGAGACGAGGACGGTGCGCCCCTCGTCGGCGAACCCGCGCAGGAGGGAACGGATCCACCGGACGCCGTCGAGGTCGAGGCCGTTGACCGGCTCGTCGAACATCAGCACCCCGGGGTCGCCGAGGAGCGCCGCCGCGATGCCGAGGCGCTGGCGCATCCCGAGCGAGTACGTCTTGATGCGCCGGTGCGCCGCGCCCTCGAGGCCGACCTGGTCGAGGACCGCACCGACCCGGCTGAGCGGGATCCCGTTGCTGCGGGCGGCGATCCGCAGGTGCGCGCGTCCGGAGCGCCCCGGGTGCATGGCTCCGGCGTCGAGGAGGGCGCCGACCTCGTGGAGCGGCGCCGTGCGCTCCGCGAGGCGGTGGCCGTTGACCACGGCGTCGCCGGAGGTCGGGCGGTCCAGGCCCATGACGACGCGCATCGTCGTCGACTTGCCGGCACCGTTGGGGCCGAGGAAGCCGGTCACCGTTCCGGGTCGGGCGTCGAAGGTGAGGTCGTCGACCGCCCGCACGCGGCCGTGCTCCTTGGTCAGTGCTCGAACGCTGATCACGGTCGTTCCCCTCGTGGGCCGGGCTGCTTCGGTGCTCGGACGCTACAAGGGCCGCCGGGCGGGAGTGGTGGAGGACGTCTGGAGATCGTGTGGATGTCGCCGCGTCGTCGTCCTCGATGACGCACCGCGCCGGCCGCGGGCACGGGCCCCCCTCAGCGCCCATTCCCGCGGCCGGCGCGGCTGCACGAGCATCTCGGGTCGGCGTGACCCTCCACATCCGTACAGGTACTCAGAGGTGGTGGGTCCCGCTCCGGTTCCGTGGCTCCGGCGAGGTGCTGGTGGGGCCTCGCCTGGGGCGCGAAGTTGGTCCTCGTCGGCGCAGGCTGGGATCCTGCTCCCGTGGACAAGGCCGAGAAGATCTGGAAGAGGGCGTCTCGCGGCGGTGGCAGGGAGCTCGGTGAGGGCGACGCCGCCCTGGCGGGGGCCCTGGCCTTCCACGCCCTGGTGAGGGAGGGCGGGGTGCTGCACGCGTTCGAGGACCTGTCCCCCAAGAAGCTGCAGAAGGCGCGCGACGGCTTCGCCTTCCTCGGGCTGTCCCAGGTGACCCGGTTCGTCGAGGACACCGCGCAGTCGATCGCCGACACCGCGTGGGACGACGAGGGTGCGGTCGAGGCGCTCGAGTCCGGGTCGAACGAGGCGTACGCGGCCCTGCTCCCCGACGACCAGCCCCTCAAGGACGCCTTCCGCACGCGCCTCGCCGAGCACCCCGAGGCGTTCACCAACCCCTGACCCACGCCTTCGGTGGACCGCGCGGGTCGGCGCGTCGGGCACCACGGTGCTCGTCTCAGGCGACGTCCATCGGGTGGCCGCCGGTGATGCGGATCAGCTCGTCGTAGCTCGTCGCGAACACCGAGTGGCTGTGTCCGGCGGCCGCCCACACCGTCGGGTAGCGCCCGAGCGTGACGTCGACGACGGTGTCGATGTGCTGCGGGTGACCGACCGGGGCGACCCCGCCGATCGCGAACCCGGTGTGCCGGCGGACGAACTCGGGGTCGGCCTGCTCCAGCGACGCCAGCCCGGCGAGGGCGGCGACCTTGTCGGTGTCGACCCGGTGCCCGCCCGAGGCGAGGACGAGGAAGGGGCGCGTGCCGCCGTCGTGGTCGGTGGCGACGAAGACGAGGCTGTTCGCGATCTCGGCGCGCGTGATGCCCAGGGCGTCGGCGGCGGCCCGCGCGGTGCGCACGGCGTCGGGCAGGTGCCGGATCTCCGGGACGACGTGATGCAGGGCGAGCGTGTCGAGGACGGCGCGCACCCCCGCGTGCCCGCTGAGGTCGCGGGCGGCGAGCGGCTGGCCGGGCTCGAGGCTCATGTCCCAAGCGTAGTGAGGGAAGCGGTGTCCGGCACCGGCGTTCGGGCCGGGGGGGCGGGTGTCGTCGGGCGGGTGGCGGTGGGCTGCGACGATGGGGCGGTGATCGCTGACCGGTGGGGCGTCGTCGACGCCGAGGTGGCGGCCCACTACGGCTGCGACGACCTCGTCCTCGACCCGGTCCTCGAGGCGTGGCGCGGGGTCACCGTGGCGGCCCCCGCCGACGTGGTGTGGACCTGGGTGGGGCAGGTCCGCGCCGCCCCGTACTCCTACGACTGGGTCGACAACCGCGGGCACCGTTCTCCGCGAACGGTGCTCGGTCTCGCCGCTCCCGAGGTGGGGGAGTCGTTCACGAGCAGCGGAGGGCGCCCGCTCGGTCGCGTCCTCGCCGTCGAGCCGGGTCGTGAGCTCACCGGCACGGTGATGGGTGGCGTCCTCACCTACCGGGTGACGGAGGTCGGTCCGCGGGAGACGCGCCTCGTCCTCAAGGTCGTGATGGAGCGGGGCCGGCTCCTCGCCCCGCTCGTGTCGGTGGGCGACCTCGTCATGGCGCGCCGGCAGCTGCTGACGTTCAAGGAGCTCGCCGAGGCGTCGGCCGACGCGGGGCGGTGACCGGTTCGTAGGCTGGCTCCACCGTCCCCCCGACAGGAGCAGACCTTGATCCTCATCACCGTGAAGTTCCCGATCCGCGAGGACCGCCTCGAGGCCTGGGACGAGCTGTCGACGTCCTACGCCGCGGCCGTCAGCCAGGAGCCGGGGTGCGTGTTCTTCGAGTTCTCGCGCAGCCTCACCGAGCCGAACACCTTCGTGTGCATCGAGGGCTTCCGTGACTCCGCCGCCGGCGGGGAGCACATGGCCCAGGACCACGTCGCGCGGTTCATGGCGCAGATGCCCGACATCGTCGCCGCGCAGCCGCAGATCATCTACGTCGACGCCGACGAGGTCACCGGCTTCGGCCCGATGGGGGAGATCCAGCCCCGCGAGGCCTGACCCCGCTGCGAACGCGCGTCCTACGGGGCAGTAAGAGTCGTGATCGCGACCCTTACTGCCCCGTAGCGCGCACTTCGGTGGTGTCCGGGTCCCGTCTCGAGCGCGTGCTACCGCCTGGTCAGTGGGGTGATCACCCCTCCTACCAGGCGGTAGCACGCGGTCTCGGGGGAGGGGGGGTGGGCGCCCGAGGGGGTGGGTCGGCGTGTCGTGGACGGCGCGCCCGAACGGCTTGACGTCCTGTCGGGGGCCGGGGTTACAGTGGAGGAAGTCGAACAGATGTTCGACATCGACCGCCGGTCCCGCCGCACCGACGACCCCACCCACGGGGTCGGCCGGCGATGCCGTCATGCCCGAAGGAGGTGCGCGTGTCCCGTCGTCACCACGACCCCGTCGCCGTCCGCGGCGCACGCCCCCACGGTGCCACGACCTCCCGTGGTGCTGCTCCCGGTGCCGTGGTGCCCGCGGTGGAGGACGGCCCGCGCGACTTCGTGTGGCGCGGCCGCCGCTACACCGTGTGCGCCGTCCTCGCCTCGTGGCAGGAGCGCCGGGCCTGGTGGCGCGAGGTCGGCGACGACCCGTCCGGCCCGCCCAACCCGCAGCGCCGCGTCTGGCGGGTCGAGGCCTGCCCACCCTCCGGCGACGTCGGGGTCTTCGACCTCGGCCGCGACGACGACCACTGGCTCCTCCTACGAGCCCACGACTGAGGAGAACCCATCCATGAGCCACGCCACGACCACGCTCGACCTCCTCGACCGCTCCCGTGAGGCGCTCGCCGGCGCCTGTGCCGCTCCGGCCGCCTCCGCCCGCCACGGTGCCGCCGCGCTCGCCGCCCTGCGCGCCGGCGCCGCCCTCGTCGCGGCCGGGTCCACCCGTCGCGGCCCCCGCCTGCCCGGGGAGGGCCCGCACGACGTGTGGTCGCTCGTCGTCGGGGTCGCCCCCGAGCTCGTCGAGTGGGCGCAGCGGTTCGCCGCCGCCACCGAGCGCCAGGGCCAGGTCGAGGCCGGCACCGCGCGGGTCGGGGCCCGCGAGGCCGACGACCTCCTGCGCGACGCCGAGACCTTCCTCGACCTCGCGGCCCGGCGCCTCGGGGTGCCCACGACCTCGGCGCCGCACCGGCTCGTCCCCGTCCGCTCGGCCTGAGGGCGGGGGAGCGCCACACCGTGTCCGGCTTCGCCCACCTCCACGTCGCCTCGGGGTTCTCGATGCGCTTCGGCGCCTCGATGCCGGGCGATCTCGTCGAGCGCGCCGCCGCCCACGGCCAGCACGCCCTCGCCCTCACCGACCGCGACGGCCTCTACGGTGCGGTCCGCTTCGCCACGGCCTGCGCCCGCGCCGGGGTGGCGCCGGTCCTCGGGGTCGACCTCGCCGTCGAGCCGCTGCGGGCCCCCGGCACCCCACCGCCCCGGGTGCGCAGCCCGGTGCGCGGCGGCGCCGTGGTCGACCCGCGCCACCCGCGCGTCACCGTCCTGGCCCGGGGTCGCCTCGCCGGCACCGCGGCCGGCGTCGGCTGGGCGGCGCTGTGCCGCCTCACCACCGCCACCCACCTGCGCGGTGAGCGCGGCGTCCCCGTCACCACCCCCGAGCTCCTCGCCCACTGGTCCCACCCCGAGGGCGGGGGAGAGGGCGCCGCCAGCCGGCTGCTCGTCCTCCTCGGCCCCGACTCCGACGTCGGCCGGGCCCTGCTCGCCGGCCGGAAGGAGCGCGCCCGCCACCTCCTGGACGGATGGCGCACCCTCCTCCCGCGCGACGGCCTCGCCCTCGAGGTCGTCCTCCACGGCGGTCCGGAGGGCACCCCGGGGTGCCGCTCGCACGCGGCCCGGATCCTCGGCCTCGCCGACGAGTCGGGCCTCCCGGCGGTCCTCAGCGCGGCGGTCCGGCACGCCACCCCCGAGCAGGTCCGCACCGTCGACGTCCTCGACGCCGCCCGCCGGCTCGTCGTCCTCGACTCCCGCCACCTCGACCGCGTCACCGACGCCGGGCACCTCGCCGACACCGCCACGATGCACGCGGCCGCGCTCGAGGTCACCGCCGGCGACCGCTCCCGCGCCGACCGGCTCCTCGCGATGACCTCCCTCGTCGCCGACGAGTGCACCCAGGACAACCGGCACGACCTCGGCATCGGCGCGGTCCACCTCCCCGAGGCCGAGGTCCTCGGCATCGAACCCGGCACGGACCCGATGCAGGTGCTCACGCAGCGCTGCCGCGACGCCGTCGGGCGCCGGTACCCCGGCATCGACGAGGCCGGCCTGCGCGTCGTCGAGCAGCGCCTCGACGACGAGCTCGAGGTCGTCCGGGCGCTCGGCTACCCCACGTACTTCCTCACCGTCGCCGAGGTGACCGACCTCATCCGCGCGCGCGGCGTGCGGGTCGCCGCCCGCGGCTCGGGCGCCGGCAGCCTGGTCAACCACCTCCTCGGCATCAGCGGCGTCGACCCCGTCCGGCACCGCCTGCTGATGGAGCGGTTCTGCTCCCCGCTGCGCGCCGAGCTCCCCGACATCGACGTCGACGTCGAGTCGGCCCGCCGCAC
This sequence comes from Oryzobacter telluris, assembly GCF_043099285.1. Classification (GTDB taxonomy): domain Bacteria; phylum Actinomycetota; class Actinomycetes; order Actinomycetales; family Dermatophilaceae; genus Oryzobacter; species Oryzobacter telluris. The sequence goes on along the minus strand of NZ_CP170723.1, from coordinate 2,481,904 downwards.
CGAGATCTACGAGGCGGTGCTCCAGCGCTTCGGTGCCGAGCGGGTCACCTGCGTGTCGATGATGGACACCTACAAGGTGCGCCACGCCGTGCGCGACGTCGGCGCGGCGCTCGGGATGCCGCCCACCGAGGTCGACGAGATCGCCAAGGCGTTTCCCCACATCCGCGCCCGCGACGCCCGCCACGCCATCGCCGACCTCCCCGAGCTGCGCAGCCGCGGCCTCGACAGCCCCCGCCTGGCCACCTTCTTCGACCTCGTCGAGGGCCTCGACGGCCTGCCCCGCCACATCGCCCTCCACCCGTGCGGGGTCGTGCTGTCCAACGCCGGGCTCCTCGACCGCACCCCCGTCGAGGCGAGCTGGCTCGGCTTCCCGATGACCCAGTTCGACAAGGACGACGTCGAGACCCTGGGCTTCCTCAAGCTCGACGTCCTCGGCATCCGGATGCAGTCGGCGATGGCGCACGCCGTCGCCGAGGTCGCGCGGGTCACGGGGGAGCGGGTCGACCTCGACGACGAGGGCCAGGTCGCCCACGACGACGAGGCCACCTACGAGCTGATCCGCACCACCCGCACCCTGGGGATGTTCCAGATCGAGAGCCCCGGCCAGCGCGAGCTCGTCGGCAAGCTCGGGCCGAGCCGCTTCGACGACCTCATCGTCGACATCTCGCTCTTCCGGCCCGGGCCGGTCAAGTCCGACATGATCACCCCGTTCCTCGAGAGCCGGCACGGCTGGCGCGAGAAGCGCTACCTCCACCCGAGCCTCGTCCCGGCCCTCGAGGAGACCGAGGGCGTCGTCGTCTTCCACGAGCAGGTGCTGCTCATCGTCGCCGAGACCACCGGGGTCACCCTCGCCCAGGCCGACGAGGTGCGCCGCAGCATGGGCACCCCGAAGGGCCAGGAGGAGGTCGAGGCGTGGTGGCGCCCGGCCGCCACGGCCCGCGGCTACACCCCCGTCGAGCGCGACCGCATCTGGGAGGTCCTGAAGTCCTTCGCGAGCTTCGGCTTCTGCAAGGCGCACGCCGCCGCCTTCGCCCTGCCCACCTTCCACTCGGCGTGGCTGAAGACCCACCACCCGGCGGCCTTCCTCGCCGGGGTCCTCACCCACGACCCCGGCATGTACCCGAAGCGGCTCATCCTCGATGACGCCCGCTCCTTCGGCATCCCCGTCCTCGGGCTCGACGTCAACGCCTGCGACGACACCTACCGGGTCGAGCGGGTCGACGAGGCCGCGCCCGTCCCCGACGACATCGACCCGCCCACCCGGTCCGTCGCCGACGACGCCGAGGACGCCGCCTCCGACCGCGCCGACGCCGTGCTCCCCGCGTGGCGGCGGTCCCGCCAGCCCTTCGGCATCCGGCTCTCGCTCGCCGACGTCAAGGGGATCAGCGAGGCCGAGGTCGCCCGGGTCGTCGCGGGCCGGCCCTACACCGACCTCGGTGACTTCTGGGCCCGCGCCCGGGTCAGCCGCCCGGTCGTCGAGCGGCTCGTCCTCGCCGGCGCCTTCGACTCCCTCCACGGGATGGGCGGCACCGGGCTCGGTCGGCGCGGCCGGGTCACCCGCCGCGACCTGCTGCTCCACGTCGCCGAGCTCGAGCGGTGGGAGCGCTCGGGCGCCGGCCCGTCGCGCTCGAGCCGGCGGCGCGCCATCCCGGTCAGCCAGCCGCGCGAGCTCGAGGCCGCGGGCCTCGACGTCCGCCACCGCGCCGCGGCCCAGTCGCAGGCGGCCCGGGCCGTGGTCCCCGCCGACCGGCAGCCCACCCAGCTGACCCTCGACCTCGGCGACCGGCCGCGCCTCGTCGCGGGGGCCGGGCTGCCCGAGATGACCGGCCCCGAGCGGGTCCGCGCCGAGCTCGACGTCCTCGGCCTCGACGTCTCGGCCCACGTCGTCGAGTTCTACGCCCCGCTGCTGCGGGCGCTCGGCGTCACCCGCAGCCGCGACCTCCTCGGCAGCCGCAGCCGCAGCGAGGTGTGGGTCGCCGGAGTGAAGGTCGCCACCCAGACGCCACCGGTGCGCTCGGGGCGGCGCGTCGTCTTCCTCACCCTCGACGACGGCACCGGGCCCTCCGACTGCACCTTCTTCGAGGACGTCCAGGGCCCCTACGCGGGGGTCGTCTTCCACTCGTGGCTGCTCCTCGTCCGCGGGGTGCTGCGCCGCACCGGCGACCGCGGTGTCTCGATCCGCGCCACCGGCGCCTGGGAGCTCGCGGCGCTCTGGGACTCCTGGCAGCTCGGGGGGCTGCCGGCCGTGCGGGCGGCGGTCACGGCGGGGGAGTCCGACGCCCGGGCCCGCGCCGAGGCCGCCGAGGAGGCCGCCCGCGCCAACGACGCGCGCACCGGGCGCCGCGTCCTCGTCCACGCCTCGGGGTTCAAGCAGTCGCCGTACGCCGACATCCGTCCCCCCGGCGCCGACCCGCGGTCCGGGCGGGGCGTGCCCGAGCTCCCCGCGGCGGCGCAGGCGCCCGCCCTGCCCTCGCGCAAGCTGTGGCACGCGAGCCCCGGCAGCTCCGGACACTAGGGTGGTCACGACCCCCCAGCCCACCCACCGAGGAGCAGATCCGTGGCCGACGACCGCGCCCGAACCCGCCGGGCGCCCGCCCAGCCGGGCCTGCGCACCGTCGCGGTCCAGGCCGCCCTCGACGCCCTCGCCGAGCGCCGCAGCGCCGAGCTCGGGCGCCCGCTGCGCGTCCTCGACGTCGGCGGCGGCACCGGGGGCACGGCCGTGCCGCTCGCCGCCGCGGGCCATGACGTCACCGTCGTCGACCCCAGCCCCGACGCCCTCGCCTCGCTGCGCCGCCGCGCCGCCGAGACCGGCACCTCCGCGCGGGTCCACCCCGTCCAGGGCGACACCGACACCGTGGCCCAGCCCGGCCCCGACGGCGAGCGCGCGTCCTACGACCTCGTCTGCCTCCACGGCACCCTCGAGGTCGTCGACGACCCCGCCACCGCCGTCGCCAACCTCGCGGCCGTCCTCGCACCCGGGGGCACCTTCAGCCTCGTCGTCGCGCAGCGCCTCCCGGCGGCCCTCGCCCGCGCCCTCGCCGGGCAGTTCGCCCGCGCCCAGGCCATCCTCGAGCGCCCCGACGGCCGCTGGGGCGACGACGACCCCGCACCCCGCCGCTTCGACGAGTCCGGCGTCCTCGAGCTCCTCGCCGCCCACGGCCTCACCCCGGTCGACAGCCACGGCGTGCGGATCTTCAGCGACCTCGTCCCCTCGGCCCTCGTCGACTCCGAGGCCGACCGCACCGCGCTGCTCTCCCTCGAGGCCGTCGCGAGCACCCACCCCACCCACGCCGCCCTCCTCGGCGCGCTCGGCAGCGTCCGGCACGTCCTCGCCACCCGCGACTGAGCCCGCCGGGGTCCACCGATGAGCCGCCGCCAGTTCGCCCTCCCCGACCGGGCGTCCAGCGAGCCGCCCGACGACACCGGCTGCACCGTCCTGCACGTCGACATGGACGCCTTCTACGCGTCCGCCAGCCTCCTGGCGCACCCCGAGCTCGTCGGCACCCCCGTCATCATCGGTGGCGGCAACCGCGGTGTCGTGCTGTCGGCCACCTACGAGGCCCGCCGGTTCGGGGTCACCAGCGCCATGCCGATGGCACGGGCCCGCCGGCTGTGCCCGCAGGCCACGGTCCTGCCCCCCGAGCCCGGCCTGTACTCCACGATCTCCGCCGCGGTGATGGAGGTGTTCCACTCGGTCACCCCCGTCGTCGAGCCGCTCTCCCTCGACGAGGCGTTCCTCGACGTCTCCGGCGCGGTGCGGCGCCTCGGCAGCCCCGCCACCATCGGCCAGCAGATCCGGGACACCGTCCACGACGAGCAGGGCATCACGTGCTCGGTCGGCGTCGCCCCCTCGAAGTTCGTCGCCAAGCTCGCCTCGGGCCTGGCCAAGCCCGACGGCATGGTCGTCGTCCCGCGCGACGAGGTCGTCCCGTTCGTCCAGCAGCTGCCGGTCGGGGCCCTGTGGGGCGTCGGCGAGCGCACCGAGGAGGCGCTGCTGCGCCTGGGCCTGCGCACGGTCGCCGACATCGCCCACACCCCCGTCGACACCCTCGTGCGCGGGCTGGGGGAGGCCAGCGGCCGTCACCTCCACGAGCTGTCGTGGGGCCGCGACCCGCGCGGCGTCGAGCGCGAGGTCAAGGAGAAGAGCGTCGGCAGCGACCAGACCTTCGACGCCGACATCGACGACGCGACCGAGATCCACCGCCGCCTCCTCGGCCTCAGCGAGCGCACGGCGGCCCGGATGCGCGCGGCCGGTCTCACGGGCAAGACCGTGACCCTCAAGGTGAGGTTCAGCGACTTCACGACCATCACCCGGGCCAGGACGCTGCGCGAACCCACCGACAGCGGGCGCGCCATCCACACCGCCGCGGTGTCCCTCTTCGACGCCCTGGGCCTGCAGCGAGCACGGATCCGCCTCGTCGGGGTGCGGATGACCGGCCTCGTCGACGTCGCCGAGGCGCCCATCCAGGGGGTCATCGGTGAGCCCGAGCACGGGTGGCGAGACGCCGACCGGGCGGTCGACCGGGCCCGTTCACGCTTCGGTTCGGGAGCCGTTCGACCAGCCAGTCTGGTCGAACGTGACGCATCCGCTTCCGCACGGCGACGTGGGGATTTATCCTGAGGGTTCAGGGACAACGTGGGGCCGTCCGCCGGACGGTCCCGGGCCGACCGCGGGAGGTTCCGTGCCGCTCTCAGACCACGAGCAGAAGATGCTCGAGCAGATGGAGCACGCGCTCGCTGCCGAGGACCCGAAGTTCGCCTCGCAGATGCAGGGCAGCACCTTGGCGTCCGTGCAACGACGGCGCTGGGTGATCGGCGGGATCGGCGTGGTCGCGGGCCTGGGTCTGGTTCTCGTGGGGGTCAACACGACGATGTGGGTGGGTGCCATCGGCTTCGCCGTGATGGTCGCGGCCGCGGTCTTCGCCGCCACCCCGCCGCGCCGCGCCCAGCTCGGCGTCGTGCGCCCCGACGGCACCGCCGGCCCGGCACCCAAGGGCGCCGCCCGCCGCAAGGGTGGCCAGAAGTCGTTCATGGACAAGCTCGACGAGCGCTGGGAGCGCCGCCAGAACAACTGGTGACGAGCACCGGGCCCGGCCCGATGACGAAAGGGCCCCGTCCGCATCCCGGACGGGGCCCTTCGACGTGCTCAGGGGTCAGGTGAGGACGAGACCCACGACGTAGAGGCCGGCGATGAGCAGCCCGGCCACGAGCTCGATGCCCACGCTCTGGGCCACGGCGAGCATGGCGTGCTTGGTGCGGGTCCAGGCCATCGCGCGGTCGCGGGTGCGCCCGCTCTCGACGAGGAAGATCGCCGCGACGAAGAAGACGAACGCGCCGACGACGGGGATGACGAAGAAGCCGACGATCCCCGCGAGCACGGCCAGCAGCAGGGTCGAGGACCCCACGCCGCGCTCCTTCATCCGCCGGCCCGGCAGCAGGTACTGCAGCGCGTAGCCGGCGACCGCCACGACCAGGGCCGCGACGAAGATGCCCCACGCGAGCGGGGTTCCGGTGAGGGCAGCCCAGAGCAGGACGCCGCCGAGGACCATGAGCAGGCCCGGCAGGACCGGGACGACGATCCCGAGGAGCCCGACGACGACGAGGAGCGGCGGGACGACCAGCCGGACGTCGTCGGTGAGCCCGTCCACCCTCAGGCGGTGGTGTCGCCCACCGAGGTGGGCTCGAGCAGACGCTCGCTCTCGTCGTGGATGTCTGCGACTCCCGCCAGTGCGGGGGTGTGCTCGCGCCCGTGGTGCGCGCAGAAGAGCAGCTCGCCGCCACCGTGCAGGGTGGCGCGGACGTAGGCCTGCGCTCCACAACGGTCGCAACGGTCCGCGGCGGTCATGGTGGGTGCCAGTGCGGCGTTCACGTCGGCCTCCTCGGCTCGCTCGGTATGACGGTGGTTCGGTGCCCCCGACCCGTCCGGATCGGAGACGTTGCAACAGTCAACCACGCCGGTCTCTTCCCGCCGTGCAGGTGGTGTCCACGAAGGTCGCTCATGTCCGGATCGTGACCAAGCGGTCGATCCCCGCCCGCCACCCGGCCGACACCCCGGCGCTGGTCGGCCGATCCCCGCTCCGGCGGCCCCCGGAGCGGGTCGCCGTCGGCCACGGCGGTGCGCCTGCGCGGGGGCGTCGGAGGCGGCGGCTACCCTGCGTGACGTGACTGCGACCGCTGCGAAGAAGACCGCGACGAGCAAGTCCGCGTCCGAGTACACCGCCCACCACCTCCAGGTCCTCGAGGGGCTGGAGGCCGTGCGCAAGCGTCCCGGCATGTACATCGGGTCCACCGACTCGCGCGGGCTCATGCACTGCCTGTGGGAGATCATCGACAACGCGGTCGACGAGGCCCTGGGCGGGCACTGCGACCACGTGGCCGTCACCCTGCACCACGACGGCTCGGTGGAGGTCCGCGACAACGGCCGCGGCGTGCCCGTCGACATCGAGCCGCGCACCGGCCTCACCGGTGTCGAGCTCGTCTACACGCGGCTGCACGCGGGTGGGAAGTTCGGCGGCGGCTCGTACACCGCCTCGGGCGGCCTGCACGGCGTCGGCGCCTCCGTGGTCAATGCGCTGTCCTCGCGCCTCGACGTCGAGGTCGACCGCGGCGGCAAGACCTACGCCATGAGCTTCCGGCGCGGCGAGCCCGGCACCTTCTCCGACGTCGCGGGCGCCAAGGGCCGCAAGGACCCCGAGCACGCGTTCACGCCGTACGTCGAGAACAGCGTCCTGGAGGTCATCGGCAGCACCCGTCGCGGCGTCACGGGCACCCGGGTGCGGTACTGGTCCGACGGGCAGATCTTCCTCAAGGACGCCGGCTTCGACCTCGACGGCCTGCTGTCGCGGGCCCGCCAGACCTCGTTCCTCGTCCCTGGGCTCACCATCGTCGTGCGCGACGAGCGCGGCGAGGAGCCCGTGGAGGAGGTGTTCCTCCACGACGGCGGCATCTCCGAGTTCACCGAGTTCCTCGCCCCCGACCCCGAGGTCACCGGCGTGTGGCGCCTGCAGGGCAGCGGCTCGTTCACCGAGACCGTGCCGGTCCTCGACGGCAAGGGACACATGACCCCCACCGAGGTCGAGCGCGAGTGCGGCGTCGACATCGCCGTGCGCTGGGGCACCGGGTACGACACCAAGGTGCAGTCCTTCGTCAACATCATCTCCACCCCCAAGGGCGGCACCCACCTCGCCGGCTTCGAGCAGGCGCTGCTCAAGGTGCTGCGCAAGCAGCTCGAGGTCAACGCCCGCCGCCTCAAGGTGGGCTCCGACAAGCTGGAGAAGGACGACGCCCTCGCCGGCCTCACCGCGGTGGTCACGGTGCGCCTGGCCGAGCCGCAGTTCGAGGGCCAGACCAAGGAGGTGCTCGGCACCAACGCGGTGCGCGCCATCGTGGCCAAGGTCGTCGAGAAGGAGCTCACCGCGCGGCTGACCTCCACCAAACGCCCCGAGAAGCAGCACGCGGCCCTGCTGCTCGAGAAGGTCACCGCCGAGATGAAGTCGCGCATCAGCGCGCGGCTGCACAAGGAGACCCAGCGCCGCAAGACCGCGCTCGAGTCCTCGTCGCTGCCGGCCAAGCTCGCCGACTGCCGCAGCACCGACGTCGAGCGCACCGAGCTGTTCATCGTCGAGGGCGACAGCGCGCTCGGCACCGCCAAGCTGGCCCGCAGCAGCGACCACCAGGCACTGCTGCCGATCCGCGGCAAGATCCTCAACGTCCAGAAGGCCTCGGTCACCGACATGCTCGGCAACGCCGAGTGCGCCGCGATCATCCAGGTCATCGGGGCGGGGTCCGGGCGCACCTTCGACCTCGAGGCGGCGCGGTACGGGAAGGTCATCATCATGACCGACGCCGACGTCGACGGCGCCCACATCCGCACCCTGCTGCTCACCCTGTTCTTCCGGTACATGCGCCCGCTCGTCGAGGCCGGGCGGGTCTACGCCGCCGTGCCGCCGCTGCACCGCATCGAGGTCATCAACCCCGGCTCCAAGGCCAACGAGGTCATCTACACCTACTCCGAGGCCGAGATGCGCCGCACCATGGCGAACCTCACCAAGCGGGGCAGGAAGACCAAGCCGCTGCAGCGCTACAAGGGCCTGGGCGAGATGGATGCCGACCAGCTGGCCGAGACGACGATGGACCCGCACTTCCGCACCCTGCGCAAGGTCACGGCCGAGCACGTCGACGCCGCCACCAAGGTCTTCGAGCTGCTCATGGGCGGCGACGTCGGCCCGCGCAAGGACTTCATCATCGACTCCGCCCACGCCCTGGACCGCGAGCGCATCGACGCCTGACCTGCGGCGGCGCGCCGCGCCTCGTGTTGCCGACCGGCCCGTCGTTCGACCAGAGTGAGGCCGACGTCGACGTCCACCCGGGCGCCGACGCGCCGACGAGGAGGGCCAGATGAGTACGACGGTCGACCAGGGTCACCACCCCGTCGCAGGGGAGGAGAAGACCGAGCTCAAGCGGGTCATCGGACCCAAGCTGCTGCTGCTGTTCATCGTCGGGGACATCCTCGGCACGGGGGTCTACTCCCTGACCGGCAAGGTCGCGAGCGAGGTCGGGGGAGCGGCCTGGGTGCCGTTCATCGTCGCCTTCGCCATCGCCCTCGTCACGGCGTTCAGCTACCTCGAGCTCGTGACGAAGTACCCCAAGGCCGCCGGTGCGGCGCTGTACACGCACAAGGCGTTCGGCATCCACTTCGTGACGTTCCTCGTGGCGTTCACCGTGATGTGCTCGGGCATCACCTCGGCGTCCACGGCCTCCAACGCGTTCGCCGCCAACCTCGCCGACGGCTTCGGGCTCGACAGCGACAACAGCACCCTCGTGCTCGTCATCGCGCTGGCCTTCATGCTGCTCGTGGCCGCGGTGAACTTCCGCGGCGTCGGCGAGAGCGTCAGGGCCAACGTCGTGCTGACGACGGTCGAGCTCTCCGGCCTGCTCCTCGTCATCCTCGTGGGCGTGTACGCCGCCTCGGGCGGCAAGGCCGACTTCTCCCGCGTCACGGTGTTCGACACCTCGGGAGACAAGAGCGTCTTCCTCGCCATCACCGCAGCGACCTCGCTGGCCTTCTTCGCGATGGTCGGGTTCGAGGACGCGGTGAACATGGCCGAGGAGACCCAGGACCCGGTGCGGATCTTCCCCAAGATGATGCTCACCGGCATCGGCATCACCGGCGTCATCTACGTGCTCGTCGCCGTCTTCTCGGTCGCCTTGGTGCCGGTCGGCGAGCTCGGTGAGGGCGACACGCCCCTGACCAAGGTCGTCTCGGCGGGCCTGCCCGACTTCCCGGTCGACAGCGTCATGCCCTTCATCGCGATGTTCGCCGTGGCCAACTCGGCGCTGATCAACATGCTCATGGCCAGCCGGCTCATCTACGGCATGGCCCGCCAGGACGTCCTGCCGCCGGTCCTGGGGCGCGTCCACCGGGGCCGCCAGACGCCGTGGGTCGCCATCATCTTCACCACGACCATCGCGTTCGGCCTGATCTACTTCGTCAGCACGAGCGACAGCGACGTCGTGCCGGCGCTCGGCGGCACCACCGCCCTGCTGCTGCTCGGCGTGTTCACCATCGTCAACATCGCGGTGCTCGTGCTGCGGCGCGACCCGATCGACCGCAAGCACTTCACCACCCCCACGGTGCTCCCCGTGGTCGGTGCGGTCGTCTGCTTCTTCTTCACCCTGCCGGTCACCGGGCGCGACCCCATCCAGTACACGATCGCCGGGTACCTGCTCGGCATCGGCGTCCTGCTGTGGGCGCTCACCTGGATCGCCAACCGGGCCCTGCGCGGCAAGAAGACCTACCTGCGCGACCCGGAGGAGCTGGCGAGCGAGGACGCCACGAAGAACTGAGCCCGGCCGGCTCGGTGCCGCGTCGGCGTCAGGGGACGCGGACCGGCACCGGGCCGGTGGACTCTCGCACGATCAGCTCGATGGGCATGACGACCTCGTCGGTGGCGAGGTCGCCCTCGAGCAGGGCCTCGAGCAGCAGCTCGGCGGCCCGGTGACCCTGGCCCGCGACGTCCTGGCGGACCGTGGTGAGGCCGAGCACGGCCGAGAGCACGAAGTCGTCGACGCCGACGATGGAGAGGTCCTCGGGGACGCGCAGGCCCAGGCGTCGGGCGCTCTCGCGCACCCCGATGGCCATCTCGTCGGACGCCGCGACGATGGCGGTGGGCCGGTCGGGGTCGGAGAGGAGCGCGATGCTGTCGCGGGCCGCGGCCTCGGCGGTCCAGTCGGAGCCGAGGATCCAGCTCTCCTCGCAGACCAGCCCGCGCTCGCCCACGGCGTCGCGGAAGCCCTCGAGGCGGTCCTGCGGGGTCTGGATGTGCGCCGCGTTCTGGGGCACCGCACCGATGTAGCCGATGCGGGTGTGCCCCAGTCCCGCGAGGTGCTCGACGGCCGTGCGCATGGTGGCGGCGTCGTCGATGCGCACGCAGGCCCGGCCGGGTACGGGGGAGCCGATGGCGACCAGGGGCAGCCGCAGGCGGTCGACGAGGTCGACCTCCTCGGTGGACATCGGGACGTTGAGGGTGATGACGCCGTCGACCCGCTTCCAGAGCATGTTCTGGGACAGGGGGAGGCGCTGGTCGAACGTGTCGTCCTCGAGGTCGAAGAGGATGACGTGGTGCTCGCGGGCGCGCAGCGTCTTCTCGATGGCGCTGACGAGCGTGGCGAAGAACCAGCGGGTGAGGAACGGGGCGACCACCGCGACGACGCGGGTGCGCCCGGAGGCCAGGGAGGTGGCCGTGGGGGAGGCGACGTAGTCGAGCTCCTGCGCGACCTTCAGCACCCGTTCACGGGTCTCGGGGGAGACCCGGTCAAGACCCCGAAGGGCGCGGGAGACCGTGGCGACCGACACCCCGGCCACCCGCGCCACATCGGTGATGGTGCTGATGCGTCACTCCTTCGTGAGGACCTGCGGATCAGCCCTTGAGCCCGCCGGCCAGCAGGCCGCGGACGAAGAACCGCTGGAGGGCGAGGAACACCGCGACCGGGACGACCATCGAGATGAACGCACCGGCGGACAGCAGGTACCAGGCACTGCCTCGGGAACCGGACAGCTCGGCGACGCGGACCGTGATGGGCGCGACGTCGGGCGTTCCACCGAGGAAGACCAGCGAGACGAGCAGGTCGTTCCACACCCACAGGAACTGGAAGATCCCGAACGCGGCGAGCGCGGGGGTGAGGAGCGGCAGGAGGATCTTGAAGAAGATCGTCACGTGCCCCGCACCGTCGACGCGGGCCGCCTCCATGAGCTCGCCCGGGAGCTCGCGCATGAAGTTGTGGATGAGGAACGTCGCGAGTGGCAACGCGAAGATGGTGTGCGACAACCACACCGACCAGTACGACGCCCCGAAGCCCAGCTTGTTGACGTAGATGTCGAGCAGGGGGATGAGGGCGACCTGCAGCGGGACGATCTGCAGGGCGAAGACCGCCACGAACAGCGCGTCACGCCCGGGGAAGGGCATCCACGCGAACGCGTAGGCGGCCAGCGAGGCCAGGAAGATCGGCAGCAGCACGGCCGGGACCGTGATGACGACCGTGTTGATGAAGTACTGGCCCAGGCCTGCGGAGCTGCCCGGTGCCAGTGCCTGGCGGTAGTTGTCGAGGGTGAAGGCGCCCGGGTCGCTGAGCGCGGTCCACCACCCGCTGGTGTTGATGTCGCGTTGCTTGCGGAACGACGTGACGAGCAGGCCGAGGGTCGGCGTGGTCCACAGCACCGCGATGATGATCGCGACGACGGAGGCCCACGGCGAGGAGACCGACCGTGCCGCGTCGCCCGCCTTGGACTTGCCCCGCTTGCGCGGGCCGGGGAGCTCGGTGCTGGCCTCGGCGGAGACGGACTCCGGCGTGGCTGCTGGCTGGAGGGTGCTCACGGCTCAGGCCTCCTTGCGCATCTGGATGATGTTGTAGACGACGATCGGGATGACGAGGACGAACAGCAGCACCGCGAGCGCGGCGCCCAGGCCGGGCGCGTTGTAGCGGAAGCTCTGGTTGTAGAACTCGTTGGCGACGACCGAGGTGTCGAACTGCCCCGCGGTCATGGTGCGGACGATGTCGAACACCTTGAGCGTGCCGATGCCGATCGTGGTGAGGACGACGACGAGCGCGGCGCGGATGCTCGGCAGGGTGATGAAGCGGAACATCTTGAATCCCTGGACGCCGTCGAGCTTGGCGGCCTCGATGATCTCGTCGGGGATGGCCTTGATGGCGGCCGACAGCACCGTCATCGCGAAGCCGGCCTGGATCCAGACCATGACGAAGATGAGCATCACCGTGTTGAGCGGGGAGTCCAGCAGGAACTGCTGGGTGTCCATCCCGAGGGCCTTGAGGATGCCGTTGAGCAGGCCGATCTGGGGGCGCGAGGTCTGCTTGTACTGGTAGACGAACTTCCAGATGATGCCCGCGCCGACCATGGAGATGGCCATGGGGAGGAAGATCAGCGCCTTGGCGAACGCCTCGCCCCTGGCCCGGTCGATGAGGATCGCGTAGAGCAGGCCGATCGCGGTGGCGAGGAACGGCACGAGGATGACCCACAGGGCCGTGTTGCGCAGCACGATGAGGAGCTCGGGCTGGGTGAACATCGCCCCGTAGTTCTCGAGCGAGAAGCCGCCCTCGCCGGACTTGCCGCGCAGCGACTGGATGATGGTGAGGATCGCGGGGTACATCAGGCCGACCGCGAGGAGCAGGATCGCCGGGGCCGCGAAGAGCGCACCCTGGGCCTGCTCACCCTTGCGTCCCTTGAACAGGGAGGCGAGGAACAGGACGAGACCGAACACGAGCGCGAAGAACGCGACCGCGAAGAACATGAGGAAGAACTTGCCGCCGATGCTTTGGGCGCGCAGGAAGGGCTCGGGGATGATCCCCGACCCGACCGCACCCAGGACGCTCGTCGCCATTGACGCCACCTCCGGTAGGAGTTCACGAAGAGGGAGAGCCGGGGTGGGGCGGAGGGCATCCGCCCCACCCCGGCTCGGGTTGACCTGGGGTCAGGTCAGGGTCACTTCGGCCACGAGTTCTCGATGAAGTCGAGAGTGGCCTTGTCGTCCTGACCGGTGATCCAGTTGGTCATGCCCTTCCAGAACGTGCCCGAGCCGACGGCGCCGGGCATGAGGTCCGAGGCGTCGAAGCGGAACGTGGCGCCCTTGTCGGTGAGCTGCACGGCCGAGAGCTTGTCGACCGGGTTGGTCAGCAGCGCCGGGTCGGCGTTCTTGTTCGCCGTGACACAGCCGCCGGAGCCGCAGGTCTTGGCGCGCTCGTTGGCCCACTCGACCGAGGCGAGGTAGGTCTGGAACGCCTTGACCTCCGGGCGGTCGGTGAACGCGGCGACGAACTCGCCACCACCGAGGACCGGGTGGTCGGCCTCGGTCTTGGCCGGCAGGTAGAAGGCCCAGACGTCGCCGTCCTCGGCGACCTTGGTGCCCTCGGGCCAGTTGGCCGCGTAGAACGAGGCCTGGCGGTGCATGTAGCACGACCCCTCGAGGATCGGCTGGCCGCCGTCCTGGAACGAGGTCGAGGCGATCGTCTTCACGTCGCCGTAGCCACCGTTGACGTACTTGGGGTTCTTGAGGATCTTGCCGACCTCGGCGAGAGCCGTGGCGACCGCGGGGTCGTTGAACGGGATCTCGTGCTTGACCCACTTGTCGTACGTCTCGGCGCCCGCGGTGCGGAGCATGACGTCCTCGACCCAGTCGGTGGCGGTCCAGCCGGTGGCGTCACCGGACTCGATGCCGGCACACCAGGGCTTGACGTCGTCACCGGGGTTGTCGGCGACGATCTTGTCGGACAGGGCGAGGAGGGCGTCCCACGTCTTGGGGATCTCGTAGCCCTTGTCCTTGAACGCCTGCGGGGAGTACCAGACGAAGGACTTGACGTTGGCGCCGAGCGGGGCGGCGTAGAACGTCCCGTCGACGGTGCCGTACTCCTTGAAGTCGGGCATGTTCTTGTCGACGTTGGCGGTGACCTCGGCCGGAGCCGGCTTCACCTTGCCGGTCTCGACCATGGTCTTGAGCAGACCGGGCTGCGGCAGGTACGCGATGTCGGGGGCGTTGCCGCCCTTGACGCGCACCGGCAGCTGGGCCTCGAACTCCTTCGAGCCTTCGTACTTGATGGTGACGCCGGTGCAGGCCTCGAAGGGCTTGTACGACGCCTGGTGCGGTCCGTCTTCCGGCGCGGTGATCGAGGTGTAGACGGTGACCGTCTTCCCCTTCAGGTCACCGAACGTCTTGTAGGGAGCGCAGTCGATCGTGCTGGTGCTGCCGCTAGAGGTGCCATCGCTGCCACCGTCCTCGCTGCTGCCTCCACAGGCAGTCGCGGTGAGAGCCACCGCGACCACTCCGGTCAGCGCCGCGAAGCGCCGCTTAGAACTGAGGGCCATAGCCCGCCTCCATTTCACTGGTCGCGCCGAGGCGGGTGGGCCTCGGCGATGAGGGGAACCGGGACCAAAGGTAAAAGCGTTTACGCAGCAGCGCAACGGTCCCACGCCACGAGGGCGTAACGATTCCGTAACGCGGGAACTCCCGCGGGGCGAGCCGGTCGGTCAGCGCACGGGGGAGCCGACCCCGGCGACGACCGCGGGGAAGGGCGTCCCCGACCCGTCGCGTCGTCCGGTGGCCTCGGGGAGGTCGAGCGGGACCCCGTTCGAGCCCGAGGCGCGGGCCGGGAGGGCCCCGACCCAGGCGAGGACGAGGGCGTCCTCGCCGCGCAGGAACCGGTGCGCCCGAACGCCGCCCGTGCCACGACCCTTCGCGGGGTACTCGCTGTACGGGGTCACCTTCATCGACCCGGGCTGGGTGCCGGGCAGGGCGTCGGACGCACCTGCGGAGGTGACGACGACGTTCTCGGCGGCGGGGTCGACGGCCCCGAAGAAGGCCACGGAGACCCCGGCCGCCAGCCGCACGCCGGCCATGCCACCGGCCGTCCGGCCCTGCGGACGCACCGACGAGGCCGGGAACCGGAGCAGCTGCGCGTCGCTCGTGACGAAGACGAGGTCCTCGGCACCGTCGCGCAGCGCGACGGCCCCGACGACGCGGTCGCCGTCCTTGAGGGAGATGGCCTCCCAGTCGGCGCGCGCCGGGTAGTCGGTGATGACCCGCTTGACCACGCCCTGGGCGGTGCCCAGCGCCACGCCGGGTCCGTCGGGGTCGAGCGGCACGATGGTGAGCGGCTCCTCGCCGGAGGGGAGGTCGACGTACACGGCCAGGGGCGCCCCGCCCGACAGGCTGGGAGCGCCACCCAGGGGCGGCAGCGTCGGGAGCTCGAGCACCGACATCCGCACGACCCGGCCGAACGAGGTGACCAGCCCGAACTCGCCTCTCGCCGTGGTCTTCACGGCACCGACGACGGCGTCGTGCTTGGCCCGGCCGCCCTCGGCGGGCACCGGTTCGGCGTCGGAGGTGCGGGCCAGCAGTCCGGTGGAGGAGAGCAGGACCCAGCACGGGTCGTCCGCGACCTCGAGCGGGGTGACCGACGTGGCCGGCGTGCCGGCCGACTCGAGCAGCACGGTGCGGCGGGGGGTGCCGTGGGCCTTGGCGACGTCGGCGAGCTCGTCGGAGACGAGCTTCCGCAGCACCTTCTCGTCGGCGAGGATCGCCTCGAGGGCCTCGATCTGGCGCTGCAGCTCGTCGCGCTCGGCCTCGAGCTCGATGAGCGAGAACTTGGTGAGGCGGCGCAGCTGGAGCTCGAGGATGTACTCGGCCTGGGCCTCGGAGAGGTCGAAGACCGAGATGAGCCGGGCCCGCGCGGTCGCAGCGTCGTCGCTGGTGCGGATCAGCTGGATGACCTCGTCGATGTCGAGGATCGCGACGAGCAGTCCCTCGACGAGGTGCAGGCGGTCCTTGCGCTTGGCCAGGCGGTGCTCGGTGCGGCGGCGCACGACCCCGATGCGGAAGTCGACGTAGGTGCGCAGCAGCTCCTTCAGGCCCAGCGTGCGCGGCTGCCCGTCGACGAGCGCCACGGCGTTGATGCCGAACGAGTCCTCCATCGGGGTCAGCTTGTAGAGCTGCTCGAGGACGGCATCGGGGTTGAACCCGTTCTTGACCTCGAAGACCAGGCGCATGCCGTTCTTGCGGTCGGTGAGGTCCTTGACGTCGCTGATGCCCTGGAGCTTCTTGGACTGCACGAGCGTCTTGACCCGCTCGATGACCTTCTCCGGGCCGACGAGGTAGGGCAGCTCGGTGACGGTGATGCCCATCCGCCGCGGGGTCAGCTTCTCGACGCGGGCGGTCGCGCGGGTGCGGAAGGTGCCGCGGCCGGTGAGGTAGGCGTCGCGGATGCCGTCGAGCCCGATGATCCGGCCGCCGCCGGGCAGGTCAGGGCCGGGGACGAACTTCATCAGGTCGTCGAGGGAGCAGTCGGGGTGGGTGATGAGGTGGCGCGCCGCCCCGATGACCTCGACGAGGTTGTGCGGGGCCATGTTCGTGGCCATGCCGACGGCGATGCCGCTGGCGCCGTTGACGAGCAGGTTGGGGTACGCCGCCGGCATCACGCCGGGCTGCATCAGCGAGTCGTCGTAGTTCGGGACGTCGTCGACCGTGTCCTCGTCGAGCCCGGAGACCATGAGGAGGGCGGCCGGCGCCATCCGGGCCTCGGTGTACCGCGAGGCGGCCGGGCCGTCGTCGAGCGAGCCGAAGTTGCCGTGGCCGTCGACGAGCGGCAGGCGCATCGTGAACGGCTGCGCCATGCGGACCAGGGCGTCGTAGATGGCCTGGTCGCCGTGCGGGTGGTACTTGCCCATGACCTCGCCGACCACGCGGCTGGACTTCACGTGCGGGCGGTCGGGGCGCAGGCCCAGCTCGCTCATCCCGAACAGGATGCGGCGCTGCACGGGCTTGAGGCCGTCGCGCGCGTCGGGCAGGGCCCGCGAGTAGATGACGCTGTAGGAGTACTCGAGGAAGGCCGAGCGCATCTCGTCCTCGACGTCGATGTCGACGACCTTCTCGACGAGGTCCTCGGGGGGAGGCGTGCTGCTGCTGCTGCGCTTGGCCATGGGGTGGGGCTTCGCTCCGGGTGGGTCAGGGTCGTGGCGGCACCACGACGGGGGTCAGCACCATCCTCACAAACTGGGCTCGGCCCGCCGACGCGACACTCCGAACCGCCCGTGGTGGAGGACGTCGGCGAGCGGCCGGCGCCGCCGGGTCCGCGAGGACCCGCCCACCCGTTCGGCCTCGTGGCCCAGCGCGACGACCCCGACGACGCGGCGGTCGTCGGGGATGTCGAGGGCCCCCCGGACCGCGTCGTGGTGCTCGCCCGGGACGCCGAAGAACAGCGCGCCGAGGCCCGCGTCCTCGGCGCCGAGCAGCAGGACCATGGCCGCCATGGCCGTGTCGGTGTCCCAGTAGGGGACCGGCCAGCGGTCGGGGGAGCGGTCCGTCCAGCCCTTGTCGGGGAGGGCGTAGCGGTCGAGGTACGCGTCCGGGTGGGACAGGCACAGGACGAGGGCCGGGGCGGCCTCGACACCGCGGCGCCACGCGTCGGCCGGGCGGCCGTCGTCGGAGGCGTCCCAGAAGGCACGGCGGTCGGCCTCGTCGAGGAGGACGAGGAAGTCCCAGCCCTGGCTGAAGCCGGCGCTGGGGGCCCTCACCGCCAGGGCGACGAGGTCGTCGACGACCTCGGCCGGCACGGGTCGGGCGGGGTCGAAGCGGCGCACCATGCGCCGTCGACGGACGGTGTCTCGCAGCTCCACGGGGCCAGTCTGCCGGTCCGGGGTGTCGGGGACCGGGGTGGCACGATGGGCCCATGGACGACGAGGAGCTCCCTCCCGGCTACCGCGCCGAGTGGGAGGCCGACGTCGTCCTCCGTGACGGGACCGTGGCGCGGGTGCGCCCGATCCGCCCGTCCGACGCCTCCCTGGTCCACCGGTTCCACGCCGCGCAGTCCGACGAGTCGATCTACCTGCGGTTCTTCGCGCCGCTGCGCCGGCTCAGCGACTCCGACGTGCACCGCTTCACCCACGTCGACTACGTCGACCGGGTCGCGCTCGTCGTGACGATGCGCGAGGAGATCATCGGCATCGGGCGCTACGACCGCATCGACTCCCGCAGCGCCGAGGTCGCGTTCAA
Source organism: Oryzobacter telluris (assembly GCF_043099285.1). GTDB lineage: Bacteria > Actinomycetota > Actinomycetes > Actinomycetales > Dermatophilaceae > Oryzobacter > Oryzobacter telluris. The sequence goes on along the minus strand of NZ_CP170723.1, from coordinate 2,463,848 downwards.
CATCAGCGACCACTACCAGGGCAAGGGCATCGGGTCGGTGCTGCTGGAGCACCTGGCGGCGATCGCGCGCGACATGGGGATCAGCCGGTTCACCGCCGAGGTGCTGCCGCAGAACCGCAAGATGCTCGCCGTCTTCGCCGACGCGGGGTACGAGGTGGCCCGGCACGTCGAGGACGGCGTCGTGGAGGTGGGCTTCGACATCGAGCCCACCGACCGCTCGCGCGCCGTCGAGATGTCCCGCGAGCACCGGGCCGAGGCGTCGAGCCTGCGCGCGCTGCTCGCGCCGTCGGTCATCGCCGTGGTCGGCGCCAGCCGCCGCCGTGAGGCGATCGGGACCCAGGTCCTCGAGCGGATCGTCGACGCCGGGTTCACCGGAAAGGTCCACCCGGTCAACCCCAACGTGCGCACTCTGCGGCGGCGCAAGGCCTACCCGTCGGTCGGGGCGATCCCCGAGCAGGTCGACCTCGCCGTCATCGCGGTGCCCGCCCACGCGGTGCTCGAGGTCGTCGACGAGTGCGCCGAGGCCGGGGTCAAGGCGCTGCTGGTCGTGTCGTCCGGGTTCGCCGAGCAGGGCAAGGACGGCGCCCACCTCCAGGCCGAGCTCGTGCGCCGGGCGCGGGGCGCCGGGATGCGCGTCGTGGGGCCCAACTCGTTCGGGATCATCAACAACGACACCGGTGTTCGTCTCAACGCCTCGCTCGCGCCGGTGGTCCCGCCGCAGGGTCGCTTCGGCCTGTTCTCGCAGTCGGGGGCGCTCGGCATCGCCGTGCTCGCCTCGGCCGCGAGGCGCAACCTCGGCATCTCCACGTTCGGCTCCGCCGGCAACCGGGTCGACGTGTCGGGCAACGACTTCATGCAGTACTGGATCGACGACGACTCCACCGACGCGGTCGGCCTCTACCTCGAGTCGATGGGCAACCCGCGCAAGTTCTCGCGCATCGCCCGCAACCTCGCGCTCATCAAGCCGGTCATCGTCGTGAAGTCGGGGGTCAGCCGGTTCGGCGTGCCCCCGGGGCACCGGGTGCGTCCCACCAAGGCCCGGCCCGAGGTGTTCTCGGCGATGCTCAAGCAGGCCGGCGTCATCCGGGTCGAGAACGTGCACCAGCTCTTCGACGTCGCCCAGCTCGTCACCCACCAGCCGCTGCCCGCGGGTGACCGCGTCGCCATCGTGTCGAACTCGGCGGCCCTGGGCACGCTCACCGCCGACGCGTGCACCAGCTGGGAGCTCACCGTCACGCACGGCCCGGTCGACCTGCCGAGCGAGGCGACCGCCGAGGAGTTCCGCACGGCGCTGCGGGCGGCGTTCGACGACCCGCGCGTCGACTCCGTCCTCACCTGCTTCATCCCGCCGCTGGTCACGGGTGACGCCGACGTCGCAGCCGCCGTGCGCGACGCCGCGGCCGAGTCGACCAAGCCCGTGGCCGCCACCTTCCTCGGCATGCGCGGGGTCGACGACGGGCACTCCACCGTCACCGGCACGGGGGGCTCCACCCGCGCCATCCCGGTCTACGCGATGCCCGAGGACGCCGTGCGCGCACTGGCCTCGGCCACCCGCTACGGGCAGTGGCGGGCCCGCGACCGCGGCACCCCGCTCGCGCCCCCCGGCATCAACCGACGGATCGCCGAGGACGTCGTCGAGACGGTGCTGTCGGTCGACCCCAAGGGACGCCGCCTCGGCGAGGACGAGGCGCACGCCCTGCTCGCGGCCTACGGGATCGACGTGTGGACCAAGCGCGAGGCCCGGTCGGTGGACGAGGCCGTCCAGGCCGCTGAGGACGTCGGCTACCCGGTCGTCCTGAAGTCCACCGCCCCGATGCTCCGCCACCAGGGCGGGGTCGGCGGGCTGCGGGTCGACCTGCGCGACGAGGCGGCGCTGCGGGGGGCCTGGTCCTCGCTCACCGACCGCCTCGCGCCGCTCGACGCCGACCGGCTCGTCGTCCAGCGGATGGCGACCCCGGGCGTCCCGTGCGTCGTCACCTCCGACGAGGACCCGCTCTTCGGGCCGGTGATCGGCTTCTCGGTGGCGGGGCTGCCCACCGAGCTGCTCGGCGACATCGCCTACCGCATCCCGCCGCTCACGGACGTCACGGTCTCCGAGCTCATCTCGTCGGTGAAGGCCGCGCCCGTGCTCCACGGCCACCGCGGCTCGGCGCCGGTGCACCGGGCGGCCCTGTCCGACCTCATCGCCCGGGTGTCGGTGCTCGCCGACGACCTGCCCGAGGTGGCCTCGCTCGTGCTCAACCCGGTCAACGCCCACCCCGGCGGGGTCGAGGTCCTCGGCGCCGAGATCGTCCTGGCCCCCGCCCCCCGCCGGGCCGACCCCGGCCGCCGCTCCCTCACCTGAACCCTCCGTTGCCCCCTCTGTCGCGTCCTACCGCCTGGTACGTGGGGTGATCACCCCACGTACCAGGCGGTAGCACGCGGTGGAGCGGAAGGGGGAGGCGACGCGAGGGCGGCTCGGGGCGACGGACGCGACACACCGGGGGATCGGGGCAGAATGGGGGGATGAGCAGTCCCTCCGACGCCCCCACCCTGCCGGTCGAGCTGACCGACGCCATCGTGCGCGCGGGCTACTACCCGGCGCTCGTCGCCGACGTCGTCGCCGCCGCGCTCGTGGGGGAACCCATCGCCAACCACCTCGTGCACCTCGAGACCACGTTCGACCGCGACGTCGTGCGGCGGCACATCACCGTGCTGGTCCTCACCCCCTCGCGCCTGCTCATCGCGCACGCCGACGACCACGCCGACGAGCCGCCGGCCCCGCAGGACGTCGCCACGGCCACGACCGAGTCGATCCCGCTGTCGGCGGTGCGCGGGGTCATGCTCACCCACGTCGTGGAGAACCCCTCGACCTACGTGCCCGGCAGCCTCGGCCGTGAGCTCAGCCTCACCCTCGGCTGGGGCACCGTGGCGCGCCTCGACCTCGTGCCGGCCGCGTGCGCCGACCCCGACTGCGACGCCGACCACGGCTACGAGGGCACCATCACCGGCGACGACATCGCGCTGCGCATCTCGGCCGCTGCCGACGGTGAGGACGCCCTGCAGCGGGCGCTGTCGTTCGCGCGCGACCTCTCGGCCGCCATCGGCCAGGGCTGAGGGTGGCTGCCGCAGACGTCGGCCACCCCCTCGACGGTGACGGGCCGGCGCTCGCCGACGTCCTCCCGGCGGTCGCCGTGTCGCTCGGCGTCCCCACGCCGGCGGACCGTCCGACCCCCCGCATCGAGCTCGCCCCCACCCGACGCGCCGTCACGGTGCTCGTCGACGGGCTGGGCCACGACCTGCTCGTCCGGCGCGCGGGGCACGCCCCCTTCCTCCGGTCGCTGCTGGCCTCGACGCGACGCGTCCCCGCGGGCTTCCCCTCGACCACGGCCACGTCGATGGGCACCTTCGGCACCGGCCTGGCCGCCGGCCAGCACGGCATGGTCGGGTACGAGGTGCTCGTCCCGGGGGAGGACCGCCTGCTCAACGAGCTGTCGTGGGAGGACGGTCCCGACCCGTTCCGCTGGCAGCCGCACGAGACGGTCTTCGAGCGGGTCGACCGCGCGGGCGTCCCGGTCACCCGGCTCGGCCCGGCGTTCTTCGACGGCTCCGGCCTGACGAACGCGGCCCTGCGCGGCGGTCGGTTCGTCGCCGCCGACTCGCTGGCCAAGCGGGTCGACGCCACCCTCGCGGCCGTGCGGGCCACCCCGCGGGCGCTCGTGCACCTCTACTGGGGCGACCTCGACAAGGTCGGCCACGTCTTCGGCTGCGACTCCTGGCAGTGGGGTGACGAGCTGGAGGCCGTCGACCGCGAGCTCGCCCGGCTCGCGGCCTCCCTCCCGCGCGACTGCTCGCTCACGATCACGGCCGACCACGGGATGGTCGACGTCCCGCTCCACGACCGCGTCGACGTCGCCGACGACTCCCGGCTGTCCACGGGGGCGCGCCACGTCTCGGTGGAGTTCCGGGCGCCGCAGGTGTGGACCGAGCCGGGGGCGACCGAAGACGTCCGGGCGGCCTGGGCCGAGGTCCTCGGCGACCGCGCCCGCGTGGCCACCCGTGAGGAGGCGGTGGCGGCCGGCTGGTTCGGCGTCGTCCACCCAGAGAACCTCCCGCGCATCGGCGACCTCGTCGTCGTCACCCACGGGACCTTCGCCGTCGCCGACTCCCGGCGCGCCCGTCCCGAGCTCCTCGCCCTCATCGGCCTGCACGGGTCGCTGAGCGCCGACGAGGTGGCGGTGCCGGTCGTGCACGTCGACGCCGCCGACGTCGCCTAGGCTCTCCCCTCGTGGCGGACCTGGTCTTCTTCTCGGGCACGATGGACTGTGGCAAGTCCACGTTGGCCCTCCAGATGGACCACAACAACAGCGTGCGTGGTCGGCAGGGCCTGATCTTCACCAAGCTCGACCGGATGGGCGACTCGGTCCTGTCCTCGCGGCTCGGGCTCTCGACGCCCGCCATCGAGGTCGACGACGAGCTCGACTTCTGGGACGAGATCGTCGAGCGCCTCACGAGCGGGTCGCGCGTGGACTACCTCATCTGCGACGAGGCCCAGTTCTACACGCCCGCGCAGGTCGAGCAGCTGGCCCGGATCGTCGACGAGATGGGCATCGACGTCACGGCCTTCGGCATCACCGCCGACTTCCGCACCGAGCTCTTCCCCGGGTCGCGCCGCCTCATCGAGCTCGCCGACCGCGTGCAGCTGCTCCAGGTCGAGGCGCTGTGCTGGTGCGGCCGCAAGGCGACGCACAACGCGCGCATCGTCGACGGCGTCATGGTCGTCGAGGGCGAGCAGGTGGTCGTCGGTGACACGGCCGAGGCGCGGGCCGGGCTCGTGGAGTACGAGGTGCTCTGCCGCCGGCACTACATGCGGCGGATGAACAGCCACGCCGCCCGTGCCGCCGCGGTGTCGCCGGACGTGCTGCCCTTCGACCTCGACGTCTGCCCGGTGCCCCCACCCGCCTGACGAGCTCGGGCTCAGGAGCCCTTGGTGCCGAAGACGATGTCGTCCCAGCTCGGCACGCTCGGCCGGCCCTTGCGCGAGGGTGCGGGCCGACGGGCGGGTGCCGCCACGTCGGCGGCGTCGTCCTCGTCGTCATCGGAGGACGCCACGGCCGCGGGTGCCACCGCCGGGGCGATGCTCGGGGTGTCGCCGTCCTCGGGACCGTCGTCGGACGCGTCCTCGACGAGGTCGTCCTCGGGGAAGCCGCCCACCAGCTCGTCGCTGTCGGTGGGGGAGTCCAGGTGCGCCGACAGCGGGTTGCGCCCGCGCGCCGCCGGGGGAGCCGGGGCGTCGGACGGGTCGAACGCGAGCTCGTCGAGGGGGAGGGCGTCGTGCCGCGGCGCGTCCTCACCCGGGGTGTGCGCCGGCGAGGGCCGACGGCCACGGCCGCGCCGCCCGCGGGTGCTGTGCTCGCGCATCGCGGCCATGAGGTCGATCGGCTCGTGGGGAGCCCGGGCCCGGCTCGAGCGACCGACCCCGCCGTCGGCCTCGATGTCGTAGACGTCGTGGTCGACCGTGGCCGGCGCGGTGTGGGGCGTGGGGATGCCGCCGGCCGCCTGCTCCTCGCTGAGCCAGCGGGCCTCGTCGTTGGTGGGGGAGACCGAGCCGCCGAGCGGCTCGTAGCGCCAGACGGCGGTGCGCTGGCGACCGCCGGCGGCGAAGGTCATCGTCAGCGACCAGGTGCCCTCCTCGTCGCGCGAGGAGTCCCACTCGATGTCGCTGCGGTCGACGCCGCGGTCCTTGAGCCGGTCGGACACGCGCTCGGCGAGGGTGACGGGGGAGGAGCCGCGGCTGCCGACGGCGCACTGCTGGGCGACCCGGGCCACGTGCTCGCGCTCGGCGAGCACCGGGCCCTCGAAGCGACGCACCTTCTCGAGCGTCCACCCCGCACGGTCGGCGACCTCCTGCGCGGACAGGCCGCGACGGATGAGGGTCTGCACCTCGCGGGGACGCAGCCCGCCCTCGATCTCGATCTGGAGCTGGCCCAACCGTGGCCGGTCGCGTCGGGCGGCGGCCCGCAGGGCCTCGTCGAGGGTCAGTCGGTAGCGGCCCCCATCGGCGTCGGCGAGCAGGAGGTGCTGGCCGTCCTCGTGGACGCCGATCAGGCGAAGGTCGTGCATGTCGCGCTCCCGGAGTAGCTCGTCGTCAGGAGGAGACGATGCCACTCCCGCAGGCCCGCACGACGCAGCCCACGCCGAGGGCCGTCCGATTGCCCTTCTAGGCTGGCCACATGACCGATGCCACCACCGCCCTCGCGCCCTACGACGTCGTCCTCCTCGGCTCGTTCGGCGGACCCGAGGGGCCCGACGAGGTGATGCCCTTCCTGCGCCGCGTCACCGCGGGCCGCGGCATCCCCGACGAGCGCCTCGCCGCCGTCGCCGAGCACTATGTCGTCCGCGGGGGTCGCAGCCCGATCAACGACCTCAACCGCGACCTGCTGGCCCGCCTGCGCGCCGAGCTGGCCCGCCGCGGCATCGAGGTCCCGGTGGTGTGGGGCAACCGCAACTCCGAGCCGTTCTTCGCGCAGGCCGTCCACGAGGCGCTCGACCTCGGGGCAACCCGGGTCGTCACCGTCCTCACCAGCGCGTACTCGTCGTACTCCTCCTGCCGCCAGTACCGCGAGGACCTCGCGGCGGCCGTCGAGGAGGTCGGCCCGGCCGCCGACGGCCTGGTCGTCGACAAGGTCCGCCCCTACGTCGTCCACCCGAGCGTGGGGAAGGCGTGGCTGCGGGCACTGGTCGCCTCCGTCGGCGCCCTCGAGGACCCGTCGAGCGCCCACGTCCTCTACGTCACCCACTCCATCCCGGACGCCATGGACGACACCTCCGGCCCCGGCGACGGCGAGGGCAACCTCTACGCCGACCAGCACGTGCGGCTAGCCCGACGGCTCACCGACGAGCTCAACGCCGCCCTCGGCCTTGAGGTCGAGGGCGAGCTCGTCTTCTGCTCCCGCTCCGGGCCGCCCAGCCAGCCCTGGCTCGAGCCCGACGTCAACGACCGCATCGAGGAGCTCGCGGCCCAGGGCGGCACCACCGTCGTGTGCGCCCCCATCGGCTTCGTCTCCGACCACATGGAGGTCGTCCACGACCTCGACACCGAGGCCGCCGAGACGGCGCAGCGGGTGGGCGTCCCGTTCGTCCGCGTCGCCACCCCCGACACCGACGAGGGCTTCGTCGAGGGCCTGGTCGACCTCCTGCTCGAACGGGCCGCAGAGGCGCGCGGCGAGCTCGTCGTGCCGGAGACCTGGCTCCCCGGCGACGTGCGCCCCTCGGTGTGCGCCCCCGGCTGCTGCCCGAACCTGCGCGCGGCGCGCCCGGCCCTGTGCGGCAGCGACTGATGCCCGCCGGGCCCCACGACCTCGACCCCGCCGCCCTCGAGGACGTCGCCTGCCGTGTCGTGCGCGAGGCGGGCCGCCTCGTCGTCGACGAGCGCCCCGCCGACCTGCGCGTCGCCTCCAAGTCGAGCGACACCGACCCGGTCACCGTCATGGACCAGCGCAGCCAGGAGCTCGTCCTGCGCCTGCTCGCCGAGCTGCGCCCCGATGACGCCGTGCTCGGTGAGGAGGAGGGCGGGCGGGCCGGGACCAGCGGCATCACCTGGGTCGTCGACCCCATCGACGGCACGGTCAACTACCTCTACGACGTCCCGGCCTACGCCGTCTCGCTCGCCGCGGTTCTCGGCGACCCCACGACGCCCGGTGCGTGGGAGTCGGTCGCGGGTGCGGTCCTCTCGCCCGTGGCCGACGAACTCTTCCACGCGCACCGCGGTGGAGGGGCGTGGCTCACCACCGCGTCCGGCAGCCGCCGCCTGCAGGTCACCGACGTCAGCGACCTCGCCGTGACGCTCGTCGGCACCGGCTTCGGCTACGACGCGCAGGTCAGGGCGGGGCAGGGGGCCGCGGTGGCCGAGCTGCTCCCTCGGGTCCGCGACATCCGCCGGCAGGGCAGCGCCGCCCTCGACCTCTGCAGCCTGGCCGCGGGTCGGCTCGACGCCTACTACGAGACCGGGCTCAACGCCTGGGACCGCGCTGCGGGCGAGCTCGTGGCCCGCGAGGCCGGGGCGCTCGTCGGCGGCCCGGACGACGCGACGGCCACCGGTGAGCTCACCTGGGGAGCCGCCCCGGGCATCGCCGCGGCCTTCGCCGCGATGGTCCGCGACCTCACGGCCCGGCACGTCACCGCCCGCCACTGACGGGATCCGGGGGCCAGCGGCTGGACCCGGCGTGGCGCGCCCCGGCCCGATGGTGCACAATCGCCGCGCCTAGATCGGTGCCCGGGCACAAACGCGGGCATCCATGCGTTGTCAGGGCCGAACGACACGACGAAGGGTGGACATCAGTAATGGCGACCGACTACGACGCGCCGCGCAAGACCGACGACGAGCTGTCCGAGGACTCCATCGAGGAGCTCAAGAACCGCCGCGTCGACAAGCGCGCCTCCAGCGTCGACGTCGACGAGACCGAGCAGGCCGAGGGCTTCGAGCTGCCCGGTGCGGACCTGTCCGGTGAGGAGCTCTCCGTGCGCGTCCTGCCCCGGCAGGCCGACGAGTTCACGTGCTCCCGGTGCTTCCTCGTGCACCACCGCAGCCAGCTGGCGAGCGAGAAGGCCGGCGTCCTGGTGTGCCGGGAGTGCGCCGCCTGACCGGCGACGCCCCCGCACCCGTGAGCGCACCCGACCACACCCCCGTCGCCGTCCGGCTGCTGCACCCGCAGGCGAGCCTGCCCCGGTACAGCACCGACGGTGACGCCGGGGCCGACCTCACCAGCGTCGCCGACGTGACGCTGCAGCCCGGGGAGCGGGCGCTCGTCCCCACGGGGGTGGCGCTCGCCCTCCCGCCCGGGACGATCGGCCTCGTGCACCCGCGGTCCGGCCTCGCGGCCCGGCACGGCGTGACCATCGTCAACGCCCCTGGCACCGTCGACTCCGGCTACCGCGGGGAGGTGCTGGTCAACCTCGTCAACCTCGACCCCCACGAGCCGTTCACGGTGCGGGTCGGCGACCGGATCGCCCAGCTCGTGGTCCAGCACTACCTCCACGCCGACTTCACCGCCACGGATTCGCTTCCGGACAGCGCCCGGGGGGAGACTGGGCACGGGTCCACCGGCGGCTTCGGCACGCCGACCCCGCGGTGACGACCCGCCGCACCACGAGACCACACCCGAGGACGACTGCGCAGTGAGCATCTTCAAGCGGAAGAAGGACGTCGACCCCGCCGAGGCCACCGAGCCCCCCGGCGAGGCGCTCGACGCCGACACCACCGAGACCTCGCAGGACGACGCCCCCGCCGTCGACGTGCGCACCGACGGACCGTGGGACGTCACCGAGGTCGAGGGCCGCGACGGCCGCGTCGACCTCGGCGCGCTGTGGGTCCGCGGCGTCCAGGGCATGGAGCTGCGCCTCGAGCTCGACCAGGACACCCAGCAGGTCAACGCCGCCACCGCCGTACTCGGCGACTCGGCACTGCAGCTGCAGGCCTTCGCGGCCCCCCGCTCGGGCGGCCTCTGGGACGACATCCGGGGCGAGATCGCCGCGGCCGTCGAGTCGCAGGGCGGCACCGTCGAGGAGCACCCCGGCGGCCTCGGCACCGAACTCCGCACCCGGATGCCGTCGGCCGGTCCCGACGGGCGCACCGTGTTCGCCCCGGCGACCTTCGTCGGCGTCGACGGCCCCCGCTGGTTCCTGCGCGGCGTGCTGTCCGGCCGCGCGGCCATCGACGAGGCCGCGGCCGGCCCGCTCCTCGACGTCCTGCGCGCGGCCGTGGTCGTGCGCGGCACCGAGGCCATGGCGCCGCGCGAGCTGCTCGCGCTGAGCCTGCCGCAGGACGCCGCCGAGACCGACGCCGAGGCCGAGGTCGACGAGACCCCCTCCCTCGACCCGTTCGAGCGCGGCCCCGAGATCACCGAGGTGCGGTGATGGGCCTGCGGGAGCGGCTGCGCGACCTCACGATGACCCCGGCCGAGCACCAGGCCGAGGTCCTCCAGGAGCAGTCGCTCACCGAGGGCGGCGACGACCTCACCGCCCTCGCGCCCCGCCACGCCGCCTGTGTCTGCGGCACGGTCCGCACCGTCACGCTCCCGCCGCGCCGCAGCGTCCCCGCCCTCGTGGCCGAGGTCTGGGACGGCAAGGGGTCGGTGAACCTCGTGTGGATCGGGCGCCGCAGCATCGCGGGCATCGAGCCCGGCACCTTCCTGCGCGCCCGCGGCCGGGTGGCCGAGGTCCGGGGCGTACCGACGATCTTCAACCCGGCGTACGAGATCGTCCCCAGCCCGTGACGGTGCCCGCCGCCCGCAGCGCCGCGGACGCCACGGCCGAGACGGTCGAGGCCCTCATCCGGCACCGGTTGTCCACCGCCCTCGGTGGCTGGCGCGGCTCGGTCGAGACGGCGCTCCCCACGATCGCGTTCGTCGCGCTGTACACGTGGCGCCGTGACGTCACCCTGGCCGCCGGGGCGGCCATCGTCATCGCCCTTGCACTCGCGGGAATCCGTGTGGCACAGCGGTCTTCGCTGCAGCACGTGTTCGGGGCCGTGTTCGCCACGGCCATCGCCGCGTTCTTCGCGGTCCGCTCGGGACGGGCCGAGGACGCCTTCCTCCCCGGCATCCTCACCAACGCCGGCTTCCTCGTGGCGACGCTCGTGTCGATCCTCGCCCGGTGGCCCGCGGTGGGCTTCCTCGTCGGCGCCGGCGACCCGCGCGCGGCCGAGGACCCCTTCGCCTGGCGCCGTGACCGCGGCATGGTCCGGGTCTGCACGCGCCTCACCTGGGTGCTCGTGGCGACCTACCTCATCCGCATCGCGATCATGGTGCCGCTCTACCTCGCCGCCGAGGTCACCTGGCTCGGTGCCGCGAAGATCCTGCTCGGCTGGCCCCTGTGGGTCGGGGCCATCGCCGTCATGGGCTGGATGCTGCTCGCCGGCCACACTCCGCTCGAGCCCGACGCCGGACCCGGTGCCGGCGGGCACCACGAGGCCGACGACCAGGGCGTCCACCCCCGCCGCGACGACGCCGTCCACGACTGACCCACGCGCCTCGACGCTTGTCGCACGGTGTGGGGCCGGGCCACCATGGCGCCCGTGGATGCTCCGTCGTTCCGGATCTGGCCGCCCGTGGCCCTGGGCGTGCCGCTGACCGTGGGCCTCGTCCTCAGCGCCAGCCTCGGTGACCCCGTCGCGGTCGGCGGCGCGGTGACCAGCCGGTTCGGCTGGGCCCTGGCCGCCGCGTTCGTCCTCTGGAACGGGTGGACCCTCGCGGTCATGGCGAGGAACCGCACGGCGATCCTGCCGGGCGAGGCGACAGCCCTCGTCCTGCAGGCGGGCCCGTTCCGGCTCAGCCGCAACCCGCTGTACCTCGGCCTCGTGGCGCTCGACGTCGCCATCGCGCTGCTGGCCCACTCGTTCTGGGCGCTGCTGCTCGTGCCGGTGGGGGTGGCCGCGCTGCTCTGGGGCGCCATCCTCCCCGAGGAGCGCTACCTCACCGAGAAGTTCGGCGCCGAGTACACCGACTACGCGGCGAGGGTCCGCCGCTGGCTCTGAGCCCCGTGCGGATCACCGGTGCGGGAAACCGGGGTCCTGGCGGCGGTTTCCCGCACCACTGAGTGAGCCTGTCGCTCAGAGGTCGTCGTCGTCCTCGTCGTCGGTCTCGCGCTTGTGCCGCTGGCCGGGGGAGAGGAGCGACTCGAGGTCGGCCTCGACCTCGGGCGTGGTGATGAAGAGGAGCTCGTCGAGCGGCTCGAGGGCGTCGTCGCGGCTCGGCGCGATCGGGTGGCCCTCGCGGATGATGCCGGTGAGCACCGTGTTGCCCGGGAACGGCACGTCGCCCACCCGGGCGCCGGCGTACGGGCTGCCCACGGGCAGGGTCATCTCGACCATCATCGCCTTGCCCTGCTGGAACTCGAAGATGCGCACGAGGTCACCGACGCTCACGGCCTCCTCGACCAGGGCCGTCATCAGGCGCGGGGTGGAGACGGCGACGTCGACGCCCCAGGCCTCGTCGAACATCCACTCGTTCTTCGGGTTGTTCACGCGGGCGACGGTGCGCGGCACGCCGAACTCGGTCTTGGCGAGCAGCGAGAGCACGAGGTTGACCTTGTCGTCACCGGTGGCGGCGACGACGACGTCGCAGTCGGCCAGGCCGGCCTCCGACAGCGAGTCGATCTCGCACGCGTCGGCCTGCAGCCAGCTCGCGTCCGGGACCTTGGCGACGCGCTCGGCGTCGGCGTCGCGGTCGATGAGCAGCACGTGGTGGCCGTTGCGCAGCAGCTCACGGGCGATCGAGCGCCCGACGCTCCCGGCTCCGGCGATGACGACGCGCATGTAGGGGGCCTTTCAGGTCAGTCGGTCGACGGGGGAGGGCTGTCGAGGACGCGCTCGGCGGTGGCGAGGTCCTCGCGCCGCAGCGCGATGTGCAGGAGGTCGCCCTCCTGGTACACGGTCTCGCGCCCGGGGAGGAACCCGTCGCCGAGCCGCGTGACGTACGCGAGCCGGCCACCGGTGGCCTCCTCGACGTCGGACAGGCGGCGGCCGACCCAGGTGCGGGACACCGGCATCTCGGCGATGACGACCTTGCCCGACGGGTCGGTGAACTCGGGGACGTGGCCCTGGGGGAGCAGGCGGCGCAGCATCTGGTCGCTCGTCCACTTCACCGTGGCGACGGTGGGGATGCCCAGGCGCTGGTAGATCTCGGCACGGCCCGGGTCGTAGATGCGGGCCACGACGTTCTCCACGCCGTACTTCTCGCGCGCGACGCGCGCCGCGAGGATGTTGGAGTTGTCACCGCTCGAGACCGCCGCGAAGGCGTAGGCCTGGTCGATACCGGCCGCCCGCAGGGTGTTGCGGTCGAAGCCGACCCCGGTGACGGTGCGGCCCTCGAAGCCGGTCCCGAGCCGCCGGAAGGCGGACTCCTCCTGGTCGATGACGGCGACCTCGTGGCCGGCGCGCTCGATGGCCCGCGCGAGAGAGGCGCCGACACGGCCGCAGCCCATGATGACGAAGTGCACGGTCCCGACGGTACACGGGCGGACCCGACCCTGAGAGCGTGTCCGGGACGGGACCGGATCGAACCCCGACCCGCCCTACAGTGTCTGTCGTGCCTTCCTCCGGTCGTCTCGTCAAGCGCGTCCTGCTCGGTCGCGCGATGCGCAGCGACAAGCTCCACGAGACCCTCCTGCCCAAGCGCGTCGCGCTCCCGGTCTTCGCCAGCGACGCGCTGTCGTCGGTGGCCTACGCCCCCGACGAGATCCTGCTGACCCTCGGCCTCGCCGGCGGGGCGCTCGCCCTCACGAGCTCGTGGAAGATCGCCCTCGCGGTCGTCGCGGTGATGGTCGTCGTCATCCTCAGCTACCGGCAGAACGTGCACGCCTACCCCTCCGGCGGTGGTGACTACGAGGTGGCGAGCGTCAACCTCGGGCCCAAAGCCGGTCTCACGGTGGGCAGTGCGCTCCTCGTCGACTACGTCCTCACCGTGGCGGTGTCGGTCTCCTCGGGTGTCCAGAACGCGGCCTCCGCCTTCGGGTTCGTCAGGGGTCGCGAGGCGGTCATCGCCGTCGCGATCATCGTCCTGCTGACCGCGATGAACCTGCGCGGGGTCCGCGAGTCGGGGGCGGCCTTCGCCATCCCCGTGTACCTGTTCATGGTGGCGATCATCGGGATGGCCCTGTTCGGCCTGTACCGACAGGTCACCGGCGACCTCCCGCTCGCCGAGAGCGCGGGCCTCGAGCTGGCACCGGAGCCGGGCTACGAGACGGTCACCGGCTTCGCGCTCGTCTTCCTCCTCCTGCGCGCGTTCTCCTCCGGCTGTGCCGCGCTCACCGGGGTCGAGGCGATCAGCAACGGCGTCCCCGCGTTCCGCAAGCCGAAGAGCCGCAACGCCGCGACCACCCTGGTCCTCATGGGCGCGATGTCGATCACGATGCTCGTGTCGATGGTCACCCTGGCCCGGTGGACCAACATCCACTTCGCCGAGGACCCGTCCACGCAGCTGCTCCGCGACGGCGTCCCCGTCGGTGACACCTACGTGCAGGACACGGTGATGGGGCAGGTCTCCAAGGCGGTGTTCTCGGGGTTCGAGCCCGGCATCCTCCTCGTGTCGGTGACCACCGGCCTCATCCTCGTGCTCGCGGCCAACACCGCGTTCAACGGCTTCCCCGTGCTCGGCTCGATCCTCGCCCGCGACGGGTTCCTGCCCCGCCAGCTGCACACCCGCGGCGACCGGCTCGCCTACTCCAACGGCATCATCATCCTCGCGGCGGCCGCCGCCGGCCTCGTGGTCCTGTACGACGCCGAGGTCACCCGGCTGATCCAGCTGTACATCGTCGGGGTCTTCGTGTCGTTCACGCTGAGCCAGATCGGCATGGTCCGGCACTGGAACCGGCACCTGCGCCTCGAGCGCTCACCCGCGGCCCGCGCCCGGATGATGCGCAGCCGGGCCATCAACGCCCTCGGCGCCACGATGTCGGGCACCGTCCTCCTCGTCGTCCTCGCCACGAAGTTCACCCACGGCGCCGGCTACGCCATCGCCGCGATGGCCGTCCTGTTCGTCCTGATGATGCGGATCCGGCGCCACTACGACCGGGTCCGCGACGAGCTGCGGGTCGACGAGGCCGACACCAAGCAGCAGCTGCTGCCCTCGCGGGTCCACGCCATCGTCCTGGTGTCCAAGGTGCACAAGCCGACCCTGCGGGCCCTGGCCTACGCGCGGGCGACGCGGCCCTCCATCCTCGAGGCGCTCACCGTCGACGTCGACCCGGACGAGACCAAGAGCCTGCAGGCCGAGTGGGACCGCCGCGACATCCCGGTGCCGCTCAAGGCCCTCGACAGCCCCTACCGCGAGATCACCCGGCCGATCGTCGACTACGTCAAGTCGATCCGCTCGGGCAACCCGCGCGACCTCATCGTCGTCTACATCCCCGAGTACGTCCTGGGCCACTGGTGGGAGCAGGTGCTGCACAACCAGAGCGCGCTGCGGCTCAAGGGCCGCCTGCTCTTCACGCCGGGCGTCATGGTGTCCTCGGTCCCCTGGCAGCTCGCGTCGGCCGAGGGCGTCGAGGAGCGGCTCGACGGGCCCGTGGTGGGCGACGTCCGCCGCGGCGACCACTGATGACGGGACCCACCGGAGGGCTCGAGGTCGGCGCGGAGGTCGAGGTCGACGTCACGGCCTTCGCCCACGGCGGCCACGCCATCGCGCGGCACGAGGGCCAGGTCCTCTTCGTGCGGCACGCCCTGCCGGGGGAGCGGGTACGCGCCCACGTGACGTCCGCCGGTGCGGGAGAACGGTTCCTGCGCGCCGACGCCGTCGACGTCGTCGTGGCCTCCCCGGACCGGGTCGTCCCGCCGTGCCCGTGGGCTGGCCCCGGGAAGTGCGGTGGCTGCGACCTCCAGCACGTGTCGCTGACGGCCCAGCGGGCGCTCAAGGCGGGCGTGGTCCGCGAGCAGCTCGCGCGGCTCGCCCACCTGGAGGTCGACGTCGAGGTCGAGCCCGTCCCGGGTGACGACGCCGGGCTCGACTGGCGGTCCCGGGTGGAGTTCGCCGTCGACGACGCGGGGCGCGCCGGCCTGCGCCGCCACCGCTCGCACGCCGTCGTCCCGGTCGACCACTGCCGCATCGCCGCCCCGGGGGTCGACCGCCTCGAGGTCACCGAGCACCCCTGGTCCGGTCTCGAGGCCGTCGACGCCGTCGCCCCGTCGCTGGGGGAGCCGGTCGCGGTCCGGGTGCCCGAGGACGGCTCCGGCCCCGTCGTGCGCGAACGCGTCACCACCTCGTGGTCCGGCGCCGACGGAACGACCGTCACCTTCGACCGCGAGTTCGCCGTGGACGCCCGCGGCTTCTGGCAGGTCCACCCCGGTGCGGCCGCCACCTTCCTCGCCGCCGTCATGGGCGAGCTCGACGTCCGCCCGGGGGAGCGGGCCCTCGACCTCTACTGCGGCGTCGGCCTGTTCGCCTCGGCGCTCGCCGAGGCCGTCGGTCCCACCGGCCAGGTCGTGGCGGTGGAGTCGGACCCCTCAGCCACCGAGCACGCCCGCGCCAACCTCGCCGACCAGCCGCAGGTCGCGGTCGTCACCGCCCGGGTCGACGACGCGTTCGGGGTGGCCCGGCCGTCCCGGCGGGGCACGGGCCGGCGCTCGTCGGCACCCCGCCGCGCCGCCCGCTCACCCCTGCTGCCGCCCAGCGCCGACGTCGTCGTCCTCGACCCGCCGCGCACCGGCGCCGGGAAGGCGATCTGCGCCGAGGTCGCCCGGCTGCGCCCCCGCGCCATCGCCTACGTGGCCTGCGACCCGGCCGCCCTGGCGCGCGACACCGCCATCCTCGCCGAGGCCGGGTACCGCCTGGACCGGGTGCGCGCCTTCGACGCCTTCCCGATGACGCACCACGTCGAGTGCGTCGCGACCTTCAGGGCCGGATGAGCGGCTGGTCCCAGGTCGACCTCGCCACCCGGCGCTTCTGGCGCGCCGTGGGGCGACCGGTCGACCTCGTCGGCCACCCCTGGCTCGACGCGCCGGTGCACACCGCCGGCCCGGTCGGCGACGGGTGGCTCGACGCCGCCGCACACCGTGCGGGTGGCAGCGTCGTCCGTGACGACGCCGCGGCCGGGCTGCTGCCCGACCTCGCCGCCCTCGACGGGCCGGGCTTCACCGCCGCCTCCCTGCACCCGCTCGTGCGCGACTTCTACGAGCACACCGCCGGCTGGCGGATGGACGCGTGGTCGCAGTGGTCGCCCGTCGCCGCGCCGGGCGGGTCGCTCATCGCGTGGGCGTTCGGTCGGCGCGTGCAGCAGCTGGCCATCCCGGTGCGCCCGCTCGACGTCTCGCGCGGCATCGACAGCCGGGTCCTGCCGGTGCTCGACGCCGCGGGGGAGCAGGTGTGGGCCGGCTGGCTGCGCCGGCTCCGGGCCACCGACGACGTCCTGTTCAGCGGGGCGTACCGCAGCGTCGCCGTGCCCGGCCATCCCTCCCCGTGCGTGCACGTGGCGTTCCCGCTGGAACAGGGCAACGTGCAGGTGTTCCTCGCGCCCACCGCGCGCGAGGACGGGGCCCTCGTCCTCGACTCCGGGCCCGGGTTGTTCGGGGCGCCGGGCGCGTACGTCCTCGTCCTCGACGCGGCGGGTCGGCCCCACGCGGCGCGCGCCCCGGTGCACGAGCGGTTCGTCGTCTTCGTCGACGACGAGGGCACCCTGCGCACCGACCACCACCTGCGGCTCGGCCCGCTGCGCGCCCTGCGGCTGCACTACCGGATGACGCGGGCCTGACCCTCGCGGCAGGAGTCCCGACGCACGGCCCTCGCGGCGCGACACCCTCCGGCATAGGCTCGACGCGACCGGTCTCGTGTGGTTAGATATCTTGACATCAAGATAAATCGAGGATCGCGCGACGACGCACGACCTGAAGGGAGCCCCGGTGGCCAGCACGAACAGCTTCGACGCCCACGGCACGCTCGAGGTGGGTGACCAGTCCTACGAGATCTACCGCCTGGCGGCGGTCGAGGGCAGCGCGACGCTGCCCTACAGCCTCAAGGTCCTCCTCGAGAACCTGCTGCGGACCGAGGACGGCGCGAACATCACCGCCGACCAGATCCGCGCCATCGGCTCCTGGGACGCCGACGCCGAGCCCGACACCGAGATCCAGTTCACGCCGGCGCGCGTCATCATGCAGGACTTCACCGGCGTCCCCTGCGTCGTCGACCTCGCCACGATGCGTGAGGCCGTCGCCGAGCTCGGGGGCGACGCGAGCCAGATCAACCCGCTCGCCCCGGCCGAGCTCGTCATCGACCACTCGGTGATCATCGACGTCTTCGGCCGCGCCGACGCCTTCGAGCGCAACGTCGAGATCGAGTACCAGCGCAACGAGGAGCGCTACAAGTTCCTGCGCTGGGGCCAGACCGCGTTCGACGACTTCAAGGTCGTCCCGCCGGGCACCGGCATCGTCCACCAGGTCAACCTCGAGCACCTCGCGCGCACCGTCATGGTCCGCGACGGCGTCGCCTACCCGGACACCTGCGTCGGCACCGACTCGCACACGACGATGGTCAACGGACTCGGCGTCCTCGGCTGGGGCGTCGGCGGCATCGAGGCCGAGGCGGCCATGCTCGGCCAGCCCGTGTCGATGCTCATCCCGCGCGTCGTCGGCTTCAAGCTCTCGGGCGCGATCCCGGCCGGCGCCACCGCCACCGACGTCGTCCTCACCATCACCGAGATGCTGCGCAAGCACGGTGTCGTGGGCAAGTTCGTCGAGTTCTACGGCGAGGGCGTCTCCGCGGTCCCGCTGGCGAACCGGGCGACCATCGGGAACATGAGCCCCGAGTTCGGTTCCACCGCAGCGATGTTCCCCATCGATGACGTCACTCTCGAGTACCTGCGCCTCACCGGTCGGTCCGCCGAGTCCGTCGCGCTCGTCGAGGCGTACGCCAAGGAGCAGGGGATGTGGCTGCAGGCCGGCCCCGACCAGCCCGAGTCGCGCTACAGCGAGTACCTCGAGCTCGACCTGTCCACGGTCGTGCCGTCCATCGCCGGCCCGAAGCGCCCGCAGGACCGCATCGTCGTCGCCGAGGCCAAGAGCCAGTTCGCGCTCGACGTGAAGAACTACGGCGTCGACGGCGACCTGCGCGAGGTCGAGGTCGCCCGCGACGGTGGGTCGTTCGGGCTCAAGGACGGTGCCGTCGTCATCGCCTCGATCACCTCGTGCACCAACACGTCCAACCCCTCGGTGATGATGGCCGCGGCGATGCTCGCGAAGAACGCCGTCGACAAGGGCCTGTCGGTCGCCCCCTGGGTGAAGACCTCGATGGCACCCGGCTCCAAGGTCGTCACCGGCTACTACGAGAAGGCCGGCATGTGGCCCTACCTCGAGAAGCTCGGCTTCCACCTCGTCGGCTACGGCTGCACCACGTGCATCGGCAACTCGGGCCCGCTCCCGGAGGACGTCTCGGCCGCGGTCAACGAGCACGACCTCTCGGTCGTCTCGGTGCTCTCGGGCAACCGCAACTTCGAGGGTCGCATCAACCCCGACGTCAAGATGAACTACCTCGCGAGCCCGCCGCTCGTCATCGCCTACGCCCTGGCCGGGACGATGAACTTCGACTTCGACCTCGAGCCGCTCGGGCAGGACCAGGCCGGAAACGACGTCTTCCTCAAGGACATCTGGCCGGCCCCGAACGACGTCGAGTCGACCATCACGAGCTCGATCAGCAAGGAGATGTTCACCACCGACTACGCGGACGTCTTCGCGGGTGACGAGCGCTGGCAGTCGCTGCCGACGCCCGAGGGCAACACCTTCGACTGGGACGCCGACTCCACCTACGTGCGCAAGCCCCCGTACTTCGACGGCATGCAGCTCGAGCCGTCGCCGGTCACCGACATCAGCGGCGCCCGGGTGCTCGCCAAGCTCGGCGACTCGGTCACCACCGACCACATCAGCCCGGCCGGATCCATCAAGGCCGACAGCCCCGCGGGTCGGTACCTCGCCGACCACGGCATCGAGCGCAAGGACTTCAACTCCTACGGCTCGCGCCGCGGCAACCACGAGGTGATGATCCGCGGCACCTTCGGGAACATCCGCCTGAAGAACCTCCTGCTCGACGGTGTCGAGGGCGGCTTCACGCGCAACTTCCTCGACGGTGGCGAGCAGACGACGATCTACGACGCGTCGGCCGCGTACCAGGAGGCGGGCATCCCGCTCGTCGTCCTCGCCGGCAAGGAGTACGGCTCGGGCAGCTCGCGCGACTGGGCAGCCAAGGGCACCGCGCTGCTCGGCGTCCGTGCCGTCATCGCGGAGTCGTACGAGCGCATCCACCGCTCGAACCTCATCGGGATGGGCGTGCTGCCGCTGCAGTACCCCAAGGGCCAGAACGCCGAGTCCCTCGGCCTCTCGGGCACGGAGACGTTCTCGTTCACCGGGATCGAGGCACTCAACGAGGGCTCGACGCCGAAGACGGTGTCCGTCTCGGTGACGCGCGAGGACGGGTCGACGTCGCAGTTCGACGCGGTCGTCCGGATCGACACCCCCGGTGAGGCCGACTACTACCGCAACGGCGGCATCCTCCAGTACGTCCTGCGCTCGCTCGTCGGCTGACGCACGACGGGTTCCGACGCGGTCGCACCCCCCGGGGTGCGGCCGCGTCGTCGTCGCTGGTCAATGATGGTGATGGCGCGAGTCCCTCTGTGCCGCAGGTGATTTGGTGCGTATCTGCAGGTCAGTGGCGTGTGAGGTGGAGGCGACGCCCAGTGACGCCGCGACCCTCGGGTGTCGCAACATTTGTTACCGAGGGGTTTACAAACACCCGGATCTGCGCTCCACTGGAGTGAACCCGACTGCAACCGGGTTCGACGATCGGGGGATCGACATGTGGGCAGCAGCGTCCCGCACCGGCCTTCTCAGGCTGGTTCTCGGTGCTGCCTTCGTGCTGGTCGGCTGGGTCCTGGCGTCGTCGACGTCGGCGCAGGCCGACGACCACCGCCTCCTCGCCGACGTCGTCCAGACCGTGGAACGGGTCGCTCCCGCAGTCGCTCCGGAGCCGGTGGAGGCGGCCGTCGGGACGACGGCCGCGGTGGTGGAGAAGTCCGTCGGGGGCGCCGCCTCCGCCGTGCAGCGCACGGTGGCCGCGACGCCCGTCGCGCCCGTCGGGCACGTCGCCACGGCTCCCGTCCGCGCCGTGATGGCCACCGTCCGGACCGTGGCCACCACGGTCACGACGCACGTCGTGCGTCCCCTGGTCGAGACCGTCACCCACGCGGTCGACCCCGTCGTCGACACCCCGCAGCTGCCGGGCGTCGACCTCCCCGTCGTCCCCGGGCTCGACCCGGGGACCGGTGGCCCGGCCCCCGTGCCGGCTCCGACCGACGGCTCGCTCGGCGAGCGCGTCACGGAGTCCGGTCACCCGGCGGTCGGGGACACCACCGTGGCGACCGGCTCGCGGGTCGCCCCCCTGTTCGGTTCCCGTGCAGGGGTCGGCGTCGCCGACCCCGGCTCGGTGCCGAGCGACCCCGAGCCGGCCGTCCCGTGGCCCGGCGTGGACCTGAGCGGGCTCGTGCCGAGCAGCCCGTCGGGGTCCACCCTGGCCCTCTCGCTCGCCATGATGGTGTTGGCGATGGTCCTCGTCCGACCCGAGTACCGCTGTGCGGCAGCGCGCCTCGCCGTTGCCGTTCCCTGCCCCGGTCCCGCCGCGGACCCGGGCTCCCGACCTGACTGATGCGGCTCCGGCACCTCCGTGGAGGTGCTGTCCGAGCAGTGCCCGCACGTGCGCGGGCAGACCGCATCAACCAGGAAGGGAACGACCATGCATGCATCAGTGAGCAGAGGGCTCCAGATCGCCCTCGTGGTCGGAGGAGGCATCTTCTTCTCCGCCCAGGCCCAGGCCGGCGACACGACCGGGGTCGACAGCATCCTCGGCGGCAACCAGGCCGCCATCACCGTGGAGGCGCCGGTGACCCTGACGGGCAACGCCGTCTCGGTCCTCGGGGACTCCACGAGCTCGCGCTCGTCCTCGACGAGCCCAAGATCCAGCGGGTCCCACGACCCGTCGGTGACGTCCGGCAAGGAGTCGGCCGGCGGCGGCAACCAGGCCGTCATCCGCGTCAAGGCGCCGGTCACGGTGTCCGGCGACGCCGTCTCCGCGGTGGGGGACTCGCGCAGCGAGAAGGCCACCACGACGGGCGGGCACTCGGCGGTACCGGCGAGCGGGGGCTCCTCGACCGACGGTGAGGACTCGGTGGCCGGGGGGAACCAGGTGGCCGCGCCGGTGACGGCTCCGGTCACGGTCGGCGGCAACGCGATCTCGGTGGTGGGGGACTCGCACACGGACGGCGCCACGACGGCGTCGCCGGGTGCTGGTACCGCGACCGGTGGCGGTTCCTCGACCGACGGTGAGGACTCGGTGGCCGGGGGGAACCAGGTGGCCGCGCCGGTGACGGCTCCGGTCACGGTCGGCGGCAACGCGATCTCGGTGGTGGGGGACTCCTCGACCGGAGGCGGCACGACCACGCCCGGCGGGGGAGTGCCCACCGATCCGGTGGACCCGACCGACCCTGTCGGGCCCGGTGAGGTCGTCTCCGACGCGACGAACGACCCGAGCACGACCGGTTCGACGAGCGGGTCGCTCTCCTCGGGCGCGGTGACGCGGGTCGTGACCGCGGCCTCGCTCGCCCAGACGGGTACCGAGGCCGGGATGCTCCTGGCCGCGGCCCTGTTCCTCGTCACGCTCGGGGCGCTCCTGCTCGGCGCCTCGAAGCGACGGGTGGTGGTCGCTCCCTGACCTCGGCGACACCACGAGCGGGGCGCACTCGTCCTCCCGCTCGGCCGGGGTCGGCGCGACCAGACGCCGACCCCGGCTCCGCCGGGTCCACGAACGCTTGCCTGCGGACGCAGTCTGCTCAGCCCTTCTCGGCTCCCGCATTCGCTCCTTGGGTGAAGTACCGCTGGAAGACCACGAAGACGATGGCCGTCGGGATGGTCATGAGCAGGGCCGCAGCCATCGAGATCGGGTACTGGTTGCCCGAGCCCAGGCCCCCGGACGTCAGCTGCCCGACGCCGCGCGTCAGTGTGAACAGCGAGGGGTCGTTGGTGGCGATGATGAAGTGGGCCAGCTCGTTCCACGATCCCTGGAAGGCCAGGATCGTCAAGGTGATCACGGCCGGCTTGGCCATGGGGAGCACGACGGACCAGAAGATCCGGAAGGTGCCCGCGCCGTCGATGCGCGCGGCCTCCTCCACCGAAGGGGGGATCGACTCGAAGAACTGCTTCATGATGAACACGCCTGCGGCGTCGACGAGCAAGGGCACGATGAGCGCCGGGTAGGTGTTGTAGATCCCGAGGTAGTTGAGCACCAGGAACTTCGGGATGAGCAGCACGATGCCGGGCACCGCCAGCACCGCAAGGAGTGCGGTGAAGACGGCCTCACGACCGCGGAACTTCAACCGGGCCAACGCGTAACCCGCGAGCGAGTTGAAGAACACCCGGCCCAGCGTGACGAACACCGTCACCACGACGGAGTTCGTGAACCAGAGCGGGAAGTCGGTGTCGGCCAGCCGCTCGAAGGCAGCGGTCGTCAACGGGTTGGGGATCACGCCCAAGGGGTTGTCGACGGCATCTCCGTTGGTCTTCAGGGACGTCGAGACCTGCACCACGAAGGGGTAGATGTACACGAGCGAGAAGGCCAGGAGCGCCGTGTAGACGGCGAGCTTCTTCTTGCGCCCACTGCGGGTGACGGTGGTGCCGTCGTCGCCGGAGCGGCGCCGAGGGGCCTGCGTGGCGGGGACGTCGGCCGTGGCCACGGCCCGGGCGGCCGGCGCCAGCGAGTCGCCACTGGGTGTCTGGGTCATGCCGCCACCTTCCCGCGCGCGGCACGCTTCTGGGCGCGCTCCGCCTTGCGCCGCGCTGCCTCGTCCTTGTCGCGCAGGACGAACCGCTGGAACGTCGTGAGGACGAAGATGAGGACGAAGAGCAGGAACGCCATCGCCGCGCCCTCACCCCACTGCTGCTGCCGGAACGCCGCGGTGTAGGACAGGTACGCCGGCGTCAGGGTCGTCTTCGCGGGACCGCCCTGGGTCATGACGTACATCTGGTCGAACACCTGCCAGGTGCCGATGATCCCGAGGGTGACGACGAGGAGGATCGTCGGCCGCAGGTGCGGCACGGTGACGGCGCGGAAGCGCTGCCAACGGTTGGCGCCGTCGACGAGCGCCGCCTCCTCGACCTCGGTGGGGAGGTCCTGCAGCGCGGCGAGGAACATGAGCATGAAGGTGCCCGCGGTGGTCCAGATGACCTGCAGCATGATCGCCGACAGGGCGACCGACGGGCCGCTGATCCACTCCCACAGGGGCAGGCTCAGCACGCGGGTGTCGGCCAGCGCCGCTGGGGGAGCCGAGACGCTCCACAGTCCGAGGGCGTCACCGACGAGGTGGATGAGGCCACGCGGGTCGGAGAACCAGGTGGGCCCGTCGACGCCGAAGATCGCGAGGAAGCGGTTGACGGCACCCGTGCCCGTGAAGAGGAAGAGGAACACCAGCGAGATGGCGACGGATGACACCACGGACGGGAAGTAGAACGCCGTCCTGAAGAACGTGCGGCCCTTGAGGAAGCGCTGGTTGACGATGATCGCGAGGACGAGGGCGATCACGGTCTGCAGGGGGACGACACCGAGCACGTAGTAGAACGTGTTGCGCAGCGAGATCATGAAGTCCTGGCGCGACAGGCCCTGCTCGGTGAGGAGTGCCTGGTAGTTGTCGCTCCCGACGAAGCCGACCGAGGACGAGAAGGGGCTCCCCCGACCGGTCCAGTCGGTGAAGGACACCCACAGCGCCATGATGATCGGGATGACGAGGAACAGCCCGAGGATGACGAGCGTCGGGGTCACGAAGAGCCAGCCGGCGACCGACTGTCGCTGTCCACCGCCCCGGCGCCCCCGCCGTGGGGCCCGGCTGGTGCCGGACCCCACGGCCGAGTCGGCGGTGCTCACTTGCCCAGCGCCGCGCCGGCGTTGGTGTCGAACGTCTTCAGGACGTCGGGGAGGTTGGCGCCGCCGAAGTTCTCCAGCTTGGAGTTGAGGTCGGCGACGACCTGCTCCATGCCCGGCGCGTTGATCGGGCCGTGGCCGTACTCGCCGCCGGCGATGAAGGGGGCGTCCTCGGGGAACTTCGACTTGTACTGCTCCGCCGCGGACTGGCGGCTCGGCATCACGCCGAACGCGTCGGCGAAGGCCAGCTGCTGCTCCGCCGTGCTCATGGCCTTGACCAGGTCGACGGCCTGCGCCTGCGCCTTGGAGTCCGCCGCGATCCCCCAGCACTGCGTGAACTGCAGGGTGCCCTTGCCCTTGGGGCCGGCCGGCAGCTCGACGGTCTTGTACTTGAGGTCGGGGTAGTCGTTCTTCGCCGCGCCCTTGATCCAGTTCCCCTCGATGGTCATCGCGGACTTCTTGGTCCCGAACGCCTCGCCACCCCAGCCGGAGTCGAGCTGGTTCGACATCTGGAAGTTGCCGGCCTTGACGTTCTTCTGGACGTACTCCAGGGCCTGGGTGACCTCCGGGGTGTTCGCCGACGCGGCCGTGCCGTCGTCCTTGAGCCACCAGCCGCCGCTCTGGACGACGAACGCACCGAGTCGGTCGATCCCGACGCCGATGCCGAGGCCGGCCTGGTCCTTGGTCGTCAGCTTCTTGGACACGGCCTCCAGCTCCTCCCACGTCGTCGGGACGTCGGCGTCGGTGAGGCCGGCCTTGGTCCATGAGTCGGTGTTGATCTGCAGACCCAGCGTCGAGAAGTCCTTGGGGGAGCAGTACTGCTTGCCCTCGTAGGTGAAGGTCTTGCGCAGCGACTCGTAGAAGTCGTCGTTGTCGTCGAGCTGGTAGGGGAAGAGGCTGCCGTTCTTGGCGTAGTCGGCGAAGCGGGAGGCGTCCATGTAGAAGACATCGGCCGGCTTGCCGCTGGCGAAGCCCTGGGCGAGCTGCTGCTGCATGTCGCTCGCGACGGTGACGGTGACCGTGTTCCCGGAGGTCTTGGCCCAGGCATCCGCGGCAGCCTTGACCGCGGCGGTCTCGGCGTCACCGGACGACGCGATGAGCATCTGGAGCTGAACGGGCCCGCTCGCCGAGGCGGGCGCGCTGGAGGTCGACTGGTCCTCGAACCCGCCGCCACCTCCGCAGGCGCTGATCGAGAGGGCGCCGGTGAGGGCGAGGGCCAGGGCGGCCGAACGGGTGGTGCGCGTCATGGGTGACTCCTTCGTCGGGTGGTGCGCTGCTGGACGGTGCTAGGTGCTGCTCGGGCTGGGGACGGCTGCGTGGTCGAGGTCAGGGGACCGGGGTCTGGGGGTGAGTGGGATCGCGGAGGACGGTGCTCCGGGCCGGCTGGAGCACGGGCAGGAGGAGCGAGCCGCGCGCCGGGGCTTCCTCGCCGTGCAGTGCCGCGCGCACGAGCCGCAGCGACTCCTCGGCGATCGCGTCGAAGGGCTGGGCGACCGAGGCGAGGTGGTGCATCCGTGCGGTCTCCGAGCCGTCGAAGCCGACCACGCCGATGTCGCGCCCTGGTTCGAGGCCGCGACGGACGAGGACCTGGTGGACGCCGAGAGCCAGGACGTCGGACGCGCAGACGACCGCGTCGCCCGGTCCGAGTCGGTCCACGAGCGAACCCGCGGCGGCGAAGGCGGCGTCCAGGTCCTGCTCGGCAGTGGCCTCGGGGCCGTGCACGTCCGGACCGGCGGCGACGCAGGCCTCGGCCCAGCCGGACCGGCGGTCGTCACCGACGACCGAGCCCTCGGGCCAGCCGAGGTAGGCCACGGTGCGGTACCCCGCCGTCACGCAGTGCTCGACCGCGGCCCGGGTGCCGGCTGCTCCGTCGACGTCGACCCACCGGGTGAAGGTGGGGTCGTCCCAGACCCTGCCGAAGGAGGCGTACGCGATCCCGCGCGCCTCGAGCCACGGGGGACGAGGGTCGCCGTGGTGGGTCTCGGTGACGATGAACGCGTCCACGAGCCGACGGGCCCACATCGCCCGGTAGCCCTCCAACATCGGTGAGCCGGAGTCGGACCCGAAGGGGACGACGTGGCAGTCGTGCTGGGCGGCCCGGACGCTGAGAGCGGTGAGGACGGGGGCGGTGGTCGCGTTGTGGCTCCCCAGGGTGTGCAGCTCGAGGCCGATGGCGCCGGCGCGTCGGCTGCGCAGTGACTGGGCCGAGCTCGATGCGTGGTAGCCGAGGTCGTCGATGGCGGCCAGGACCCGTTCGAGGGTGTCCGGACTGAGCCGCTCGGGGTTGTTGACCGCGTTGCTCACCGTCTGGCGGGACACCTGGGCCGCGCGGGCGACGTCGTGGATGGTGACGCGGGGGCCGTGCGACTGTTGCGTCATCCGGTCCTCCTCGACCGTCCGGCGTCGGACGGGGGAGCCGACCGACGATGGTGTGAACGTTCAAACCGGGACAGGCATTGATTTGAACGATCAAATGGCTATGGTCGTCACTGTGCATCCCCTCGACGCGCCCTGTCAAGACCCCGCTCCGGACCCCGGGCGGTCACGACAGCCGTGGCTCCACGAGCTCGAGGTGGCGGTCCGGGGGCCGGTCACCTGCCTGTCCGTGCGCAGCGGGGACGTCGACGCCGCCCGAGCCGGTGGTGAGGCGACCGGACTGTTCGTCGACGACCGCCGTGTCCTCCACGCCCTCGTCCTGACCCTCGACGGCCGGGAGCCCAGCCCCATCGCGGCTGCGAGCACCGGGGGCACCACGCAGACCCTCGGCATCGCGCGGCACCTCGGCGACCCGGGTCCCGACCCCACCGTGGAGGTCGCGCGCACCCGCGTCCTCGCCGATCGGGGGCTCATCGAGACGGTCACCGTGCGCAACCGCTGGAGCGAGCCGGTGTCGACCCGCGTGGAGCTCCGCCTGGCCGGCGACGGCGCCGAGCTCCACGACGTCAAGGAGGGTGACGTCGAGCCCGTCGACACCGTTGAGGCCGAGGCGGAGGGTGACGGCGCCACGTGGGCCGACGACCGCCACGCCGTCCACGTCTCCGGCGCCGGTGCCGAGGTGTTCGCCGGCTCGGAGGGCGTCATCCTGTGCTGGGAGGTCGAGGTCCCACCGGCCGGGACGGTAGAGCTCGTCGTGGAGGTGCGCGCCGAACGCGCCTCTGCCACACCGTTCGACGCCGAGGCCGGGTTCGACTCGGCGGGGCTCGACGGCATCCGTGTGTCCGCGCAGGACGCGCGCCTCGACCGCACCGTGGAGTCGGCGCTCGACGACCTGCGTCACCTCGCGATGCGCGACCCCCTGGCCCCCGACGACGTCTTCGCCGGCGCCGGTACCCCGTGGTACCTCACCCTGTTCGGTCGAGACTCCCTGTGGTCGGCGCGGCTGGCCCTGCCCTTCGGCACCGACCTCGCCCGGGGGACGCTGCGCGCGCTGGCCCGGCGCCAGGGCACGGTCGACGACGTCGCCACGGCGCAGGCCCCTGGCAAGATCCCGCACGAGGTGCGCCGCACCGCGTTCGGGCCCGAGGGCGGCATGGTCCTCCCCGCGGTCTACTACGGCACGGTCGACGCGACCCCGCTGTGGATCTGCGTCCTCCACGACGCCTGGCGCTGGGGCCTCGACCCCGAGGTCGTGCGGGAGCTCGCGCCGGCCCTGCGTGCGGCCCTGGGCTGGATCGAGCGGGCCGCGGCCGAGAGCCCCGACGGCTTCCTGCGCTACCTCGACGAGTCGGGGGCCGGACTGGCCAACCAGGGCTGGAAGGACTCCGGCGACTCGATGCGCGACGCGTCCGGCCGCATCGCCGACGGGCCGATCGCGCTGGTCGAGACGCAGGCCTATGCCGTGGAGGCGGCGCACGGCGCGGCGTCTCTGCTCGAGGACGTCCTCGGCGAGGACGGGTCCGCCTGGCGCGCATGGGGCGACGCGCTCGCGGCCCGGGTGCGCGAGCGGTTCTGGGTGCGGGGCACCGAGACCCGCCCCGCCCTGCTCGCCATGGCCCTCGACGGCTCCGGCGCCCCGGTCGACGGGCTGGGCAGCAACATCGGCCACACCCTGGCCACCGGGCTGCTCGACGAGGCCGAGACGCGACGCGTCGCGCATGCCCTGTCCGGGCCCGACCTCCTCGGCCCGCTCGGCATCAGCACCCTGTCGCGCTCGAACCCGGCGTTCAACCCGATCGGTTACCACACCGGTTCGGTGTGGACCCACGACAGCGCCATCGGTGCCCTCGGGCTGGCGCGCACCGGCAACGCGGCCGGAGCGTCGGCCGTGGCGCGGGCGCTCGTCGACGTCGCCGCGGCCAGCGGCTACCGCTGGCCCGAGCTCTACGGCGCCGAGCCGGTGCTCGGTCGCCCCGCGCCGTACCCGGCCAGCTGCCGGCCGCAGGCGTGGGCCGCGGCCAGCGCCGGCGCGCTCGTCTCGGTGCTGCTGGGGCTGCGAGCCGACGTCCCCGCGGGCCGGATCCACCTGTCCCCGTTGGCGGATGCGCCGTTCGGCGCGCTCACCGTCGAGGGCCTGCGGCTCGGTGGCGCACCGCTGGGCGTCTCGGTCGACGCCCACGGCGAGGTCGTGGCCGTGTCCGCGCCGGACGGCATCGAGGTCGTCATCGGCTGACGGCCGCCCCGACCCACCGTCCTCGGAGCGGATCTGACCAAGAGGTCGATCTTGCCCGTTCGCTGTGCGCGGGTTCGACCTCGTGGACGATCGTGTCCCAGTCGGGGGCGAGGCGGACGACGTCGCCGATGACGACGACCGCCGGGTTGGCGACGCCCACTACCGCGGCCGCGGCGGCGATGTCGCCGAGCGTGCCGACCGTGACCCGCTGGTCGGGCAGGAGGCCGCGCTCGATGACGGCGACCGGGCAGTCGGCAGGACGTCCGGCGGCGAGGAGCGCGGCGGCCGAGCGGGCCAGCCGCCCGACGCCCATGAGCAGGACGACGGTGTGGTCGGTGCCCGGCGGGACGGCCGGGAGCTCGTCGTGGCCGGTGACGACGGTGAACCCCCGGGCCACGCCGCGGTGCGTGACGGGGATGCCCGCCGCGGCCGGGACGGCGACAGCGCTCGTCACGCCGGGCACGACCTCCACGGGGATGCCGTGCGCCTCGCAGGCCAGGCGTTCCTCGCCGCCACGGCCGAGCACGTAGGGGTCGCCGCCCTTGAGCCGGACGACGCCGCGACCGGCGAGGGCCTCGGCGACGAGGAGGTCGTTGACGGCCTCCTGCGGGACGGTGTGCCGGCCTGGCTCCTTGCCGACGTCGATGACGCGCACGGTGGCGGGCAGGTGGGCCAGCACCGCGCGGGGCGCGAGCCGGTCGGCCACGACGACGTCGGCCGCGGCGAGGAGGCGGCGGCCCCGGGTGGTGAGGAGGTCGTCGGTGCCGGGCCCGCCGCCGACGAGGGCCACCCAGCCGGTGCCGGGGCGGGGGGAGCGGCGGCGCAGGTCGACACCGCCCGTCTCGAGGTGCAGGGCGACAGCGCGGGTGACGTCGAGCGCGAGGAGGTCGTCGGGGGAATGGGTGGCAACGGTGACGGCGCCGTCGGGCGTGGTCGCCACGGTGGTGCGGGGGAGCCGGGCGGTGGCGGTGTCGCTGGATGTGCCAGGGACGGCGACGGACCAGGTTCGCAGCCGCTCGGCGTCGGTGTGGGCCGCGGTGTCGGTGGTGACGTCATCGGAGCCGACGACGACGAGCCACGCGTCGAGGAGGTCCGTGCAACCCGCGTACTCCCGCCCGTGCCAACCGATCTCGTCGCGCACGGCGAGGGCGGCGACGTCCTCGCACACCCACGGCGCGACGAGGTCGACGAGCGCGCGGGCAGCGAGCAGGTCGTGGACGACCGGGACCACCGTCGGGCCGCCACCGACGACGACGACGCGGCGGCCGTCGAGGTCGAGCCCGACGGGCAGGGTCATGTCAGGTGCTCGCCCGGGGCGGGCGCGTCGGCCATCACGGCCGCGAGGGTGCGGCCGTCATCGGGGTCGACGAGGAGGAAGGCACCGCCACGTCGCGACGTCGCGTAGTCCTCGACCGGGAGCGGCGTCGCCAGGCGGACGGTGACCCGCCCGATGTCGTTGAGCTCGAGCCGGTCGGTGGGCACGAGGCGCAGCGAGTCGAGGTCGAGGCGGCCGTCGATCGAGCGCACCATGGCCAGAACCGACTTCGAACCGTGCTTGACGAGCAGGCGAGCACCCGGGCGCAAGGGCTCGTCGGCGAGCCAGCACGCGAGCGCCTGGACCTCCTGGCGCAGTGTGACCGGGTCGGCGGCGGAGCAGATGAGGTCGCCGCGGCTGACGTCGACGTCGTCGGCGAGGCGGATGGTCACCGACTGCGACGCGACGGCGACGTCGAGCGAGCGTTCCCCGAGGTCGATGCCGGCCACCGTCGTGCGGGTGCCTGAGGGCAGCACGACGACCTCGTCGCCGACGCTCACCGAGCCCGAGGCGACCTGGCCGGCGTAG
The DNA here is from genome assembly GCF_043099285.1 of Oryzobacter telluris. Taxonomy (GTDB): domain Bacteria; phylum Actinomycetota; class Actinomycetes; order Actinomycetales; family Dermatophilaceae; genus Oryzobacter; species Oryzobacter telluris. The sequence goes on along the minus strand of NZ_CP170723.1, from coordinate 2,432,980 downwards.
CCGCGGTACTCGACGTGCTCGGGGGAGCGGGCCGCGCCCTGGGGGCGGATGACGAGCTGCACCGGCATCCGGAACGACTCGCGTCCGGGGTCGGTGTCGGGGGGAAGCGTCTCGAGCAGCTCGAGGAGCGAAGGGCCGTCGTACCAGGGCGTGTTGGGCGAGCGGTCGACGACGTTGTCGCCGACGAGCGCCGACACCGGGACGGCGTGGGCGTCGGGGATGCCGAGCTCGGTGGCGATGGCGCGGACGTCGGCGGCGACGGTGCGGAAGACGTCCTCGCTGTGGTCGACGAGGTCGATCTTGTTGACCGCGATGACGACGTGCGGCACGCGCATCAGGGCTGCGACGGCCAGGTGGCGACGGGTCTGCTCGAGCACACCCTTGCGCGCGTCGACGAGGAGGACGAGCGCGTCGGCCGTGGACGAGCCGGTCACCGTGTTGCGGGTGTACTGGACGTGGCCGGGGCAGTCGGCGAGGACGAACGAGCGTTTCGCGGTGGCGAAGTACCGGTACGCGACGTCGATGGTGATGCCCTGCTCGCGCTCGGCGCGCAGCCCGTCGGTGAGGAGGGCGAGGTCGGCGGTGGTGAGCCCGCGGTCGCGGCTGACCCGCTCGACGGCGTCGAGCTGGTCGGCGAGAACGGACTTCGAGTCGTGGAGGAGCCGACCGACGAGGGTGGACTTCCCGTCATCGACCGAGCCGGCCGTCGCGAGACGCAACAGGGTCGTCATTGCGGGGTCCCCGGGAAGTATCGGAGCCGGGTCCCACGCTCTGCGTGGGCGGAACGAGCGGAGAACTTCATGGGGTGCATCAGAAGTAGCCCTCCTTCTTGCGGTCCTCCATGGCGGCCTCGGAGATCCGGTCGTCGGCGCGGGTGGCACCCCGCTCGGTGAGGGTGGACGCGGCGACCTCGGCGACGACGTCGGCGACGGTGACGGCCTCGCTGGCGACGGCGCCGGTGCACGACATGTCGCCGACCGTGCGGTAGCGCACGCGCCGACGCTCGACGACCTCGCCGTCACGCGGCTGCGAGTACGGGCCGACGGCCAGCAGCATGCCGTCGCGGGCGAAGACGTCGCGCTCGTGCGTGTAGTACAGGCCGGGGAGGTCGATGCCCTCGCGCTCGATGTAGCGCCACACGTCGAGCTCGGTCCAGTTCGACAGCGGGAACACGCGCACGTGCTCGCCCGGGCGGTGCCGCGGGTTGAACAGGTTCCACAGCTCGGGGCGCTGGTTCTTGGGGTCCCACTGGCCGAAGTCGTCGCGCAGGCTGACCACGCGCTCCTTGGCGCGGGCCTTCTCCTCGTCGCGCCGACCACCGCCGAAGACGCCGTCGAACCGGTGCCCGGCAATGGCCTCGAGCAGCGGCTGGGTCTGCAGCGGGTTGCGCGTGCCGTCGGCGCGCTCACGCAGCCGGCCGTCGTCGATCCAGTCCTGCACCGACGCGACCTCGAGGCGCAGCCCGAGCCGCTCGACGGTGGCGTCGCGGTACTCGAGGACCTCGGGGAAGTTGTGCCCGGTGTCGACGTGCAGCACGGGGAACGGGATCGGGGCCGGCCAGAACGCCTTTGCCGCCACGTGCAGCATGACGACGGAGTCCTTGCCGCCGCTGAACAGCAGGACGGGGCGCTCGAGCTCGGCGGTGATCTCGCGGATGACGAGCATCGCCTCGCTCTCGAGGACGTCGAGCTGGCTGAGCACGGGAAGGTCGGTGGACACGTCGGGGAGCACCTCGGGGAGGGTGTCGGTCATGGGTGGAGTCCGCACTCGGTCTTGGCGAAGCCGGCCCAGCGACCGGAGCGGGGGTCCTCGCCGGGTTCGACGCGCTTCGTGCACGGCTCGCACCCGATCGACGGGTAGCCGTCGGAGAGCAGCAGGTTCACCGGCACGCGGTGGTCGGTGGCGTAGTCGATGAGCTCGTCGAACGACCAGGCCGCCAGAGGGTTGAGCTTCACCAGGCCGAACTGCTCGTCGAAGGTGACGAGCGGGGTGTCGGCGCGGGTGGGGCCCTCCTCGCGGCGGACACCCGTGACCCACGCCTCGTAGCCGGCGAGCGCGCCCTGCAGCGGCTCGACCTTGCGCATCCGGCAGCAGGCGGCGGGGTCGCGGTCGTGGAGGCGGGGGCCGTACTCGGCGTCCTGCTCGGCGACGGTGAGCTTCGGCATCACGTCGACGATGGTCACGTCGAGCTCGTGGGCCACCTGGTCGCGGGTGCCGTAGGTCTCGGCGAAGTGGTAGCCGGTGTCGAGGAAGAGGACGTCGACGCCGGGGGCGTGGTTGGCCACGACGGCAGGCAGGACGGCATCCGCCATGCTGCAGGCCACGGCGAGGGTGCCGGGGAAGGTGCGGGCGGCCCAGGCGGCGACCTCGTCGGCGGTGGCGTCCGGTCCGAGCTCGCGGGCGCCCTCCTCGGCGAGGGCGCGCAGCTCGTCGGTGCTGCGGCGGGCGGTGGGGGTGGTGGCGGTCGTCATCGGAGCTCCTCCTCGTCGACACGGTGGGCCCAGCTCGAGAACGTCTCGCCGTCGGCACGCTGGTCGAGCCAGCGGCGCACGAGGCGCTCGACGAGGTCGGGCAGGTCGGTGGCGCTGACCTTGAGGCCGCGCACGGTCCGGCCGAGGCCTGCCTCGTCGCGGTCGGCAGAGGCGAGCCCGCCGCCGAGGTGCACCTGGAAGCCGGCGCCCTGCTCGCCGTCGCCGTCGGTGACGACCATGCCCTTGAGGCCGATGTCGGCGGTCTGGATGCGGGCACAGGAGTTGGGGCAGCCGTTGACGTTGAGGGTGACCGGGGTGTCGAGCCGGTCGGTGACGTCGGCGAGGCGCTGCTCGAGCTCGGCGATCGCCGTGGCCGCGGTGGCCTTGGTCTCGACGATGGCGAGCTTGCAGAACTCGATGCCGGTGCACGCCATCGTGTGGCGGCGGAACGGGCTCGGCGCGACCGACAGGCCCAGGGCCTCGAGGCCGGCGACGACGTCGTCGAGGACGGTCGGCGCGACATCGAGGACGACGAGCTTCTGGTGCGGGGTGAGGCGGACGCGGTCGGTGCCGGCGGCCTCCATCAGGTCGGCGAGACCGGTGAGGACGTCGCCGCTGATCCGGCCGACGACGGGTGCGGCGCCGACGTAGTGGTTGCCGTCCTTCTGCAGGTGCACGCCGACGTGGTCGCCGGGGCCGGTGGCCTTGGCCGGCGGGGGACCGTCGGGCAGGGCGCGACCGAGGTACTCGGTCTCGAGGACCTCGCGGAACTTCTCGGGGCCCCACTCGGCGAGGAGGAACTTCAGGCGGGCCTTGGTGCGCAGCCGCCGGTAGCCGTAGTCGCGGAAGATCCGGATGACGCCGAACCAGACCTCCGCGGCCTCCTCCGGCGTGACGAAGACGCCGACGCGCTCGGCCAGGCGCGGCGCGGTGGACAGTCCGCCGCCGACCCAGAGGTCGTAGCCGGCGCCGAGCTCGGGGTGGACGACTCCGACGAGCGAGATGTCGTTGATCTCGTGGACGACGTCGAGGCTGGGGTGGCCGGTGATCGCCGACTTGAACTTGCGGGGGAGGTTGGCGAGCTCGGGGTCGCCGATGAAGGTGCGGGTGATCTCGTCGATGACCGGCGTGGGGTCGATGATCTCGTCGGCGGCGATGCCGGCCAGGGGGCTGCCGAGGATGACGCGGGGGGTGTCGCCGCAGGCCTCGGTGGTCTGCAGGCCCACGGCCTCGAGGCGGCGCCAGATCTCGGGGACGTCCTCGACGCGGATCCAGTGGTACTGGATGTTCTGCCGGTCGCTGATGTCGGCGGTGCCGCGGGCGAACTCGGTGGAGATGTCGGCGAGGACGCGCAGCTGGCCCAGGGTCAGGGCGCCACCGTCGAGGCGGACGCGGAGCATGAAGTACTCGTCGGAGAGCTCGGTGTCGTCGAGCTGGGCGGTCTTGCCGCCGTCGATGCCCGGCTTGCGCTGGGTGTACAGCCCCCACCAGCGGAACCGCCCGCTGAGGTCCTGCGGGGGGATGGAGGCGAAGCCCTCCTTGGAGTAGACCTGCTCGATCCGCTCGCGGACGTTGAGGCCGCCGTCCTCCTGCTTCCACACCTCGTTGGCGTTGAGCGGCTCACGCCCGTCGACGGCCCACTGGCCGTTGGAACGCCCGGCCCGCGGGGGGCGCAGGGCCCGGCCGCTGGCGGTGTCGGCGGTGTTGGTCGTCATGGTCCTTTTTCGAGGTCTGCGGGCGCGCCCGTGCACAAAGAGGTGGTGATGAAATGTATAACGTGCCCTTATCGACTCCCACCCGGTCCACGATGCGGGAGGAACTCCTACCGGCGCGGTAGGAGGTCGTGGACGGGCTGACCGGCCGGACCGCACGGGCGTATGATCGAACACGTGTTCGATCCCGTGCCTCCCGCCGCCCCGCCGCTGCGGGCCGGGAGCCCGGGGTCGCCGGCGCGTCAGCGCTCGGCCTCGGGGGCGGGACGGTCGGGTGGGCCTCCGGGGTGGCCGCAGGGCGTCCCGCCGCCGGGGGAGCGCGGCTGGGACCACCGCGCCAGCGCGTGGCTGCTCGACCACTGCCCGCCCGACTACCGGCTCTACCCGGCCTGGCGGCGGCACCCGGTGGCCCTGGGCTGGCTCACCGTGCGGCACCTCGACGCCCAGCTCGGCGCGATGCGCTCGGCGTACCGGGAGGTGCGGGTCGACCTCCTCGACGACATCGGCCCGGAGGGAGTGGCCCAGGTCCTCGCCGACCTCGAGGTCGAGGGCGTGCGGCTGCTGTCGACCCGCCGGGCCGCCGGGCTGTTGCTGGACGCGCTGCGCGGCCTCGAGTTCGTCCCCAAGCTCTGACGGCACCGGTCGTGGGACGGACAACAGTGGGCGTCACCCCACGACCGCACCTGCCGCAGGTCGCTCGTTGCAACTTCCGCGCCATCACCGCGACGGCGCAGAAACTCCGAGATGACGCAGATGTACTTGCGCCCTGCGTGGACTTCTGCGTCATCACCGTGGTGGCGCGGCACTTCCTGATCTGCCGCGCTGGGTGTCCGATGTCCATCGGGTCATCCGCAGCCAAGCTCCCAAGTCGCGGTTCCTGGGGTCCGACACCTTGGCTTCCTGCGCCTCGAACCGGGTCACGGCGTGATCGACGAACTCCTGTGGCAAGCGCACCTGGTGGTCTGCCACGTCCCGCGTTCGCCACCCACACACCCAGCCGGGCACAGGACGCAGGGACGACCACCCCTGCGACGGCGCCGAACCGCCGGATGGACATGACCCGATGCTCGCAGGGTGCGGCTCGTCAGGAGGGGAAGTCGGCCCCGGCCTCCAGACGTATGCGGAGCAGCACGTCGAGCGCCACGGAGTCACCGTCGCGGCCACCGGCTCCGACCTGGAGCGGGGCGTCGCTGGGGTCGAGGTGGATGCCGGCCAGCCGTCCGCGCAGGCTGGGCGCCACGACGAGGACGTACCAGTGGCCGTCGGTGCCGACGGCTGCCCGGCGGTCGCGTCGCACGTACCAGCCGACGACGTCGGTGCGCAGGCTCCCGCTGCCGCTGTAGGGGCGGGCCCGCAACCGGGTGGGTTCGACGCCCGCCGCCCGCATCGCCTCGGCGAAGGCCGACACCATCGGCGCCGTCCTTCGCGCCTCGGCCTGGGCCGCTCGTGCCGCGGCCGCTTCGTGGTACTCGGCGTTCTCCCGAGCCTGGCGGCGACGCTCGGCAGCCGCGTCCGTGGGGTCGCTGTCCGCGCTCATCGGCCGATCATCGCAGCCGGGTGAGGCCCCGGGCTCCGGGCGCGCGCGCCCGACCAGGTCCCGTCCCGGCGCGGTTCGCACCCGGCCGAGCGTCGGGTGTCAGGAACGCGTGTTGGATCGTCCCGCGGCGATCTCGTCGTAGCTCGGGATCCGTTCGGCCAGAGGGTTCCCGGTGAAGTTGCCGACCCACCCGTCCTCGTCGTGGAAGAAGCGGATGGCGGTGAAGTCGGGGTCGGTGCCCATGTCGAACCAGTGGGTGGTGTTGGCGGGGACGCTCAGCAGGTCGCCGGCCTCGCAGAGCATCGCGTACACCTTGCCCTGGGTGTGCAGGTAGAAGATGCCGCTGCCGGAGACGAAGAACCGCACCTCGTCATCGTCGTGGGTGTGCTCGGAGAGGAACTTGTTCCGGGCTGCGGTCTTCAGCGCCTCCCACCCCTCGTCATCGGTGCGGTGCAGCTGGACGACGTCGACGAGCACGTACCCCTCGGCCTCGATGACGCGGGCCACGTCCTCGCGGTAGTGGTCGAGGATGGCCTGCTGGTCGCCGCCGCCGGCGAACTCCTCGGCGACCTCCCAGCGCTCGAAGCGCACGTCGATCTCCTTGAGCGCGACCGCGATGTCCTGCGCCTCCTCGGCCTCGAGGACCTTCTCGGGGGCGTCGCCATCGGTGTACACGGTGAGCAGGGACACGGGGTCCTCCTTGGTCGTCGGTCGGGTCGTGGGTCAGGCGGTCTGGACGTGGAACGACAGCAGCCACTCGAGGGATTCCGTCCGGTGGCGGGCCTCGACGAGGTCGCGCCCCCAGACATAGAGGCCGTGGTCGGCGACGACGATGCCGGGCGTGGCGAGGTCGACGGCGTCGTCGAACCGGTCGGCGAGCTCGCTCATGTCCTGGCTGTTGGCGATCACGGGGACGAGGACGTCGTCATCGGCCGCGCGGCCGAGCGCCTTCTGCATCTCCAGCCCCTGCACGCGGACGCCCTCGGGCCAGCGGCGGCCGGCGACGACGGCCGCCAGCGCGTGGACGTGCACCACGGCCCCCGCCCCCGTCGCCGCGGCGATGTGGGCGTGCAGCGCGGCCTCGGCGGAGGGCTTGAGCGGGGCCAGGCCGTCGACGGGGACCGCGCGGCCGGCGCCGTCCACCACCACGACGGAGTCAGGCGTCAGCTCGGCCTTGTCCAGGCCGCTCGCGGTGACGGTGACGCGCAGCGGGTCCGCGGTCATGACCTCGGAGAGGTTGCCCGAGGTGGCCCGCATCCAGCCGTGGGCCGCCAGCAGCCGGGCGGTGTCGGCCATCCGGGCGCCCGCCGCCACGACCGTGTCCCTGTCGACGGTCATGACGCGCCCCGGTCGAGGGTCACGGGCAGGACCGCGAGGTCGGAGAAGGACGCCACGACCGGGTGGACCCCGAAGTCGGCGTCCTCCTGCGGCTCGCCGGCGCGGGCGACGCCGACGGTCACCCAGCCGGCCTCCGCCGCGGCGTCGAGCTCGGCGGGCACGTCCGAGAGGAAGACGAGGCCGGCCGGGACGCCGAGCGCGTCGGCGATCCGCCGGTACGACGCCGCCTCCCGCTTGGGGCCGGCATTGGTGGTGTCGAAGTAGTCCTCGAGTAGCTCGGACAGGTCGCCGACCTCGGTGTGCCGGAACCAGGGCCGCTGGCTCGCAACGGATCCCGACGAGAAGATCGCCAGCCGGACGCCGGACTCGTGCCACGCCCTCAGTGCCGGCGCGACGTCGTCGAAGTGCGACGCGAGCAGGTCGCCAGCCGCGAACCCGTCGGCCCAGACCTGCCCCTGCAGGGTCTTCAGCGGGGTCGCCTTGACGTCGGAGTCCATCCACCCGTGCAGGACCCGGACGAGGTCCTCGACCGGCGCGTCGTCGGGCAGCCCGCCCTCGCGCCGCACGTCCGCGACGGCGCCCTGCACGACCGGGTCGTCGCCGTGGGCGCTGATCCAGGGGCCGAGGCGCGGCCGGGCGTAGTCGTAGAGCGTCCCGAGCACGGCGGACGTCGGGCTGGTGGTGCCCTCGATGTCGAGGACGACGCACCCGGCCGTCACCTCGACGCGCTCGGATCCGGACGTGCTCATCGGTCACCTCCTGGGTGGCTGTTCTGAAGGCGACGGTAGCCCCGACCGAGTCTTCCTCGGACTCGGGCCGACCGACCAGCCGGTCTCACGACTGCGCAAGCCTCGGGGCGGTCATGATCTCGATGATCGCGCAGACGAGTCTGTTCGCACGACGATCTCGCGCGCCGGATTCGAGCGCACTGGCCCCCGGCTACCGTCGGGTGTGGCCACATTCGGCCGCGGTCAGGACCCGCGCCACCCGGCTCCAGACCCACGCCGATCCGCCGGCTCCGGGGACGAGGACGGGCCGCTCGGGACCGGCTCGGCGTTGAGGCCGACGTCCTGCCCGGAGGGCACCTGCTACCCCTCGCGCAGCCAAGGCTGGTGGCGGACTACCTCCTTCAGGCGACGTGACTGCCCTGAACGCGTGACCGTGCCGCCACGGCAGCTGATCTGCACGGGCCGGCTGTCTCGCCCGGCCCGATCGGCTCGCGCGGTTCAGTCATGGAAGGCAGGCAACGGCTCGAGTGCGGCGATGCCGGCCGGTGGGAACTCGCTCGGGGGAGCGACGGAACCTTCCGCGATGCTGCGCAGGTGCCGGTCGACGAAGCGCTGGGTTCTCCGGAGGGCGGTGGCGCCCTGGACCGGCGTGATGTCGCCGCTGCCGAGGGCCTCCGCGAGCTCGTCGAGGTCGAGGACGTGGTAGCGCTCGGCGCCGGGTGGGACCAGGAAGTCGACGTAGAGGTCGTGGACGACGAGTCCGGACGCTGCGTGCTCGATCTCCACGACGTCGACGTACCACCAGCCCTCCACCGGGCCGTCGAACGCGACCGGTCTGGTCAGCTGGATGCCCTGGTCGAGCAGGAGGTAGCTGCGATCGACAGTGGGTCGTCCGGCCACCTGGTACTCGGGAAGGATCCGCACGTCGTAGGCGACGACGTCGTCGAGCCGGCGACCCGGGCACCACTGTCCCGTGCGGTGCAGGACCGAGACGGTCCGCATGGAGGGCGATGTGGTCACCTCAGCACACTGCCACGCAGCGGCTGGGTGGCAGCGGGATCCGAACGTCCTCCTCGGCCGTGGACGTCGGAAGCGGTGCGACGAACCAGGGCACGGAACCCGAGTCACGGCTAGGGTCCCCGGGCATGGACGTGCTCAGGGGTGGGGAGATCGCCGCGGCCGGGCTCACCGAGTGGCGCAAGCTCGCGCAGGGGCTGCACGCCCGCTACCTGGTGGACGACTTCGGCTCCGGCGCACGGTTCGTCGCCGCGGTGGGGCGTTGAACCCACCGGAGATGATCATGTCCTTGGCGCGGTCGACGATGAAGAGGAAGCCGTCGTCGTCGAGGAAGCCGATGTCGCCGGTGTGGTGGCCGGGTGACGAGATCCGCGACCTCACGGGGCGGGCGCCGAACCTGTGGTTCGGGGACGCCGACGAGGGCGGGACCTCGGGCCAGCGGTTCCACCTCGAGGTCTACGTGCCGCCCGAGGTGGCCGAGCAGCGCATCGCCGCCGCGGTCGCCGCCGGGGGGACCGTCGTCGACGACAGCGACGCGCCGTCGCTCGTCGTCATCGCCGACCCGGACGGCAACCGGGGCGTCCTCTGCGTCGCCGCACCCCCGACGCCCGACGACTGACTCGCCATTCGGGGTGAGCCGTCCCTCGTGGCAGCCGGTGCTGCGGGGGCTTCGTCGTTCCGCGTCGGTCAGGACGTGAGGAGGCGCAGGCGGAGGTCGGCGCCGAGGAGCTCGGCGAGGTGGGCGGCCTCCTCCTCGAGAGCCGTGTCGGGGCGAGGACCGGGAGCCAGCCAGGTGACCTCGAGCTCGTCACCGCGGCGCGCCCACGTGCCGCTGACGACACCGCCGACGAGCACCGGGTTGGCCTTGCGGGTCATGAGGTCGCGCAGCGCCGGCGGCGTGACGTGGACGTCCTTCGTGCCCGGACCGATCACCCACTGGTCGTGCCCCGGAAGGAACCGCACCACCTCGGACGGGGCCGAGGACACGAGCGCCTCGACGTCCTCGCGCACGACCAGCGCCCGCGTGCCCGCGACATCAACGGCCACCAACCGGTCGGCGAGCCCGGCGACCCAGGAGTCAAGCCGTCGGCGGCCGGCGCTCAGCCCGTTGACGAGCCAGTAGTGGAGGTGGTCCGGGGTCGCGGGTCCGTAGGTGCGCAGGTACGCGGTGACCGCCTGCGGACCGGCGTCGTCGAGGTCGGGGATGCCTCGCCACCGCGGGCTGCCCTCGAGCAGCTGGAAGGTGTGGTGGCCGTCGCGCGGGGGACCGAAGCCCATGTCGCCCTGCCAGGTCAGCGGCTTGACGAGGGTGCCCGCGCCGTCGTCGAACACCGGCTTGAGATGGCGGTAGGCACGGTGCCCGGCCAGCGCCTCACCGAGCTCGGTGACGGTCAGCGGCCCGTCGCGCAGGGCGTCGCGCACTGCGGCGCGGAAGTCCGGCCAGTCGGCCGGCGCCAGGCCGTAGAACTCCACCCAGCTGGCCCGCTCCCACTGGCGCCCCGCCGCGCGCAGGGCGAGGTAGATGCCGCCGTCGTCCGGGGAGAGGTAGTGCATCGACCCCCGGAACGCGAACGCCTTGATGACCTCGCCGTCGGCCAACGCCGCGGCCAGCTCGCGGGGGACCGACGACGTCCTGCGGGAGCGCACCGCCAGCTCGGCGAGCGCCTCGTCCATCGAGAGCACGGCGCCGAGCCGCTGCACCACCTCCGCGACGGTCGAGGACCCGCGCGGCTCGAGGAGCTGCCGCCCCAGCCGCCACGACAGGGCCTGCTCCCGGGTGACCGATGCCTCTGTCGGGCTGCTCATCCCCGCAGCCTCGCACTGACGTCCGACAGCGTCACGTGGTCGACGACGTCGTGCGGCATGTCGACCGGGAAGGCGCGGCGCTGCGTGGTGTGCGGCGTGCGGGGGAAGCCGCGCGGGGCTGGTCGGTGGCGATGACGAGGGGCCGCTCGGTGTCGAGCGCTCGCCGGATGGCACCCGGGATGACGCGCGCGCCCCACGCCCCGGCTCCCGCGTAGCCCACGACCGACACCCTGCCTCCTCGTCGAGACGCAGGATCCCACGGCGCGGGGGCCGCGTGGCGGTGGCGTGGCGGTGGCGTGAGGATCGTGCGCGGGAGTGGTGGAGGGCACCCTGCGGCGTGCCTGACCGGGCAGGGGGAGCGCCTAGACTCTGGGGGTTCGTCCGCGAGAAGCCACACGCCAGGAGGTAGTCACCGGTGAGCCTGCTCGAGCGCATCGAGGGTCCCGACGACCTCAAGGCCCTGCGGCCCGACCAGCTGCCGCTGCTCGCCGCGGAGATCCGTGGCTTCCTCGTCGACGAGGTCTCGCGCACCGGCGGACACCTCGGCCCCAACCTCGGTGTCGTCGAGCTGACGATGGCCATCCACCGGGTGTTCTCCTCCCCGAAGGACGCGGTCGTCTTCGACACCGGCCACCAGTCGTACGTGCACAAGGTCCTCACCGGGCGTCGCGACTTCTCCGGGCTGCGCAAGCAGGGGGGCCTGTCCGGGTACCCGAGCCGTGCCGAGTCCGACCACGACGTCGTCGAGAACTCGCACGCCTCGACCTCCCTGTCGTGGGCCCACGGCATCGCGGCCGGCCGCGTCGTGCGCGGGGAGCGCGACCGGCACACCGTCGCCGTCATCGGTGACGGCGCGCTCACCGGCGGCATGGCCTGGGAGGCGCTGAACAACATCGCCGCCGAGAGCGACCTGCCGCTGGTCCTCGTCGTCAACGACAACGAGCGCTCGTACGCGCCCACCCGCGGCGGCCTCGCCGACCACCTCGCCACGCTGCGCACCACGCGCGGCTACGAGCGCTTCCTCGACTGGGGCAAGAACACCCTGGCCCGCACGCCCGTCGTCGGGGGCGCGGTCTACGAGACGCTCCACGGGGTCAAGAAGGGCATCAAGGACATCGTCGCCCCGCAGGGGATGTTCGAGGACCTCGGCCTGAAGTACGTCGGCCCGGTCGACGGCCACGACGAGCCGGCCATCGAGGCCGCCCTGCGCAAGGCCAAGGCGTACCGCGGGCCCGTGCTCGTCCACGTCATCACCCAGAAGGGGCGCGGCTACGAGCCCGCCATCAACCACGAGGGCGACCAGTTCCACGCGGTCGGCGTCATCAACCCCGAGACGGGGCTGCCGCTCGAGATCGCCGGGCGGTCGTGGACCGACGAGTTCAGTGATGCCATGGTCGAGATCGGCCGCGAGCGCGAGGACGTCGTCGCCATCACCGCCGCGATGATGATCCCGGTCGGGCTGCAGGACTTCGCCGACCACTACCCGGCGCGCACCTTCGACGTCGGCATCGCCGAGCAGCACGCGCTGACGATGGCGGCGGGCCTGGCGTTCTCGGGGCTGCACCCGGTGGTGGCGGTCTACGCGACGTTCCTCAACCGCGCCTTCGACCAGCTGCTCATGGACTGCGCGCTGCACAAGGCGGGCGTCACGGTCGTCCTCGACCGGTCCGGGGTCACCGGGCCCGACGGCGCCTCCCACCACGGCATGTGGGACATGACGATCAGCGGCGTCGTGCCGGGGCTGCACCTCGCGGCGCCGCGCGACGGACAGCAGGTGGCGCGCGCCGTGCACGCGGCCGTCGAGATCGGTGACGCCCCGTCGGTCGTGCGCTTCCCCAAGGGCTCCGTGGGCGACCCCATCGAGGCGGTGCGCACGGTCGGCACCGTCGACGTCCTGGCCGAGCCCGACGACGGTGACGTCGACGTCCTCCTCGTCGGGATCGGGTCGATGGTCGCCACCGCCCTCACCGCCGCCGAGAAGCTGGCCGCCGAGGGCGTGCGCGTGCGGGTCGTCGACCCGGTGTGGTCGCTGCCGGTGAGCGGCGACCTCGTGGGGCTGTCGTCCGGCGTGCGTCGGGTCGCGGTGGTCGAGGACAACGTCGTGGTCGGCGGCATCGGGTCGCAGGTGGCGCTCGCGCTGCGCGACTCCGGCTCGGACGTCCCCGTCGACGCGTTCGGGCTGCCGAAGCGCTTCCTCGACCACGGGTCGCGCGGCCACGTGCTGGACTCCGTCGACCTCACCCCGGAGGCCGTCGCCTCCACCCTGCGCACCCGCCTCGCCTGAGCCCGCTCGTGGGTGACTCGGGGCCCGAGGTCCGGGCGGCGTACGACGCGATGGCGCAGGACTACGCGGCGACCTTCCCGACGACCGAGCCGGAGGCCGCGGTCGACCTCGCGATGCTCGACCACTTCCTGCGCCTCGTGCGCGAGGCCGGGGGTGCGCACGTCCTCGACGCCGGGTGCGGGACCGGGCGGATGGCGCGCTACGTCGCCGACCGCGGGTTCGCGGTGAGCGGCGTCGACCTGTCGCCGGGCATGCTCGCGATGGCGCGGCGCGACCACCCCGACCTCGACGTGCGCGAGGGCAGCCTCACGGACCTGCCGTTCGAGGACGCCGCGTTCGACGGTGTCCTGCTCTGGTACTCGCTGATCCACCTCACGGCGGACGAGCTGCCCGGGGCGCTGGATGAGGCGTTCCGCGTCGTGCGGCCGGGGGGTGCGGTGCTCACGGGGTTCCAGGTGGGCGACGGGCCGTCCGACGTCGGCGCCCGGCTGCGCGAGCGCGGCCACGACGTGGTGCTCGTGCGGCACGAGCGGGGCATCAAGGCGATGCTCGACGCCTTCGCGGCAGCCGGGTTCGTCAAGGAGGCGCGGCTGGTGCGCCGGGCCGTCGGGCGCGAGCAAGAGCCCCAGGCCTTCGTCCTCGCCCGCCGCCCCGCCTGAGTCATCGGTCGCAGGACACGCCGACCCGGGGTTCGGTTGTCGGCGTGTCCTGCGACGTGTTGGGGCTCGGGATCGCCACGTGCCGTCGGGAACATCGCGGGCGGGCGCCGGGTTGCGACCCCCATGACCCCCACCCCTGATGCCAGCATCGCCGCCCTGCGGTCCACCCACGACGAGCTGACCGCGGTCGTGCGCGGTCTCACCGACGAGCAGCTCGCGCTCCCGTCGGGCGCGTCCGAGTGGCCGGTGGCGCAGGTGCTCTCGCACCTCGGCAGCGGTGCCGAGATCGGGTCGGAGACGGTGCGGGCGGCGCTCGCCGGCGAGAAGGCGCCCGACGGCTTCAACCAGAGCGTCTGGGACCGCTGGAACGCGCTGTCCCCGCGCGAGCAGGCCGACGGCTTCCTCGTCTCCGACGCCGCGCTCGTCGAGACGGTGGAGTCGCTGACCCCCCAGCAGCTCGAGAACGCCCGCGTCGACCTCGGGTTCCTGCCCGAGCCCTTGCCGCTCGGGACCTACCTCGGCATGCGGCTCAACGAGGCCGCCCAGCACTCCTGGGACGTGCGCGTCGCGCTCGACGAGGACGCCGCCATCGACGAGGCGACCGCCCTGCTGCTCGTCGACCACCTCGCCGACGGCCTCGGGTGGATGCTCGGGTTCACGGCCAGGTCCGACCAGGTGGCGCAGCCGGCGCTCGTCGACCTCGCCTCCCTGGACCACGACCTCTCGATCGACGGCACGGTGGCGCTGGTGCCCGGCGGCACCGAGGCGAACGCCCGCTTCGAGGGTTCGCCGGATGCCGTGGCGCGCCTGCTCTCCGGCCGCCTCACCGAGGCGCACACCCCCGACGACGTGGCGGTGTCGGGTGACCTCGACCTCGACGACCTGCGCCGCGTCTTCCCCGGCTACTGACCGACCCGGGACGCCCCTCGGGTCGGCTGAGCGCGAACACGCTGGACCCGCTGGGGCACACCGCGGTTGGGTGGAGCCATGAAGATCCTCGTGCTCGGTGGGACGGCGTGGCTCGGTCGGACGGTCGCGCGGGAGGCGCTGCGGCGCGGCCACGACGTGACCTGCCTGGCGCGGGGGAGCGCACCCGCTCCTGACGGTGCCACCTTCGTGCGGGCCGACCGCGACGAGGACGACGGCCTCGCGCCCGTCTCCGGCGCCGACTGGGACGCCGTCGTCGACGTCTCGCGCCAGCCAGGCCAGGTCCGGCGCGCGGTGCGCGACCTGCGCACCGCGCACTACGTGTTCGTCTCGACGGGCAACGTCTACGCCGCGTTCGACGCGCTCGAGCAGGACGAGGACTCGCCCCAGCGCGCGCCCCTCGACGGCGACGTCATGGAGGACATGGAGACCTACGGCGAGGCCAAGGTCGCCTGCGAGACAGCGGTGCTCGGCTCGGGGGCGACCGCCACGGTCATCCGGTCCGGGCTCATCGGCGGCCCGGGTGACTGGTCGGGGCGCACGGGCTACTGGCCGTGGCGGTTCGCGCACCCCGTGGCCGACGAGGTCGTCGTCCCCGACGATCCCGACTTCCCGACCGCGATGGTCGACGTCCGCGACCTCGCGGCGTGGGTCGTGACGCTCGTCGAGGACCGCACCGGCGGCGTCTTCAACGCCACCGGTGCCACGACGCGCCTCGGTGACGTCCTCGCCCTCGCCGCCGAGGTCGGCGGGTCCGGCGCCACGCCCCGACCCGTGCCCCTCGACCGGCTCACCGAGCTCGGGATCGACAACTGGATGGGGCCGGCGTCCCTGCCGCTGTGGATCTCCGACCCCGAGTGGCGCGGGTTCGCCACGCTCGACACGACGCGCGCGCGGGAGGCGGGCCTCGTCCTCAGGCCGTTGCGCGAGACCCTGACCGACGCCCTGGCCTTCGAGGAGTCACGCCCCGAGGGCGACGAGCGACGGGCCGGCCTCACCGACGTCGACGAGCGACGCGTCCTCGACGCGACGGGCTAGCCGACCACCTTCTGGCGCACCGTCATCCGGCGTCGGCGCCGATGTCGGCGTGCCCCGCCGGCGGCTCCACCGACCCGGTCGGCGCCGCGGCCGCATACCCCTGACCCAGACCGGAGACCAGCACCTCGACGAGGTCCGGCACGTCCTCGGCCCCCACGCGGGTCGTCGCCACGCAGGTCGGTCCGCGCCACACCGAGAGGACGACGAGCCCCTCGTCGTGGTGCCATGAGACCCGCAGCGCGCGCCCGCCACCCCGGGCGTCACGGACGACGCCGGTGCGCGGGAAGGGCACGAGGTCCACCATGACGAGAGTGTGCGCCCTCGCAGTGGGGACACGCCAGACCCGGCGGTCAGGCCTCCGGGTGGGCCGCGGGCCGCACGAACGCGCTGGCGTAGGTCGTCTCGCCCACGGCGATCGAGTACTCGGCGTAGTAGTCGCTGATGCCGTGACGCTGGGCCTCGCGGTGCCGCGGGTGGTCGCGCCACCCGCGGTGCGAGTCCGGGTCGGCGAACGTCACGATGGTCGCGCGCTCCCCGTCATCGGCGACGAAGGTCTTGGTCTCGACGAAGCCCGGCATCGAGCGCGCGAGGTCGGCGACCACCTCGAGCTCGGTGCGGTACGCGTCCTCCGCCTCCGGCCGGAGCCGGTTGCGGAAGACCGTGACGACCTGGCCGACGAGCGGCCGCTCGACCTCACCCACGGGCGCCGTCCTCAGATGTCGCGGAAGGTCTCGATCGTCGCGCCGAGGGCGTTCAGGCGCTCGGCGAGGTCCTCGTAGCCGCGGTTGATGACGTAGACGTTGCGCAGCACCGAGGTGCCGGGCGCCGCGAGCATCGCCAGGAGGACGACGACGCCGGGACGCAGCGCCGGCGGGCACATGACCTCGGCCGCACGCCACTTTGGCGTGGGGCCGGTGATCATGACGCGGTGCGGGTCGAGGAGCTGGACCTGCCCGCCGATCTTGGTCAGCTCGGTGAGGTAGATCGCGCGGTTCTCGTAGACCCAGTCGTGGATCATCGTCGTGCCCTCGGCGCACGCGGCGATGAGCGCGAAGAACGGCAGGTTGTCGATGTTGAGGCCGGGGAACGGCATCGGCGCGATCTTGTCGACCGGGGCCTTGAGCGGGCTCGGGTGGATCGTCAGGTCGACGAGGCGGGTGTAGCCGTTCTTGGCGAGGTACTCCTCGGTGAGGTCGTACTTCAGGCCCATCTCGCCCAGGGTCGCGAGCTCGATCTCGAGGAACTCGATCGGCACCCGCTCGATGGTGATCGTCGACTCGGTGACGACCGCGGCGGCGATGAGGCTCATCGCCTCGATCGGGTCCTCGGAGGGGTAGTACTCGATGTCGACGTCGACGTGCTCGACGCCGGTGACGGTGAGGATCGTCGTGCCGATGCCCTCGATCTTCACGCCGAGGCCCTGCAGGAAGAAGCAGAGGTCCTGGACCATGTAGTTGGGGGAGGCGTTGCGGATGACCGTGGTGCCGGGGTTGCGCGCGGCGGCCATGAGGACGTTCTCGGTGACGGTGTCGCCGCGCTCGGTGAGGACGATGGCGCGCTGCGGCGAGCGGGTCGGGTCGACCTCGGCCTCGTAGAAGCCGTGCGTGGCCTGGACGTCGAGGCCGAAGGGGCGCAGCGCCGACAGGTGCGGCTCGATCGTGCGCGTGCCGAGGTCGCAGCCACCGGCGTAGGGCAGCTGGAAGCGGTCGAGGTCGTGGAGCAGCGGACCGAAGAACATGATGACGGTGCGCGTGCGGCGGGCGGCGTCGACGTCGATGCTCGCGAGGTCGAGCTGGGCCGGGGGGATGATCTCGAGGTCGTTGCTGTCGGGGAGCCAGCGCACGCGGACGCCGATCGAGGTGAGGACCTCGATGATCCGGTTGACCTCCTCGATGCGGGCCAGGCTGCGCAGGGTGGTCTTGCCCTTGTTCAGCAGGCTCGCGCACAGGAGGGCGACGGCGGCGTTCTTGCTCGTCTTGACCGGGATCGAGCCGGAGAGCTTACGCCCGCCGACGATCCGCAGGTGCTGCGGGCCGCTGTGGCCGAGGGAGACGAACTCGCTGTCGAGCTTCTCGCCGACGCGGGCCAGCATCTCGAGGGAGAGGTTCTGCTTGCCCTGCTCGATGCGCGCCACGGCGCTCTGGCTGGTGCCGAGCAGGTCGGCGAGCTCGCTCTGGGTGAGGCCCTGGTGCCGGCGGGCGTCACGGATGAGCGTGCCGATGCGGGTCAGGTACGTGTCGGAGGTGGTCGTCACCCGTCAAGCGTATATCACCTGTGAGATATCGAGACTTTTCGTGTCCCGCGGAGTTCGGTCGGTGAGAACGCGCAGGTGAGGGGTCACGTCCCCTTCGAGACGCCGTGCCCCGACGGTGCCGCGACCGCCCTGCACGCCCTTGAGGACGGCAACACGCCGAGGATCTGGAGTGATCCTCGGCGTGTTGCCGTACTGAAGTGCAGCCCCGGCCGGAGCCGGGAGCGCCCCGGGTGGCGTCAGGCGGGGACGCTCGCCACGCCGGCGGGGAGGATGCGGCGGCCGAGCACCCGCTCGGAGACGCCCTCGCGGTCGAGCAGCGGGATGAGGCCGCCGTTCCAGAACTGGAAGCCCGCGCCCGTGATCATCGCGAGGTCGATGTCCATCGGCGCCTCGACGACGCCCTCGGACAGCATCAGCCCGACCTCCTCGGCCAGGACGCCGAGGATGCGCTCGCGCGCCTGGTCCACGGTGAGCTCGACCGGGTGCTCGGGCGTCTCGGCCAGCGCCTCGACCTCCGGGTCGGGGACGGGGCGGCCGTCCTCCATCCGGTAGTACCCGCGCTTGCCGGCCTCGACCAGGCGACGCAGCGCGGGGGAGACGTGGAAGCGGTCGCCGAACGCGCGGTGCAGGGTCTCGCTGTTGTGCAGGGCGATCGCCGGGCCGACGAGGCCGAGGAGGACGAACGGCGGCATCGGCGCGATGCCGGCCACCGCCCTGTCGACCGTGGCCACGGGCGTGCCCTCGTCGACGATGCGCGAGAACTCGCCCATGAAGCGGCCCAGGAGCCGGTTGACGATGAACGAGGCCGAGTCCTTGGCGCGGATCGCCGTCTTGCGCAGCGTCTTCGCCGTGGCGAACGCGGTGGCGAGCGTCGCCTCGTCGGTGGCCGCGCCGGGGATGACCTCGACGAGCGGCATGACGGCGACCGGGTTGAAGAAGTGGAAGCCGACGACCCGCTCGGGGTGGGCCAGCCCGCTCGCCATCTCGGTGA
This sequence comes from Oryzobacter telluris, assembly GCF_043099285.1. Lineage (GTDB taxonomy): Bacteria > Actinomycetota > Actinomycetes > Actinomycetales > Dermatophilaceae > Oryzobacter > Oryzobacter telluris. The sequence goes on along the minus strand of NZ_CP170723.1, from coordinate 2,414,218 downwards.
TCGACAGCGACGAGGTGTTGGTCATCAGCACGCACTCGGGCGAGACCACGGCCTCGACCTCGGCGAACACCTGCTGCTTCACCGCGAGCTCCTCGAACACCGCCTCGATGACGACCGCGGCGTCGGCGAACCCCTCCTTCGAGGTCGAGCCGGTGACGAGGCGCTTGAGGAAGGAGGCCTTGTCGGGGGAGACGCGGCGCTTGGCGAGCAGGCCGTCGACCTGCTCGTGCACCCACGCCACACCCTTGGCGACGCGCTCTTCGTCGAGGTCGGTGAGCACCACGGGGACGCCGAGCCGCTGGACGAAGAGCAGCGCCAGCTGGCTCGCCATCAGGCCGGCGCCGACGATGCCGACCTTGGTGACCGGGCGGGCCAGCGCCTTGTCCGGGGCACCGGCGGGGCGCTTGGCCCGCTTCTGCACGAGGTCGAAGGCGTAGAGCCCGGCCCGCAGCTCATCGGTCATGATGAGGTCGCCGAGCGCCTCGTCCTCGGCGGCGAAGGCCTCGTCACGGCCGGCCGTGCGCGCGGCACGGACCAGCTCGACGGCCCGCAGCGCACCGGGGGCGCGGCCGGCGGTCTTCGCGAGGACGACCTTGCGGCCGGCGTCGCACGCCGCCTCCCAGGTGGCCTCGTCGCGGTCGACCTCGGCGCGCTGCACCGTGACGGCGCCGCTGACGACGCCCGCCGCCCAGCGCAGCGAGTCCTCGAGGAAGTCGGCCGGCTCGAGGAGGACGTCGCCGATCCCGAGACCCACGACCTCCTTGGCCTTGAGCATCCGGTTCTGCGACAACGGGTTCTCGATGACGACCTTCAGCGCGTTGGCCGGGCCGACGAGGTTCGGCAGCAGCCAGCACCCGCCCCAGCCGGGGAGCAGCCCGAGGAAGGTCTCCGGCAGCGCGAACGCCGGGATGCCGGCCGACACCGTGCGGTAGTCGGCCGAGAGCGCGAGCTCGACCCCGCCGCCCATCGCCGCGCCGTTGACGAACGCGAACGTCGGGACGGGCAGGTCCATGAGGGTGGCGAAGGCGCGGTGGCCGGCCTGCGCGATCTCGAGGGCCTGCTCGCGGCGGGTGACGTACGGGATGCCCGACAGGTCGGCGCCGACCGCGAAGACGAACGGCTTGCCGGTGACGCCGACGGCGACGATCTCGCCAGACTCGGCGCGCGCCCTCAGGGTGTCGAGGGCGGCCTGGAGTCCGGCGATGCCCTCGGGGCCGAAGGTGTTCGGGCGGGTGTGGTCGCGCCCGTTGTCGAGCGTGATGAGGGCGAGGGTGCCGACACTGCCCGGGAGGGCGACGTCCTGCACGGGTGTGCGGGTGACGACCTCGGCGGGCAGCGTGGGGGACTCGGTGGTGGTGGTCATGGCTCAGGCCTCCGTGCCGTCGGTGCCGTACGCGGCGTGGTGCGGGTTCTCCCAGATGACGCTGCCGCCCATCCCGATGCCGATGCACATCGCGGTGACGCCGTAGCGCACCTCGGGGTGCTCCTCGAAGTGGCGCGCGAGCTGCGTCATCAGGCGCACGCCCGAGGACGCGAGGGGGTGCCCGGTGGCGATGGCGCCGCCCCAGGGGTTGACCCGCGCGTCGTCGTCGGCGATGCCGAAGTGGTCGAGGAAGGCGAGCACCTGGACGGCGAAGGCCTCGTTGAGCTCGAACAGGCCGATGTCCTCGATGGTCAGGCCGGCCTTGGCCAGCGCCTTCTCGGTGGCGGGCACCGGGCCGATGCCCATGACCTCGGGCTCGACGCCGACGAAGGCGTAGGAGACCAGGCGCATCCGGACCGGCAGGCCGAGCTCGGTCGCCGCGGCCTCGCTGGCGAGGATGCAGGCGGTGGCGCCGTCGTTGAGGCCCGCGGCGTTGCCGGCGGTGACGTTGCCGTGCGGGCGGAACGGGGTCTTGAGGGCGGCGAGCTCCTCGAGCGTGGTGCCCGGGCGCGGCGGCTCGTCGACGGTGGCCAGACCCCAGCCCTTCTCGGCGTGGCGCGTGGCGACCTCGACGAGGTCGGGCTGGACCTTGCCGGCCTCGTAGGCGGCGGCGAGCTTGCGCTGGCTGGCGACGGCGAACGCGTCGCAGCGCGCCTTGGTCAGCTCGGGGAAGCGGTCGTGGAGGTTCTCGGCCGTCTGGCCCATGACGAGGGCCGACTCGTCGACGAGGCGCTCGGCGACGATCCGCGGGTTGGGGTCGACGCCCTCGCCCATCGGGTGGCGGCCCATGTGCTCGACACCGCCCGCGACGGCGATGTCGATGGCACCGACGCCGATCGAGGACGCGACGTTGGTGACGGCCGTCATCGCGCCGGCGCACATGCGGTCGACGCTGTAGCCGGGGGTGCTCTTGGGCAGGCCGGACAGCAGGGCGGCGAGCCGGCCGAGGGTCAGGCCCTGGTCGCCGATCTGCGTCGTCGCGGCGACGGCGACCTCCTCGACGCGCTCCTTCGGCAGCTCGGGGTGGCGGCGCAGGAGCTCGCGGATGCACTTGATGACGAGGTCGTCGGCGCGGGTCTGGGCGTACATGCCCTTCTCGCCCGCCTTGCCGAAGGGGGTGCGGACGCCGTCGACGAAGACGACCTCCTGGAGCACGCGTGGCACGGGTGGCCTCCCTGGTGGGGGTTCGGGGGTCGGCCCGGTTCGCCCGGGCCTGCCGCCGATGCTACTAAGCAAGCGCTTAGTCGTCGACGGTGGCCGGGGTGACGACCGTCACCGCCGGGGTCCGCCCGGTCAGGTCGGCTGGGCGGAGACGAGCTGGACGAGGTTGCCGCAGGTGTCGTCGAGCACGGCCGTGACGACCGGGCCGGTGGGTACGGGCGGCTGGGTGAACACCACGCCGAGCGCGGTGAGCCGCGCGTGCTCGGCCTCGACGTCGGCGACGGTGAACGACGTCGTGGGGATGCCGTCGGCCATGAGGGCCTCGGTGTAGGCGCGGGCGGCGGGGTGCTCGTCGGGCTCGAGGACGAGCTCGGGTCCGTCCGGGTCCTCGGAGCTGACGAGGGTCAGCCAGCGGAACTGCCCGAGGGGGATGTCATGGCGCACCTCGAACCCGAGGAGGCCGGTGTAGAAGTCGTGGGCCTTCGCCTGGTCGTCGACGAACACGCTCGTGCGGGTGATCCTCATGGGTCGGTCCTCTCATCGGGTCGGAGCCAGCGCCGGCGCACCGGGTCCAGGGGGGTGGTGTCGAGGTCGTGGAGGCGGTAGCGCCCCTCCCGCCGGACGCGGACCAGCCCGGCCTCCTCGAGCACCGCCAGGTGCTGGGTGACGGCCTGGCGGCTCGAGGTGATGCCGAGCCCCGTCATCCGGGTGCACAGCTCGAAGAGCGTCTGCCCGTCGCGCTCGACGAGCACGTCGAGCAGGGCCCGCCTCGTGGGGTCGGCGAGGGCCCGGAAGGTCAGGTCCGCGGCGTCATCCATGCCGGTGACGATAGGCAAGTGCCTGCTTGCATGTCAACGACGCCCCGGTGGATGCGGGCCGACCGGGTCAGGCGTCGGGGAACTGCGCGAACGCCTCGACGAGCATCGGCGCGAGGATGCCGGCCTGCCAGGGGCGCACGCCCTGGTCGAGCAGCGCCCGGGTGAACGCGGCCTCGTCGTGCTCCGACGGCGGCTGCCAGACGACACGGCGCAGCGGGTCGGGGGAGCAGACGTTCTCCACCGGGATGACGTGCTCCTCGGCGAAGGTGGTCAGGGCCGCGCGCGTCGCCCCGAGCCGGTCGGCGGCCACGGGGTTCTTCTCGGCCCAGACGCGGGGGGGCGGCGGCCCGTCGGACGGCAGCGTGCGCGGCGGCAGGTCGTCCTCGGGGATCTCGAGGGTCCGGGCCACGGCGTCGACCCACTGGCGCCCGTAGCGGGCGATGGCGCGGTGGCCGCGCGGCAGGTCGGCGACGGTGCGCGGGACGGCCTTGGCGATCTCGACGAGCGCGGCGTCGGGCAGCACCCGGCCGACGGAGGTGTCGCGGTCGCGGGCGATGTCGTCGCGGACGTACCAGAGCTCGCGGACGATGGCGACGGCCCGCCGCGAGCGCAGCGTGTTGATGCCGGAGGTGCGCCGCCACGGGTCGACCCGCTCGGTGGGGGCCCAGGTGAGCAGCGCCGCGAACTCCTGGCGGGCCCACTCGTCCTTGCCCTGGGCGGCGAGGTCGACGCCCATGAGGTTGCGCAGCTCGTCGAGGACCTCGACGTCCAGCGCCGCGTAGCGCAGCCACGGCTCGGGCAGCGGGCGCGTGGACCAGTCGACCGCCGAGTGCTCCTTGGCCAGGCCCAGCCCGAGGTAGTGCTCGACGACGGCGGCCAGGCCGACGCGCGGCAGCCCGAGGATGCGGCCGGCGAGCTCGGTGTCGAACAGCTGGCGCGGGCGCAGCCCCACCTCGGCGAGGCAGGCGAGGTCCTGGGTGGCGGCGTGGAGCAGCCACTCGGCCGCCCCGATCGCGTCGTCGAGGGGCGAGAGGTCAGGGCAGGCGATGGGGTCGATGAGCCAGGTCCCGGCGCCCTCACGGCGCACCTGCACCAGGTAGGCACGCTGGCCGTACCGGTACCCGGAGGCGCGCTCGGCGTCGATGGCGACCGGTCCCGAGCCCGCGGCGATGGCGGCGGCCGCCCGGGCGAGCTCGCGCTCGTCCTCGACGACGTGGGGGACGCCGTCAGCGGGCTCGTCGAGGGGAACGGGGGGTGGGCCGGACTGCTCCTCGGGCGCGGGGGTCGTGGTGTCGTCGCTCATTCAGCGGCGGGGTCCGGGCAGGGCGACGACGCCCTCGGGGAGCGGGGGCAGCCCGGCGATCGTGCACAACAGGTCCGACCACGCGAGGAGGTGCTCACCGACCTCGGGTCCGAGAGGGGTCCACGAGGCGCGCACCTCCATCTCGACACTGGCAGGACGGTCGGCGAGGCCGGCGAAGCTCTGGGACACCACGCGGGTGACGGTACCGGCCTCGGCGAGGTAGGAGACGCCGCGGGTCGCGAGAGCATCGGTGAGCCAGCTCCAGCCGACCTCACCGAGCATCGGGTCGGTGGCGAGCTCGGGCTCGAGCTCGGCCCGCGCGAAGGTCACCGCACGCCACTGGCCGCCCCACGGCTCGGGGGCCGACGGGTCGTGCAGGAGGACGAAGCGCCCGGAGGCGAGGTCGTCGTCGGTGTCGCGGGGGTCGACGACGTCGGCCGTGAGCGCGACGGCGTACGGCGCGATGCGCTGGGGCGCCGGGACCTCGGTGAGGCGGATCTCGGGGCGCAGACGAACCCGGTGGAGGTCTTCGAGTGCGCGAGTGAACTCGGGGGACTCCCGGCCCGTCACGGTGCGGCTTGACACCCCAGCAATGTAAGCGGTGGGGGCCGCGGCGGCACGGTGCCGCGCCGGACGCCTCAGGGGCGTCGGAACGCCGCTCGATAGCCTGCGGCGGTGGTCAGCCTCCTCGCGCTCGCGTCGTCCCTGGTGTGGGGGACGTCCGACTTCTTCGCAGGCCTGGCATCCCGTCGGCGCCCCGCGGTGGCGGTCGTCGGCTGGACTCAGGGGCTGGCCCTGCTCGTCGTGTCGAGCATCGTCGCGGTGCGCTGGGACACGGTGACGTTCGAGGGCTGGCCGTGGTGGTCGGTGGCGGCGGGGCTGTCGGGGATGGTCGGCCTGATCTGCTTCTACTCGGCGCTGTCCTCCGGGACCATGGGCGTCGTCGCGCCGATCGCGGCCCTGGGCGTGGTCGTGCCGGTGGTGCTCGGGGTGGCCAGCGGCGAGACGCCGTCGCCCTGGGCGTGGGTCGGGATGGTCGTGGCGATCATCGGGGTGACCCTGGCCAGCGGTCCCGAGCTGAGCGGTGACGTCAGCGTGCGGCCGGTGGTGCTCGCGTCGGTCGCGGCGGTGGCGTTCGGGCTCGCGCTGTTCTGCCTGGACCGGGGCGCCCGCGACTCGGCCCTGCTCACCCTGTGGGGGATGCGGATCACGTCGGTGTCGATCCTCCTCGTGGTGGCCCTGGTGCTGCGCAACGTCGGGGGCGTGAGGCCACGCGAGGTGCCGGGGCTGCTCGTCATCGGCTGCGGCGACCTCGGCGCGAACTTCCTCTTCGGCATCGCGTCGTCGCGCGGGCAGGTGAGCGTGGCCTCGGTGCTCGGGTCGCTGTACCCCGTGGTCACGACGGTGCTGGCCCGGGTCGTCATCGGCGAACGGCTGCGGCGGGTGCAGCAGGTGGGGGTGCTGCTCGCCATCGGCGGCGCCTGCGTCATCGCCCTGTGACGTCGAGGGTTGTCGGAGGGCGCCGCACCGGATGGGAGGATGGCTCACCGTGACGACCCCTTCGGCCACCGCTCCCACCACGGCCCCGACGGCTTCGGCGTCGCCCGCCGACTCGCCGCTGGTCCGCGCCGCCCGCGGCCTCGACGTGCCGCACACCCCCGTGTGGTTCATGCGCCAGGCCGGCCGCTCGCTGCCCGAGTACCGCGCGCTGCGTGAGGGCGTGGGGATGCTCGAGTCGTGCCGTCGCCCCGACCTCGTCACCGAGATCACCCTCCAGCCGGTACGGCGCCACGGCGTGGACGCGGCGATCTTCTTCTCCGACATCGTGGTCCCGCTGGCCGCCGTCGGGATCGACCTCGACATCGTCCCGGGCGTGGGTCCCGTGGTGGCCGAGCCGGTGCGGACGCGTGCCGACCTCGAGCGGCTGCGCGACCTCGTGCCGGAGGACGTCCCCGACATCGCGGAGTCGGTGCGCCTCCTCGTCGCCGAGCTCGGGGCCACGCCGCTCATCGGGTTCGCCGGGGCGCCGTTCACCTTGGCCAGCTACCTCGTCGAGGGCGGCCCGTCGAAGAACCACGAGCACACCAAGGCGCTGATGCACGGCGACCCGCAGCTCTGGCACGACCTGTGCGAGCGGCTCGCGCGCATCTCCGGGGCGTTCCTGCGCGTGCAGGCCGAGAACGGCGCGTCGGCCGTGCAGCTGTTCGACTCGTGGGCCGGCTTCCTCAGCCGGGCCGACTACGTGCGCCACGTGCAGCAGCACTCGGCCGCGGCGCTCGCGGCGGTGGCCGATCTCGACGTCCCGCGCATCCACTTCGGCGTCGGCACCGGTGAGCTGCTCACCCTGATGGGCGAGGCGGGCGCCGACGTCGTGGGCGTGGACTACCGGGTCTCGCTCACCGACGCCCTCGAGCGCACGGGCGGGCGGTGGCCGCTGCAGGGCAACCTCGACCCCGCGCTGCTGTTCGCGCCGTGGGAGGCGCTGGAGCGCCGGGTCCGAGAGATCGTCGAGGAGGGACGCGCTGCGCCGGGGCACGTGTTCAACCTCGGCCACGGGGTGCTGCCCGACACCGACCCCGACGTCCTCACCCGCGTCGTCGAGCTCGTCCACGAGGTCTCCGCCCGCTAGGTCGTGGCGCGGCGCTCCCAGCGGGCGCGCGCCATCGCGTGCGCTCCGGTGAGGAGGTCGCGCAGGTCGTCCTCCGTTGCCGGTCCCGGGTCGACGACGGCGAGCCACCCGTACGGGGCGTACACCGGGTGGGGGTGGATGACGTCGGGAGTGCCGGGGTCGTGGCCGTCGGCGTCGGCGTCCTTGGGGGAGCGGCCGGTGCGCCGCTCGAACTCCTCGGTGCCGGCGTGGACGTTGACCCGGAAGGCGCCGGGACGGTCGAGGCCGGCCGAGGGCTCGCCCGGGTAGTCCTTGGTCACGACGGTCGCGAAGGGCTGTGCAGCGGGGACGGTGCCGTCGGGGGAGTAGTAGACGAAGACGTCGCCCCAGGCGATCTCGGGTGTCCCGTCGCCGGGGCCGGGCCGTTGCACGACGACGTCGCCGAGGCCCACGAGGTGGTCGATGACCGCGTCGATGCCCATGCGCCCACTGTGACCGGCGACGGTCGGTGCCGGGATCAGTCCCGAGGCGGACCCGACGTCCTCCGATGGACGGGGCCCACCCGTCTGGTGTCCGCTTCCTGCCACCTGTCCACATCGGTCGCCAGCGAAGAGGCCCAGTCGCCCGAACAGGGACCTTTCCGACGGGGCGGAACGCGTGGTGGTGGGGGTGCGGCCACGTCCGAGGGGGGCGCTAGCGTTCGCGGCATGGTGCCTTCTCCGATGGACCCCGCCGTCATCGCCGGGTCCGAGCGCGAGCAGCTCCTCGCGTTCGTCGACGAGCACCGCCAGGGCCTGCGCGACAGCCTCGAGGGGCTCACCGACGAGCAGGCCCGCCGCTCCCTCGTGCCGTCCCGCACCACCCTGCTGGGCCTGCTCACGCACGCCACCTTCGTCGAGCAGGTGTGGTTCGACGAGGCCGTCACGGGCCGCACCCGCGCCGAGATCGGCATCGTGGCGACGCCGGACGAGTCCTTCGTCCTCACCGACGACGACACCGTCGCCTCGGTCCTCGCCCGGCACGAGGCGGTGTGCGCCCAGTCGCGGGCCGCCATCGAGGACCTGTCGCTCGACGACCTGCTCCCGGGCAACCGCCGGGGCCCGCTCCCGCTGCGCTGGGTCCTGCTGCACGTCCTGCGCGAGTTGGCGCAGCACGGCGGCCACGCCGACATCCTCCGGGAGCAGATCCTCCGCGACGACGCCGGCGTGACCGCGACGGGCTGAGCGGCGCGACGGGCCCGAGGGTCCGCCGCGCCGATCCGGTCAGGCGACCGGGGGAGCCGGCGCCATCGGCGGGGTGACGGTCGAGGGGCGCGGGCCGCGGCGCCGCATCCAGACCACCAGCGGGACCAGGACGAGTGCGAGCGCGAAGGCGAAGGGGAGCAGGGCGCCGAGCACGGTGAGCAGCACGGTCACCGAGCCGGTGAACGCGTCCCAGCCGGCGGCCAGCCCGGCGAGGAAGCCGGTGTCGGGCTCGGTCACCTCGAGCACCTTCTCGTCGGTGCTGAGCCGGACCTCGATCGGCGCCATCGAGACCTGGCCGTCGAGGGCGGCGAGCTGGGACTTCACGGCCTCGAGGTCGGCCTGGCGGCGGGAGAGCTCGGACTCCAGGCTGACGATGTCGGCGAGGCGGGTCGCCTTGCTCATCAGGGCCCGCACCCGCTCGACGCTGGACTCCATCGTCTCCACGCGCGAGGCGGTGTCGACGTACTGGGCGGTGACGTCGTCGGTGGAGGTGTTGCGGGAGTGGACCTTCCCGATCTCGGCGGTGCGGTCGAGCGCGGCGTCGAGGCGGGTGGTGGGGACGGAGATCGTGATGGTGCTGAAGCCGCCGGTGGCGACGTCGTCGGGCTCGCTGGAGATCGACTCGGCGAGGACGAGCCCCTTCTCGGAGGCGGCGACGGCGCGGACCTTGGCGGCGGCCACGTCGACGTCGTCGACGGTGAGGGCGATGTTCGCGCGGCGGGCCAGCTTCTGGGCGGAGGCGGCGAAGTCGACGGTGGGGGTGCCGGTGCCCGCCGCCGGGGCCTCCTTCGAGCCGTCGGCGGTGGCCGCGTCGGGAGCGACCGCGCCGCCCTGGACGACCCCGCGTCCGGACTGGGGCGCCATCTCGTCGGAGACGGAGGCTCCCGACGCGGCACCGGAGTCGCCGGCGCCTCCACCGGCACCGCAGCCGGCGACCGTCAGGCCGGCGACGAGGAGGAGGCCGGCGGTCGCGGTGGCGCGGCGTCGGGCGGGGCGGGCCGGTGTGCTCATGGGTGACTCCTTCGTCGATCCGGGTGGTGTGCTGCGTCTGGGGCGCCCAGCCTCGTGGTTCGGTTCCCGGTGACGGGTCTCGATGTGGTCACGAGTGCGGACCAGGTGGGTCACGGCGGTCACGGACCGGTCTCCCCGGTCACGAGGACGTCAGGCCGCGGTCACGCAGGGGTCGCGTCGGCCGGTCGTGCCTGCCCCTGAGAGACTGGGCGCATGCCGCCACCGGCCGTCCCCACCGGCGCCCACGTCGTGATCGTCGGGGGTGGTGTCGCCGGACTCGCGACCGCGCTGGGCGTTCTCGATGCCGCACCGTCAGCCCGCGTGACGGTGCTCGAGGGCAGTGACCGCCTGGGCGGGAAGCTCCGGCTCGAGGACGTGGCCGGCCATCGCGTCGACGTCGGCGCCGAGTCGCTGCTCGCCGTGCGCCCCGAGGCCGTCGACCTCGTGGAGCGCGTCGGGGGCGGGGCCGACCTCACGACCCCCGCCACGACCTCGGCCTCCATCTGGTCCCGCGGGTCGCTCCACCCCTTGCCCAGGGCCACGCTCATGGGCGTCCCCACCGACCCCGACGGCGCCCGCGGCGTCCTCACCGACGGCGAGGTCGACCGGCTGCGTCACGAACAGCCCTGGCCGACAGACGTTCTCGAGGACGACGTGTCCGTCGGCGAGTACGTGGCGGTCCGGCTCGGGTCTGCCGTCGTCGACCGCCTGGTCGAGCCCCTGCTCGGTGGCGTCTACGCGGGCCACGCCGAGCGACTCTCGCTACGCGCCACGATGCCCGTCCTCTGGGACCGCGCGACCCGCGGCGAGAGCCTGCTGGCCCCCACGTCCGCGCCGTCCACGGCCGACGGCCGGCCCCCCTTCGCCGGCATCGTCGGCGGGGTCGGTCGCCTGCCCGAGCTCCTGGCCGACGCCCTTCGGGACCTGGGCGCCGACCTGCGCACCGGCGTCGTCGTCCGGGCGCTGGAGCGCACCACGAGCGGATGGCGCCTCGTCGTCGGGTCGGCCGCGTCACCGGAGACGGTCGAGGCCGACTCCGTCGTCCTCTGTGTGCCGCCCGCGCCGGCGTCCCGACTCCTCGCCGACCACGCGCCCATCGCCGCCGAACGCCTCGCCGGCATCGAGACCGCCTCCACCGCCGTCGTCACCCTCGCCGTGCCGCGGGCCGACCTCGCCGAGGTGGAAGGCTCCGGCTTCCTCGTCCCGCCGGTGGAGGGCCGCGCCATCAAGGCGGCCACGTTCAGCTTCCGCAAGTGGGCCTGGACCGGCGCCCTCGATCCCGACCTCGTGCACCTGCGCGCCTCGCTGGGCCGCGCCCGGGAGGAGGCCGTGCTCCAGCGCGACGACGCCGACCTCGTGGCCCTCGCCGTCGCCGACGTCGCAGCCGCCCTCGGCCGCGCGGTCCCCTCCGTCGTCGACGCGCACGTGCAGCGGTGGGGCGGTGGACTGCCGCAGTACGCGGTCGGCCACGTCGACGCCGTCGCCGCGGTGCGGGCCGACGTCGCCCGGGTCCCCGGCCTCGAGGTCGCCGGCGCCGCCTACGACGGCGTCGGGGTCCCCGCCGTCGTCGCGTCGGCCGCTCGGGTCGCGGCCGCGACCGTCCATCACCTGACCACCCTCAGCACCCTCGCCACCGTCCCAGGAGAGCAGCCCTCATGACCGAGTCCACCCGTCCCGCCCCCGCCAAGCCGGGAGCCGCGCGCATCCGCGAGGTCAACGACACCATCCGCTACGCGATGTGGTCGGTCTTCGCCGTCGCCGAGCCGCTCGCCGACGAGGACCGCGCGGCCCTGGCCACCGAGGTCGAGGAGCTGTTCACCGACCTCGCCGAGAAGGACGTCGTCGTCCGCGGCACCTACGACGTCGCGGGCCTGCGCGCCGACGCCGACGTCATGGTCTGGTGGCACGCCGAGACCATCGAGGCGCTGCAGGAGGCCTACCACGCGTTCCTGCGCACGGCCTACGGCGACCACCTCGACCCCGTGTGGTCGGTGGCCGCGCTGCACCGCCCGGCGGAGTTCAACAAGAGCCACATCCCGGCCTTCATGAGCGACGAGGAGCCGCGCGACTACATCTGCGTCTACCCGTTCGTGCGGTCCTACGAGTGGTACCTCCTCGACGACAAGGAGCGCCGCGACCTCCTCGTCGAGCACGGGAAGATGGCGCGCGACTACCCCGACGTGCGGGCCAACACCATCGCCTCGTTCGCGCTCAACGACTACGAGTGGATCCTCGCGTTCGAGGCCGACGAGCTGCACCGCATCGTCGACCTGATGCGCGAGCTGCGGGCCTCGGGCGCGCGCCGCCACGTGCGCGAGGAGGTGCCCTTCTACACCGGCCCTCGCGTGCCGATCCGCACCCTGGTCCACCGCCAGCGCTGACGCTCCCACCACCCCCTCCCGTGAGTGCGGAAGTGGTCGCCCCGGCCACCACTTCCGCACTCACGGCGGGGTTGTGGGGGTCGCAGGCCGACTGGCGTGGCTAGCGTGGCGGGGTGTTCACGCCTCCCGAGGACCTCGCCGACGCCGAGGTCGCGGCCGCCCTCATCTGGGGGTGGGACCTCGACGTCGAGGGGATCATGCACGCACCCGTCGGGTTCGGCAGCCACCACTGGTGGGTCCGTGACGCCTCCGGGCGCCGCTGGTTCGCGACCGCCGACGACCTGAGGACGCGCCGCCGCCACCACGACGAGCCGCTCGACGCGCCGTTCGCGCGGCTGCGGGCTGCCCTCGCGACGGCCGCGTCCCTCCACGGTGCGGGCCTGCGATGGGTGGTGGCGCCGGTCCGCTCCGACGACGGCTCGGTCGTTCTGCGGCTGCACGAGTCGTTCGCCCTCGCGCTCCACCCGGGGGTCGAGGGGGACACCTTCGGCTGGGGCCCGTACGAGGACGCCGCACACCGTGACGCGGTCGTCAACCGCCTCGTCGAGCTCCACGCCATGGAGGGGTGCCGCGACGACGTGATGGAGGACGACCTCACCGTCCCGCTCGCCGACGAGCTGCGCACCCACCTCGACGACCCCGGACCCCGTTGGGGCGCAGGGCCGTTCGCCGCCGACGCGTGGGAGCTGGTGCGCGACCACGCCGACACCGTGCGGGCCCTGCTCGACCGGTACGACGCCCTGGTCGCCGGCGCGGACCGCACGCGCTTCGTCCTCACCCACGGCGAGCCGCACCGCGGCAACACGATGGTGACGCCGGACGACGGGGTCGTGCTCGTCGACTGGGACACCGTCCTCCTTGCCCCGCCCGAGCGGGACCTGTGGCGGGTGGTGGGGGAGGACCCCGCCATCCGGGGCCGGTACGAGGGGGGCACCGGCGTCGCCCTCGACGACGCGCTCCTCGAGGCGCACGCCCTGCGCTGGGACCTCGCCGACGTGGCGGTGTACGTCCGCGACCTGCACGCCCCGCACGTCGACGACGAGGACACCCGTACCGCGTGGGCCGGCCTGCGCGCCGCGGTCACCGCCACGAGGTGAGGCAACACGCAGGCGGTCGGCGCCGATCCCGTGCGTGTTGCCTCCTCTCGACGACAGGGGCGGCAGGGACCGGGAGGGAGGGCGGCGGATGGCTCGGCAGGCTTCCTCAACCGCAGGGTTGACGACGCCGTCAGCGGCGGCCTAGATTCTCCTCAACCACATGGTTGAACAGGAGGCCGGCATGACCGACCAGCTCTCGAAGGTCTTCGCGGCCCTCGCGGACCCGACGCGGCGCGACATCGTCTCGCGCCTTGCCGTCGGCGACGCGACGGTCAACGCCATCGCCGAGCCGTACGAGGTCTCGCTCCAGGCGGTCTCCAAGCACCTCAAGGTGCTCGAGGACGCGGGCCTGGTCAGCCGCAGCCGGGAGGCCCAGCGCCGCCCGGTGCACCTCGAGGCCGAGGTGTTCGACCTCATGACGAAGTGGATCGAGCGGTACCGGCGCCAGGCCGAGGAGCGCTACCAGCGCCTCGACGCCGTGCTCGCCGGGCTCGACGCCCACGGGGACCCCTTGCCGCAGCAGGACGAGAAGGAAGGACAGGCATCATGACGACGACGAGGACGCAGGCCCGCATCGAGGCCGACGCCACCGTGCCCATGATCCACATCTACCGCGAGTTCGCCGCCACCCCGGCGCAGCTGTTCCGGGCGCACACCGACCCCGCGCTGTTCTCCCGCTGGGTGGGGCCGGCCGACATCGGCGCCGACATCGACTACTGGGACGCCCGCGACGGTGGTTCGTGGCGCTACACCGCCGGGCGCGACGACTTCTCGACGAGCTTTCGCGGCTGCTTCCACACGGTCACCGAGGGCCGGATCGTGCAGACCTTCACCTGGGAGGGCCAGCCGGAGGGCGTCGCCCTGGAGACGCTGACCTTCGAGGACCTCGGCGACGGGCGCACCCTGCTCCACGCGCAGAGCCTGTGCGACTCGTTCGAGGACCGCGACGCCTGGCTGGCCAGCGGGATGGAGAAGGGCGTCACCGACGGGTACGCCGCCATCGACGCGATGCTCGAGGCGGGAGAGCTGTGAGCGGCCTGCCCAGCGAGCCGGCCGAGCGCCACCGCGCCGTCGCCGGACGCTTCGCCGAGCTCACCCGCGGCGCCACCGACTGGGACGCCCCGGCGCCGGTCGACGGCTGGGCCGCGCGCGACGTCGTCCGCCACCTCGTCGAGTGGTTCCCGGCGTTCCTCGCCGGCGGGGCGGGCATCCGCCTGGCCCCCGGCCCCACCGTCGACGAGGACCCGGCGGGCGCCTGGGCGAGCCACGCCGACCAGGTGCAGGGGATCCTCGACGACCCGGCCACGGACGAGCGGACGTTCTCCAACCCGCACACCGGCGACCACCCGCTGGCCCGCGCCATCGACCAGTTCTACGTCTCCGACGTCTTCATGCACACGTGGGACCTGGCCCGCTCCACCGGCCAGGACGACACCCTCGACGCCGAGACCTGCGAGCAGATGTTCCAGGGGATGCAGCCCATCGACGAGATCCTGCGCTCCTCGGGCCAGTACGGCCCGCGGGTCCCCGTCCCCGACGACGCCCCGGCCCAGGACCGGTTGCTCGGCTTCATCGGGCGCGACCCCGCCTGGCGCCCCTGAACCCCCGACCTCGTGCGACTTCTGTGCGGTTTCCGGCGCGAGACCGCCCGGAAACCGCCCTCAAGTCGCACGAAGTGCGAGGAGGACAGGCGTCTGGCGTCAGGCCTGGTCGGCCGGGCGGAGCGTCATGCTGATGGAGTTGATGCAGAAGCGCTGGTCGGTGGGGGTGTCGTAGCCCTCGCCCTCGAACACGTGGCCGAGGTGGCTGCCGCAGCTGGCGCAGCGGACCTCGACGCGGGGGCGGCCCGGCAGCGAGCGGTCCTCGATGAACTCCACGCTCTCGCCGGCGAGAGGGCTGTAGAACGACGGCCACCCGCAGTGGCTCTCGAACTTGGTGTCGGAGGCGAACAGCTCGGACCCGCAGGCCCGACAGGCGTAGACGCCGACGGTCTTGGTGTCGGTGTACTCGCCGGTGAAGGGGCGCTCGGTCCCGGCCTGGCGCAGGACCTGGTACTCGTCCGGGGAGAGCTGCGCCTTCCACTCCTCCTCGGTGCGGTCGACGGTGTACTCGCGGTCAGTGGGCTTCATCGTCATGGTGGTGCCAACAGTACGAGCGCGCCGTTGGTTCCCGGGACGTCGGTGCCGCTCAGTAGGGTCGGGTCATGGCGGACGCCCAGGTGATCGAGGTCGAGGGGCCCGACGGCCCGCGACAGGTGCGGCTCAGCAGCCCCGACCGCGTCATGTGGCCCGACGCCGGGATCACCAAGGGCGACCTCGCGGCGTACGTCGTGGCGGCCGGTGACCCGCTGATCCACCACATCGGCGACCGGCCGGTCACCCTGCAGCGCTTCCCCGAGGGCATCGACGGCGAGGAGTTCTACCAGAAGAATCCTCCGAAGGGGATGCCCGAGTGGGTGCGCACGGTCAGCTGCCGCTATCCCAGCGGGCGGCGGCACGCGCAGATCGTCGTCGACGAGGTCGCCGCGGCCGTGTGGGCCGTCCAGATGAACGCCATCACCTTCCACCCCTGGCCGGTGCGCACCGCGGACAACGACAACCCCGACGAGCTGCGCATCGACCTCGACCCGCAGCCCGGCCGCACCTTCTCCGACGCCGTCGAGGCCGCGCACGCCCTGCGCGAGCTGCTCGCCGAGATCGGCCTCACCGGGTGGGCCAAGACGAGCGGCAACCGGGGTGTCCACGTGTTCGCCCGGATCGCCCCCACCCACGAGTTCCTCGACGTGCGGCACGGCGTCATCGGCATCGCCCGGGCGCTCGAGCGCCGCCTCCCCGACCTCGTCACGACCTCGTGGTGGAAGGAGGAGCGCGGCGAGCGGGTGTTCGTCGACTTCAACCAGGCCTGCCGCGACCGCACCATCGCCTCGGCGTACAGCCCGCGCCCGCTGCCCGGCGCCCCCGTGTCGATGCCGGTGTCCTGGACCGAGCTGTCCACCGTCAGCCCCGGCGACTTCACCGTCCTCACCGTGCCCGACGTCCTCGAGGACCGCGGTGACGCGTGGGCCGACATCGACGATGCCGTCGGTGACGTCGCCGCCGCCATCGCCCTGTGGGACGAGGACGTCGCCGAGCGGGGCCTGGGCGAGCTGAACTTCCCGCCCGACTACCCGAAGATGCCCGGCGAGCCGCCCCGCGTGCAGCCGAGCAAGCGCCGCACCGACAAGGCCGACGACGAGTACATGGGTCCCAAGGCCGACCGCGACGCCGCGCTGCGCGAGGAGTGGGGGATGCCGGTCGTGCCGCCGGTGCCGCCGATGCTCGCCAAGCCGGTCAAGGGGCTCGACGCCGCGGCCCTGAAGAGCACCGAGGTCGTCTACGAGCCGAAGTGGGACGGGTTCCGCTCGATCATCTTCCGCTCCGGCGACCGGGTCGAGATCGGCAGCCGCAACGAGAAGCCGATGACCCGCTACTTCCCCGAGGTCGCCGAGGCGGCCCTGGCCAACCTGCCCGAGCGGTGCGTCGTCGACGGCGAGATCATCGTCGTGCGGCCGGGGGAGGACGTCCTCGACTTCGACCTGCTCAGCCAGCGCATCCACCCGGCGGCGAGCCGGGTGAAGAAGCTGTCGGTCGAGACGCCGGCCCGCTTCGTCGCCTTCGACCTCCTGGCGCTGGGCGACGACGACCTCATGGGCCGCCCGTTCGCCGAGCGGCGCGCGCTGCTCGAGCAGGCCCTCGCCGACGCGCAGGCGCCGATCCACCTCACGCCCGCCACCGCCGACCGCGAGGTCGCCGGGCGCTGGTTCACCGCGTTCGAGGGCGCCGGGCTCGACGGCCTCGTCGCCAAGCCGGTCGACGGCACCTACGAGCCCGACAAGCGCACCATGCTCAAGATCAAGCACGAGCGCACCGCCGACTGCGTCGTCGCGGGGTACCGCACGCACAAGTCGGGCGACGACGTCATCGGCTCGCTGCTGCTCGGCATCCACGACCCCGAGGGCACGCTCGTCTCGGTCGGCGTCATCGGGGCCTTCCCGATGGCGCGGCGCAAGGAGCTCTTCGACGAGCTCCAGCCCCTCGTCACCGACTTCGACGACCACCCGTGGGCGTGGGCGAAGCAGGAGGAGGGCAACCGCACCCCCCAGAACGCCGCCGGCAGCCGCTGGGCCGCGGGCAAGGACCTCTCCTTCACGCCGCTGCGCCCCGAGCGGGTCGTCGAGGTCCGCTACGACCACATGGAAGGGGTCCGGTTCCGGCACACGGCGCAGTTCGTGCGCTGGCGTCCCGACAAGGACCCGCAGGACTGCACCTACGAGCAGCTCGACGAGCCGGTCTCCTACGACCTGTCGACCGTGCTGTCCGGGGGCGATGCGTGACGCCCGACCCCACGGCGCCCCCGGCCGGCAGCCGGACCCGCAAGGCCGTGGCCGCCGGTGCGGCCGTCGGCGCCACCACGGCGCTCGCGAGCGGGGCGGGCTCGCTCGCGGCGGCCGCCTACTTCGCGCGGCGCGTCCTCACCCCCGACCGCCAACGTCCCGACGACGTCGTCGTGCGCAAGGCCGGGGCGCACACGGTCACCCTCGGCATCACCCCGGAGACGGTGGTCCCCGGGCGGTACGGCCTGTGGATCGAGGACGGCTTCGGCCACGTCCGGGTCGGTGACGTCCTCGGCATCGACACCGCCGCCGGCACCGTCGAGCGCGAGCTCCTCGCCGTCGACCGCGGCTACCTCGCCCCCGGAGGCGCCCGGTGGAACCCGTACTTCCACGGGGCGCCCCCCGACGTCAGCATCGGCATGCCGCTGCAGCACGTCACCTACGAGGGCGAGCTCGGCGACATGCCGGCCTGGCTCGTCACGCCGCCCGAGGACGCGGTCCCCGGCCGGTGGGCCGTGCTCGTCCACGGGCGCGGGGCCCGCCGCGAGGAGACGATCCGGATGATGCCGCCGCTCCTCGCGCAGGGGTGGACCTGCCTCGTCCCCACCTACCGCAACGACGAGGGCGTCCCCGAGGGCGCCGACGGCCGCTACGCGCTCGGGCTCTCCGAGTGGCGTGACGTCGAGGCCGCGGTCGTCGAGGCCGTCGCCCGCGGCGCCACCGAGCTGCTCCTCGGCGGCTGGTCGATGGGCGGGGCGATCGTCCTGCAGTTCCTCGACCGCTCGCCGTTGTCGCGCCTCGTGTCGCGCGTCGTCCTCGACGGGCCCGTCATCGACTGGGGCGACGTGCTGGCCCACCACGCCCGCCAGCACCGGCTGCCCCGCCACATCGGCTCCCTGGCCCGCTCGATGATGCGGCAGCGGTGGGGGCACCGCTTCCTCGGCGTGCACGAGGGCGTCGACCTCGCGCGCACCGACTGGGTGCACCGGGCCGACGAGCTGCACCACCGCATCCTGCTCATCCACTCCGCCGACGACGAGTTCGTGCCGGCGGGTCCGTCGCGGGCGCTGGCGCGGGCGCGCCCCGACCTCGTGCGCTTCGAGGAGTGGCACGTGGCGCGGCACTGCAAGGAGTGGAACACCGAGCCCGAGCGGTGGGAGGCCCTCGTCGGCGAGTTCGCCGCCGACTGACCCCTCCGCACGTGGACCGAGGGCCCCGCGAGGGGGCGGGTCAGGGCTCGGCCACGAGCCGGGCGGCCTGGTCCTCCTCGTCGGGTCGCAGGTCGTCGGCACCCTGGTGGAGGAGGCGCCACCGCGTGCGCACCCCGTCGGGTCCCATCAGCTCACCGGCGTCGAGCGCCTCGGCGAGCAGCTCGCGGGCGGTGTCCTCGTCGGCCGGCGCGCAGGCGAACACCACGCGGACGACCAGCGCGTCGTCATCGGGTCGGGACGTCGTGTGGTGCGGCGCGAGGGGGCACGGGCCCGGGTGCTCCCACGACCCGCACAGCGCGAGGGTGACCGCGCCACCCGGCGCGCGCTCGTCGCCGTCCTCGTCGAGGACGAGCCGGGCCTCGTGGGCGAAGGCGGTGCGCACGCCCCGATCATCCTCGGCGGAGGTCAGGGGCGCGAGACCCTCCAGAGGCCCAGCATCGTCCCGGCCTCCTCGAGGAGGAGGCGCGGCGTGGCCGCGAGGCCGGCGGGCGCGCCGAGGGGGGCGCCGACGGTCACCCGGGTGCCGTCGCCACCGACGAGGAGGGGGGAGAGGGTCAGGGCGAGCTCGTCGACGACCCCGGCCGCCAGGGCGGCACCGAAGAGCGACGGGCCGCCCTCGCACAGGACGTGCCGGAGGCCGCGGTCGGCCAGCGCGTCGAGCGCGACCGCGAGGTCGACCCGCTCCTCGCCTGCCACGAGGACCGACTCGACCCCGAGGACCGAGCGGGCCTGCTCGATCCTGCGGGTCCCGGCCGAGGCGCAGGTGACGAACAGCCCGGCGCCGCGCCCCTCTGTCGGCGTGCGCAGGCCCTCGGGCACCCGGCCCGAGGCGCTGACGACGACGAGGGCCGGTGGGACCTGCCGGCCGCGCACGGGGGTCACGCGCTCGTAGCCCTCGGCGCGCACCGTGCCGGCGCCGACGAGCACGGCGTCGGTGAGCCGGCGCTGCAGCGCGAAGACCCGGTTGTCGGCCGGGGTGTTGATGGTGCCGCTGCGCCCGTCGGGTCCGACGGCCGACCCGTCGAGGGTGGAGACGAAGTTGGCCCGCACCCACCGCCGACCCGCGGGGAAGGCGTAGAGCGACTCGAGCTCGGAGGCCGTGACCCGCGCCCCCGGGGACGACGGCCGGCGAGGGCCGAGGAGGACGCGCATGGCCGGAGTCTCGCAGGTCACGGGTCGTGGGAACGACCCCTGCCGGGAGGGCCGGGTGTCTGCGAGGATGCGTCGATGGCCAAGGGTGGGAAGTCGACGAAGACCAAGGGCGCGACCAAGGGCAAGGGCGGCGACGTCCCGACGGCCGAGGTGGCGGCCACCGGCGCGCTCCCGGCCGAGCAGGTGACGCCCGACGCAGCCCTGTCGGGCAAGGCCGCGCGCAAGGCCGAGAAGAAGCGCGCGAAGGCGGCGAAGGCGCGCGGTGAGAAGGAGGTGGAGCCGGTCACCTGGAGCGAGGTGCTGCGGGTCGGACCCGGGTTCTCGCTCGCCGACCTCGACCCCGCGTCCACCCCGGGCTTCACCGGCTCCAAGGCCGACGGCGAGGGCGTGATGGCCGACCTGCAGAAGCGGGTCGGCGACCTGCAGGAGCGCCTCTACGCCGAGTCCAAGGGCGGCGGCAGGCGCTCGGTGCTCCTCGTCATCCAGGGCATGGACACGTCCGGCAAGGGCGGCATCATGCGCCACGTCGTGGGGGCCGTCGACCCCCAGGGCGTCACGATCACCTCGTTCAAGGCGCCGAGCGCCGAGGAGCGGCGCCACCCGTTCCTCTGGCGCATCCGCAAGGGGCTGCCGGGCCCGGGCGACATCGGGGTCTTCGACCGCAGCCACTACGAGGACGTCCTCATCGTGCGCGTCCACGACCTCGTGCCGCGCACCACGTGGTCGCGCCGCTACGCGCAGATCAACGCCTTCGAGCAGGGGGTCGTCGACGACGGCACGACGATCGTCAAGGTGATGATGCACATCTCCAGCGACGAGCAGAAGGCGCGCCTCACCGAGCGGCTCTCGCGCGAGGACAAGTACTGGAAGTACAACCCCGGCGACGTCGACGAGCGCGGCCACTGGGCCGACTACATGGAGGCGTACCAGGTGGCGCTGGAGAAGTGCTCCACCGACGCCGCGCCCTGGTTCGTCGTCCCCGCCGACCGCAAGTGGTACGCCCGGCTGGCCGTGACCAACCTGCTCCTCGAGCACCTCGAGGCGATGGACCCGAAGTGGCCGGCGGCCGACTTCGACGTCGAGGCCGAGCGGGCCCGGCTCGCCCTCACGCCCTGAGGGCGCGCTCCAGCAGGAGGTCGACCGCACCCGCACCGACCGACGGCGCGAGCGTGCCGAAGGTGCTGCCGTGCGCTCCGCCCAGCCGGCTCGCGACGAACGCGTCGGCCACCGGGCCGGGTGCGTGTCGCACGAGCAGTGACGCCTGGAGGGTGACGGCCAGGCGCTCGACGAGCCGCCGGGCCTCCCACGCGCCGTCGGGCCCGAGGGCGAGCGCCGCGACCGAGTCGCTCTCGTCGATGGCCGCGTCGAGGACGGTGGAGTGGCCGCGGGCGAGCGCGAGCTCCTTGCCGAGCGCCGCGAGCGACGGCGGCTCGCGGGTGAGGGCGCGCACGACGTCGAGGGCGTTGACGTTGCCCGACCCCTCCCAGATGGAGTTGAGCGGCGCCTCGCGGTAGAGCCGTGCCAGGCCGTTCTCCTCGACGTAGCCGTTGCCGCCGAGGCACTCCAGCGCCTCCGCGACCATCGGGGCGGTGCGCTTGCAGACCCAGAACTTGCCCAGCGCCACCGCGAGGCGGCTGAGCTCGCCCTCACCCTGGTCGACCGCGTGGGCGAGGCGCAGCGCGAGAAGGGTGGCGGCCTCCGACTCCAGGGCCAGGTCGGCGAGGACGTTGCGCATCAGCGGCTGGTCGACGAGCAGGGCCCCGAAGGCGGAGCGGTGCCGGGTGTGGTGGACCGCCCGCACGAGCGCCGCGCGCATCGTGGCGGCCGAGCCGACGACGCAGTCGAGCCGGGTGGAGGCCACCATGTCGATGATCGTGCGGATGCCGCGCCCCTCGTCGCCGACCCGCACGCCCCACGTCCCGTCGAGCTCGATCTCGGACGAGGCGTTCGAGCGGTTGCCGAGCTTGTCCTTGAGGCGCTGGACCCGGATGTCGTTGCGCGAGCCGTCGTCGAGGACGCGGGGCACGAGGAAGCAGCCGACGCCGGCGTCGGTCTGGGCGAGGACGAGGAAGCCGTCGCTCATCGGCGCCGAGCAGAACCACTTGTGGCCGGTGAGCCGGTAGGTCTCGCCGGTGAGGGGCCCACCCGGAGACGCCACGGCACCGGTCTGGTTGGCCCGGACGTCGCTGCCGCCCTGCTTCTCGGTCATCCCCATGCCGACGGTCAGCCCGGCCTTCGCCGCCGCCGGTCGCAGGGCCGCCTCGTAGGTGCGCGACGCCAGCCCCGGCACCCAGTGCTCGGCGACCACGGGCTCGGTGCGCAGCGCGGGGACGGCGGCGTACGTCATCGAGACGGGGCACAGGTGCCCGGCGTCGACCTGCGACCACACGAGGAAGCCGGCGGCCCGGCGGGCGTGCGCGCCCGAGCCCTCGGGGCGGGTCCACGGTTCGGCCGTCAGTCCGGCGCCGACGGCCACCTCCAGGAGGCGGTGGTAGCTCGGGTGGAAGGCCACCTCGTCGAGCCGCTCGCCGGTGGGGGAGTGCGTGCGCAGCACCGGCGGCACCCGCTCGACGTCGTCGCCCCAGGCCCGTGCCTGCTCGCTCCCGGCGAGGGCGCCGAGGTCGTCGAGGGAGGCGGCGCCCTCGGGGTCGTGCGGCTCCACCCAGCGCTCGACCGCGTCGGACAGGGTGGCGTCGGAGCGCAGGACGTGGAGGTCGCGGGGCGCCGGGACGACGTTGGTGACGACGTGGGTCCGCATCACCCGAGCGTACGGCGGTTACCGTGGCCCCATGACCGACGCCAAGCGGCGCCTCCGGCGGGCGCTCGCCCGCGTCCCCGGGTTGCTCCCGCTGGCCAGGCTGGCCGTCGCGACCATCCGGATCTGCCTGCGCTACCGCGTCACCGGGCTGGCCTCCGAGGCGGGGTTCTTCGCCCTGCTGTCGCTGCCGCCGCTCGTCCTCGGGCTCTTCGGAGGCCTGGGCTACGTGGGTGGCTGGCTCGGCCCGGGCCAGGTCGAGCAGGTCAAGGCCGACATCAACGCCTACGCCGCGCGCTTCCTCACCGAGGACGTGATCCGCAACACCCTCGGCGACACCGTGGACGACGTCCTGGCCAACGGCCGCCTCGACCTCATCTCGATCGGCTTCCTGCTCTCGCTGTGGTCGGGGTCGCGCGCGCTCAACGTCTTCGTCGACACCATCTCGATCATGTACGGGCAGTCGGGGGTGCGCGGCATCATCCACACGAGGGCGCTGTCGTTCTCGCTCTACATCCTCGCCCTGGTGCTCGGCATCGTGACGATCCCGCTGGTGCTGCTCGGGCCGAGCCTGCTCGGGCAGATGCTGCCGACCCCGTGGGCGGCGCTGGACCTCCTGTACTGGCCGCTCGTCACGCTCCTCACCGTGGGAGGCCTCACCAGCCTCTACCACGTGTCCACGCCGCGCCGGTCGCCGTGGCTGCGCGACGTCCCGGGGGCGGTGCTGACCCTCGTCATCTGGCTGCTCGCCTCGTACGTCGTGCGCGGGAGCATCGCCGCGTCGCTGGGCGGCACCTCGATCTACGGGCCGCTGTCGGCGCCCATCGTCCTGCTCATCTGGCTCTACGCCCTGGCCATCGCCGTGCTCATCGGGGCCGCCCTCAACGCGGCGATCCGCGAGCTGTGGCCGGCCGCCGAGGAGCGCAGCCTGCATGAGCGGTTCGCCGCCTGGGTGCGCGAGAGCAGCCGGCGCCGCACGACCCGCCGCAGCGCCGGGGACCGCTGGGGCGACCCCTTCGACGGGTACCGCGACCCCACCGCCGACGACACCTTGGGCCTCACCAGCCTCAAGGAGGCGGCCCGCGGGCCGCTCACGCCGATGGCCGGTGACCACCGATCGCGCGATCGGGACCCGGTGGAGGCCGAGCGCTAGGCCGGTTTGGAGTTCCCCTCGGCCATCGGATAATGTTCCCGAGCACGCCAAGCGCGGCCCGCAAGGGTTTCGCACGGAGAGCGCGCGGATGTAGCTCAGTTGGTAGAGCGCAACCTTGCCAAGGTTGAGGTCGCCGGTTCGAACCCGGTCATCCGCTCGGAGGGTGAAGCCGCCCCCACGGTGGAGTGGCCGAGAGGCGAGGCAGCGGCCTGCAAAGCCGCGTACACGGGTTCAAATCCCGTCTCCACCTCGAGTAGTACCCGCACGGAGCAGTCGCACAGTTCAGCACGGCCCCACGGACGCGTAGCGCAGTTGGTTAGCGCACCACCTTGACACGGTGGGGGTCGGAGGTTCGAGTCCTCTCGCGTCCACGCACGAAGCCCGCCAGGTTCCCACCTGGCGGGCTTCCTCGTGTCCGGGGTCAGGCCGGCATCGCCGTGGCGAACCACGGGTGGTGCAGGTCGAGGTAGCGCATGTCCGTGACCTGCTCCATCTCGCGGTTGAACTGCTCGGACATCTCCGGCGGCAGCTCCATCTGCTCTCCCTTGCGGGCCTCCTCCTCGCTGCGGAACGCCATCGTCTCGGTGAAGAAGCCGTCGGCGTCGATGGCGATCGTGCCGCCGATGATCTCCGGGCGGGCCTCGTGGAGCATGTCCATCGGCTGGGACATGAAGGCGCGGAAGCGCTCGGCGTCCTCGACGCGGCCCTGGATGACCTGGACGAACCCGGCGTCGTCGGACCCGCCGTCGAGCATGAGGATGGCGTCGTCGCAGTCGTGGAAGGTGACCTCGCCGTCGAAGCAGCGGCTCGTCTCCTCCCACCACATCCCCTGCTCGGGGCGCAGGGAGTTGCGGGCCGCGGCCTCGCGCGACTCGAAGCGGACGACCCCGACGAACTGCCCGTCGTCGGTCATGCCGTAGGTGCCGCCGAGCCAGCCGTCGGCGCCCGCGGCGAGGCCCTCGCGCCAGCGGTCCATCTGCATCCGCAGCGCCGCCTCGTCCGAGCACATCCCCTGGATGACCTGAATGAACATGGAACCACCGTCCTTCCTCGGTCCGCTCCACCGCGAAGCGGTCCACCGGCCGACGCTACGCCGGGCCGGGGCGCGTGTCTCTGGCCCGGAAGGAGGGTGTCTGTGGCTCCCAACCGACCCGGTGGCCGGCTCCGAACCACCGTCGTGCCCGACCTCACCTACCGCGTCGTCATCCGGGTCTGCCGGGTGCTCTTCCGGCTGCTCGGCCTGCGCCTGGAGGTCACGGGTGCCGAGCACCTGCCCGCCTCCGGGCCGGTCGTCGTGGCGGCCAACCACGCGAGCTTCGTCGACTTCATGGTCGTCGGCCTGCCGGCCGTGGCGCGGGGGCGCCTCGTGCGGTTCATGGCCAAGGAGTCGGTGTTCCGCGCGCCGGTGTCCGGGCCGCTGATGCGGGGGATGGGTCACCTGCCCGTCGACCGCCGCAGCGGGACCGTCGCCGCCCGGCGCGCGCTGCACCTGCTGCGGGCCGGTGAGGTCGTCGGCATCTACCCCGAGGCGACGATCGGGCACGCGTTCCACCTCAAGGACCGCGCCGACCTGCGGCTCGGGGCCGCGCACCTCGCCGTCGCGACCGGTGCGCCACTCGTCCCGGTCGCCCAGTGGGGCCTGCACCGCGTATTCACCGTGGGCCAGCGCCCCTCGCTGCGCCGGGGTCGGTGGGTGGGCGTGGCCGTGGGGGAGCCGCTGCACCCGCGTCCCGGCGAGGACGCCACCTCCCTCACCGACCGCTGGCACTCCGCGGTCACCGACCTCCTCGCCGACGTCCAGCGCCGGTACCCCGACCCGCCGGCCGACCCCGCAACCGCCTGGTGGTGGCCGGCCCACCTCGGCGGCGGTGCACCTGCCGGGGCCGAGGCGCGTGACCTCGACCTGCGGGCCGTTGCGGTCGCCGACGGCCTGGTGGGTGACCGACGAGACACCGCTGCCGCGCACCCACCGGCCTAGGGTGGAGATGGGGCCCGGTCCCCAGCTCGGGGACCGCCCCACGGAGGTCGAGATGAGCAGGGCACTGGTGGTCTACGAGTCGTTCTGGGGGAACACCGAGCGAGTCGCGCGGGCGGTCGCCGACGGCATCGCCGAGGTGATGTCGGTGGACGTGCGCGAGGTGGGTGCGGCCCCGTCGGGAGTCGAGGGGGTCGACCTGCTCGTCGTGGGAGGGCCGACCCACGCGTTCTCGATGACGCGGCCCTCGACCCGGCACGACGCCCTCGAGCAGGGCGGCACGGTGCGCCACCCGGAGGCCGGTCTGCGCGAGTGGGTCGACGCGCTACCCGAGGCACCGCAGACGTGGGTCGCGGCGTTCGACACGCGCGTGTCCCGCGTGCGCCGGCTCCCGGGTTCGGCCGCCCACGCCGCCGACCGGCGGCTGCACCGCCACGGGATGCCGCGCGCCGCGCCGCCGGAGAGCTTCTGGGTCGCGGGGACGTCGGGCCCGCTCGAGGCCCACGAGCTGGACCGCGCCCGCTCCTGGGGGCACACGGTGGCCGACGTGGTCCCCGCCACCGTCTGACGGCGGTTCGTGTGCCGCATACGATGCGGGGCGTGTCGGAGGCGAGGTTCGGGGGAGTCGTGGCCCGGGGGGTCGCGCAGGTCACCCACGACCCGGCCGACCTCACCACGGGCTTCTGGACGGTCGTCTCGACCTTCGAGGGGCACTTCACGGCCGTGCGGATGGCCGAGGTCGAGCGTGCCGCGCCGGCCGCCCCCTCGGGCCCGTGGGCGCCGCTGGCCGGCGAGTGGCGCACCAGCCTGGACCGCCACGCGTACGTCGCCGGCGTCGACGAGATCCGGCGCCGCATCGCGGCCGGCACGGTCTACCAGGTCAACCTCTGCCGCGTCCTGGAGCACGACCTCGCCGAGGACGCGTCCATCGCCGCGCTCGGCACCCATCTGGCCGCAGGCAACCCGGCCCCGTACGCCGCGACCATCGACCTGCCCGAGGCCGGGCTGGAGGTGGCCTGCGCCTCGCCCGAGGCCTTCCTCGTGCGCCGCGGCGACCGGCTGACGTCGCGGCCGATCAAGGGCACCGCACCCACGGCCGAAGGGCTCCTGGCCAAGGACCACGCCGAGAACGTCATGATCGTCGACCTCGTGCGCCACGACCTCGCCCCGGTGAGCCGACCCGGGACGGTGGAGGTCGACCACCTCTGCCGGGTCGAGGAGCACCCCGGGCTGGTCCACCTCGTCTCCGACGTCAGTGGCCGGCTGCGCGACGGCGTCGGCTGGCCCGAGATCCTGCGCGCGACCTTCCCGCCCGGCTCGGTCAGCGGGGCGCCGAAGCACACGGCGCTGCTCGCCATCCGCGACCTCGAACCGGTGCCGCGCGGCCCGTACTGCGGGGCGGTGGGCTGGGTCGACGCCGACCGCGACGAGGCCGAGCTGGCCGTCGGCATCCGCACGTTCTGGGCCGACCGGACGGCGGATGGCCAGCGGGTGCTGAGGTTCGGCACCGGCGCCGGGATCACCTGGGGCAGCGTGGCCGTTCAGGAGTGGGACGAGACCGAGCTGAAGGCGGCGCGTCTGGTCGGGATCGCCTCGGGTGCCGACGTCGCGTCTGGAAGGGTGTAGGGCATGAGCGGGATCAGGGTCTGGGTCGACGGCGTGCTCGTCGACGCCGACGCCCCGGCGGTGAGCGCCGTCGACCACGGCGTCACCGTGGGCGACGGCGCGTTCGAGACGG
Source organism: Oryzobacter telluris (assembly GCF_043099285.1). Lineage (GTDB taxonomy): Bacteria > Actinomycetota > Actinomycetes > Actinomycetales > Dermatophilaceae > Oryzobacter > Oryzobacter telluris. The sequence continues at coordinate 2,386,816 of NZ_CP170723.1, read as the reverse complement.
CGAAGATCGACGGCGGTGTCCCGTTCGCGATGACGCGCCACCTGCGTCGCCTCGACCGCACCATGGCCGGGCTGGGGCTCCCGGCCGCAGACCACGACGCGATCCGCCGCGGGGTCGAGGCCGTCCTCGACGGAGAGCCGATCGACTTCGGCCGCCTGCGGGTCACGGTCACCGGGGGACGCGGGCCACTCGGGTCCGACCGCCTCGACTCGGCCCTCACGACCATCGTCACCGCCGTGCCGCACGCCCGCCCTGACGCGCACGGCGCCGTCGTCACCGTCCCGTGGGTGCGCAACGAGCGGGCCGCGACCGCCGGCCTGAAGACCACCTCGTACGCCGACAACGTCATCGCCCTCGCCCGGGCCAAGGCTCACGGAGCCGTCGAGGCGCTGTTCGCCAACACCCGCGGCGAGCTGTGCGAGGCCACCGGCAGCAACGTCTTCGTCGTCACCGACGGGGTGGTGCGCACCCCGCCGCTCGACAGCGGCTGCCTGGCCGGGATCACCCGCGAGCTCGTCCTCGAGTGGTGCGCCCACGAGGGCCTGGAGGTCGTCGAGCAGGCCCTGCCGCTGGAGGTCCTCGAGCGCGCCGACGAGGTCTTCCTCACCTCCTCGATCAAGGACGTCTTCCCCGTGTCCGTGCTCGACGGGCGCGACCTGCCCGCCCCCGGTCCCGTCACCGCTCGCGTGCGCGAGGTCTGGGACCGGCACGTCGAGAAGGGCATGGACCCGTGAGCGACCAGCAGACGAAGCCGAGCCGGCTCTTCCGCGACCCCAGCGACGACGAGAAGGACTGGGCGTGGCGACGCCGCATCCGGTCCAACCCGCACTCGCTGCGCATCTACCGCGGCGTCGTCTTCCTCACGGGGCTGGTCCTCGTCGTCGGCGGGCTCATCCTCGTGCCGCTGCCCGGTCCCGGCTGGCTCATCGTCATCCTCGGCATCGCGGTGTGGGCCTCGGAGTTCGAGCCGGCCGCCCGGCTGCTCGACTTCGTCAAGACCAGGGTCCGGGCGTGGGAGTCGTGGGCGAAGCAGCAGGCCTGGTGGGTCAAGGGGCTGCTGGCCCTGGCCTGCGCCCTCGTCGTGGCCGGGGCGATCTGGCTGGTGCTCTGGTTCACCGGGATCCCCTCGTTCGTGCCGGGCAACGTGGCGGGCTGGCTGCACACGTCCGTGGGCCTCTGAGGCCTCGTCGGGGCCGACCCGCCGGGTCGATTTCCGATGGCTCCACGGCTCCGTATATCCTCGGCAGGCCGTACGGCACCCGGATGTGTAGCTCAGCTGGTTAGAGCGTTCGCTTCACACGCGAGAGGTCGGGGGTTCGAGTCCCTCCACATCCACCACTGCGCCCCCGCGACCTCGTCGTCGGGGGCGTTCGCGTCGGCGGTCCACAGCGAAATGACAGCGGCGATGTCGGTGCGCGGGTGCACGATGTCGGTATGGACGTCATCCGGGTCCGGTCCATCCACACCTACCCGACGCGCGGCGAGCCCGGCGTCGAGGTCGAGGCCGTGCACGTCACGGCCGACGGCCTGGAGGGTGACCGGCCGAAGAAGGCCGCGGTGTCGCTCGTGGGGGCCGACTCGCCCACCACGCGGGCCAACCTCGTCCTCGACGTCCCCACCGCGCAGGTCGAGGCCCTCCACGGAGGAGTCCTGCGCATCGGCGAGGTCGTCCTCGCCGTCGAGCCCACGGGCAACGCCTGCGCCGGCCTGTACGCCGCCGTCGGCGCGGAGGGCTGGGTGAAGGTCGGGGACACCGTGGAGCCCGGATGACCACGGTCCTCGGCACCTCCCACGACGCCGGGGTCGAGCGCCTCGTCGCCAGCCACCGCGCCATCCCGGCCGGCGCTCCGGTGCGCCTGGCCAAGCGCACCTCCAACCTGTTCCGCGGCCGCACGCAGGCCACCGGGCCGGGCCTGGACACCAGCGGCCTCACCGGGGTCGTCGCCATCGACCCCGTGGCCCGCACCGCCGACGTCCAGGGCATGTGCACCTACGAGGACCTCGTCGACGCCACCCTCGCGCACGGGCTCACCCCGCTCGTCGTCCCGCAGCTGCGGACCATCACGCTCGGGGGCGCGGTCACCGGCCTCGGCATCGAGTCGGCCTCGTGGCGCAACGGCCTGCCGCACGAGTCGGTGCTCGAGCTCGACGTCCTCACCGCCGACGGCGAGGTCGTCACGGCGTCGCCCGAGCGCCACCCCGACCTCCACCGCGGCTTCCCGAACTCCTACGGCACCCTCGGCTACGCCACCCGGCTGCGCATCCAGCTCGAGCCGGTGGGGCGCACCGTGTCGCTGCGGCACGTGCGCTTCCACGACGTCGGCTCGCTCGTCGACGGGCTGGGCACCGTCGTCGCCAGCGGCGCGTGGGAGGGCGAGGAGGTCGACTACGTCGACGGCGTGGTCTTCTCCGATGACGAGGCCTACCTCGTCCTCGGAGCCCGCACCGACGAGAGGGGGCCCACGAGCGAGTACACGGGCGACGCAGTGTTCTACCGCTCCCTCCAGCACGACGGCCCGACGCCGCGGCGCGACGTCCTCACGACGCACGACTACCTGTGGCGGTGGGACACCGACTGGTTCTGGTGCTCGCGGGCGTTCGGCGCCCAGGACCCGCGGGTGCGCCGGCTCTGGCCGAGGCGGTGGCTGCGCAGCAGCGTGTACTGGCGCCTCGTCGCCCTCGACCGCCGCTTCTCGGTCGCCGACCGGCTCGAGGCCCTCCGCGGCCGGCCACCGCGCGAGCGCGTCGTCCAGGACGTCGAGGTCCCGCTCTCCGCCACGGCCGACTTCCTGCGCTGGTTCCTGCGCGAGGTGCCGATCGAGCCGGTCTGGCTGTGCCCCCTCCGCCTGCGCAGCGACCGGCCGTGGACCCTCTACCCGCTGCGGCCCGGCGAGACCTACGTCAACGTCGGCTTCTGGTCCACGGTCCCGGTGGACGCGGCGGCCGGGCCGGGGGCGACCAACCGGCGCATCGAGGACCGGGTCCGCGACGCCGGCGGCCACAAGTCGCTGTACTCCGAGTCGTTCTACGACCGCGAGGAGTTCGACCGGCTCTACGGGGGCGAGGAGTACCGCGCCCTCAAGCAGCGCTGGGACCCCGGCGGCCGCTTCCCCGACCTCTACGCCAAGGCGGTCCGGGGCGCCTGACCCGGCCCGCCGCCACCACCGACCACCTCACGGAGGGAGTGCACGTCCATGTCCATCGCCGAGCTCGTCGACGCCGTCGTCGACGGCCCACTGACCGTCGGCCTGCGTGCCTACGACGGGTCGTCCCTCGGACCGCCCGACGCCCCACGCACCCTGCGGCTGCGCACGCCCCGAGCCGTCGCCTACCTCGCCACCGCACCCGGCGACCTCGGGCTCGCCCGCGCCTACGTCGCCGGTGACCTCGAGATCGACGGGGTCCACCCCGGCGACCCGTACGACGTCCTCGTCGACCTCGCCGCGGTCCGGTTCCGCCGCCCCTCGCCCGCCACGGCGCTCGAGGCCGCCCGCGCCCTCGGGGTCCGCGGCCTCACCCCGCCGCCTCCGCCACCCCAGGAGCACCTGCCGCGGTGGCGGCGCGCCGCCGAGGGTCTGCGACACTCGGTCACCCGCGACGCCGAGGCGATCCACCGGCACTACGACGTCTCCAACCGGTTCTACGAGCTCGTCCTCGGCCCCACGATGGCCTACACCTGCGCCTGCTACCCCGACCGCGACGCGACGCTGGAACAGGCCCAGGAGAACAAGTTCCGGCTCGTGTTCGACAAGCTCGGGTTGCGCGAGGGTGACCGGCTCCTCGACATCGGCTGTGGCTGGGGCGGGATGGCCCGCCACGCGGCGCGGCGCGGCGTGCACGTCACGGGAGTCACCCTCTCGCGCGAGCAGGCGCAGTGGGCGCGCAAGGCCATCGCCGACGACGGACTCACCGACCTCGCGGAGGTCCGGCACGGCGACTACCGCGACGTCACCGAGACCGGCTTCGACGCCGTCTCGTCCATCGGGCTCACCGAGCACGTCGGCGTGCGCCAGTACCCGGCGTACTTCCGCTTCATCCGCGACCGGTTGCGCCCCGGAGGCACGCTGCTCAACCACTGCATCACCCGGCCGCACAACCGCCACCAGGAGATCGGGCCGTTCATCGACCGGTACGTCTTCCCCGACGGCGAGCTCACCGGCTCGGGGCGGATCATCAGCGCCGCGCAGGACACCGGGCTCGAGGTGCTCCACGAGGAGAACCTGCGGCCGCACTACGCGCTGACCCTCGCCCAGTGGTGCGCCAACCTCGTCGCGAACTGGGACGAGTGCGTCGACGAGGTCGGCGAGGGCACCGCGCGGGTGTGGGGCCTGTACATGGCCGGCTCGCGGCTCGGCTTCGAGCGCGGCGAGGTGCAGCTGCACCAGGTGCTCGCGGTGCGGCCCCACGACGACGGGTCCACCGGGCTGCCGCTGCGGCCGTGGTGGCGGGGCTGAGGACGTGGGGTCAGCGGGTGGGGGTGGCGGGGAGACCCGCCAGCGAGCCGAGGCCGTCCCACACGAGCCGGGTGAGGTCATCGGCGAGCTCGTCGCTGCTCTGGCCGCCGTCGGCGCCGCCCGCCGCCAGCCACGCGTCGGCGGTGGCCCGCACCATCCCGACCACCGCGACACCCCAGAGCCGCGGGGTGGGGGAGGCACCGTCGGCCCCGAGCCCCGTGCCGACGAGGTCGGCCACGTGCCGGGCGATGCGGTCGGTCATGCCGGCGGCGACGTCGCCGCTCGGTCGCTCGCCGGGCGGGACGATGGGGGCCGTGACGATGAAGCGGTACACCTCCGGGTCGGTCTCGACGAGGTGGAGGTAGGCGGCGATGACGGCCCGCACCCGCGAGCGCGCCGTGCCGCCCTCGCCGCCGGGGGAGTCCGCGGCCCGGGTGAGGTCGCGCACGATGGTGGCGTCGACCCGCTCGGCCACCGCGGTCCACAGGCCGGCGCGGTCGGCGAAGTGGCGGTAGAAGACGGTCTTGGAGGTGCCCGCCACGGTGGCCACCTCGTCCATGCCGACACCGGCGCCGTGGTCGCGGACCGCGCGCAGGGTCGCCTCCACCAGCTCGGCACGACGGGCGAGCCGGTGCTCGTCCCACCGCGAGCTGCGCCCGTCGGGCGTGGCGCGCGTCTCGGTCATGCCCCGGACCGTAGCAGGAACCAGCGGTACCTGTTACCGTCCGTACCGGATACCCCGTCGCGGCCGACCGGCCGCCGACCGGGCCCCGACGAACCCAAGGAGCCTGCCCGTGGCCACCACCCGCCGCACCGCCGTCCTCGGCGGCAACCGGATCCCCTTCGCCCGCCAGTTCGGCGCGTACGCCGAGGCGTCGAACCAGGACATGCTCACCGCGGCCATCGAGGGGCTCGTGGCCCGGTACGGGCTGGCGGGGGAGCGGCTCGGCGAGGTCGTGGCGGGCGCCGTCATCAAGCACACCCGCGACTTCAACCTCACCCGTGAGGCCGTCCTCGGGTCGAGCCTGGCGCCGACCACGCCGGCGTACGACGTCACCCAGGCGTGCGGGACCGGGCTCGAGGCCGCCATCCTCCTCGCGAACAAGATCGCGCTCGGCCAGGCCGACTCCGGCATCGCCGGTGGGGTCGACTCCGCCTCGGACGCGCCGATCGTCGTGCCCGAGCGCCTGCGCCGCAAGCTCCTGCGCCTCAACCGCGCCAAGACCCCGGCCGACCGCGCCAGGGCCGCGCTCACGCTGCGCCCCACCGACCTCGGCGTCCAGGTGCCCGGCACCACGGAGCCGCGCACCGGGATGACGATGGGCGAGCACATGGCCATCACCGCCGAGCGCTGGGGCATCACCCGCGAGGCCCAGGACGAGCTGGCCCTGGCCAGCCACCACAACCTCGCCGCCGCCTACGACCGCGGCTTCTTCGACGACCTCCTCACCCCGTACCTCGGGCTCACCCGCGACCAGAACCTGCGCGCCGACACGACCCTGGAGAAGCTCGGCTCGCTCAGGACGGTCTTCGGCACGGGCGAGGGCGCCACGATGACGGCCGGCAACTCCACCCCGCTCACCGACGGCGCCTCTGCGGTGCTGCTCGGCTCGGAGGAGTGGGCGGCCGCCCACGGCCTCAAGCCGCTGGCCTGGCTCGTCGACGGCGAGACCAGCTCGGTCGACTACGTCACCGGCGACGAGGGCCTGCTCATGGCCCCGGCCTACGCCGTCCCGCGGCTCCTCGACCGCCACGGACTGAGCCTGCAGGACTTCGACCTCTACGAGATCCACGAGGCCTTCGCGGCCACCGTGCTGGCCACCATGGCGGCCTGGGAGAGCGAGCAGTTCTGCCGTGAGCGCCTCGGCCGCGAGACCCCGCTCGGCGCCATCGACCGCGCGAAGCTCAACGTCAGCGGCTCCTCGCTGGCCGCCGGACACCCGTTCGCGGCCACCGGCGGACGGATCGTCGCGACCCTCGCCAAGCTCCTCCACGAGAAGGGCCCCGGCACGCGCGGGCTCATCTCCATCTGCGCCGCCGGCGGGCAGGGCGTCGTCGCGATCCTCGAGGCGGCCTGACATGGCGCACCGCGACGGGTACACCGCCTTCGTGTCGTCCACCGCGGGTCGGCGGATCGCCGGCACCCTCGGCCTGCCCCAGCCGGTGGCGCTGCGCCGTCACGTGGCGGGGCGCCCGCTGCTCGACGGGCCCCTCCTCGTGGGCGGACACGGCGACACCCCGGCGCTCGCCGCCCTGCGTGACGGCCTCACCGCCGCAGGGGCCGCCCTCGTCGAGGACGTGCCGGACGAGCCGCGCCTGGGTGGCGTGGTCGTCGACCTCAGCGCCGCCGAGGGACCGGCCGACCTCGAATCGCTGCGCGCCACCCTCGCCCCGGCGCTGAAGCGGCTGGGCCGGTGCGCCCGCGTCGTCGTCATCGGCCGGGACCCCGCCCTCGCCACGAGCGCAGCGCAGCGGGCCGCCCGCCGCGCCCTCGAGGGCATCACCCGCTCGGTCGCCAAGGAGCTGCGGGCCGGCGCCACGGCCAACGTCGTGCTCGTCGCCGACGGTGCCGAGGCCAACGCCCTGGGCACCGTGACCTTCCTCCTCTCGGCCCGGTCCGCCTACGTCGACGGGCAGGTCCTGCGCGTCGGTGCCGGGTCGGCGACCGCTGCCCCCGCCGACGCCGAGCGCGCCCTCGAGGGCACGGTCGCCGTCGTCACCGGGGCCGCCCGCGGCATCGGCGCCGACATCGCCCGCACCCTCGGGCGCGACGGCGCCACCGTCGTCTGCGTCGACATCCCCGCGGCGGGCGCCCAGCTCGCGGCCGTCGCCAACGAGGTCGGCGGTACGGCCCTGCAGGTCGACGTCACCGCGCCCGACGCCGGCCGCCGCATCCTCGAGCACGCCACCTCGCGCCACGGGGGGCTCGACGTCGTCGTCCACAACGCCGGCATCACCCGCGACAAGCTCCTCGCCAACACCGACGCCGAGCGCTGGGCGGGGGTCCTCGAGGTCAACCTCCTCTCCATCCTGCGGATGAACGAGGCGCTCCTCGGGTCCGACGGGCTGCGCGACGGCGGCCGCATCGTCCTCGTCAGCTCGATCGCCGGCATCGCGGGCAACCGCGGCCAGTCCAACTACGCGGCCTCCAAGGCGGGCGTCATCGGGCTCGTCGACGCGTACGCCGCCGACGACGACCTGCGCGCCCGCGGCATCACGGTCAACGCCGTCGCACCGGGCTTCATCGAGACCGAGATGACCGCCCGCATCCCGCTGGCCACCCGCGAGATCGGCCGCCGGCTCAACAGCCTCAACCAGGGCGGCCTGCCCGTCGACGTCGCGGAGACCATCGCGTTCTTCGCCGCGCCGCAGCAGGCGACCGCGTCCGGCAACGTCGTGCGCGTCTGCGGCCAGAGCCTGCTGGGCGCCTGACGTGGCGGTCGAGACCCTGGGCGCGGTGCCGGCCGCCGGCCCGCTGCTCGTCCGGGCCGCGGTCACGGCCCGGGGCCGGCACGGCGACACCGTGCCCGACCGCACGCTGCGGGTCGAGGAGGTGCGGGTCGACCGCTCCCGCCTCGCCGCGTACCAGCGGCTGTGCGGGTACGACGTCGCCGACACCCTGCCCCAGCCCTACCCGTGGGTGCTGGCGTTCCCGCTCCAGACCGCCCTGATGACGCGGGCCGACTTCCCGCTGCCCCTGCCCGGCATGGTCCACCTCGGCAACGACGTGCGCACCCACCGCGCCCTCACGGCCGACGACCTGCTCACCCTGTCGGTCACCGCGGGCGAGGTCCGTCCGCACCGGCGGGGCCGGACCCTCGACGTCCGCCTCGAGGCCCACGTCTACGGCGAGCTCGTCTGGGAGTGCGACAGCACCTACCTCAGCCGCGGTCGCGGCACCGAGGCGGCGCCGAGCGGCGAGTCACCGCCGCAGGCCCCCGCGGGACCTCCCGTCGCCCGCTGGCGGCTGCCCGACGACCTCGGCCGGTCGTACGCCGCGGTCTCCGGCGACGTCAACCCGATCCACCTGCACCCGCTCGGCGCGAAGGCGCTCGGCTTCCCGCGCCACCTCGCCCACGGGATGTGGACGTGGTCGCGCAGCCTGGCCGCGCTGGGCCGCACCTCGCTCGGTCCGTCGAACAGCAGGGTCTGGTTCACCAAGCCCGTCTTCCTCCCGGGGACCGTCGAGCTCGTCCGCACCAGGGGCGCCGGGCCCGTCACGGCAGCGCTGCGCTCGGCGAAGGACCCGGCCACGACCCACCTCGTGCTCACCCTCGGGGCCTGAGACCCGGCTGAGCGCCGGACCGGTCACCACCGTCGCGGCAGTACGGTCGCGAGATGGGCGACCCGAGCACGACCGACCGACCGGCGTCGTGGGTCGACCGGCTCGACCTTCGGGTGTCGGTGGCCCGCGACCGCTTCCGGCTGCGGCTGGAGGGGCCGGGCACGGAGCCCGGCGGTGGCCTCCTCATGCTCAAGGCGGCGATCGCGACCGTCCTCGCCTGGCAGCTGGCCGTGCACGTCCTCGACAGCAACACGCCGTTCTACGCCCCGATGTCGGCGCTGCTCGTCGTCGACCGCACCATCGTGCGGTCGTTCCGGGCCAGCACGAAGCGCGTGGCGGCCGTCGTCCTCGGGATGAGCGCGGCCTGGCTCGTCGGCTCGCAGGTCGGCGTGACGTGGTGGTCGATGATCCCCGTGATGCTCGTCGCGACCCTCATCGGGCGCTGGAAGGCGCTGGGGGAGCACGCGATCCAGGTGCCGACCATGGTCCTGCTCTCGCTGCTCACGGTGCAGGGCACCGACACCGACTTCACCTTCCTCACCATCGTCGAGACCGCCCTGGGCGGGCTGGTCGGCGTCCTCGTCAACGCCGTCGTCCTCGCCCCGATGCACCTCACCTGGCCCCGCCGCGAGCTGCGCGCCCTCACCGACCGGCTGCAGGCGCTGCTCTCCGACGTGGCCGACGGCCTGCGCGAGGGGTACGACGGCGACCGGGCCCGCGCCTGGTACCAGGAGGCCGCCCTCATCGGGCGGCGGGCGCCGGAGGTCCTCGAGGTCGTCGAGACCGGGCGGGAGAGCACTCGCTGGAACCTGCGCCAGTGGCTGCGGCCAGCGCAGATCGACTGGGACGGCTACCGCTGGACCGCGGAGACCGTGGAGCACGCGCAGTGGCAGGTGGCGGGGATCGCCCGCACCCTCGTCGACGCCGCGGAAGGGCTGGACTGGCAGCCGAGCCCGGCGGCCGACTGGCTCGCCGACTACGCCCACGTCCTCGACGAGATCGGGGCGGCGATCGGCAGCTTCGGGGTCCGCACCGACGAGGCGCGCGCCGAGATCCAGGAGCACGCGGACCGCGCCCTCACGGCCCTGCGCGAGCTGAGCGACCGGGTGCGCGACACCCGGCTCGAGGACCCGGCGGCCTGGCCCGCCTACGGCGCCCTCGTCCTCGACGCCGAGCGCCTGGTCCGCGACCTGCACGCGCGCAACGAGCACGCCGCGGTGCCCACCGACACCGGACCGCTGCGCGGCCCCCTCGTCGTGGACCTGCCCGGGGTCAGTCCGTCCCCGCCCCCAGGGCCATGACGCGGGCGTAGAAGGCGAGCTCGCGGGTCAGGGCGTCGATGATGGTGCCCGCCTGGCGGAAGCCGTGGCCCTCACCCGGGTAGACGACGAGCTCGACCTCGCGCCCGGCCTTGGTCATCGCCTCGGCCATGACCTCGGCCTGGGCCAGCGGGACGACGAGGTCGTCCTCGCCCTGGAGCAGGAGGAGCTCGCCGTGCAGCGCGTCGACGTGGTGCAGCGGCGAGCGCTCGCGGTACACCGCGGCACCCTCGGGCAGCGGGGCGACGAGGGTGTCGAGGTAGCGCGACTCGAACTTGTGGGTGTGCTCGGCGAGCGCGGTGAGGTCGGCGACCCCGAACAGGCTGGTGCCGGCCGCGAACGCGGTGCTCGTCGTCATCGAGCGCAGCACGGAGTAGCCCCCGGCGCTGCCGCCGCGGATGGCGAGGCGGGTGGGGTCCACCAGCCCGGCCGACGCGAGGGAGAGGGCGCCGGTGACCGTGTCGTCGATGTCGACGACGCCCCAGGAGCCGCGCAGCCGGTCGCGGTAGGCCCGCCCGAAGCCGGTGCTGCCGGAGTGGTTGACGTGGAGCACCGCCCAGCCGCGGGTGGTCCACAGCTGGGTGGCCGTGGCGAAGGTCGGCTCGGAGCGCGAGGTCGGGCCGCCGTGGACCATGACGAGCAGCGGCGGCAGCTCTCCCTCGGGTGCCGCGGTGTCGGTGAGGCGGGGCTCGTGGAGCAGGCCGTGGACCTCCTGCCCGGAGCCGTTGCGCCAGGTCCACTCGCGGGCGGGCGAGACGTCCCGGGCGTCGAGGGGGGCCTCGCCGGCGGTCGCGAGGACCTCGACCGCGCCGTCCAGGGGACCGCGCACGACCTCGGCCAGCCGGTCGGCGAGGCCGCGGCGCACCACGAGGTCGCCGTCGCTGACGTGGAGGTGGTCGAAGGTGACGCCCTCGACGTCGAGGGGGGTCGTCTCGCCGGTGCGGGCGTCGAGCAGGCCGAGCCGGGAGGTGTCGGCCTCCCACCAGCGCACGAGCGCGAGGTCGGCGTCGACGACGGCGAGGTCGACGACCCCCAGCACCCACTGCGGGGTGGCGTGGTCGGCCTCGGCGTCCTGCACCTCCACGGGACCCTCGCCGGAGTCGCGCTGGAGGGTCCACCAGCCCGAGGCGTCGGAGACGAACCACAGCGACCCGTCGGGGCCGAACTGCGGCTGGAGCACCGAGACGTCGTCGTGGGCGGAGACCACCGTGACGTCCTCGAGGCCGGCTGGCGTGAGCCTCCCGCGCATCAGCCGGGTGGTGTCCCACGGCATGTTCGGGTGGTCCCACGCGGTCCACGCGACGGCGGCGCCGTCGGGGGAGACGGTGGGCCGGCCGACGAAGTCGGCACCCGTCCACAGCACGTGACCGCCCTCGTCGTTGCCGCCGTGCAGGTCGAGGCGGACGAGCTCGTTGGCGGGCTCGGGCTCGCGGGAGTGGTCCTCGCGGACGGCGTAGACGTGGGCGCCGTGCAGCACGAGGCCGGCGTACCGCCACGGCCCCTGCGGGGTGATGGCGACCGGCTCGTCCTCGCCGCGGTCGAGCCGGCGCAGGCGACCGTCGTGGACGTGCGAGAACACGACGGTGCCGTCGGCGACGGCGTAGGCCCCGCCGCCGTACTCGTGGACGCGGGTGCGCACGTCCCACTCCTTCGGGAGGACGTCGTGCGTGCCCGAGGCGTCGTGGCGGACGAGGACGACCCGCCCGCCCTCGGTGGGGCGTCCCTCCAGCCAGTAGGTGTCGGCGCCGTCGGGCCGCACCTCGTCGAGGGTGACCTGGCCACCGGCCAGGTCCTCGGGCGCGAGCGGGGAGGGCCAGGTGCCGTGAGGGAGCAGACGCATGGGCCCGACCCTACGACCGTCGCACGACGCCCCGGGGGAATGAGCCGGCCCGGGTCGCGACCGCGTGGTTGGCTGAGCCGGTGAGCACCGGGACGACGCCGTACGAGGACCTCTGGGAGGAGGACCAGGTCGACGCGTTGCGGCCCCTCGCCGTGGCTGCGGCGGAGGAGTTCGGCCTCGAGGTCGCGGACGTCGACCTCGTCCTGCACGCGTACAACACGACCTTCTGCGTCGACACCACCGACGGCCGGCGCGTGGCGCTGCGCGTGGGGACCAACTCCAAGAGCACCCCGGCGAACGTCGTGGCGCAGCAGGCCTGGCAGCGGGCCATCACGCAGGACACCGACGTCCACGTCCCCGACCCGCTGCAGACCCCGTCGGGCGACTGGTTCGTCCGGGTCCCGTCGGAGGTCCTGGGGCGCGACGCCCTCGTGACGGGCGCGTCGTGGCTGGAGGGCGAGGACGCCCGCGACGGCTCCAGCGAGTGGGCCCACGAGCTGGGCCGTGCCATGGCCACGCTGCACCGGCACGCCGCGGCGTGGTCGCTGCCCGAGGGGGCCGAGCTGCCGCTGTTCGACACCCCGCTGCTGGGTGACGAGGACCTCCTCACGGCGGCGCTGGCCGACATCCCCGGGGCGAGCGAGGTCCTTGCCGAGGCCAGCACCCGCTCGGCCGCCTCCTTCGCCGCCCTCCACGCGGACGCCACGCCCATCGCGCTGCACGCCGACCTGCACGGGGGCAACCTCAAGTGGCACGACGGACGCCTGTCCGTCTTCGACTTCGACGACAGCGGGATGGGCATGCCGCTGCTCGACCTCGCGATCTCCACCTTCTACGTGCGACGGGCCGGTGCCGACGGCGAGCCGGCGCTGCGGGCGGGGTACGCGTCGGTCGCGCCCCTGCCCGACGGCCTGGACGCGCACCTCGAGCCGCTGGTCGCCGCGCGCCAGCTCCTGCTGGCCAACAGCCTGCTCGACTCCTCGACGGCGGCGCTGCGGGCGCAGGCGCAGGACTACCTGCACGTCACCGTCGCGCGGCTGCGGCACTGGCTCGACACCGGGCGCTTCGTCCTCGACCCGCCGCCGTCGGCCTGACGCGGAGGCCCCACCCGGGGGATCTCGTTCGCGGTGCCCCTGCGGCGCTCGTTACGCTGGCGGGTGCGTCCGGGACCCGGTCGCGACCACCCTCACCCAGGAGCCCATGCCCATGTCTGCCCAGATCACCGTCCACGTCGCCGGAAGCGAGCGATCGGTGGACCGGGGCACGACCGCGGGCGAGCTGTTCGAGGGAGACCGCACGGTCCTCGTCGCCCGTGTCGGCAGCGAGCTGCGCGACCTCGCGCACGTCCTGGCCGACGGCGACGTCGTCGAGCCGGTGACCGCGGGGGAGCAGGACGGCCTCGACGTGCTGCGCCACTCGGCCGCCCACGTCCTGGCCCAGGCGGTGCAGGAGCTGCACCCCTCGGCGCGCCTGGGCATCGGCCCGCCGATCCGCGACGGCTTCTACTACGACTTCGACGTCGAGACCCCGTTCACCCCGGACGACCTCAAGGCGCTGGAGAAGGTGATGCAGCGCATCGTCAACGAGGGCCAGACCTTCCACCGCCGTGAGATCAGTGACGACGACGCCCTCGTCGAGCTGGCCGGCGAGCCGTACAAGTGCGAGCTCATCGGCCTCAAGGGCGGGGCATCCGAGGATGCGGCGGAAGGGGCCTCCGTCGAGGTGGGCGGTGCCCAGCTGACGATCTACGACAACGTGCGCCGCGACGGCAGCCGGGCGTGGGGCGACCTGTGCCGTGGCCCGCACGTGCCCTCGACCAAGGTCCTCGGCAACGCCTTCAAGCTGATGCGCAGCGCCGCCGCCTACTGGCGCGGCTCGGAGAAGAACCCGCAGCTGCAGCGCGTCTACGGCACGGCCTGGCCGACCAAGGACGAGATGAAGGCCTACCTCGACCGCCTGGCCGAGGCCGAGAAGCGCGACCACCGCAAGCTCGGCGCCGAGCTCGACCTGTTCAGCTTCCCCGACGAGCTCGGCTCCGGCATGGCCGTGTTCCACCCCAAGGGCGGGGTCATCAAGCGCGAGATGGAGGACTACGTCCGCCGCCGGCACATCGAGGAGGGGTTCGAGTACGTCGGGACCCCCCACATCAGCAAGGCCGGCCTGTTCCACACCTCCGGGCACCTGCCGTACTACGCCGACACGATGTTCCCGCCGATGGAGATGGAGCACGCCGAGTACCGCCTCAAGGCGATGAACTGCCCCATGCACAACCTCATCTTCCGCTCGCGCGGGCGTTCGTACCGCGAGCTGCCGATGCGGCTGTTCGAGTTCGGCTCGGTCTACCGGTTCGAGAAGTCGGGCGTCGTGCACGGCCTGACCCGGGTGCGGGCGATGACCCAGGACGACTCACACTCGTACGTGACGCCCGAGCAGGCGCCGTCCGAGATCGAGCACCTGCTGCGCTTCGTCACCGGCCTGCTCAAGGACTTCGGCCTCGACGACTACTACTTCGAGATCTCCACCCGGGCGACCGAGGGCGACAAGAAGGACAAGTTCATCGGGTCCGACGAGCAGTGGGAGGTCGCGACCTCGGTGCTGCGCGACACCGCGGCGCAGTTCGGCGTCGACCTCGTCGAGGACCCGGGTGGCGCGGCCTTCTACGGCCCGAAGATCAGCGTCCAGGCCCGCGACGCCATCGGCCGCACCTGGCAGATGTCGACGATCCAGTACGACTTCAACCAGCCGCACCGCTTCGGCCTGGAGTACCAGGCGGCCGACGGGTCCCGGCAGGAGCCGGTGATGATCCACTCGGCGAAGTTCGGCTCGATCGAGCGCTTCATCGGCGTGCTCGTCGAGCACTACGCGGGGGCGTTCCCGGTGTGGCTCTCGCCGGTGCAGGCGCTGGGGGTCCCGGTCGCCGAGGAGTTCGACGACTACCTCGGCGGCGTGCTGGCGAAGATGCGTGCGGCCGGCATCCGCACCGAGCTCGACGCGAGCGACGACCGGTTTCCCAAGAAGATCCGCAACGCGAGCAAGTCCAAGGTGCCCTTCGTGCTCATCGCGGGGGAGGACGACCGCTCGGCCGGCGCGGTGTCGTTCCGGTACCGCGACGGGTCGCAGAAGAACGGCGTGCCGGTGGACGACGCGATCGCCGAGATCACGGCGGCGATCGCCGACCGACGCCAGGTCTGACCCGGTCGTCGGTCGCGGTCGACGACAGCCGTGTCTCACGCGTCCCACCATTCGGGACGAGCGTGAGGGGTTGAGCGGGAGCTCGTCACGGCCGTCACGCGACACGCCGACGACACGCCGATCTCGAAAAGTCGTCCCGGAAATCTGCGCCAACGCACTTGCGGCGCACCAGAACGACGACTAGAAATATCCCACTCCACCACTTCGGTGGCGGAGGGATCGAGAGAAGGCCGAGCACCACGCCGAGGGGGCAACCCCACGGAGCCACCCGGTGATGAGGGTGGTGGGTGAGCGGAGTCCATCTCGTGAGACGCGGAGCATCATGCCGAGTCACTCGTGGGGCCCCGGAGACTCATACTCCCCGGGGCCCCACACCTTTGTGCCCGGGGGATGGGCGCGGGGGAGTCGGGGGAGGCCGCGGATCCGGCCGGATGCGGGCGCGAGGTGTGGGGCCGTGGGCCATGCTGGAGCCATGGACGACGCCGACGGGGTGCGGGTGCGCGAGGCCGTGCCGGCCGACGCGTTCTCGGTGGGGGCCCTGCACATCCAGGACGAGCGCGAGCGCGGCGGCACGGTCGCGCCCGGCTTCCTCGACGCGTTCGCCGACGCGTGGCTGCGCGACCGAGCCCGCCGCACGTGGATCGCCGAGGACGTCCGCGGCCGACCGCTCGGCGTCGTGCACGGCACGCGCGTGCAGAAGCTGCCGAGCACCCACCGGCCCGCCGACGCCTGGTTCCACGTCAGCCTGCTCTACGTCGCCGCCGACGTGCGCGGCCTGGGACTGGGGGAGCGGCTGCTGCGCGCCCTCCTCGACTGGGCGGCGACCGACCGGGTGACCCGCGTGCAGCTCAACGCGGTCCCGGAGGCCCGCACCCTGTACGAGCGGGTCGGCTTCGGCCCGCCGTCGGAGCGGCTGATGGAGCTCCGCCTCGCGTCACCACCCCCCGACTGACTGCGCTCAGCGACCGCGATCGACCCGGTTCCGCGTTCGCTGAGCGCAATGCGTCGGGGTGGGAGGAGGGTCCTAGGGTGGCGGGCATGAGCGAGCACGAGCACGAGCCGGTCTCCCGCGGCGTCCTGGTCACCGGTGCGTCCCGCGGGGTCGGGGCGGCCGTCGCCCGGGTCTTCGCCTCGATGGGCGACCGGGTCGTGGTGCACCACCGCGGCGCTGCGAGCCGCGACCTCGCCGACGCCGTGCTGGCCGGGCTCGAGGGCGACGGGCACGGCCGGGTCGCCGCCGACCTGTCCGACCCTGACGCGGTCCGCCGCCTGGCCGACGAGGCGGCCGACCTCCTGGGACGCGTCGACGTCCTCGTCAACAACGCCGCGATGATCGTGGCGCCCGAGACCGGGTCCGGCAGCCGCCGGGGCGACCACCCGCTCGACGAGACCTCGTACGAGGACTGGGTGCGGGTGTGGGAGCGCACCATCGCGACCAACCTCCTCGGGCCGGCCAACCTCACCTGGTGCGTCGCCCGGCAGATGATCGACACCCCGCCGGCGCCCGGTGTGTCCGTGGGGCGGGTCGTCAACGTGGGGTCGCGCGGCGCCTACCGGGGCGAGCCCGACATCCCGGCCTACGGCGCGAGCAAGGCCGCGCTGCACGCCTTCGGCCAGTCGATGGCGCAGCGGCTGGGCCGGTACGGCATCGCCGTCACGAGCATCGCACCGGGCTTCATCGGTACCGAGATGGCCGGGTACGCCCTCGAGGGCCCGGGCGGGGACGCCGTGCGCGCCCAGAGCCCGTTCGGCCGGGTGGCGACCCCGGAGGAGGTGGCGCAGGCGGTCTGCACGCTGGCCTCCCCGGGTGCCGAGTGGGCCTCGGGGGCCGTGGTCGACTTCAACGGGGCCAGCCACCTGCGCTGAGCGCCGCTGGGCTCAGGGGCGCCACGCGAGCCGCAGGTCCGGCGCACCCTCCTCGTTGTCGCCGTCGGTGCCGCCCACGACGTCGAACCCGTGGCGGGCGTAGAACCGCTGCGCGCCGGTGTTGCTGACGAACGTCCACAGCGCCAGGCCGTCCGGGCGCCGCTCCTTGGCCAGCTCGACGAGGCGCGAGCCCAGCCCGGCGCCCGTGTGGCCGGGGTCGACGTAGAGGTGCTCGAGGTCGCCGCTGTCGAGCACGAGCAGCGCGACCGGCGCGCCGTCGTCCTCGGCCAGCCAGACCTCCGCGTGCTCGACGAGGCCGGCGACGAACGGCAGCACGCTCCCGCGCGGGTGCACGGCCATCGGGATGGTGCCGCTGTTGGCCTCGCGGGTGCGCCAGAAGAGGTCGGCGAGGGCGGGGGCGTCGGCCGCGGTGGCCCGGCGCACGACGGGTCGGGTCTCCAGGGGGCGCACGGCTCCATCATGGCCGCGACACCACCGACCGGCCGCCGGGACGTCAGCGGTCGCGCACCTAGGATCGGGTCATGGAGCCGACGACGGAGCCCGCGGGCGCACCTGCCGGGCTGGTTGCCGAGTCCGCCGACGGCTTCGCGGGGGAGGGCGACGGCTTCGAGCGGCTCTGGACGCCGCACCGGATGGTCTACATCGCCGGCGACCGCCCCGACCCCGAAGGCGGCGACGGCTGCCCCTTCTGCACCGCCCCCGGCAAGGACGACGCCGAGGGGCTCGTCGTGCACCGCGGGGAGCACTGCTACGTGGTCATGAACCTCTTCCCGTACAACCCGGGACACGTCCTCGTCTGCCCGTACCGGCACGTGGCGCTGTACGTCGACCTCACCGACGAGGAGACCACCGAGTTCACCGCCCTCACCAAGGCGGCCATCGCGGCGCTCGAGTCGGCCTCGGCCCCGATGGGCTACAACCTCGGGATGAACCAGGGCGCCGTCGCCGGGGCCGGCGTGGCGGCGCACCTGCACCAGCACGTGGTGCCGCGCTGGGGCGGCGACGCGAACTTCCTCCCCATCGTCGCGCGCACCAAGGCGCTGCCGATGCTCCTCGAGGACGTCCGCTCGCGACTCGTCGCCCACTGGCCCGCCTGACCGGGCTGCGTCACCCGCGACCGGCAGGCGGCCGGTGTCAGGACGCGGCGCCGGCCAGGTGCTCGCGGGCGAGCCGGTCGGGGAGCTGCTCGTACCCGCGCAGCTCACGGTGGAAGCTGCCGGTGCCGTGGGTGATGGAGCGCAGCGCGATCGCGTAGTCGAGCAGCTCGAGCTGGGGGACCGCGGCCTCGAGGACCGAGCGCCCCGCCTCGTCGGGCGCCGGTGCCGAGCCGATGATCTGGCCACGGCGGGTGCCGATGTCGGTCATCACGGCGCCGAGGTAGTCGTCGTCGACGGTGACGCTCACCGTGTCGACCGGCTCGAGCAGGCACACGGTCGAGGGCGACGCGAGCTCGCGCAGGGCGAGCCCGGCGGCGGTCTGGAAGGCGATGTCCGAGGAGTCGACGGAGTGGGCCTTGCCGTCGGTGAGGGTCACCCGCACGTCGGTGACCGGCCACCCGGCGAGCAGCCCCTTGCCGAGCTGGTGGTGCACGCCCTTCTCGACGCTGCCGATGAACTGGCGCGGGACCGCACCGCCGACGACCTTCTCGGCGAACTCCACGCCGCTGCCGCGGGGGAGCGGCTCGAGGACGAGGTGGCAGACCGCGAACTGCCCGTGCCCGCCGGACTGCTTGACGTGCCGGCCCTGGGCCTCCGCCCGCGACGACGCCGTCTCGCGCATCGCCACCTTCATCGGCACCTGCTCGACGCCGACGTTGAAGCGCGAGCGCAGCCGCGACAGGACGAGGTCGAGGTGCGCCGGCCCGGTGGTCCACAGGACGACCTGCCCGGTGCCCCCGTCGTGCTCGATGCGCAGCGAGGGGTCCTCCGCCGCGAGCTCGCGGAAGGCCACCGGCATCCGGTCCTCGTCGGCGCGCGTCGCGGCCGCCACCGCCGCCGGCAGCAGCGCCTCGGGCAGCGCCCAGGGCGTGACGAGCAGCGGGGCGTCGGGGGAGGACAGCGTGTCGGAGGTCTGGGCGCTCGCGAGCTTGGTGACGACGACGACCTCGCCCGCCACGGCCTCGGCCCTGGTCAGCAGCTCGCCGTCGAGGGGTGAGGCGATGGCGCCGGGCCGGACGTCCTCGTCGTGCGGCGCGTGGCCCTCGCCGGTGGGCCCGCCGAGGAGCTCGAGGTGGCCCGAGACGTGCAGCGGCCGGTCGGCGCGCAACCGACCGGAGAACACGCGCACCAGGGACAGGTGGCCCACGTAGGGGTCGGACTCGGTGTGCACGACCTCGGCGACGAGGGGCCCGTCGGGGTCGGCCGTGATGGCGATGGGCGCGCCGCCGTCGACCGACGTCACCGTGGGCAGGGCGTGCAGGCCCGGGTGCGGGAACCCGGCCTCGACGAGGTGAAGGAGCACACCGACGCCGGCGCCGGTCTCGGCCGACACGGGGAGGACGGGGTGGAAGGTGCCGTGCGCCACCGCGGTGAGCAGGTCGTGTTCCAGCGTCGCGAAGTCGAGCTCCTCGCCCTCGAGGTAGCGGTCCATGAGGGCGCCGTCCTCGGACTCCTCGATGATCCCCTCGATCAGGGGTGGCCGGTAGGTGTCGAAGACGTCGGCGTGCTCGGGCCCGGCCGGGCGCACGGTGCGGCCGCCGGACCCGTAGTCGTGCAGCTCGCCGAGGAGGAGGTCGGCGATCGAGGTCACGGCACCGGCCGACCCCGCCACGGGGACCCCCAGGGGCTGGACCCCGGCACCGAAGTGGGCCCGGCAGTCCTCCAGGGTCGCGGCGAAGTCGGCGTCGCGGGCGTCGAGCTGGGTGATGACGACGGCCCGCGGCATCCCCACGAGCGCGCACTCGTGCCACAGGGCGCGGCTCTGGGCGTCGGCACCGTCCGCGGCCGAGACGACGAAGAGGGCGGCATCCGCCGCCCTCAGCCCTGCTCGCACCTCCCCGACGAAGTCGGGGTGACCCGGCGCGTCGAGGAGGGTCAGCACCACCCCTCCGGTGGCGACCGTCGCGGCCCGCAGCCCCGTCGTGGGCTCGGTGCGTCCCCGGGCCGACCTCCCCGCCACGCACTGCTCGACCACGTGGTCGAAGAGCCGGGACTTCCCCGAGCCGCTCGGGCCCACGAGGACGACGTTGCGGATGCCGGTCGTGCCGCTGACGCTGGGAGCCACGCTGCCGCTCATGGATCCACCATTCACCTGTCGGCCCGCGCGCACAAGGCGTGGTGGGCGGTCGGTGGCACGAAGGGCCCGCACCGCGCGGCTACGCTGGGCGGCACCATGCTGAACCGATACGCGCGCGCCTTCTTCACCACGGTGCTCACCCCCGTCGCCCGGCTGCTCGTCCGGCTCGGCATCAGCCCCGACGTCGTCACCGTCATCGGGACGCTGGGTGTCTGCTTCGGCGCGCTCGCGTTCTACCCACGCGGGGAGTTCCTCGTGGGCACCCTCGTCATCACCGCGTTCGTCTTCTCCGACACCGTCGACGGGATCATGGCGCGGATGAAGGACCGGTCCGGCCGGTGGGGCGCCTACCTCGACTCCACCCTCGACCGGGTCGGTGACGCGGCCATCTTCGGCGGGCTCGTCCTCTGGTACGCGGGCAACGGCGACGAGGCCTACATGGCCGCGCTCGCCCTGGCCTGCCTCATCCTGGGCAGCGTCGTCTCGTACGCGAAGGCGCGGGCCGAGGGCCTGGGCATGACCGCCGACGTCGGCATCGCCGAGCGCGCCGACCGGCTCGTCGTCGTCCTCGTCGCCACCGGGCTCACCGGCCTGTTCCACCTCCCCACGGTCGTCCTCGGCGTCGTCCTCGCCCTGCTGGCCCTGGCCAGCCTGGTCACGGTGGTCCAGCGGATGCTCGCCGTGCGCAAGCAGGCGCTGAGCGCGGCGTGAGCCTGCTGCCCGCCGGCCTCGGCGACGCGCTCGCCCTCGCGGGACACCGGGTGGGCTGGGGCGCCGTGCGCCGGCTGCCCGAGCGGGTCGCCTACCGGCTGTTCGAGGTCGCGGCCGACGTCACCGTCGCGCGCGGGGGAGCGGCGCGGATGCGCTCGAACTACGCCCGCGTGCGCCCCGACCTCGACGACGCCGCGCTCGACGCCCTGACGAAGGACGGCATGCGCCGCTACCTGCGGTACTACTGCGAGGCCTTCCGCCTGCCCGAGCTCGGCCCCGACGACATCCTCGCCCGGGTTCGGGTCGAGGGTGACGGGCCGGTGCGCGAGGTCATCGACGGCGGCGGGTCGGTCATCGCCTTCCTCGGCCACCTCGGCAACTGGGACCTCGCCGGCGCCTGGGGCGCGGTCTTCCTCGGCCAGGTCACCACGGTGGCCGAGCGGCTGGAGCCCGAGGAGGTCTTCGAGGAGTTCCTCGCGTTCCGCGAGGGCCTGGGGATGACGATCATCCCGCTCACCGGGTCGGGCAACCCGTTCCCCGCGCTGCGCGAGGCAGCCCGGCGGCCCGGCATCATCCCGCTGCTCGCCGACCGCGACCTCACCTCCAAGGGCGTCGTCGTCGACTTCTGCGGCCAGCCCGCCCGGATGGCGCCAGGCCCCGCCGCGCTCGCCCTCACCGAACGCCGGCCGTTGCACCCCGTCTCGATCCGCCACGAGCCGCGGGGCCGCGGCTGGGGCATCGTCATCACCTTCCACCCGCCCGTCGCCGTGCCGGAGTCGGGCACCACGCGCGAGAAGGTGACCGCGATGACGCAGGCGTGCGCCGACGTCCTCGGGGAGGCCGTGCGCGAGCACCCGGCCGACTGGCACATGCTCCAGCGCGTCTTCCTCGCCGACCTCGACCCCGCGCGCCTCGCCGCCACGGAGGCCGCACGGTGAGGATCGGGATGGTCTGCCCCTACGCCTGGGACGTCCCCGGCGGGGTCCAGTTCCACGTGCGCGACCTCGCCGAGCACTTCATCGCCCAGGGCCACGACGTGCAGGTGCTCGCGCCCGCCGACGACGACCTCCCGCTGCCGCCGTACCTCACGTCGTGCGGGCGCGCGGTGCCGGTGCGCTACAACGGCTCGGTCGCGCGGCTCACCTTCGGGCCGGTCACGTCGGCGCGGGTCACCCGCTGGCTCGAGGCCGGCGACTTCGACGTGCTCCACCTCCACGAGCCGGTGACCCCGTCGGCCTCGGTGATGGCGCTGTGGGCCTCCACCGAGCCGGTGGTCGCGACCTTCCACACCTCCACCCCCCGCTCGCGCGCCCTGCACGCCGCGCACCCGCTGCTGCGCCCGTCGATGGAGAAGATCCGGGGGCGCATCGCCGTCTCCGAGGACGCCCGCGAGACCGTGCGCCGCCACCTGCGCGGCGAGGCCTTCATCATCCCCAACGGGGTCCACGTCGAGCGCTTCTCGAGCGCCGCGGTGAGCCCGGCGTGGGCCGGCACCCCCGAGCGGCCGACGCTGGCCTTCCTCGGCCGGGTCGACGAGCCGCGCAAGGGCCTCGCGGTCGCCCTGCGGGCACTGCCCGCCGTCCTCGACCGGTACCCCGGCGCGCGGCTGCTCGTCGCCGGTCCGGGCGACCCCTCCGACCTCCTCAAGGACGCCGACCCTCGGGCGGCGGCGGCCACCGAGGTCCTCGGGGCCGTCTCCGAGCCCGACAAGGCGGCCCTGCTGCGCTCGGTCGACGCCTACGTCGCGCCGCACCTCGGTGGCGAGAGCTTCGGCATCGTCCTCGTCGAGGCGATGGCGGCCGGCGCGCCGGTGGTGGCGTCCGACCTGTCCGCCTTCGCCGCTGTCCTCGACGGAGGGCGCACCGGCGTGCTGTTCGAGACGGGGTCGGAGGCGGCCCTCGCCGCGGCCCTGACCGGCGTCCTCGACGACCCAGAGCGGCGCGCGGAGCTGACGGCGGCCGGCCACCAGCGGGCACGCGTCTTCGACTGGGACGTGGTCGCCGACCGCGTCATGGCGGTGTACGAGACGGTCATCGAGGGGGCCGGCGCCGAGCCCGACGGCACCGCCCCGCGCGGCCTGTGGGGCCGCCTCGTCCGTGGCGGGCCGGGAGGCGGTTCCTGATGGTGGACGTGCTGCAGCTGGCGACCTTCCTCGTCATCCTCGTCATCGGGGTGGCCTGGTACCTCTCCTACTCGGCCGCGCGGCTCGACCGGCTGCACGCCAAGGTCGAGGGCGCGATGTCGGCCCTCGACGCGCAGCTGGTCCGGCGTGCCGAGGCCGCGCTCGAGCTCGCGAACAGCGGTGCCCTGGAGCCCGCCAGCGCCCTGCTCGTCGTCGACGCCGCCACCGAGTCGCTCGAGCGCACCACCGAGCAACCGGTCGACCACGACCTGCTCGACGGGCAGCACTTCGGCGGGCGCGAGCACGTCGAGAGCGACCTCAGCGCGGTGCTGCGGGCCGCCCTCACGGACGACGTCGTCGCGGCGGTGCGCGCCCTCGACGACGAGATGGGCTCGGAGGCCCTCGACCGCCTCGCGGCCAGCGGCCTGCGCGTGCAGCTGGCCCGGCGCTTCCACTCCGACGCGACCCGCGAGGTGCGCCGGGTGCGGGCCAAGCAGACCGTGCGGATGTTCCGGCTCGCCGGCCACGCGGCCCTCCCCGAGCCGGTCGAGTTCGACGACGACCTGCCCGCCGCGCTGTCCTCCTGAGGCGTCCCTCACACCCGGTCCCGCGGGGCCGGACCGTGGTCGGCGGCCGCCTGCGGCGGCCCTAGACTGGTCGCCATGAGCGAGCAGCAGAACCCCCAGGGCACCGGCACCACCCGCGTCAAGCGCGGCATGGCCGAGATGCTCAAGGGCGGGGTCATCATGGACGTCGTCACCGCCGAGCAGGCCCGGATCGCCGAGGACGCCGGTGCGGTCGCCGTCATGGCCCTCGAGCGGGTCCCGGCCGACATCCGGGCGCAGGGCGGGGTGTCGCGGATGAGCGACCCCGACATGATCGACAGCATCATCGAGACCGTGTCGATCCCGGTCATGGCCAAGGCCCGCATCGGCCACTTCGTCGAGGCGCAGGTCCTGCAGAGCCTGGGCGTCGACTACATCGACGAGTCCGAGGTCCTCACCCCGGCCGACTACGCCAACCACATCGACAAGTGGAACTTCACCGTCCCGTTCGTCTGTGGCGCGACCAACCTCGGCGAGGCGCTGCGCCGCATCACCGAGGGCGCGGCGATGATCCGCTCCAAGGGTGAGGCCGGCACCGGCGACGTCTCCAACGCCACCACCCACATGCGCCAGATCCGCCAGCAGATCCGCCACCTGCAGAACCTCCCCGAGGACGAGCTGTACGTGGCGGCCAAGGAGCTCCAGGCGCCCTACGACCTCGTCAAGGAGGTCGCGCAGGCCGGCAAGCTCCCCGTCGTGCTGTTCACCGCCGGTGGCATCGCCACCCCGGCCGACGCCGCGATGATGATGCAGCTCGGCGCCGAGGGCGTGTTCGTCGGCTCCGGCATCTTCAAGTCGGGCAACCCGGCCCAGCGCGCCGAGGCGATCGTCCAGGCGACGACCTTCCACGACGACCCCGACGTCATCGCCAAGGTCTCGCGCGGCCTGGGCGAGGCGATGGTCGGCCTCAACGTCGACGAGATCCCGCAGCCGCACCGCCTGGCGGAACGCGGTTGGTGACCTGCTGCCGGGGCTGACGCCCTGGCTGCACCCGAGTTGTGAGCACTCCACCCCGGTTCTGAACCGGGGTGGAGTGCTCAGTGTCGGGATCACCCCGAACGTGGGCCAGCCAGGGGCGTCAGGTGACGGTGGCGCGGGTGCGGAACTCCTCGCGCTCGTACTCGCGCTCGTCGAGGACGTCGCGCAGGTGGTGCGCCGCGCGCAGGACGTCGCCGTGGGTCAGGTACAGCGGCGCGAAGCCGAGCCGGAGGATGTCGGGCTCGCGGAAGTCGCCCACCACCCCGCGGGCGATCAGGGCCTGCACCACGCCGTAGGCCTGCGGGTGGCGCACGCTCACCTGCGACCCTCGGCGGCTCGGTTCGCGCGGTGTGGCGACCTCGAGGTCGGGCAGCAGGGTGTCGAGGCACTCGATGAAGAAGCCGGTCAGCGACAGCGACCGCTCGCGGGCGTCGGCCACCGGCATCCCGTCGTAGGCGCGCAGGGCGGCCTCGAGCGCGAGGACGCCCAGCACGGGGGGCGTGCCCACCCGGCCGCGGGCGATGCCGGGGGCGGGGACGTAGTCGGGGGACATCGCGAACGGCGTCGCGTGCCCGTTCCAGCCGGCCAGCGGCTGGTCGAAGTCGTCGAGGTGGCGGTGCGCGACGTAGAGGAAGGCCGGCGCCCCGGGACCGCCGTTGAGGTACTTGTAGCCGCAGCCGACGGCGAGGTCGACCTCGTGGGCGTCGAGCCCGACGTCGAGGACACCCGCCGAGTGGCACAGGTCCCAGCAGACGAGGGCGCCCACCGCGTGGGCGGCCCGGGTGATGGCGGGCAGGTCCCACAGCTCGCCGGTGCGGTAGTCGACGGAGGAGTACGAGGCCAGCACGAGGTCGTCGCCGAGCTCGGCGATCCGGGCCATGGCGTCGTCCGGCGCCACCCTCTCGACGACGAGGCCGGCATCGCGCGCCGCGGCGTCGGTGACGTAGAGGTCGGTGGGGAAGGAGCCGGGGTCGGTGAGGACGACCCGTCGCCCCGGGCGCAGGCGTGACGCCCCCACGACCGCCTTGTAGAGGTTCACCGAGGTCGAGTCGGTGACGACGACCTGTCCCGGTGCGGCACCGATGAGCCGGCCGACGCGGTCGCCGACCCGTGTCGGGGCCTCCCACCAGCCCGCCTCGTTCCAGCTCTCGATGAGCCGGCTGCCCCACTGGCGGTGCACGACGTCGGCGACGGCCTCGGCCACCCCGGCCGGGAGGGCGCCGAGCGAGTTGCCGTCGAGGTAGACGACCCCGGGCGGGAGGCGGAACCGCCCGCGCAGGTCGGTGCCGGCGTGGGTGGCGTCGAGCTCGGTGGCGCGCTCGGTCAGCGGTGACGACATGCCCCGACCGTACCGGTGGCCCGTGACCTCCCCGACTCCGTGCGACTTGGGTGCGGTTCTGCGCCGTCGCCGGCCGGGAACCCGCACCGAAGTCGCACGAGGTCGATGACGCGGGGCGGGCGGCGGAGGGGTGCCGGGGTCGTCGGGCCGGGCGTACCCTCGGCGCAGGAGGCGCCCATGGGGTCGGACGGGGTCGCGGCCGCGCGTGAGGCGTACGCCGCCGGTGACTGGCGGACCGCTCGCGCGCTGCTCGAGCGCCACCACGCCGAGGAACCCCTCGCCACCGACGACCTCGAGCTCCTGGGCCGCGCCCTCTGGTGGCTCGGCGACACGGCCGGTTCACGGGAGGTCGCGGACGACGTCTACCGCGCCCGCGTCGTCGACGACCCTGCCGCCGCGGCCGCCGTCGCCCTCGAGCTGACCCTGTCGTGGGCCCTCGAGGGGGACGTCGTCATCGGACAGGCGTGGCTGAACCGGGCGCGGCGCCTGCTCCGCGACATCGAGGAGTGCCCGGCGCACGGGTACCTCGTCTACCTCGAAGGGGGGATCGCCCTCGAGATGACCGGGGACACCGAACCGGCGGCCCGTGGCGCGGAGGTGGTGCACGACCTCGCCCGGCGCTTCGACGACGAGGCGCTCGAGGCGCTCGCCCTCGTGCTGTCCGGGCTGGCGGCGCTGTGGTCCGGGCGGACGGTCGACGGCTTCGGGGACCTCGACGAGGCGATGCTCTCGGTGCTCAACGGCGCGCTGCCGCCGATGTGGGCCGGCGACGTGCACTGCTCGGTGATCCACCTGTGCCACGAGCTCGGCGACCTCGCCCGGATGCGCGCGTGGACCGACACGATGAACCACTGGTCGGCCGCCCTGTCGCAGACCTTCCTCTTCGCCGGGGTGACCCGCGTCCACCAGCTCCAGCTCCTCGCCGCCGAGGGCAGCTGGGACCTCGTCGAGCACGAGGTCGGTGCCGCGAGCCGGGCCCTGGTCGGGGCGCACGGCTGGGTGGCGGGGGAGGGGTACCGCGAGCTCGGCGACGTCCGCCGGCTGCGCGGCGACCTCCCGGGTGCCCGTAGCGCGTACGACCGGGCCCGCGACCTCGCGGTCACCCCGCAGCCGGGGCTCGCCCTCCTCGACGAGGCCGAGGGGCGGCCCGCCGCCGCCCTGGCCGGGCTGAGGGCCGCCGTCGCCGAGACCGGACGGATCGGCCGGGCGCGGCTGCTCCTCCCCACCGTCGAGGTGGCCCTGCGCGTCGGCGACCGCACCCTCGCCGAGGCCGCGCTGAGCGACCTCACCGAGACCGCCGACCTCCACGGCACCCCCGGGCTGAGGGCCTGGACCGACCACGCCACCGCGTGCCTCCTCCTCCACGACGGCGACGGGGACCGGGCCCTGCCCCACCTCGAGGCCGCGGCCGCCGTCTACCGAAGCCAACGCTGCCGGCACGCGACCGCGCGGGTGCACGAGCTCGTCGCCCGCGTGCACGACGTCCGGGGCGAGGGCGCCCTCGCCGCCGCCGAACGGGCCACCGCGCGCGCGATCTACGAACGACTGGGCGCCGGCCCCGATGTCGCCCGGCTCTCCCCGCACCGGCCGCCCGGTGGGCTCACCGAGCGCGAGGTCGAGGTGCTGCGCTGCGTCCTGCGCGGCGCCAGCAACCGCGACGTCGCCCAGGCCCTCGTCATCAGCGAGAAGACGGTGAGCCGCCACCTCGCCAACGTCTACGCCAAGGCCGGGGTGACCAGCCGCACGGCCGCGGCCGCCTGGGCCCGCGAGCACGGCATCGAGGCCGCGCCTGCACCGAACACCCCACGCACGCCGGACGAGGTTGCACCATCCGCCCGATGAGGGCCGCCCACCACCGCTCCTAGCGTCGACGGCACCGGGCAGCCGCCCGCGCCACCACCAGGAGCCGACCATGACCACCACGACCGCACCCACCCCCACCACCACGCCGACGGCCACCGAGGCCGCGGCCCCCGAGACCGCCGCCGTCGAGCGACTCGTCCAGGTCCTCGACGACGGGGCCATCGCCGTCCTGGCCGGGATCGGCCACGACACCGGCCTGTTCGAGACGCTCGCCCAGCTCCCGCCCGCGACGAGCCGGCAGGTCGCCGACGCCGCGGGCCTGGACGAGCGCTACGTGCGCGAGTGGCTCGGCGGCGTCGTGTGCGCCGAGATCGCCTTCTACGACCCCACCGCCGGCACGTACGAGCTGTGCCCCGAGGTGCGCCCGTTCGTCACCGGCCCCGGCCCGGACAACCTGGCGCGCTCGATGCGCATCGTGTCGATGATGGGCGGCGTGGTCCCCAAGGTCGTCGACTGCTTCCGCCACGGCGGCGGCCTGACCTACGACGACTACCCGGGCTTCCACGACGTGCAGGCCGAGGACAGCGCCGCGGTCAACGACGCCTCCCTCGTCGACACGATCATCCCGCTCACCGGCCTCGTCGACCGGCTCGTCACGGGCATCGACGTCCTCGACGTCGGCTGCGGCGAGGGGCACGCGGTGAACCTCCTCGGCCGGGCCTTCCCGAGCAGCCGCTTCACCGGCTACGACTTCAGCCCCGAGGCGCTCGTCGCCGCGCGGGACGAGGCGGCCCGCTGGGGCCTGGCCAACGTCACGTTCGAGGAGCACGACGTCGCCGCTCTCCCGCAGGACGCCTTCGACCTCGTCACGGCGTTCGACGCGATCCACGACCAGGCCCACCCCGCGACCGTGCTGGCCGCGGTGCGGGGGGCGCTGCGCCAGGACGGCACCTTCCTCATGGTCGACATCAACGCGTCCAGCAACCTCGAGGACAACGTCGCGCTGCCGTGGGGGAGCTTCCTCTACGCGGTGTCCACCGTGCACTGCATGTCGGTGTCGCTGGGCCAGGGCGGCGACGGGCTCGGGACGGTGTGGGGCGTGCAGCTCGCCGAGCGGATGGTCCGCGAGGCGGGGTTCGGCGAGGTCGTGCGCCACGAGCTCGAGGAGGACCCCTTCAACGCGTACGTCGTCGCCCGACCCTGACGGCCCGGGTGGCGTCAGGCGCCGTCGGCGAGCAGCTGGGCGAGCTTGCGCTTCGGGACCCCACCGAACTTCTCGCGCACGCGCAGGACGTGGTTGCGGGCGGTGCCGAGGGAGATGTGCAGCTGCTCGGCGATCTCCTGGGCGGTGAGGCCCTGGGCGGCGAGCATGGCGACCTCGCGCTCCCGCGCGGTGAGCCCGGCGGTGGACACCAGCCGCTGGCTCGCCGGGACGGCGGGGAGGTCGTGCCCGCGGTGGAGCGACCGGTCGCGCAGCACGGCCGCCAGCGACCGGTCGGCCCCGTGGAGCTGGAAGATGTCGATCGCCCTGCGCCGCAGCCGGTTTCCCGTGGTCGCGTCCGGCGCGAGCCCGGCGGCGGCATGGAGCAGACGCCCCGCGGTCACCGGCTCGGGAAGCCCCTCGAACCGTTCGGCCGCCTCGAGGACGAGCTCGTGCCCCTCGGTCCCGCGCACCAGGCCCTCGACGGCGATGCGGATGGCGGTCCCGCGGGGGTTCGCCGGCCAGAGGGGCGCCATCGTCTCCAGCACGTCGCGCGCCTCGTCCGGGTCCTCGAGCGCGATGACGAGGGCGAGGTCCTCCCAGCCGAACCGGACCCCCATCCGGGCAGCCTGGTCGAGGGCGGGTCGGACCTCGCGCAGGGGGAACGGCTCGTGGCGCGCCACCCGCATCGAGGCCCGGACCGCGTAGGCGAGCCACAGCATCTGCTCGTCGAACTCGATGTGGCCGAGGGAGTCCTCGAGCACCTTGGGGTCCGGGCGCCCCTCGCGCTCCAGGGCCACGGCCCCGAGGACGATGCCCGCCATCCCGGTCGCCATCTGCGCGCGCCCGGCGCGGGCGGCGCGGGCCCCGGCGGCCGCCGCGTCGTGGTCGCCGGTGCGCCAGTGCACGAGGGCCTCCACCGCGGCGAACTTCCGCTGCCAGGTGGCGCCGTGGGAGAGCAGCTTGCCCTCGCGGGCCACGCGCCCGGCCAGCGCGTAGTCGCCGTGGCCGTACGCGGTGTGGGCCCAGTTGAACTGGTTGAGGCTGGCGATCTCCGCCGTCACGGCGTCGGGGCTCGACGGGAGGACCTGCGCCGCCTGGGCCCAGTGCTCCAGGGCGCTCGGGCGGTCGAGGTAGGTCTCGCACCCGGCGAGCCGTCCGGCGCAGAACGCGATGGCCCACGGGTCGCCCGTCTGCCGGGCCAGGGCCAGGCCCTCGCGCCCGACGGTGACGCGGTAGTCGCCGCTCAGGCCGTCCTCGCGCGGCCAGCACAGCTCGCCGAGGGTGACGGCCTGGCCGCGCAGGTCGCCGGCGAGACGGAACTCGGCCAGGGCCCGCATGAGGATGTCCGGGGTCTCGGCCGCCGTCCCCGCCCGGCCGCGGGTGAACAGCAGGGCGCCGCGGGCGTCCGACGAGCGCACCCGGGCCGCGAGGTCCTCGAGGAAGGGGTGCGCGTCGATGAGCTCGCTGCCCCACGCGCTGACGACGACGGCGAGCTCGCCGATGGCGACGCGGTCGTCGTCCGGCGCACCGGCCGCGAGCCCGGAGGCGGTGCTGACGAGGAGGTCCAGCGCCGCCCGGGTGTCCCCGCGCAGGCCCATGGCCTCGGCGGTGCGCAGGATGGGCCGCAGCGAGGGGGAGACGACGTCGGCGAAGGAGGCCAGGGCCGACCGCGAGGAGACCCTGCGGCGCACCGCGGCGCGCTGCGAGGGGCGCTGCACGGCGGTCGTCGGGGCGGTCACGGGGACGACCCTAGGGTCGCGTGACGGGGATATAGGTAGTTCCTACAGGTCCGTTGGGGGGTTCGCTCAGCGTTTCCTTATCCCTGACGCGCACACCCCGCGCGCCCCGGAGTGGAGGAATCCCCATGCGTTCCATCACCACGAGGGCCGTCGCCCTCTCCTCGCTCGCCGTCGTGCTCGGCGGCTTCGCCGTCGGTGGCGCCGCGGCGTCGACACCCACCGCCACCACGCTCAGCCCCGAGGACGACGGCACGAGCAGCGTCACCTGGACCGGGGGCCCGTACTCCGGGGTCGTGGCCGCGCCCGAGAGCTGCACGGCGACGACGTGCGACACCCACACGCTCCAGCTCGACATCCCGGACGGCTACTGGGACGGCCACGACGGCGGGGTCGAGGTCGCGATCAGCTGGGCGTCGTCCTCCGACGACTACGACCTCTACGTCGACGACGCGTCCGGGCACCAGGTCGACTCCAGCGCCGCGGGGGCGACGACGAGCGAGTCGGTCGACCTCGGCACCCTCGCGCCGGGTCGGTACACGGTGCGGGTCGTGCCGTACACGACGGTCGCGTCGAGCTACACCGGCACCGCGACCCTCACCGGCACCACCGTGCCCACCGGGATGAAGTACCCCGAGACGCGCAAGGCCGTCGAGGACGAGCTCGTCGTCGACTACCCGCTCAACGTCGTCTTCGTGGGCCGGCGCCCGAGCGCCGCCGAGGTCGCCGAGCTCAAGGCCTGGACGCCCGGCACGTACAAGCCCACCGTCGCGACGAAGACGACCGCCTCGGGGGAGACCACCCAGGCGGCGGCCGGGCTGCTCAACTGGAACAAGGACCACGTCGACGGCGACCCCTACTTCGAGGGGATCACCTACAACTACAAGATCAACGTGCTCGCCGCCTCCGACGCGTACGCCAAGGCGCTGTTCCAGGTCGCCGAGGACGCCACCGCGCAGGGGCAGACCTACCACGCGGGCGCCGGCAGCACCCGGACGGCCAACCAGGTCCGCTACGACGCGACGCACGGCAACCACCGCGTCCTCGCCAAGGGGGGTGACGCCTCGTTCAAGGTGACCGACCCGACGAAGACCGACCTCGTCGACGCCTACGCGGTCGAGGACTGGATCTTCAGCTCGCGCTACGACACCGCGTGGGAGTGCGCCTTCACCAACCTCGAGACCGGGGCGTGCGCCAACCCGTCGGTCATCAACCCCGACAAGGGCGCGTACCACGACCCCTACTACGACTCCAAGGGCCTCGACCTCGACCGGATGCCGCAGGGCCCCAACCAGGGCTCCTCGTTCCTCTTCCTCGACACCTTCACGCCCGACTACGCCAAGGACTACTTCCGCCCGAACGCGTACCACACGTACGGGACCGACAAGGTGATCAACGGGGGCATCGTCCCCAAGGCGGTCGAGGACGGCGGCTCCTGGCGGATCACCGACCCGGACACCGGCGACTGGGACGGCGTCGACTACGCCCGCACCTGGGGTGGGCGCTACCGCTTCCACTTCGTCGACCTCGGCGCGGCCCCGAACGACTACGAGTCGGCGACGTGGGCCGGCAAGGGCCTGGGCATGTCGAGCGACTACCCGCACGGCGACCCGCCCGTGTGGCAGTACGCGACCGACCCGCTGTGGAAGCAGCCGGGTGACCGCTGCGCCACCGACGGCACCCCGATCGCCGGCATGACGCTGCCCTACGACAACACCACCCCGTGCCGCCTGATGCCGCGCCTCGCCCGCGACGTCGCGTACGGCCTGTTCTTCCGCTCGACCGCCGGCTACCTCTACCGCCCGATCCCGCGCGGTGACACCTACTGGCTGGCGGTGTCGAACTGGACCGACTTCTACTCGCGGCCCCAGTGGGTCAACGGGCAGCTGACCAACGCGCCCTACTACGGCACGTGGTGGACCGACATGGACAAGCTGTACAAGATCGGCGACGCCTCCGGAGGCCGCCAGCAGGACGACACCCTGCGCTGGCTGTCCTCGGCCACCCCGTACGCCCGCTGGGTCGGTCGCAAGAACGAGACGATCCCGCTCTACGACCCGACGAACAACCAGCCGACGGGGGAGCAGCTCGACACCTCGCCGAAGTACGAGGACCTCCCGGCGCCCTCGCACCACGTGGTGACCAAGGACGACACGAAGATCGTGCCCGAGCCCCTGAGCGACGGCCACCACGACCACGCCCACTACGGCGACAAGACGGTTGACCTCACCGCGGTCCAGGAGGCCCTGGAGAAGGCCAAGGCCACCGGGTCGGGCCTCGGCCCGGGCTACGACGGCGCGGTCTCGCACGAGTCGTTCCGCGACTTCATCGACGCGCACCCGGACGGCATCGCCGACCACGTCGAGGGCGTCAACACCATCCCCGCCATCAACGTCGTGTTCGAGAAGACGCTCACCTGGGCGCTTCCCGGCATCGTCGGCGGCATCGCCGTCGGAACCGAGGACGGCGAGGCCTGGGGCGTCATGAACAACGTCAACGACCGCTTCAAGTCCAGTGCGTCGCACTACCCGGGCGTCCAGCCCGGCGACGCCCCCGGCTCGAAGCGCTCGATCACCGACGCCTCCCTCCCGACCCAGGACAGCGGTGGCGGCTTCAGCTACACCATCGAGCACGAGGCCGCGCACAACCTCGGCCTCAGCCACCCGCACGACGGCTCCTACGGCGTCGACCGCTGCCCGGCCGACCACCCCAAGGCCGGCAAGTGGGAGTGCTACTGGAACGGCCTGGGCTGGATGTACGACATCTCCGCGGCCCCGACGACCTACGCGATGTCGTACCGCCCCTACGAGGTCGAGGACCAGGACAACCTCCAGCGTGGCCACGCGGCCGAGTACCTCATCGGGGCGCAGGACGCGCTGCGCGAGCGGCTCTCGGACGAGGCGGCCGCCGGTCGCACCACGCCCTCGACGGCGTGGGCCGCGGACTTCGCCCGGATGAAGCAGTGGCGCACCCAGGCGGGCGACCTGTTCCGCAAGGGCGACTACCTCCACTCCGAGTACGCCGCCCGCAACGCCGCGCTCGCGGCCCGGGGCGTGCCGCAGACCGCGGCCAACACCTCGGCGCCCAAGCTCGTCGGGGCCGGCCAGGTCTTCTACTTCACGGTGAACCCGCAGGGCGACGGCCGACCGGCCGCCGCGCCGAACCTGCGGCCGACCACGGTGACGGCCGCCCAGCCCGAGCGCAAGCAGACGACGGTGTCGGTGACGGTGTCCAACACCGGTGCCGCCGCGGCCTCCGGTGTCGTGGTCGAGCTCTTCGACGGCACGACGTCGCTCGGGACCACCGCTCCCGTCGCCCTCGCGGCCGGTGCCACGGCCACGGTGACGAAGGTGTGGGACACCAAGGGCGTCAAGGGCGACCGCGCGCTCAGGGCCGTGGTCGACCCGCGCAACGTCGTCGCCGAGACGAGCGAGACCGACAACACCCTCACCCGCACGGTGACGATCCGGGGCAACCGGGTCGAGAACGGCTCGTACGAGGCGTCGGCCTCCGGGACGGCCCCCGACGGCTGGACCGCGTCGGGCGGCACGACCTACGACACCTCCGGCGCCTACGCCACCGATGGGACCGACGCCGTCGGCCTTGCGGGAGGCCTGACCCCGGGCAGCTGGGCGACCGGTCCGCTGGAGGTCGCTGCGGGGAGCACGTACTCGCTGGCGCTCTCGGCGGCGGGTGGCACGCCCGGCCTGTCGGCGACGTTCCTCGACAGCGCGGGGAAGGTCGTCAGCAAGATCGACTCTGTCGACGTCGTGGTCAGCAAGATCGACGCGTCCGTGAGCAAGATCGACGCCTCGGTCAGCAAGATCGACGGCGCCGTGAGCAAGATCAGCGGGACGCTCGCCGTTCCTGTGGGCGCGTCCCGCCTGGTGCTCACGGCGAAGGCACCGGCGACCCTGCCGCCCGGTGCCACCCTGTGGCTCGACGACGTGTGGGTGTGGTGACCGGGCGCATGGGCCCACGAACCACCCTCACGCACTGAGGAGCCCGGGCGCGGTGCCCGTGCCGCCGGCAACCACCCGCCGGCGGCACGGGCGCCGTCGTCCGCGGCGACGGCTCAGCCGGGCAGCGCCATGAGGAGGAGGGGGAGGCGGTCGGCCGGGAGCCAGGCCGGCCGCGCCGACCACCTGCCACCCGTGCCGCCGGTACAGCTCGACCGCCCGGGGCGTCTCCTGCACGACGTCGAGGACGGGGGTGCGTCCGAGCTCCCGGGCGTGCCCGACGGCCGCGGCGAGCAGGGTGCTTCCCACGCCCCGACCGGTGCACGCCGGGTCGACGAAGAGGACGCCGACCGCCGCCATCGCGCCGGGGGGCAGCCCGGTGGCGGCGACCCAGGCGTCGGTGTCCCAGCCCGGGGCGAGGTCGAGGAGGGAGACGTGGCCGACGACGTCCGCGCCGTCGACCGCGACCCACGCGGCGACCTCGCTGCCACGGACCACGAACTCCTCGGCCGGGAACGGCAGCGGCCAGCGCACCGGGTAGCCGGTCAGGGCCTGCTGCTCGCCGAGGAGGCGGGCCAGTGCGGGGACGTCGGCGGCCTCCCGGGGGCGCACGGTCGCGGGGTCGGGGCGCACCCGACGCAGTCTAGGGACGGGGCGGGCCCAGGCCGGGTTCGACGGGCACCGGCTCTGGAAGCGCTTTCGTGCAGGTGACCGGCCCGACGACCGAACGACGCGTGGCATCAGCCGTTCGTGTGGTTGTTCGCGAACTCCGGGACGGCTGTGCGACGCCTCCGCACACTCGTCACATGAGCTCGGGGGCCGCCACCAGGACGCAGCGGGGCTCGCGCGCGCACACCGTCGAGCACCACGGGGCGTTCGAGCTGGCCCGTTCGCAGATCCGCATCTCGCAGACGCCGGACTACGACCCCGGCGTCATCACCGACCTGCAGGCGCGCGCCATGGACCACGGGTGGGTGGACGTCCTCCTGGTCACCGACTACGTCCGCCTCCTCGCCAGCGAGAACGACCCCGACGAGGCGCCCGCGCGCCACGCCGCCCTGCTCGAGCGGGCGCGGGCCTCGGGCGACATCGTCTTCGAGGCGCTGGCGCTGGGCCAGGGCGCCACTGCCGTGATGTGGGGGGATCGGGCCCGCCTCGACGTCGACCGCGACCTCGCCCGCGCCACGGTCCTGCTGCGGGACGCGCCGCAGGGGCACAAGATGCTCGGGTCGGCCCACGTCGAGTGCGCCACCGCCTACCTCGACCGCGACATGTGGGACCTCGCGCTGGAGCACACCTCCGAGGCGGCCGCCCAGTGGGAGACCGACGAGCACGACCTCGAGCGGATGGGCACGCTGCTCTACAACCGGGCCGAGATCCACCTGCGCCGCCTGTGCGTCCTGCGCCAGTCCGGCCCCGCGGCGGAGCTCGTCGAGTTCGGCGACCGCGCCCGGTTCGCGGCCCAGCACGTCCCCATCGAGCAGATCCCCGAGAGCTGGCGGATCGACGTCCACATCTTCGAGAACCTCGTCGACGCGATCGCCCCGCCCGAGACGGGCCTGTCCCGCGAGATGGCCGACGGCGAGGGCACCGACTTCGCGACCTACGTGGCCCTGGCCCGCTCCTTCGTCGAGCCCGACGCCGGGGAGGCCCGACGGTTCCTCGCCGAGGCCCTCGACGCGTGGGACCGCGTCCGCTACCCGGAGCTGTACCTGCTGGCCCTGACCCGCGACGCCGAGCTGGAGTCCGTGCAGCTGGGCTTCGAGACCGCCGGCCTTCGCGTGGCCC
This sequence comes from Oryzobacter telluris, assembly GCF_043099285.1. Classification (GTDB taxonomy): domain Bacteria; phylum Actinomycetota; class Actinomycetes; order Actinomycetales; family Dermatophilaceae; genus Oryzobacter; species Oryzobacter telluris. The sequence continues at coordinate 2,350,360 of NZ_CP170723.1, read as the reverse complement.
GCGAGCTCGCCCTGCGCCGCCACGAGGCGCGCGTGGCGGGCGTCGAGGCGATGGCCTCCCTGATCCGCGAGGAGCAGATGCTCTCCGAGCACGCGCGGCTTCGTGTCGAGGCCGAGCTGGACGCCCTCACCGGTGTCGCCAACCGGCGCGGCCTGGCCGGGCACGTCGACGCCCTGACCGACCGGGTCCGCGGCCTGGGCCGCGACCCCGAGATGGCGCTCGTCCTCGTCGACGTCGACCACTTCAAGGGCGTCAACGACACCTTCGGGCACGACGTCGGCGACGAGGTGCTCGTCCGGGTGGCGAACGCGCTGCGGACCGTCGTGCGTGAGACCGACCTCGTCGTCCGCTGGGGCGGGGACGAGTTCATCCTCCTGCTCGACACCGACGACCTGCCCGCCGCGACCCGCCGGTGCCGGAGCCTGGCGCGCGGCATCCGCGGCGACCACTGGGACGACCTCGCCCCCGGCCTGTCGGTCACCGTGAGCATCGGCCTGGCCGTCGGCAAGATCAGCGCCCTCGACGACCTGCGCGACGCCGCCGACCGCGCGCTCTACCGGGTCAAGGCCGCCGGCCGCGACGGCGTGGCCACCTGAGCGGTCCCTCACCCCGCGCCGTATCGTTGCGCGCCGTGACCGAACAGCCCCTCGTCGGAGTCCTCGCCGTGCAGGGCGACGTGCGTGAGCACCTCGTCGCCCTCGAGGCCGCGGGGGCCCGGACCTGCACCGTCCGCCGCCCCAGCGAGGTCGCGGAGATCGACGCCCTCGTCCTGCCCGGTGGGGAGTCGACGACCATCGACAAGCTCATCCGGGCCTTCGGCCTGCAGGGACCGCTGCGCGAGCGGATCGCCGGGGGGATGCCCGTCTACGGCTCGTGCGCCGGGATGATCCTGCTCGCCGACCGGATCGCCGACGGTCGCCCCGACCAGGAGACCCTCGGCGGGGTCGACATCACCGTGCGGCGCAACGCCTTCGGGCGACAGGTCGACTCCTTCGAGGAGGACCTCCACATCCGCGAGCTCGGCGGGCAGCCCGTGCGCGCCGTCTTCATCCGCGCCCCCTGGGTGGAGGACGCGGGCGAGGCCGTCCAGGTGCTGGCGCGGGTCGAGCACGGACCGGCCGCCGGGAGGATCGTCGCCGCGCGACAGGGGAACCTGCTCGTCACGTCCTTCCACCCGGAGGTGACGGGTGACCACCGGTTCCACGCCTACTTCGTCGACCTCGTCCGACGCCGTCGGTGAGCGACCTCGTGACGGCGTCGGCGCACCCCGGTGTGGTGTCGAGGACGAGGCCGCGACCGGCCGCATCTAGGATGGTCGGCCGGACCCGGACCGGACGACGTGAGCAGAGGGAGCACCCATGAGCGGCCACTCCAAGTGGGCGACCACCAAGCACAAGAAGGCGGCGATCGACGCCAAGCGCGGCAAGCTCTTCGCCAAGCTCATCAAGAACATCGAGGTCGCCGCCCGCACCGGCGGCGGTGACCCCACGGGCAACCCCACCCTCTACGACGCCATCCAGAAGGCGAAGAAGTCCTCGGTCCCCAACAACAACATCGACAACGCGGTCAAGCGCGGGTCGGGTGCCACGGCCGGCGGGTCCGACTGGGAGACCATCACGTACGAGGGGTATGCCCCCGGGGGTGTCGCGGTCCTCATCGAGTGCCTCACCGACAACCGCAACCGCGCGGCCGCCGAGGTGCGGACCGCCCTGTCGCGCAACGGCGGCGCGCTGGCCGACCCCGGGTCGGTGTCGTACGTCTTCGACCGCAAGGGCGTCGTCATCGTGCCCAAGTCCGAGAAGTCCGAGGACGACCTGCTCGAGATCGTCCTCGACGTCGGCGCCGAGGAGGTCAACGACAACGGGGACACCTGGGAGATCGTGTCCGAGGCCACCGACTTCGTGGCCGTGCGCACCGCCCTCCAGCAGGCCGGCGTCGACTACGACTCCGCCGAGGCGTCGTGGGTCCCCAACCTCCAGGTCCCGCTCGACCTCGACGGCGCGAAGAAGATGATCCGCGTCATCGAGGCCCTCGAGGACAGCGACGACGTCCAGGACGTCTTCGCCAACGGCGACATCCCGGACGACGTCCTCGCCCAGCTCGAGGACGAGGACTGACCTGGGCTCGACGGATGACTTCCGCCGCTGTCGCCCTGTGGAACTCCGAAGCCCCCGCCTTCGACGAGGCGCCCGACCACGGGCTGCGTGACCCCGAGGTCCGGGCCGCGTGGCGTGACCTGCTGGGCGGGGTGCTCCCGCCCGCGCCGGCCGACGTGGTCGACCTGGGCTGCGGGACCGGCACGCTCGCCCTCCTCCTCGCCGAGGACGGGTACGCCGTCGACGGGCTCGACTTCTCCCCGGCCATGGTCGCCCTCGCCACCGAGAAGCTGGCGGGGTCGCGGGCCACGGTAAGGCTCGGCGACGCCGCGGACCCCGGCCTGGCGCCGGGGTCGGTCGACGTCGTCCTGTGCCGCCACGTCCTGTGGGCGCTGCCCGATCCGGTCGAGGTCGTCCGGCGCTGGGTCGCGGCCCTGCGCCCGGGCGGGCGGCTCGTCCTCGTCGAGGGGAACTGGTCGACCGGGGCGGGGCTGACGGCAGATCGCTGCGCCGAGATCGTCGGCGAGGTGTGCTCGCAGGTCGAGGTTCGTCACCTCCCCGACCCGGCCCTGTGGGGCCGCGAGATCACCGACGAGCGCTACCTCCTCCTCGCCCGCCCCTGACCGCCGTGCCCGCGGCCCGCTCCTGACCGCCTCCCCGAACCGCCGGGCTCTGGTCCACCCGGTCGGATGGCGATGATCTGCCCGGATGGCGGTGCGATTCCGACGCCATCCCGGCAGGTGGACCAGAGCCGACCGGGTGGACCAGAGCCCGCGGGATGGACCAGAGCCCGCGGGATGGACCAGAGCCCACCGGATGGCGATGATCTGCGCGGATGGCGGTGCGAGAGGGACGCCCCGAGGGGCGGCGCGTCCGCGTGTTGCTCCGCGGGTCGTCGGCGTCGGATGTGTAGCGTTGCCTCCGAACAGGTGTTCTAACGCCCGGCAAGCCGGGCGTGCCCCGACGGAAGGCTGCTCGTGCGCGTGCTCGGTGTCGACCCCGGCCTCACCCGGTGCGGCCTCGGCGTCGTCGACGGGCGCCTCGGCCGGGCCCGGATGGTGGCGGTCGGCGTGGTCCGCACCCCGAGCGACGGCGACCCGGGGGAGCGACTGGTCTTCCTCGAGCGCGAGGTCGACTCGTGGCTGGCGCGCTACACCCCCGACGTCGTCGCGGTCGAGCGGGTCTTCGCCGACTCCAACGTCACCAACGTCATGAGCACCGCCCACGCCACCGCCGTCGCGCTCCTCACCGCCACCAAGAGGGGGATCCCCGTCGTCTTCCACACGCCCACCGAGGTCAAGGCCGCAGTCACCGGCTCGGGACGGGCCGACAAGGCGCAGGTCACCGCGATGGTCACGCGCATCCTCGGCCTCGAGGTCGCGCCGAAGCCGGCGGATGCCGCCGACGCCCTCGCGCTGGCCATCTGCCACGCGTGGCGCGGCGCCCAGATGACCCGGCTCGAGGCCCTGGCCAAGGAGGCCCGCGCGTGATCGCCTCGCTGCGCGGCCCCGTCACCCACGTCGGGCTCGACCACGTCGTCGTCGAGGTCGGCGGGGTCGGGATGCTCGTGCACACCACGCCCGCCACGGCGTCGTCGTGCCACCGGGGCAGCGAGGCGAGCCTGTCCACGAGCCTCGTCGTCCGTGAGGACTCCCTCACCCTCTACGGCTTCGCCGGCCCCGCCGACCGCGACATGTTCGAGACGGTCCAGACCGTCTCCGGGGTCGGTCCGCGCCTCGCCCTGGCGATGCTCAGCGTCATGGGCCCCGACCAGCTGGCCGCCGCCCTGTCGTCCGGCGACGCCAAGGCGCTCACCACCATCCCCGGCATCGGCGCCAAGTCGGCCCAGCGCCTCGTCCTCGAGCTCAAGGACAAGGTCGGTGCCGTGCGCGGCGGCGGTGTCGCCCCGGCCGGTGCACCCGTGGCCCGGCCCGGCCAGGAGCCCTGGCGGGGCCAGGTCGCCGAGGCCCTCGTCGGCCTGGGCTGGTCGGCCAAGCAGGCCGGTGACGCCGTCGAGCGGGTGGCCGAGCACGCCCCCGCCGACGCCGAGATCGCCGCCCTCCTCCGCCTGGCCCTGCGCGAGCTGCGGCCGTGAGCGCCGCCAAGGGCTGGGGGAGCGAGGTGCACGAGTCGCAGCCGCGGGAGGACGACGGCTCGTTCGAGGCCACGGCCCGGGTCGTCGACGCCGCCAGCAGCGACGACGACCGCGTCGTCGAGGTCGCCCTGCGCCCGCGCCGGCTCGCCGAGTTCCCGGGCCAGCCGCGCGTGCGCGACCAGCTGGGCCTCGTGCTCGAGGCGGCCCGGCGACGTGGCAGCCCGCCCGACCACGTCCTGCTCTCCGGCCCGCCGGGACTGGGCAAGACGACCCTCGCGATGATCGTCGCCGCCGAGCTCGAGCGCCCCATCCGGGTCACGAGCGGGCCGGCCATCCAGCACGCGGGCGACCTCGCCGCGGTCCTGTCCTCCCTCGACGAGGGCGAGGTGCTCTTCCTCGACGAGATCCACCGGATGAGCCGCTCGGCCGAGGAGATGCTCTACCTCGCCATGGAGGACTTCCGGGTCGACGTCATCGTCGGCAAGGGACCCGGTGCCACGGCCATCCCGCTCGAGCTCCCGCCGTTCACCGTCGTCGGCGCCACGACGCGGGCCGGGCTGCTGCCGGCCCCGTTGCGCGACCGGTTCGGCTTCACCGGCCACCTCGACTACTACGAGGTCGACGACCTCGTCACGATCCTGCACCGCTCCGCCGGCCTGCTCGGCGTCGAGGCGGACGAGCCGGGCATCTCCGAGATCGCCGGCCGGTCGCGGGGGACGCCCCGCATCGCCAACCGCCTGCTGCGCCGGGTGCGCGACTGGGCGCAGGTCCACGGCGACGGCCACGTCGACCACCGGGCCTCGCTGGCCGCGCTCGCCCTGTTCGACGTCGACGACGCCGGGCTCGACCGGCTCGACCGTGCCGTGCTCGAGGCCCTGTGCCGGCGCTTCGGTGGGGGACCGGTCGGCCTGTCCACGCTCGCCGTCGCCGTGGGCGAGGAGTCCGACACCGTGGAGACCGTGGCCGAGCCCTACCTCGTGCGCGAGGGCTTCATCGTGCGCACCCCCCGAGGACGCGCCGCCGCACCGCGCGCCTGGCGGCACCTCGGCCTCGAGCCGCCGCGCAGCGCCCCGCTCCAGGACGCCCTGCCGCTGGGGAACGGCGACGTCGAGCCCGACGACCTCTCCGGGAGCCGCCGGTTCACCGAGTGACCGGGCACGCCGCACGTGCACGCTTCGTTGGTCACGTCGCAAGGGCTCGCCTAGACTGCACACTCGGCCCGGCTCGTCCGGGCCGAACCACTGCCTGCCGATCGCGGGCATCCTGACTCGAAGGACCGATCTCACCCATGTTCTCCGGCAGCGGCTCCGGCCTCGGCTACCTGCTCATCCTGGCGCTCCCGTTCCTGCTCCTCATCTTCATGATGTTCAGCCAGCGGCGGCGCGCCCAGCAGATCCAGGCCATGCAGGCCTCGCTGACCGTGGGGGAGGAGATCGTCACCACGTCGGGCCTCTACGCCACCATCGTCGCCCTCGACGACTCCACCGCGACCCTCGACGCCGGCAACGGCGTCCAGCTGCGGTGGGACCGCCGCGCCATCGGCATGCGCGCCACCGAGGTGGCCTGACCATGGCCGCCACCGCACCCAAGGTCGTCGCCCGCCGCGGCCTGCTCGCGATCCTCGCCCTGTGCATCGGCCTGGGCGGGCTCCTCACCGGCGCCAACATCTGGTCCGACGGGACGCTCAACCCCAAGCTCGGCCTCGACCTCGAGGGCGGCACCCAGATCATCCTCGAGCCGAAGACCTCGGCCGGGCAGCAGATCTCGGCCCAGCAGCTCAACGAGGCGCGCAACATCATCGTCCAGCGCGTCGACGCGGGCGGCGTCTCCGGTGCGGAGGTGACCACCCAGGGCGACCGCAACATCGTCGTGAGCATCCCGGAGATCCCCACCCAGGAGGTCCGCGACGCGATCAGCCGCTCCTCGCAGCTGCAGTTCCGCCCCGTGCTGGCCGTCGCCGCCGGGTCGCCGCAGCCGCTGCCGACCGCCAGCCCGAGCGCCACCGGCTCGGCCAGCCCGAGCCCGTCCGGCAGCGCCACCCCGTCGGCGACCCCGACCGTCGCGAGCAGCGCGTCGCCCACGAGCAACAGCGCGGTCCCGCACGCCCTCGCCACGACGCCGACCCCCTCCGGCACGGCCAGCCCGTCGCCGAGCCCCTCGGCCACCCCGAGCCCGTCCGCCACCGGCGGGACCGGCACCACGCCGACCCGGCCCACCGACCTCGCCTGGGTCACCCCCGAGGTCACCCAGCAGTTCGAGGCGCTCGACTGCGCCGACCAGAACGCGCTCGACGCCATCCAGGACGACCCGAAGAAGCCGCTGGTCACCTGCCAGGACGACGGCACGGCCAAGTACATCCTCGGCCCGGTCGCCGTCTCCGGTGACAAGATCAGCGACGCCACCGCCGGGTACCGCACCAACCAGCAGGGTGCCCTCACCAGCGAGGTCGAGATCGGCCTGTCGCTCAACGGCGAGGGCGCCAAGCAGTACGCCGACATCAGCCGCGAGATGGTCAGCCTGCCCGAGCCGCAGAACCAGCTCGCCGCCACCCTCGACTCGCGCGTCATCGTCGCGCCGCGGTTCAACGAGGCCATCCTCGACGGCCGCGCGAGCATCACCGGTGGGTTCACCCTCGCCGAGGCCCGCGGCCTGTCCGACCAGCTGAAGTTCGGTGCGCTGCCGTTGTCGTTCGTCGAGCAGACGAGCATCGACATCAGCCCCACCCTGGGCAGCGAGCAGCTGCGCTACGGCCTCATCGCCGGGATCATCGGCCTGGCGCTCGTCGTCGTGTACTCGATGTTCCAGTACCGCACCCTGGGCCTGGTCACCGTCGCCTCGATCGTCGTCGCCGGCCTGCTCACCTACCTGACGCTGACCATCCTGGGGTGGTCGCACAACTACCGCCTCGACATGGCGGGCGTCACGGGTGTCATCGTGTCGATCGGCTTCACCGCCGACTCGTTCATCGTCTACTTCGAACGGGTCAGGGACGAGCTGCGTGACGGCCGCTCCCTCGAGTCGGCCGTGCAGACGGGCTGGGACCGCGCCAAGCGCACCATCCTCATCGCCGACGGCGTCAACTTCCTCGCCGCGATCGTCCTGTACGTGCTGGCCAGCTCGAGCGTGCGCGGCTTCGCCTTCACCCTCGGCCTCACCACGCTCATCGACCTGCTCATCGTCTTCTGGTTCACGCACCCGCTGCTGACCCTGCTCGCCCGCCTGCGGTTCTTCCGCGAGGGCCACCCCTGGTCGGGTCTCGACCCGCGCCGCCTCGGGGTGCCGCAGACCACCCGGTACGTCGGCCGTGGCCGCTTCACCTCGGCACCCGGCGTCACCGCCTCCACCGCTGAACCCGCCACTGCCGGGAAGGGAGGTGCGGCATGAAGCTGAGCTTCGCCGCCCTGGGCAACGACCTCTACACCGGTGCGCGCTCGGTCCCCGTCGTGGCCCGCCGCCGCCGCTTCTACATCGCCTCCGGGCTCCTGCTCGCGATCGCCGTCCTCGGCCTGGTGGTCCAGGGCCTCAACCTCGGCCTGGAGTTCCGCGGCGGGTCCGAGTTCCGCGTGTCGGCGACCGCGACGCCGGCCAACTACGAGCAGGTCGCCCGTGACGCGGTCGGCGCGGCAGAGGACCAGCGCGGCATCAACGTCACGCTCGTCGGCAACAACACCGTGCGCGTGCAGACCGAGCGCCTGTCGGAGACCGACAGCCAGGACGTCCGCCAGTCCCTCGCGACCGCTTTCAAGGTGTCCGAGCAGAACGTCAGCGGCACCTTCATCGGCCCGTCGTGGGGCGCCTCGGTCAGCCAGCAGGCGCTGCGCGCGCTGCTGATCTTCGTCGCGGCGGTGGCGCTCACCCTGAGCATCTACTTCCGCAACTGGCGGATGGCGGCGGCCGCGCTCATCGCGACCGTGCACGACATGGTCATCACCGTCGGCATCTACGCCCTCACCGGCTTCGAGGTGTCGCCGGCGACGATGATCGGCTTCCTCACCGTCCTCGGCTACAGCCTCTACGACACCGTCGTCGTGTTCGACAAGGTGCGCGAGAACACCACCGAGGCCTTCGCCAACGGCCGGATGAGCTTCGCCCAGGCGGCCAACCTCGCGGTCAACCAGACGATGGTCCGCTCGATCAACACCACGGTCATCGGCGTGCTGCCCATCGCGGCGGTCCTCGTCGTCGGCGCACTGTTCCTCGGCCCGGGCGTGCTCCTCGACCTCTCGCTCGTGCTGTTCGTCGGCATCATCATCGGCGCGTACTCCTCGATCTTCATCGCGACGCCGATGCTCGTCTCGCTCCGGCGCAGCGACCCCAAGGTCGTCGACCTGGAGAAGCGGGCCGAGCGCCACCTCAACCGCAAGGCGAAGGACGCCGCCGCGGCCGAGGCGGCGACCACGCCCGGCACCGAGCGCGACGACGTGCCGGTCACCGTGGGTGGCGGTCCCGCAGCCGAGGAGGGCGACTCCTCGACCATCACCGGCCGCGCGGTGCACAAGTACGCCCAGTCCGGCCCGCGCAACCAGCCGCGCCGCCCCCCGAAGTCCAAGCGCTGACCCCGGTGCCCGCTCCGACGCCCGGGGCCGGTCGTCCCGACGCCGACACGGTCGCCGGGGTCGTCGCGGCGAGCCTGCGCGACGTCCCGGACTTCCCCCGGGCGGGGGTCGTCTTCAAGGACGTCACGCCGCTGCTCGCCGACCCGCACGCCTTCGCGGTCGTCATCGAGGCCCTGGCCTCCCGGCACCGCGGCGAGGTCGACCTCGTGGCCGGCGTCGAGGCCCGCGGCTTCGTCGTCGGGGCCGCGCTGGCGCACGCGATGGGCGTGGGCTTCGTCCCGGTCCGCAAGGCCGGCAAGCTGCCGGGCGAGACGGTCTCGGTGTCGTACGACCTCGAGTACGGCTCGGCGGAAATCGAGGTCCACGCCGACGCGCTCGTGGGCGGCGAGCGGGTCCTGCTCGTCGACGACGTCCTCGCGACCGGCGGCACCGCCGTCGCGGCCTGGGACCTGCTCGAGCGCGTGGGGGCCGAGGTCGTGGCGTTCGAGTGCGTCGTCGAGCTCGGATTCCTCGGCGGCCGCGCGGCGCTGGCGGGCCGCACCGTGGGCTCGCTCCTCGTCGTCGACTGAGCGCGCACTAGACTCCCGCCATGGCGGAGGACACCACGACGGCCCACCCCGGGACACCTGCTCCCGGTGTGTCGTCGCGGGCGCGCGCCCGCGCCGCCCTCGCCCTCGTCGGGCGCACCAAGGTCGCCGAGAACCCCGTCCTCGAGCCGTTGCTCCAGGTCGTGCGCGGCACCCACCCCAAGGCCGACGTCACCGTCATCGAGCGTGCCTACGCCGTGGCCGAGCGGGCCCACGAGGGGCAGAAGCGCCGTTCCGGCGACGACTACATCACCCATCCGCTGGCGGTCACCACGATCCTCGCCGAGCTGGGCATGACCCCCACGACGCTGGCGGCCGCGCTGCTCCACGACACCGTCGAGGACACCACCTACAGCCTGGAGGCGCTGCGCCGCGACTTCGGCGACGAGATCGCGATGCTCGTCGACGGCGTCACCAAGCTCGACAAGGTCAACTACGGCCAGGCCGCCCAGGCCGAGACCGTGCGCAAGATGGTCGTGGCGATGGCGCGCGACATCCGCGTCCTCGTCATCAAGCTCGCCGACCGGCTGCACAACGCCCGCACCTGGCGCTACGTCTCGCAGGAGAGCGCGCAGCGCAAGGCCAAGGAGACCCTCGAGATCTACGCGCCGCTGGCCCACCGCCTCGGCATGAACACCATCAAGTGGGAGCTCGAGGACCTGTCGTTCCAGGCCCTGTACCCCAAGGTCTACGACGAGATCGTCCGGCTCGTGGCCGAGCGCGCCCCGGCCCGCGAGGAGTACCTGGGTGAGGTGCGCAAGGAGGTCGACACCGACCTGCGCTCGGCGAAGATCAAGGCCACCGTCACCGGCCGCCCGAAGCACTACTACTCCGTGTACCAGAAGATGATCGTGGGGGGCCGCGACTTCGAGCAGATCTACGACCTCGTCGCCGTGCGCGTCCTCGTCGAGACCGTCCGCGACTGCTACGCCGCGCTGGGGGCGCTGCACGCGCGTTGGAACCCGGTGCCGGGGCGGTTCAAGGACTACATCGCGATGCCGAAGTTCAACATGTACCAGTCGCTGCACACGACGGTCATCGGGCCCAGCGGCAAGCCGGTCGAGATCCAGATCCGCACCCACACGATGCACCGCCGGGCCGAGTACGGCGTGGCCGCACACTGGAAGTACAAGGAGGACCCGCGCACCAAGGGTGCTCCCGCCGGGGGAGTCCAGGCGCGCGACGGGCAGAGCGGGCCGGTCAACGACATGGCCTGGCTTCGCCAGCTCCTCGACTGGCAGAAGGAGACCTCGGACCCGGGCGAGTTCCTCGAGTCGCTGCGCTTCGAGATCACCGCCAGCGAGGTCTACGTCTTCACCCCGAAGGGGCAGCTCGTCGGGCTGCCGGCGGGGTCAACCCCGGTCGACTTCGCCTACGCCGTGCACACCGAGGTGGGGCACCACTGCATCGGCGCGCGGGTCAACGGCCGGCTCGTGCCGCTGGAGAGCCGGCTCGACAACGGCGACGTCGTCGAGGTGCTCACCTCCAAGGCCGACTCGGCCGGGCCGTCGCGCGACTGGCTGTCCTTCGTGCGCTCCGCGCGGGCGAAGAACAAGATCCGGCACTGGTTCACCAAGGAACGCCGCGAGGAGATGGTCGAGGCCGGCAAGGACTCCCTCGCCAAGGTCATGCGCAAGCAGGGCCTGCCGATGCAGCGGATGACCTCGGTCGAGTCCCTCACCGGCGTGGCCGAGGAGCTGCGGCTCAGCGGCATCGACGCGCTCTACGCCTCCATCGGCGAGGGCCACGTCTCGGCGCAGCACGTCGTGTCGCGGCTCGTCGCGTCGGTGGGCGGCGAGGACGGCGCCAGCGAGGACATCGCCGAGGCCGCCAACCCCATCGCCACCCGCCAGCCCTCACGCCGCTCCGGTGACCCCGGCGTCGTCGTCAAGGGGATGGCGGACGTGTGGGTCAAGCTGGCCCGCTGCTGCACGCCGGTGCCCGGCGACGACATCCTCGGCTTCGTCACGCGCGGCAACGGGGTGTCGGTGCACCGGCGCGACTGCTCCAACGCCGACTCGCTCCTCTCGCAGCCGGAGAAGATCATCGAGGTCGAGTGGGCGCCCACGTCGGGCAGCCTGTTCCTCGTCCAGCTGCAGGTCGAGGCCCTCGACCGCTCGCGCCTGCTGTCCGACGTCACGCGGGTCATCTCCGACCACGGCGTGAACATCCTGTCGGCGGCGGTCACGACCTCCCGCGACCGGGTCGCCAAGCTGCACTTCACCTTCGAGATGGGCGACCCGGGTCACCTCGGGCACGTGGTGCGCGCAGTGCAGCGCATCGACGGCGTCTTCGACGCCCACCGGGTCACCGGCACCAAGCGCACCGACTGACCCGGCCGGTGGTCAGCCGCCGAACTCGTCGAGGCCGGCGCGGGCCTGGTCGAGCCAGACCTGCTGCGCCTCGAGCCGGCCGCGGGCGGCCTCGGCCTTCTTCGCGTCACTCTTGGCCTCCGCCGCGGCGACCTCGGCCTGCAGCGACGCGACGGACGCCTCGAGCTGGTCGACCATCGACTGGGCGCGGGCGGCGACCTCGGGGTTGCTCTTCTGCCACTTGGTGTCCTCGGCCTCGCGCACGGCGGCCTCGACGCGGCGCATCCGCTTCTCGACCCGCTCGAGGTCGCCACGGGGCACCTTGCCGGCCTGCTCCCAGCGGTCCTGCACCGAGCGCAGGGCGGCCTTGGCGGCCTCGAGGTCGGTGACGGGGAGGATGGCCTCGGCCTCGGTGAGGAGCTCCTCCTTGACGACGAGGTTCGCGCGGAACTCCTCGTCCTCGGCGGCGGCGATCTCGTCCTTGGCGGTGAAGAAGGCGTCCTGGGCGGCGCGGAACCGCTCCCACAGGGCGTCGTCGTCGGAGCGGGCGGCCCGGCCGGCGGCGCGCCAGCGGTCCATCAGCTGCTTGTAGGCGCGGGCGGTGGGGGTCCAGTCGGTGCTCGTCGACAGGGCCTCGGCCTCGCGGACGAGGTCCTCCTTGGCGGACTTCGCGTCGGCGCGGGTCGACTCGAGGTCGGCGAACCAGGCGCGGCGGCCCTTGTCGAAGGTGTTGCGGGCGTGGCTGAACCGGGTCCACAGCGCCGACTCGGTGGTCTTGTCGAGCTTGGCACCCGAGCGCTGGTGCTGCTTCCACTCGTCGAGGAGGGCGCGCATCCGCTCGCCGCTCGTCTTCCACTGGGTGGAGCCAGGCGGCTGCCCGGCGATGGTCTCGGCCTCGGCGACGATGGCCTCGCGCGCCTCGGTGGCCTCGGCGCGGGCGGCGGCGCGGTGCTCGGCCTCGTGGCTGCGCTTGGCCTCCAGCCCGGCCTCGACCCGCTCGACGGTGGTGTTCAGGGCCGCGAGGTCGCCCACGACGTGCGCCTCGGCGAGGTGCTCCTTGAGGGTCGACAGGCCGTCGGCGACCTCCTTGGCGGAGACGTCCGGGTTGGCCAGGCGGGCCTCGAGGAGCTCGGCGGAGGCCGCGAGCTCGTCGAACTTGCGGGCGAAGTACTGCAGGGCCTCCTCGGGGGTGGCTCCGGGGTAGGAGCCCACCTCGCGCTCCTCGCCCTCGACCGTGACGAACACGTGCCCCTCGTCGTCGACCCGACCGAAGCGGGCCGACTCCGAGTGGCTCACCGTCGCCGGCGCGGCCGCCGGGCGGGCGTGGACCCGCGCGGCGATGGCGGCCGGCGAGGGGATCGTCGGGCGGGGCGTGGGCTTGTCGTCTGACACGGTCAGGCCTTCTTCTCGGTGACAGCAACCGTGAGGATGCTGATCGGTGCGGCAGGGGCGCCGTCAGTGGGACTGGACCCGCCGGGGGCGATGCCCGCGGCGGCGATCCGGTCGACAATATCCAACCCCGAGGTGACCGTGCCGACCACGGTGTACCCGACGGGGTCCGGGAGGGTCGAGTCGCCGTAGACGAGGAAGAACTGGCCGCCCGTGCCCTTCTCGGTGTCCTGCGTGCGGGCCATCGCGACGGTGCCCCGCGGGTAGAGCCCGTCCTTGGGGGCGTTCTCGACCCCGTAGCCGAAGCCGGGGTCGCCCGAGCCGGTGCCCGTGGGGTCACCGCACTGGAGGACCTTGAGGGCCTCGGAGGCGGTGAGGCGGTGGCAGGGCGAGGACTGCCAGTAGTTCTGGCGGGCCAGCTCGAGGAACGCGGCGACCGCCTGGGGAGCCTTGGCGCCGTCGAGGGTCATCTCGATGTCGCCGCAGTTGGTGCTGAGGGTGGCGACGAAGGTCTTGCCCTCGGCGGTCTTCCTGTCGGGGAGCTCGAGCTCGGCACCGGTGCCGAGCGAGCTGGGCGGGGGCTGGCACCCGGCGGCGGTCGTCGCGGCCGTGGAGGCGCTGGGCGTGGCCGAGCCACCGCCGGCGCCGAAGCGGAAGCCCAGGAAGGCGAGCCCGCCCACGACGACGAGCACGGTGCCCACGACGGCGACCACCCGCATCCTGCGGGCGCGCTCGAGCGCCCGCTGCGCGTTGCGCCTCTGCACCTTCTGGTAGCGGCGCCGTGCTCGGGCGCGCTCCTGTTCCTTGGTCACCCGTGGTCCTCCTCCTGGGCCGTGACGCCGGTCAGTCTAGGCAGGCGTGCTCGGGCTACGCTCGGCGCGTGCTCGCCGTCGCCTTCCCTGCCGCTGCCTTCGCGACCAACTGCTACGTCCTCGCGACCGGCCCGGGGGAGGAGTGCCTCGTCGTCGACCCGGGCATCGGGGTCGAGGACACCCTGCGCGAGGTGCTGGCCGAGCACCGCCTCCGGCCCGCCGCGGTCCTGCTCACCCACGGCCACCTCGACCACGTCTACTCGGTGACGCCGGTGTGCGGCGGCGACACCGCGGCCTACATCCACGCCGACGACCGCTACCGCCTCGGCGACCCCATCGCGACGATCGACCCCGGCACGCTGGCGATGATGGAGGCCCAGTTCGGCCGCAAGGCCAGCTGGCGCGAGCCGGAGCGGGTCGTGGAGGTCACCGACCGCGAGGTGCTCACCCTGGCCGGCCTCGAGGTCGAGGTGCTGCACGCGCCCGGCCACACCGAGGGCTCGGTGATGTTCGGCCTGCCCTCCGTCCCCGACGGGCTGCCCGCCGACGAGGGGCTCGACCGCACGATGGTGAGCGGCGACGTCCTGTTCGCGGGCTCCATCGGGCGCACCGACCTGGCCGGTGGCAGCGACGCGGCGATGCAGCGGTCGCTGCGCGACGTCGTCCTCCCGCTGCCCGACTCCACCCTCGTCCTCACCGGCCACGGCCCGGCCACGACGATGCGCCGGGAGCGGGCCACCAACCCGTACCTGCGAGGATTGACCGCGTGACCCCTCCTGTCGAGAAGGTGACCCCGATCTCGGGGTTCCCCGAGCTCCTCCCTGCCGAGCGCCTCTTCGAGCTGCACGTCATCGACGTCATCCGCGAGGTGTTCGAGCTGCACGGCTTCGCCCCGCTCGAGACGCGCGCCGTCGAGCCGGTGGAGCGCCTCGTGGGCAAGGGCGGCGACACCGACAAGGAGATCTACGGCGTCTCGCGCCTGGCCGCCGAGGACGGGGGCCGTGATGCCGCCCTGGGCCTGCACTTCGACCTCACCGTGCCGTTCGCGCGCTACGTCCTCGAGAACGCCGGGAAGCTGTCGTTCCCGTTCCGCCGCTACCAGATCCAGAAGGTGTGGCGGGGGGAGCGGCCCCAGGAGGGACGCTTCCGCGAGTTCACCCAGGCCGACATCGACGTCGTCGACGTCGGCGAGCTCGCCCCGCACTTCGAGGCCGAGATGCCGCTCGTCATCGCCGAGGCGTTCCGCCGACTTCCGGTGGGGGAGTTCCGGATCCAGGTCAACAACCGCCGCATCCCCGAGGGGTTCTACCTCGGCATCGGCCTCACCGACGTCCCCGGCACCCTGCGCATCGTCGACAAGCTCGACAAGATCGGGGCCGAGAAGGTCGCCGCCCAGCTCGTCGAGGCCGGGGCCACGGACGAGCAGGCCCGCCTCGCCCTCGCGCTGGCCGACATCCGCAGCGACGACACCTCGTTCGTCGAGGCCGTGCGCGCCCTGGGCGTGACGCACCCGGTGCTCGACGAGGGCCTCGCCGCCCTCGCCGAGGTCATCCGCGTCGGGGCCGAGCAGGCGCCCGGCGTCCTCGTCGCCGACCTCAGGATCGCGCGTGGCCTCGACTACTACACCGGCACCGTCTACGAGACCCAGCTCGTGGGTTCGGAGTCGTGGGGCTCGGTCTGCTCCGGCGGGCGCTACGACGCCCTCGCCTCCGACGGCCGCACCACGTACCCCGGGGTCGGCATCTCCATCGGGCTCACCCGGCTGGTGCACCTCCTCGTGTCCAAGCGGGGCCTCACCGCTTCCCGATCGACGCCGGCCGCGGTGCTCGTCGCCGTCGTCGACGAGGAGACGCGCGAGGCGTCGAGCCGCGTGGCCACCGCGCTGCGCGGCCGCGGCATCCCGTGCGAGGTCGCGCCGAGCGCAGCGAAGTTCGGCAAGCAGATCCGCTACGCGGACCGCCGCGGCATCCCGTTCGTCTGGTTCCCCGGCGCCGGTGACGACGGCGCCGACCAGGTCAAGGACATTCGCTCCGGCGAGCAGGTCGACGCCGACGCCACCACCTGGGCCTGCCCCGAGTCCGACCTCCGCCCGGCCGTCCTCACCCGCTGACCAAGGCCCTCAGGCGGGGGTGACCTGCTTGGGGGGCCTGATGCCGCAGTCCTTCAGCTCGAGGGTGGCGAGGGCGCGGACCACCTCGGGGTCGCCGCGCCGCCAGGCCCCGGCGGGGTCGTGCGACACCTTGGCCAGGCGCGGCATCGGCTGGTTCGCCATCGCCCGCAGCGCGAACAGGTCGAGGTCGGGGGCGCCGTCGACGAACCGCTGGGCGGCCCCCGCCCGGCGCGCGAACCGCAGCCGCACGACGAGCCACCAGACCAGGACGACGACGACCGGCACGAGGGCCACCACCACCCCGAAGACGACCGCCGCCTTCTCCACCCCGTCGGCGAAGGCGTTGCCGGCCGACTCGATGCCCGCCCCGGCGCCCGCCGCCGTCCGGAACGGCTCGGCGATCCGGTCGTCGAGCAGCGGCAGGTCGTCGACCGAGTCGCCCGCCGACGTCATCGTCCCGCGGAAGCTGCTGCCGGCCCCGGCGAGGTCGCGGCCGGGCTCGGCGAGAGTCGCCACGGCCGCCTGCACGGCCCTGCCGACCCACACCCAGAGCACCACCCAGGCCACGACGAGCAGGTCGGCGAGGACCTGTCGGGTGCGTCGGACGGGCAGGTCGCTGTACGGCTTCATGGGGGTCTCCCGGGGTCTGGTCGGTGGCGCGGCCGGGTCTAGACTCGCACCGCGCCCCAACCGGGTGCGGCCGCCGAGGCAACGGAGCCCGGCGCACCGACGAGTCAGACAGGGCTTGGTAATCGTGAAGGTCGGCATCCCCAGCGAGGTCAAGAACAACGAGTTCCGGGTCGGGATCACCCCGGTCGGCGTGCACGAGCTCGTCCGCCGCGGGCACGACGTGCTCGTCCAGAAGGGCGCCGGGCTCGGGTCCTCGATCACCGACGAGGAGTACGTCTCCCAGGGCGCCACCATCCTCGACTCCGCCGACGACGTGTGGGGCGAGTCGGACATGGTGATGAAGGTCAAGGAGCCCGTCGCCGAGGAGTACCACCGCCTGCGCGAGGGCCTCACCCTCTTCACCTACCTCCACCTCGCCGCCGACGAGCCGCTCACCAAAGAGCTCGTCGACAAGAAGGTCACCTCCATCGCGTACGAGACGGTGCAGCTCCCCTCGGGCCTGCTGCCGCTGCTCTACCCGATGTCCGAGGTCGCCGGATGCCTCGCGCCGCAGGTGGGCGCGCACTCGATGATGAAGGCGCAGGGCGGGCGCGGCGTCCTCATGGGCGGCATCGGCGGTGTCGCCAACTCCAAGGTCGTCGTCATCGGGGCCGGCGTCGCCGGCCAGAACGCCGCGAACATCGCGCTCGGCATGGGCGCCGACGTCACCCTCCTCGACACCGACCTCGACAAGCTGCGGATGAGCTTCTGGCGCTACGACAACCGCGTCGCCCAGATCGCGTCGTCGGCGATGTCGATCAAGGAGCAGGTGCTCGGTGCCGACCTCGTCATCGGCACCGTCCTCATCCCCGGAGCCAAGGCCCCCAAGCTCGTCACCGACGACATGGTCGCCCAGATGAAGCCCGGCTCGGTCCTCGTCGACGTCGCCATCGACCAGGGCGGCTGCTTCGAGAACTCGCGCCCCACGACCCACGCCGACCCGACCTTCCAGGTCCACGACTCGATCTACTACTGCGTGGCGAACATGCCGGGCGCGGTGCCCCACACCTCCACCTGGGCCCTCACCAACGCGACGATGTCGTACGCGATCAAGCTCGCCGACAAGGGCTGGCAGGACGCCTCGCGCGCCGACCAGGCCCTCGCGCTGGGCCTGAACACCCACGGCGGCCACATCACCTACGCCGCGGTCGCCGAGGCCTTCGGCATGGACAGCATCACCCTCGACGAGGCCCTGTCCTGACCGACACCCGCAGCACGCCGACGGCCCGCTCCACCCCCGTGGGGCGGGCCGTCGACGCGTGGCTCACCCACCTCGACGTCGAGCGCGGCCTGTCCCACCACACCCTCGCCGCCTACCGGCGCGACCTCGCCCGCTGGAGCGCGTACCTCGCCGCCGAGGGGGTCGAGCGCCCCGAGGACGTCCGCGAGACCCACGTGAGCGAGTTCCTGGCCCGGCTGCGCGAGGGCGACGCCGACCACCCGCCGCTGGCCGCCACCTCCGCCGGCCGCACCCTCGTCGCCGTCCGGGGGCTGCACCGCTTCCTCGCCCTCGAGGGCGTCCTCGATGCCGACCCGGCTCGCCGGGTCAGCCCACCCACCCCGCCGTCGCGGCTGCCCAAGGCCATCGGCGTCGACGAGGTCGAGCGCCTCCTCACCGCTGCGTCCGTCGGCGACACCCCGGCCTCGCTGCGCGACCGCGCCCTGCTCGAGGTCCTCTACGGAACCGGGGCCCGCATCTCCGAGGCCGTCGGCGTCGACGTCGACGACGTGCTGGGGGAGGAGGGCGTGGTCCGGCTGCGCGGCAAGGGCGGCAAGGAGCGGATCGTCCCGCTCGGCTCCTACGCGGCAGAGGCCCTCTCGGCGTGGCTCGTGCGCGGGCGCCCGACCTTCGCCGGCAAGGGCCGCGGCACGCCCGCCCTGTTCCTCAACACCCGCGGGGGACGGCTGTCGCGCCAGAGCGCGTGGACCGTGCTGCGGGCCTGTGCCGAGCGGGCCCACCTCGGCGGGCACCTCTCGCCGCACACCCTGCGGCACAGCTTCGCCACCCACCTGCTCGAGGGCGGGGCCGACGTCCGCGTGGTGCAGGAGCTCCTCGGCCACGCGTCGGTGACCACGACGCAGGTGTACACCCTCGTCACGGTGCAGCGGCTGCGCGAGGTCTACGCCGACAGCCACCCTCGGGCCCGGTGATCCACAGGCTGACGCGTCGCCGCTGATAGGGTCGTGCCCGATCAGCGCGAGGCTGACCGATCGCACCACCGGCACCGGGGAGAACAAGCGTTGGACACCGAGGCGGCCTTCCAGATCCGCACCGCGGGCCAGGTCGGGCCCACCGGGCGTCCCCTCCCCGACTTCCCCGTCCCGGCCCCGCTGGCCTCCCACGGCCCGGCGCGCATCATCGCGATGTGCAACCAGAAGGGCGGCGTCGGCAAGACGACGACGACCATCAACCTCGGTGCCGCCCTGGCCGAGGTCGGGCGCCGCGTCCTCCTCGTCGACTTCGACCCGCAGGGGGCCCTGTCGGTCGGTCTGGGCATCAACGTCAACGAGCTCGACGTCACGGTCTACAACCTGCTCGTCGAGCGCGGGCACGACGTCCGCTCGGTCATCCAGAAGACCAAGGTCGCCGACCTCGACGTCCTCCCGGCCAACATCGACCTCTCGGCCGCCGAGGTCCAGCTCGTCGGTGAGGTCGCCCGCGAGCAGATCCTGGCGCGGGTGCTGCGCCCGGTCATGGACGACTACGACGTCATCATGATCGACTGCCAGCCCTCGCTCGGCCTGCTCACCGTCAACGCCCTCACCGCGGCGCACGGCGTGATCATCCCGCTCGAGTGCGAGTTCTTCGCGATGCGCGGCGTGGCCCTGCTCGTGGAGACCATCGAGAAGATCACCGACCGGCTCAACCCGCGCCTGCAGGTCGACGGCATCCTCGCGACGATGTACGACGGCCGCACCCTGCACTCGCGCGAGGTCGTGGCCAGCGTCGTCGACCACTTCGGCGACGACGTCCTGCACACCGTCATCTCGCGCAGCGTGAAGTTCCCCGACGCCACCCTGGCCGCCGAGCCCATCACCACCTACGACGGCAGCCACAAGGGGGCCGATGCGTACCGGCAGCTGGCCCGCGAGCTCATCGCGCGCGGCGGGGCGGCCTGAACCGATGACGACGCCCCCCGACCATCCCGGGGGCGGCGCCGCTCCGGTCCCGGACCACGACGTCACGCCCGGTGGCGTCCTCACGCGGCGGGCCCCGGCCACGGCGTTCTCGGTGAGCCTGGACAACTTCGCCGGCCCCTTCGACCTGCTCCTCGGGCTGATCAGCAAGCACAAGCTCGACATCACCGAGATCGCGCTGGCCCAGGTCACCGACGACTTCATCGCGCACATCCGCACCGAGCGCGCCAAGCCCGACGGCTGGGACCTCTCGCAGGCCTCGGAGTTCCTCCTGGTCGCCGCCACCCTGCTCGACCTCAAGGCCGCGCGGCTCCTGCCGCAGTCCGGGCCGGAGGACGAGGAGGACCTCGCGCTCATCGAGGCGCGCGACATCCTCTTCGCGCGCCTGCTGCAGTACCGCGCCTTCAAGGACATCGCCCACACCTTCGCGGAGCGGATGGCCACGGCCGGGCGCCGGCACCCGCGCACGGCGTCCCTCGAGCCGCACGTGGCCGCCCTGCTCCCCGAGCTCGTCATGACGGTGACGCCCGAGCAGCTCGCGATGATCGCGGCCCGGGCCCTCGTGCCCAAGCCCGTCCCCACGGTCGGGCTGGCCCACCTGCACGCCCCGCAGGTCAGCGTGCGCGAGCAGGCCGTCGTCATCGGCGACCGGCTGCGCCGCGAGCGGGTCGCGTCCTTCCGCAGCCTCGTCGCCGACGCCGACTCCACCCTCGTCGTCGTCGCCCGCTTCCTCGCCCTGCTCGAGCTGTTCCGGGAGGCCGCGATCTCCTTCGAGCAGGCCGAGGCCCTCGCCGAGCTCACGGTCCGCTGGACCGGGCCGGAGGAGGGCGACATCGAGGTCACCGACGAGTTCGACGAACCGCCACCGGAGGACGACGCGGCACCCGACGCCGCCCCCGCGACGGACACGACCCAGGAGAGCACCGATGAGTGAGCACGAGCACCCACCCGCCGACGAGGCGGCCGAGCCCGCCGTCGTGGCGCCGGAGGAGCAGCTCGCGTTCGACGTCGCCGACTTCCCGGGCGGCATCCACGCGGCGCTCGAGGCCGTCCTCATGGTCGTCGACGAGCCGGTGAGCTCCCACTCGCTGGCGTCCGCGCTGGAGCAGCCGGTGGCCGACGTCGAGGCCGCGCTGGCCGAGCTCGAGGAGGGCTACACCGCGCAGTCGCGCGGGTTCACCCTGCGCCAGGTCGGCGGCGGCTGGCGGATGTACAGCCGGCACGAGTACGCCCCGGTGGTCGAGCGGTTCGTCCTCGACGGGCAGCAGGCACGGCTCACCCAGGCCTCCCTGGAGACCCTCGCGGTCATCGCCTACCGCCAACCCGTGTCACGCTCTCGGGTGGCAGCGGTTCGCGGCGTCAACGTCGACGGCGTCATCCGCACGCTGCTCTCGCGCGGCCTCATCGAGGAGCTCGGCCAGGACGCCGAGTCCACCGCCACCCTGTACGGCACCACGTCGTACTTCCTCGAGCGCCTCGGTCTCCAGAGCCTGGACGACCTCCCTGCGCTCGCCCCGTACCTACCCGAAGTCGACGTGCTCGACGAGATCGCCGAAGGAGGCCGCGCATGACGCCGCCGAAGAGTCGTGGAGGAGCGTCGTCCGGCAAGGGCGGCGGCAGTGGTCGTCCGACCGGAGGAGGCCGCGGTGCCGGTTCCGGCCGTGGCGCCGGCAAGCCCGGTGGTCCGGGCCGGGCGGGCGGCGCCGGCAAGCCCAGCGGCGCTGGCAGGCCCGGCGGCTCTGGCAAGGCCGGTGGGCCCCGCACCGGCGGCACCTCGCCCTCGAAGGGCACCCGTGACCACCGCTTCGGCGTCGGGACGACCCGTCCCAGCCAGCCGACCCAGCCCAAGAAGCCCGTGAGCCGCGAGGTCATCGACGTCCACGACCCCGACGGCGTGCGCCTGCAGAAGCTGCTCGCCGCGGCCGGGGTCGGCTCGCGCCGGGTCTGCGAGGACCTCATCACCCAGGGCCGCGTCGACGTCGACGGCCAGGTCGTCACCGAGCTCGGCGTGCGGATCCGCACCAACCAGACCGTGCACGTCGACGGCGTGCGCGTGCAGCTCGACGAGTCGCGGGTCTACCTCGCCTTCAACAAGCCGCTCGGGGTCGTCACCTCGATGAGCGACGACCTGGGCCGGGTCGACATCGGCGACTTCGTCGGCAACCGCAAGGAGCGCCTGTTCCACGTCGGCCGCCTCGACGCCGACACCGAGGGCCTGCTCCTGCTCACCAACGACGGCGAGCTCGCGCACCGCCTCCAGCACCCGCGGTACGGCGTGCTGAAGACCTACCTCGCCCAGATCCCCGGCCCGGTCCCGCGCGACCTCGGCAAGCGGCTGCGCGAGGGGATCGACCTCGAGGACGGGCCGGTGCAGGTCGACTCGTTCCGCGTCCTGGACTCCGCGCCCGGCAAGGCGCTCGTCGAGCTCGTCCTCCACGAGGGCCGCAAGCACATCGTGCGGCGGATGCTCGCCGAGGTCGGCCACCCCGTCATCACCCTGGTGCGCACCCAGGTGGGCCCGATCCACCTCGGCGAGACCAAGGCGGGCAAGTGGCGCAACCTCACGGCCGCGGAGGTCGGCGCGCTCTACCGGGCGGCCGACCTGTGACCCGCGTCCACGTCGTCGGCACCGGGCTCGTCGGCACGAGCCTGGGCCTGGCGCTGTCGCGCGCCGGCGACGACGTGACGCTCGAGGACATCAGCCCCACCCACGTGGCGCTGGCCCGCGACCTCGGTGCCGGGCGGCTGCCCGGGGAGGACCTCGACCCCGAGCTCGTCGTCGTCGCGACCCCTCCGGACGTCACCGCCGCCACCGTCCACGAGGTCGTGGCGCGCTTCCCGCGGGCCGCCGTCACCGACGTCGCGTCGGTCAAGGGCACGGTCCTGGCCGGGCTGCGCGAGCGCGGCACCGACCTGTCGCGGTACTGCGGGTCGCACCCGATGGCGGGCCGCGAGCGCTCCGGCGCCGTCTCCGGGCGGCACGACCTGTTCGACGGCCGGGCCTGGGTGCTCACCCCCACGGCCGAGACCGACCCCGCGGTCACCGAGGTCGTGGCCGCCGTCGCGCGCTCGGCCGGTGCCGCGGTCAGCGTCCTCGACGCCGAGCGCCACGACGCCGCCGTCGCCGCGGTCTCGCACGTCCCGCAGCTGGCGGCCAGCCTCGTCGCGGCCCGGCTCGAGGGCCTGGACGAGCAGGCGGTGGCGCTGGCCGGCCAGGGCCTGCGCGACGTCACCCGCATCGCGGCGAGCGACCCCCGCCTGTGGACCCAGATCCTCGCGGGAAACGCCCCGGCCGTGCGGGCGGTGCTCGCCGACCTCGCCGCCGACCTCGACCGCGTGGTCGCCGCCCTCGACGAGCTGAGCGCCTCCACCGACGCCCCCGGCGCCCGCGGGACCCTCGCGAAGGCCATCGCCGCCGGCAACGCCGGCCACGCCCGCATCCCCGGCAAGCACGGCGCCGCCCCGACCTCCTACGAGACCGTGCGCGTCCTCATCCCGGACGAGCCCGGCCAGCTGGGGCGCCTGTTCGCCGACATCGGCGCGATCGGCACCAACATCGAGGAGTTCCACCTCGACCACGGGCTCGGCCAGCCGTTCGGTGTCGCGGAGGTCGACGTCGTGCCCGCGGCCGCCGCCGGGCTCGCGTCGGCGCTGGCCGACCGGGGCTGGCGCCTGCACGGCTGAGGTCGCCACTAGGCTTCCGGCCCATGACCGCACCCCTGACGATCGCGATCGACGGCCCCTCCGGCTCCGGCAAGAGCAGCGTCTCCAAGGCCGTGGCCCGCCGCCTCGGCGTCGGCTACCTCGACACCGGGGCGATGTACCGCGCGCTCACCTGGTGGTGCCTCGAGCAGGGCGTTGACCTCACCGACGGCGAGGCCGTGGCCCGTGCGGCGCGCGAGCTGCCCCTCGACATCGGCACCGACCCCGGCGCCCCGACCGTCGCCGTGGGGGGCACCGACGTCGGCGAGGCCATCCGCACCACGCGGGTGAGCACGGCGGTCTCCGCGGTCGCGACCAACCTCGACGTGCGCGCCGTCATGCGCACCCTGCAGCGCGACCTCATGGCCCGGTCCGCCGAGCAGACCGGGGGAGTGGTGGCCGAGGGCCGCGACATCACCACCGTCGTCGCTCCCGACGCCCGCGTGCGGGTGCTCCTCACCGCCTCCGAGGAGGCCCGGCTGCGCCGCCGGTCCGCCGAGCTGCACGGCTCGGTCGACGCCGCTGCCGTCGAGGCCACCCGCGACCAGGTGGTCCGCCGCGACCGGGACGACTCCACGGTGTCCTCGTTCACCGAGGCGGCCGAGGGTGTCGTCCTCGTCGACACCTCCGACCTCGACTTCGACGAGAGCGTCGAGGCCGTCCTCGACGTCGTCGCGGCCGAGACGGCGGAG
This sequence comes from Oryzobacter telluris, assembly GCF_043099285.1. Classification (GTDB taxonomy): domain Bacteria; phylum Actinomycetota; class Actinomycetes; order Actinomycetales; family Dermatophilaceae; genus Oryzobacter; species Oryzobacter telluris. Next base: position 2,326,202 of record NZ_CP170723.1, on the reverse strand, counting down.
TGACCCCCGCCGCTCCCGGGTCCGGGCCGTGAACGAGGTCCCTGCCCCTGCCGCGTGGCGGGCCCGGGTGGGCCACGTCGTCGGACGGGTCCTCGTCGGGCTGCTGTACGACGCCCGGGCGGTCGGCCGCGACCGGGTGCCCCGGAGCGGGCCGGTCATCCTCGCGGCCAACCACACGGGGTACCTCGACGGCGCGGTCGTCCTCGCGATGGCGCCGCGCCCCTCGCACTTCCTCGTCCTCGCCCGCACGTTCGAGGGCTTCATCGGGCACCTCCTGCGCTCGAGCGGGCAGATCCCCCTCGACCAGGGTCGCGGCGACCGGCAGGCGCTCGGCCAGGCCCTCGAGGTGCTCGGGCGTGGGGGAGTGGTGGGCATCTTCCCCGAGGGCGGCCGGGGGCGGGGCGACCTCGCGACGGCCGGCAAGGGGGTGGCCTGGCTGGCGCTGCAGTCGGGGGCGACCGTGGTGCCGACGGCCTGCCTGGGGACCCGCCGCACGGGCGAGCTCGCCGCGTGGTGGCCGCCGTTCCGGTCGCGGCTCGTGGTCGACCTCGGGGCGCCGGTGGTGCTCGACCTGCCCGAGGGGCTGCCCGGCCGGGCGCGGGTCGACCTCGCCACCGAGCAGATCCGCACCGCCCTCGTCGCGCACGTTCACGCGGCTGCGGAGCGCCACGGCATCCCCCTGCCGACCGACGTCCCGCCCGACCTCCTCGACTGACCCCACGCCCCCCACGTGCGTGCTACCGGGCAGTACGTGTCGTGATCACCGCACTTCCTGCCCCGTAGCGAGTGGGGGAGCGGGTGACCGAAGCGGCACCCGGGATGGTCAGGGGCACCCCCTGCTGTGAGGGACAATGGAGGGATGAGCACCGAGGACCCCACGACGCAGACCGAGGACCCCGCCGCCGTCGAGCGCGCGCTGCGGGTGGGGCTCGACGACTTCGACCTCAGCGACGAGGACCGCGCCCTGCTCGACCGCGGCGACGACGCCCTCGACGCCGAGGTCGACTCCGGCCCGCTGCCCGTCGTGGCCGTCGTCGGGCGTCCCAACGTCGGCAAGTCCACCCTCGTGAACCGCATCATCGGGCGCCGTGAGGCCGTCGTCGAGGACGTCCCGGGCGTCACCCGCGACCGCGTCGCCTACGACGCCGAGTGGACCGGCACGAACTTCACCCTCGTCGACACCGGCGGCTGGGCCATCGACGCCACCGGCATCCACCTGCGCGTTGCCGAGCAGGCCGAGATCGCCGTCGAGCTCGCCGACGCCGTGCTGTTCGTCGTCGACGCCATGGTCGGCGCCACCGACGACGACGAGGCCGTCGTCAAGCTGCTGCGCCGCTCGGGCAAGCCGGTCATCCTCATCGCCAACAAGGTCGACGACCAGCGCACCGAGGCCGACGCCGCGGCGCTGTGGAACCTCGGCCTGGGCCAGCCGTGGCCCGTCTCGGCCCTGCACGGCCGCGGCAGCGGTGACGCCCTCGACGCCCTCCTCGCGGTGCTCCCCGAGTTCTCCGAGATGGGTGGGGCGTACGAGCGCGGCGGTCCGCGCCGGGTCGCACTGCTCGGCCGCCCGAACGTCGGCAAGTCCTCGATGCTCAACAAGCTCGTCGGGCACGAGCGCGTCGTCGTCGACAACGTCGCCGGCACCACTCGTGACCCCGTCGACGAGCTCGTCGAGCTCGGCGGGCGCACCTGGCGCTTCGTCGACACCGCGGGCATCCGCCGCCGGGTCCACCAGACCCGCGGCTCCGACTTCTACGCCTCCCTGCGCACGCAGACCGCGCTGGAGAAGGCGGAGGTGGCGGTCGTCCTCGTCGACGCGTCCGAGACGATCTCCGAGCAGGACGTCCGCGTCATCCAGCAGGTCATCGACTCCGGCCGCTCCCTCGTCATCGCCTACAACAAGTGGGACCTCACCGACGAGGAGCGCCGCCACTTCCTCCAGCGCGAGATCGAGCGCGACCTCGTGCAGATCCCGTGGGCGCCGCGCGTCAACGTCTCGGCCCGCACCGGCCGGCACATGGACAAGCTCGTCCCGGCGCTCGACACCGCGCTCGACTCGTGGGAGACCCGCATCTCCACCGGACGCCTCAACGCGTTCCTCGGCGAGGTCGTCGCGGCCCACCCGCACCCGGTGCGCGGTGGCAAGCAGCCGCGCATCCTCTTCGCCACCCAGGCGGGCACCCGTCCGCCGCGGTTCGTCCTCTTCGCGTCGGGCTTCATCGAGGCCGGGTACCGCCGCTTCGTCGAGCGTCGCCTGCGCGAGGAGTTCGGCTTCGAGGGCACCCCGATCGAGATCTCGGTGCGGGTGCGCGAGAAGCGCTCCCGCCGCTGACCCACCCCGCCGTGGACCGACGTCCACGGCGCCGGGGCGATTGGGTCGCCCCGGTGGGTTTGGGATAAGGTTTCGACGCTCCCGCGAGGGGGCGAGCCACGGGCTGTGGCGCAGCTTGGTAGCGCACTTGACTGGGGGTCAAGGGGTCGCAGGTTCAAATCCTGTCAGCCCGACCACGAAGGGCCCGGCCGGAGTCGATCCGGCCGGGCCCTTCACTCGTCGGCCCGTCCCGGTGTCCGACGGGGCGCCTACCGTGCCGTGGATGACGACTCCAGCCCCGCGCCGACCGCGCGTCGTCCTCGTGACCACCGCGTGACGACGAGACGGCGCTCCTCGTCCTGGTCTGCCGGGCCACCCCCACCCGCTACCTGCGGCACCTGCGCGAGCTGGGCGTCGGCTACCTCGTCGTCGGTGAGGACCACGTCGACCTCGCCCTCGCGCTGGAGCGGATGGGCGACGTCCTCGGCGCCCGGACGGTGGTCACCGAGGGAGGGGGCGGCATCAACGGGGCCCTGGTTCGCGCCGACCTCGTCGAGGAGCTGCACATCGTCACTGTGCTGGTGCTCGTCGGTGGGCTGGGCACCCCGACCTTCGTCGACGGCGCACCTCTGCCGCCCGGCGGGACCCCGATCGAGCTGCACCCGACGGGTCTGACGCAGGGAGCGCACGGCAGCACGTGGGCGCGGTACGAGGTCCGGCGTCCCGCGACACCAGACGCCGGCCCCACTAGCGTGACCGCATGAGCGAGCGCGCGTGGGAACCTGCCGCCGACCGGCTCGGGCAGGCGGCCGCGGCCGACGGGGAGCCGACCCGCTGGTTCGAGGAGCTGTGGTCCGCCGCGGCGCGCGACGAGCTGGACACGCCCTGGAGCCGCACTCAGCCCTACCCGCCGGTCGCCGACCTCGTCGCGGCCCAGGGCGACGGCATAGGGCGCCGGGGCGTCGTCGTCGGCGCCGGTCTCGGTGCCGATGCCGAGCACCTCGCGGAGCGCGGCTGGGCGACCACCGCCTTCGACGTGTCGGCCAGCGCCGTCGACCTCGCCCGCGGGCGGCATCCCGACACGGTCGTCGACTACCGGGTCGCCGACCTGTTCGCCCTGCCCGACGACCTCGTCGGCGCGTTCGACCTCGTCCTCGAGGTGTTCACGGTGCAGGCGCTGCCGCCCGTGGTCCGGGAGGAGGCCGCGGCGGCGGTCCGATCCCTGCTCGCCCCGGGCGGAACCCTCCTCGCGGTCCAGGTGGTCCGCGAGGCCGGCGAGTCACCCGACGACGGTCCGCCGTGGCTGCTCGACGCCGAGGGCATGCGGGTCTTCGAGGGGGACGACGTCGTCCTGGACGACCTCGAGCGAGGTCCCGTGCCGAACGGGCGCGCCCTCTTCCTCGCCACCCTGCGGCGGTCGCGCCCCTAGGCTCCCCACCATGGGGGATCCGACGTCGACCACGCCTGAGCCCGCGCCGAGGCCGTCGGGCCGCGGGACGCTGGTCACCGCGTTCGTCGGCCTCGGCCTGATGGTGGTGGGCCTCGTCCTCGTCTCGGGCGCATCGGGCTACCGGCTGGCCCTGCGCCGCTGACGGCCCACACCTCTCTGGGTCGAGGTGAGAACCGACCACCAGAGCGTCGTCCTTCACCTCGACCGGCGCACCCCCACGGCCGGTCGAGGTGAAAACCGACCACGAGAGGGTTGGGTTTCACCTCGACCCGCGCACCACTGGGTCAGAGGGAGGCGGCCATCCGGCGCACGGCGTCCTCGAGGACCCCGGGCGAGGTGGCGAAGTTGAGCCGCGCGAACCCCCGACCGGCCTCGCGCCCGTAGCTCGGCCCGGACGACAGCGCCACCCGCCCGCGCTCCCGGAACACCCGGGCCGGGTCGTCCCCGAGCCCGAGCTCCCGGCAGTCGAGCCAGGCCAGGTAGGTGGCCTCCGGCACCCGCCACCGCACGCCGGGCAGGTGCTCCTCCAGCAGCCGCCCGAGCAGCGCCCGGTTCGCGGCGAGCTCGTCGACGAGCTGCGCCAGCCACTCGCGCCCGTCGTCCAGCGCCGCCACGTGCGCCATGGTCCCCAGGTGCGACGACCCGTGGGTGTGCACCTCGTGCAGCCCCGCGAGGTCCTCCCGCGCCCCGGAGCCGGCGATGACGAGGGCCGACTTCAGCCCCGCGAGGTTCCACCCCTTCGACGGCGAGAACACCGAGAACGCGCGCTCCGTCCCCGCCACCGTGAGGTACGGCGTGAACGACGCCGGCCCGCCCGGGTACACCAGCGGCGCGTGGATCTCGTCGGCGACGACCCGCACCCCGTACTCCTGCGCCAAGGCGGCCAGGGTCGCGAGCTCGGTGGGGGAGTGGACCACTCCCGTGGGGTTCTGCGGGTTGCACAGGAGATAGGCGGCCCGCTCGCCCGAGGCGGTCGCCGACCGGAAGGCCTCCTCGAGCGCAGCGGCATCGAGCCGCCCCTCCGCCGACAGCGGCGCGTCGACCCGCCGCCGCCCTATCGCGTCGACGAAGCCGAAGAACGAGTCGTACACCGGGGGAGAGACGACGACCGGACCGCCCTCGTCGGTGAGCAGCCGGAGCAGCTCGGCGGCCCCGATCATCACGTCGGCGACGACCTGGGTGAGGCCCGGCTCGACCTCCCAGCCCCACGCGTCGGCCGCGTAGCGCCCCACGGCGGCGGTGTACCGCGGCGCCCACCCGTAGCCGGTGTCACCCCGCCGCACGGCGTCGGCCACGACCTCCACCACGGCCGGGCAGGGGGCGGCGTCCATCTCCGCGACCCACACCGGGAGGACGTCGGACGGGTACGCCGACCACTTCACGCTCGTGCGGTCGCGGCGCAGCTCGGCCTCGTCGGCCCGGAGCAGTGCGTCAGCCATGGCGACACCCTAGGACGGCTGCCGGCCCACGAGGCGCCACGGCATACAGTGACCGTCATGTCGACGGGGGCGCCCGAGGAGACCGTGAGCAGCCGTGTGCTCACGGTCCCGAACGTGCTGTCCGCGCTGCGCCTGCTCGTCGTGCCGGTCTTCCTCTGGGCGATCCTCAGCGAGCGCGACGGGCTGGCCCTCATCCTGCTCGCGGGCTCGGGCATCACCGACTACCTCGACGGCAAGATCGCCCGCCACTACGGGCTCGTGTCGCGCGTCGGGCAGGTCCTCGACCCCGTCGCCGACCGCCTCTACATCGTCTCCACGCTGCTCGGGCTCGCGTGGCGCGACATCATCCCGTGGTGGCTCGTCGCCGTGCTGTTCGCGCGTGAGGCGTTCATGGCGGTCGTCGTCCTCGTGGCCAAGCGGCACGGCTGGGTCGGCCTCCCGGTGCACTTCGCCGGCAAGGCGGCCACCTTCAACCTCCTCTACGCCTTCCCGCTGCTCCTGCTCGCCGACGGCGACGGGACGGCGGCCCGCATCGCCGAGCCGATCGGCTGGGGCTTCGTCTGGTGGGGGACCGTCCTGTACTGGGTGGCCGGCCTGCTCTACGCCCTCCAGCTGCGCCACCTCCTCGCCGCCCGGAGGGCGGTGGCCGCGTGAGCCCCGCCGTCCGCACCCCGTCGGGCCGCCGGCCCGACGCGTCGATGACGCTGCTCACCGCGATGCTCGAACGCCCCCTCGACCCCGGGTACGCCGCCTCGGCCGACGAGCGGGAGGCCGCGGGCCTACCGAGGTCGACCTCGCTGAGGTCCCCACGGCTCGTCGTCGCGACGGTGCTCATCGGCCTCGTCGTCGGCATCGCGTCGTACAACCTCACCACCGCCAACGAGCCCCGCAGCCAGGCCCGCACCGACCTCATCCGCGAGATCGAGCAGCGGCGCGACCAGGTCGACGACCTCACCGCGCGCGCCTCCTCCCTTCAGGCCGAGGTCACGGCCCGGGAGTCCGAGCAGCTGAGCGGTGACGCCGCCGCCATCGCCCGCGGGCGCGAGCTCGCCGCCGCCGTCGGCTCCATCCCGCTCGTGGGGCCGGGGTTCGTCCTCACCCTCGACGACGCCCCCGGGGCCGGGGCCGACGAGGGCACCACCGACGAGACGGCCGAGGGTAGGGTCTTCGCCCGCGACCTCCAGTTCGTCACCAACGCGATGTGGGAGGCCGGCGCCGAGGCGATCAGCATCAACGGCAAGCGCCTCACCTCCACCTCGGCCATCCGGTTCGCGGGCTCGGCGATCATCGTCGACTACCGCCCGCTGGCCCGCCCCTACGCGATCACCGCGATCGGGGACCCGAAGCGCTTCCCGGCCGACTTCGCCGACGGGGCCGGTGGCACCTACCTGTCCACGCTCAAGAGCACCTTCGGCGTGCGCGTCGACACCGAGGTCAAGGCCGAGCTCACCGTGCCCGCCGCCGTGGGCCTCACGACCCGCTACGCCCGCACCGGCGATACTGGTGCCGCACCGAAGGGGGCGGCCTCGCCGTCGCCCACCCCCGTCCCCGAAGGGAGCCCGTCGTGATCCCGGCCATCGGCCTGGCGCTCGGCATCATCATCGGCCTGATCCTGCAGCCGACCGTCCCGGTCTGGCTGCAGCCCTACCTGCCGATCGCCGTCATCGCCGCCCTCGACGCGGTGTTCGGGGCGGTCCGGGCCATCCTCGACGGCATCTTCGACGACAAGGTCTTCGTCGTCTCCTTCCTCTCCAACGTCGTCGTCGCCGCGTTCATCGTCTTCCTCGGCGACAAGCTCGGCGTCGGCAGCCAGCTGTCCACCGGCGTCGTCGTCGTCCTCGGGGTGCGGATCTTCTCCAACGTCGCCGCCATCCGCCGGCACCTGTTCAACGCATGACCGACGCCCCCGACCTCACCCCGCCCGACCGCACCGTCGAGGACGCGGCAGTGCGGACCACCGCGCGCGCCCCCCAGGGGGGTGCGTGGCGACGGCTGCTGCGGGCCGGGTCGCCGCGGGCCACCCGGGCCAACCTGCTCGCGATGGTGCTCGCCGGGGCCCTCGGGTTCGCGATCATCACCCAGGTCCGGCAGACCTCCATCGAGGGCCTGGAGAACCTGCGCGAGGACGAGCTGGTCCGGATCTTCGCCGGCGTCGACCAGGAGGGCGAGCGCCTCGCCAACGAGGTCCGCGGGCTCGAGTCCTCGCTGGCCCTGCTGCAGAGCCAGTCGACCAACGAGGCCGAGGCGCAGCGCGCCGCCAAGGAGCGCCTCGACACCCTGGGCATCCTCGCGGGCACCGCCCCGGCGAAGGGCCCCGGCATCGTCCTCACCATCGGCGACCCCACCGACACCGTCACCGCGCCGCTCGTCCTCGACACCATCCAGGAGCTGCGCGACGCCGGCGCCGAGGCGATCCAGGTCGGCGACGTCCGCGTCGTGGCCACCACGTGGTTCAGCGAGGTCAGCGGCGGCCTGTCGGTCTCGGGCACCACGGTCCGCCCGCCCTACGTCATCCGGGCGATCGGCGAGGGCAGCACCCTCGCCGGTGCGATGGAGATCCCCGGCGGCGTCACGGCCAGCGTCCGGCGGGTCGGCGGCACCACCGACGTCCAGGTCCGTGACGAGGTCGAGGTCGACGCGTTGCTGACCCTCGCCCCACCTCAGTACGCTCGCCCCGTTCCCACCACCACCCCCTGACCCACGCTTCGCACCGCCCCCCACCAAGGAGAGACATGAGCGACCTCGAGTACCCCGCCGGCCTGCGCTACACCGCCGAGCACGAGTGGGTGCGCACCGAGGGAGACGTCGTGCGGATCGGCATCACGTCGTTCGCCCAGGAGGCGCTCGGCGACGTCGTGTACGTCAGCCTCCCGGCCATCGGCGACGCGGTCACGGCGGGCGACACCTGCGGTGAGGTCGAGTCGACCAAGTCGGTGAGCGACCTCTACGCCCCGGTCACCGGCGAGATCACCTCGGTCAACCCCGCGCTCGACGCCACCCCCGAGCTCGTCAACACCGACCCGTACGGCGAGGGCTGGATGTACGAGCTGCGCCCCACCGACGCCGCGGACGTCGAGGCCCTGCTCGACGTCGACGGGTACACCGCCCAGCTCTCCTGACGACGCCCGCCGTCCGGCCGCCGTCCACCCGGTCCCCCAAGAGGTGGGCAAGACCCGCGGGGTGATCTACTGTGTGACACTCCCCGGGACGTGACACTCCCCGGGACCCGACGACGGAAGACTGAGGTCGACATGAGTGACGAGCGCGAGGGCCGCCAGGTCCCCGAGCCGACGACGATGCGGTTGCAGGCCGTGCGGGGCGCCGAGACGGTCGAGCAGGTCTCCGAGACCGACCACGTCCTCACCAAGGCCGACCTCGCCACCGTCGAGGCGCTTCGCTCCGGCACCGCCCTCCTCGTCGTCCTGCGTGGTCCCAACACGGGCGCCCGCTTCCTCCTCGACGACGACGAGGTGATGTCGGGGCGCCACCCCGACAGCGACATCTTCCTCGACGACGTCACCGTGTCGCGCAAGCACGCGGTCTTCACCCGCGCCGGCGGTGGCTTCGTCGTCCGCGACGTCGGGTCGCTCAACGGCACCTACGTCAACCGCGAGCTCGTCGACGAGGCGCACCTCAAGACCGGCGACGAGGTCCAGATCGGCAAGTTCCGGCTCGTCTTCTACGCCAGCCAGACCTGACCGCTGCGATGCCGAGGGAGGCGGCGAGCCGCCCGCTCACCGTCGGTGCCGTCGTGCGTTCCCTGCGCGATGAGTTCCCGGACGTCTCCATCTCCAAGGTCCGCTTCCTCGAGGCCGAGGGCCTGGTCACGCCCACCCGCACCGGGTCGGGCTACCGCCAGTTCTCCGCCGATGACGTGGAGCGGGTGCGGTACGTCCTGCGCGCCCAGCGCGACCTCTTCTGGCCGCTGAAGGTCATCCGCGACAACCTCGACGCCCTCGACCGCGGGCTGACCCCCGGCGACGGCGCCGACCTGCGCCCCCGTCCTCCGGAGCCCGCCCCCGACCCCGCGGTGCCGACGCCGGCCGAGCTGGAGGGGGCGGCGCGCGCCCTGCGCCTCACCGCCGCCGAGCTCGCCACCGCCAGCGGGATGGACGCCGCGGTGGTCGCCGACCTGGTCGCGCACGGGCTGCTGCGGCCCGGTCCCGACGGCCTCCACGGCGAGGCCGACCTGCGGGTCGCACGCGCCGCGGCGGGCCTGGCGGCGTACGGCATCGAGGCGCGCCACCTGCGCCAGTTCCGTACTGCCGCAGACCGGGAGGTCGGTCTCGTCGAGCAGGCGGTGGGGTCGCGCCGGGGTGCCGACGGGGCTCGGCACGCCGCCGAGGTGGCCCACCTGTGCCTGTCCCTCCACGCGGCGCTGGTGCGTGCGGGACTCGCTCAGGGTGGAGAGGTACGGTGAGGGGGTGAAGGTCCTGGACGTGCTCGGTGTGCGGGTCGAGATGCCGACCAACCAGCCGATCGTGCTGCTGCGCGAGCGCGACGGTGACCGCTATCTGCCGATCTGGATCGGGGCCGCCGAGGCCACCGCCATCGCCTACGCCCAGCAGGGCGTCGTGCCGCCGCGGCCGCTCACCCACGACCTCCTGCGCAACGTCATCGACGAGCTCGGCCACGAGCTCACCCGCGTGCGGATCGTCGCGCTCAAGGACGGCGTCTTCCACGCGATGCTCGACCTCGACGGCGGGGCCGAGGCGGGCGGCACCGACATCGAGTCGCGCTCGTCGGACGCCATCGCCCTGGCGCTGCGCGCAGGCGCCGAGATCGTCGCCGAGGAGTCGCTCCTCGACGAGGCCGGCGTGGAGATGAACGAGACCGAGGACGACGAGGTCGAGAAGTTCAAGGAGTTTCTCGACCAGGTCTCCGCGGACGACTTCGACACGGAGACCGAGACCGGTCCCTGACCCTGCGGGGTCGATCCGCGACACGCCGGTGAGCGTGGAGGGTCGAGGGTCGTTGACCCGAGTCACACCCGCCCCTACCGTCACACCTGTCACACCAGTGGCGAACAAGTGACGTCGGTGTCATTTGGAGGCGTACAGTCGCCTGACACGGCGAGTCGAGGAGGTAGGCGTGGTCTCCAGCGGAGAAGCGCGGAAGTCCGGGGGAAGCCCCCTTCCGGCACAGGGTGTCCTGTTCGCCGGTGACCTCCCCGAGCTCGACGACGAGGTCGGCTACCGCGGCCCGACCGCCTGCAAGGCGGCCGGCATCACCTACCGCCAGCTCGACTACTGGGCCCGCACCGGTCTCGTCGAGCCCTCGGTGCGCCCCGCCGGCGGGTCCGGCACCCAGCGCCTCTACGGCTTCCGCGACATCCTCGTGCTCAAGATCGTCAAGCGCCTGCTCGACACCGGGGTCTCGCTCCAGCAGATCCGCGTGGCCATCGCCGTGCTCCGCTCGCGCGGGGTCGACGACCTCGCCGGCATCACCTTGATGAGCGACGGCGCCTCGGTCTACGAGTGCACCTCGAACGACGAGGTCATCGACCTCCTCCAGGGTGGCCAGGGTGTCTTCGGCATCGCCGTCGGCAAGGTCTGGCGCGAGGTCGAGGGCGAGCTCGCGGCCCTGCCGAGCGAGCGCGCCGAGCACGAGGGCGGCGCCCTCCCGATCCAGGCCGGCGACGAGCTCGGCGCCCGTCGCGCCGCCCGCCTCGCCTGACCGACGCACCTGACCCACCCGCCACGCCGGGTGGTCCGTGGTGGTCTCCCGGACGGTCTCGACGCCGCGCCGGTGGTAGATTCGACCCTGCCGCTCACACCGTGCGGGAGAGTCCCCGGCGCAGGTCGCCGGGGCGCCGAAGGGGCAAACCTCCCCGGAACCTCTCAGGCGCAAAGGACTGCACGGACCAGGCACCTGTGGAGCACCGCACCCCGGTGTGACAGAGGGGGAGACGTTCGCACCGTCGTCCCCGAGGAGTCTCGTGAGCACGCCCCCCACCGCCCTGCCCGCCTTCGCGAGCCGTCACATCGGCCCCCGTGAGGACGACGTCGAGCAGATGCTGCGCGTCGTCGGGCGCTCGTCCCTCGACGACCTCATCGACACCGCGGTTCCCGGCGGGATCCGCGGGGCCGAGGCCCTCGACATCGAGCCGGCCGCCTCCGAGGCGGCGGTCCTCGCCGAGCTGCGCCAGGTCGCGGCCCGCAACCGCCGGGTGACCTCGATGATCGGGCTCGGCTACTACGGCACCCTCGTGCCCGCCGTCGTCCAGCGCAACGTCCTGGAGAACCCCGCCTGGTACACGGCCTACACGCCGTACCAGCCCGAGATCTCCCAAGGTCGCCTCGAGGCCCTGCTCAACTTCCAGACCGTCGTCTCCGACCTCACCGGCCTGCCGATCTCCGGGGCCTCCCTCCTCGACGAGGCCACCGCGGCCGCCGAGGCGATGACCCTGATGCGTCGCTCGTCCAAGGCGTCCGCCGAGGCCGTCCTCGTCGTCGACACCGAGGTCTTCCCGCAGACCCTCGCCGTCATCCGGACCCGCGCCGTGCCGCTGGGCATCCCGGTGGTCGAGGCCGACCTCACGGGCGTCTCCTCCGCCGACGAGCTGCGCGGCGCCGCCGGTGGCGCCGACGTCTTCGGCGTCGTCGTCCAGTACCCGGCGATGGACGGCCGCCTCCACGACTGGCGCGCCCTCACCGACGCCGCCCACGAGGCCGGGGCGCTCGTCACGGCCGCAGCCGACCTGCTCGCCCTCACCCTGGCCACGCCGCCGGGGGAGTGGGGCGCCGACGTCGCCATCGGCACCACCCAGCGGTTCGGGGTCCCCGTCGGCTTCGGCGGCCCGCACGCCGGGTACATGAGCGTGCGCCAGGGGCTCGAGCGCACCATGCCCGGCCGCCTCGTCGGCGTCTCCCTCGACGTCGTGGGCGCCCCCGCCTACCGGCTCGCGCTGCAGACCCGCGAGCAGCACATCCGTCGAGAGAAGGCGACCTCCAACATCTGCACCGCCCAGGTGCTCCTCGCCGTCATGGCGAGCATGTACGCGGTCTACCACGGGCCGGCCGGGCTCAGGGCGATCGCGCTCGGTGTGCACGCCCACGCCACCGCCCTGGCCGGTGCGCTGCGCGAGGGCGGGGTCGAGCTCGTCGAGGGCGCGTACTTCGACACCCTGAGGGCGCGCGTCCCCGGGCGGGCCGACGACGTCGTGGCCCAGGCCCTCGCGGCCGGCGTGAACCTGTGGAAGGTCGACGCCGACACCGTGCAGCTGAGCGTCGACGAGACCACCGGTCACGTCGACCTCCAGCGGGTCTGCAAGGCGTTCGGCGTGGCCGTCACCCGCGACGTCGAGGTGGCGCGCCCCGAGTGGCCCGAGGCGGTCACCCGCACGTCCGACTTCCTGACCCACCCGGTCTTCGCGACGCACCACTCCGAGACCTCGATGCTGCGCTACCTGCGCCGCCTCTCCGACCGCGACTTCGCGCTCGACCGCGGCATGATCCCGCTCGGCTCGTGCACGATGAAGCTCAACGCCACCACCGAGATGGTCGCGGTCACCTGGCCCGAGTTCGCCGAGGCGCACCCGTTCGCCCCGCTCGACCAGACCGAGGGCATCCGCGGGCTCGTCGACGAGCTGAGCGGCTGGCTGTGCGAGATCACCGGCTACGACGCCGTCTCGCTCCAGCCGAACGCCGGGTCCCAGGGCGAGCTCGCCGGCCTGCTCGCCATCGCGGCCTACCACCGCTCGCGCGGCGAGGGGGAGCGGCGCGTGTGCCTCATCCCGTCGAGCGCGCACGGTACGAACGCGGCGAGCGCGGTGATGGCCGGGCTCAAGGTCGTCGTCGTCAAGACCGACCCGATCACCGGCAACGTCGACATGGACGACCTCAAGGTCAAGGTCGAGGAGCACCGCGACGACCTCGCCGGGATCATGGTCACCTACCCGTCGACGCACGGCGTCTTCGAGGACACCATCACCGACCTGTGCGCGATGGTCCACGACGCCGGTGGCCAGGTGTACGTCGACGGCGCGAACCTCAACGCCCTGGTCGGGGTCGCCCGCCCGGGCAAGTTCGGTGCCGACGTCTCGCACCTGAACCTGCACAAGACGTTCTGCATCCCGCACGGTGGCGGCGGCCCCGGGGTGGGCCCGGTCGGCGTGCGCGAGCACCTCGCGCCGTTCCTGCCCAACCACCCGCTCGACCCGGCCGCCGGCCCGGAGACCGGCGTCGGACCGGTGTCGGCGGCGCCGTACGGCTCGGCCAGCATCCTGCCGATCTCGTGGGCCTACGTCCGCCTGATGGGCGGGGCGGGGCTGCGTCGCGCGACCGAGGTGGCCGTGCTCAACGCCAACTACGTGGCGGCCCGGCTGCGTGAGCACTACCCGGTGCTCTACTCCGGCCACGACGGCCTCGTCGCCCACGAGTGCATCCTCGACCTGCGTCCCCTGACCAAGGAGACCGGCGTGACGGTCGACGATGTCGCGAAGCGGCTCATCGACTACGGGTTCCACGCGCCGACGATGTCCTTCCCGGTGGCCGGCACCCTCATGGTCGAGCCCACCGAGAGCGAGGACAAGGAGGAGCTCGACCGCTTCTGCGACGCGATGATCGCCATCCGCCGCGAGATCGACGAGGTCGGCTCGGGCGCGGTGTCGGCCGCCGACAGCGTCCTGCGCGGCGCACCCCACACGGCCGAGTCACTGGCCGGCGAGTGGTCGGTCGGCTACGACCGGATGACCGCCGCCTTCCCCGACGGCGTGGAGCCGACGTCGAAGTACTGGCCGCCGGTGCGCCGCATCGACGGCGCGTACGGCGACCGGCACCTCGTGTGCTCGTGCCCCTCGCCGGAGGCCTTCGAGGACTGACGCCTCAGGCGACGTGCTGGGTGCCGGCGGCGGTGCGGACCTCGACCGTGCTGCCGTCGGTGCCCTTGCGCACGACCACCTGGTGGGGGATGCGGGCCCGCAGGTCGGCGACGTGGCTGACGACGCCGACGGCGCGGCCGCCCTCCCGCAGTCCGTCGAGGACGGTGAGGACCTCCTCGAGGCTGTCGTCGTCGAGGCTGCCGAACCCCTCGTCGACGAACAAGGTCGCGAGGTCGTGCCCGCCGGCCTCCTCCTTGACCGCGTCGGCGAGCCCGAGGGCGAGGGCGAGCGAGGCCATGAACGACTCGCCGCCGGACAGGGTGGTGGTCTCGCGGGTGCGCCCGGTCCACTGGTCGAGGACGCGCAGCCCCAGGCCCGACCTCGCGCCACCGGCCGCGCGCTCGTCCGAGTGCTCGAGGACGTAGCGGCCGGCGCCCATCACCTGGAGTCGCTCGTTGGCCAGGGCCGCGACCTTCTCCAGGCGCGCGGCGAGGACGAACGAGGTCAGCCGCATCTTCAGGGTGTTGTCGGGGCCGAGGCCGCCGGCGACGTCGGCGAGGTCGCGGACCCGTGCGTGGCGCTCGTCGAGCGCGGCGACCCGCTCGCAGGTCTGCTCGAGGGAGGGACGCAGCCGGGCGAGCACGCGCACCGCGCGGGTGAGGACCTCCCGGTGGGTGGAGGCGCTCACGACCGCCTGGCGCGCCGCACGGGCGGTCGCCTCGGCGGCGGGGACGTCCGGGAGTGGCTGGTCGAGGCTGGCCACGACCTCGGGGTCGTCGAGGACGGCCCGCGCGGTGGCCCGGGCGTCGTCGTGCGCGACGACCACCCGGCGCAGGCGCTCGAGGTCGGCGGCGGGCAGTGCGGCCGACGCGGCGTCGGCGGGGTCGGCGAAGCCGGCCTCCTCGACCGCGGTGAGCAAGGCGTTGTGGGCCGCGTCGTGCCTGGCCGTGGCGGAGGTCGCGACCTCCACCTCGCGCACGAGGGCGTCGACGGCGGTGGCCGTGGCGGTGTGCGAGGCGGGATCGGCGGTGCCGCAGGGGCACTCGGAATGAGCGCTGACCGCGTCCGCGAGTGCGGCCGTGACGTCGGCCGCCTCCGCGGTCAGCTGCCCGGCCTGGTGCGCCAGCGACTCGGTGTCGGCAGCAGCGCGGTCGCGGGCCGTGGCCAGGGAGGACACGCGCGTGCGCAGGTCGGCGAGACGCAGCGCTGCCTCGTGCGCGCGGTCCCGCTCGGCGCCGGCCTCGGCCAGGGTGAGGACCGCCGTGGCGACCTCCGCCTCGACGTCGGCGCGGGTGGCGTCGCCCAGCGCCGACCGGCGGGTCTCGACGGCCGACAGCAGGGCCGTGGCGCGTGACTCGATGACGGCCAGGGCCTCCCGGGCGCCGTCGAGGTCGGCCTCGGCCCGCGCGACCTCGTCGGCGGTGACGTGCCCCGCCGTGGACGCCGGGTGCGGGTGCTCTGCGGATCCGCAGACCGGGCAGGCGTCCCCGTCGTCGAGGTCGGCGGCGAGCTCGGCGGCCATGCCGTCGAGCCGTCGCTGGCGCAGGGTCAGCAGGACGCTCTGGGCGGCGAGGACGACGTCGCGGTGCGCCACGAGGTCGGGAGCCAGGGCGTCGTGCGCCGCGAGGTCGGCCTCGACGGCGGCGAGCGTGCGCAGCCGCTCCTCGTGGCCGGCCAGGGCGAGCTCGAGCCCGGGGACCCGCTCGGCGGCTGCAGCGAGACGCTGGACCTCGGCGGTGAGGTGCTCGACCTCCGGGGCGGCCTGATCCAGGGCCGTGGACGCCGCGGTGACGGTGTGCTCGGCGGTCTGGCGGCGGGTGACGACGTCGTCGAGCCGCTGCCGCAGGGTGAGGGCCGTGCGGGTGGCGGACTCCAGGACCGTGACCGTGGCGTCGAGGGCGTGGACCCGGTCGGCGAGGTCGGCGGCCCGGTCGGGAGTCGCCTGGAGGCCGCGGGCCGCGAGCGCGGCGGTCCGCCGGCCCACGACGGCCCGAGCCTGCTCCACCTCGGTGGCCGCGCGGCGGACCGCCGCCAGGTGGCCGCCGAGCGTGGCCGCGCGGGTGGCGGCCTCGAGCGCGGTGACGCGGGAGGCGTGCCCGGGTTCGCCGTCGTCGAGCTCGGCGAGGGTGAGGCGGGCCCGCTGGGCACGACGGGCGAGGTCGGCCTGACGGGTGGCTGACAGCACGGCCTCCTGGGCGAGCCGGTCGGCGCCCTCGGCGGCGTCGACGTCGGCCAGGGCCGTGGTGAGCCGGACCTCCAGGGCCTCGGCGATCTCGGTGAGACGCGCCGGGACGGTGGCCACGGGCGCCTGCGACAGGGCGCCGGCGACCTCGTGGGACGCGGCGTCGTCATCGGCCGGCACGGCGCCGTCGTCGACCGTGCCGGCGACACCCGTGAGGGCGTCCTCGAGCCGTGCGAGGTCGGCGGACAGCTCGCGCCGCGCGGCGTCGAGCGCCGACCCGCTGGTGCGGCGGGTCTCGGCGAGCCACGCCTCGACGTCGGCGAACACCGAGATGTCGAAGAGCCGCTCGAGCACCTCGCGGCGCTCCTCGGGCGTGGCGCGCAGGAACGCCGCGAAGTCGCCCTGGGGGAGCAGGACGACCCGGGCGAACTGGGCCAGCCCGAGGCCGACGACGTCCTTGACGAGGTCGGCGACCTCGTCGTTGCGCGTGCTCAGCGCCACCCAGGTGCGTCCGCGACGCTCCTCGAGGACGACGCGCGCCTGGACCTTGGTCGAGCCGGTGCCCCGCTTCTTGGGCCGCTGGAACTCGGGGGAGCGCTCGAGGCGCAGCCGGCGCCCGCCGACGGTGAGCTCGAGGCGCACGCACGGCACGGCCTCGGGGGCGGCGTGGTCGCTGCGCAGGCCGCGCTTGCTGCGCGCGCCCGGGACGTCGGCGTAGAGGGCGAAGCAGACGGCGTCGAGCAGGCTGGTCTTGCCCGCGCCGGTGGGGCCGTGGACGAGGAACAGCCCGGCGCCGGACAGGGCGTCGAGGTCGAGCTCGACCTTCCCCGCGAACGGCCCGAACGCCTCGACCTCGAGGCGGTGCAGCCTCACGCCGCCCCCTCGGTCGCGGTGCGGGCCACGCCCTCCTCGTCGGTGACGCCGCGCGCCACCCGGGTGGCCTCGACGGCCTCGGCGAGCAGCGAGCGCTCGTCGTCGGTGGCCGGGCGACCGCCGCGCACGTGGCCGAGGAAGTCGCAGCACACGTCGACCTCGGAGCGTGACTCGACCCGGCGGGCGTACGGGCGCAGCGGCACCCCGGCGCCCTCGGGCTCGAAGCGCAGCTCGAGGGTGTGCGGGAAGCGGGCACGGACGCGGTCCATGGCGCCGAGCGGCCGGAGCGGGTCGGTGAGCGTGACCTGGCACCACGCGGCCTCGGCGCCGGTGTGGGCGGAGGAGGTGACGAGGTCCTCGAGCGTGCCGCGCAGCACCGCGAGCGGGCGCTCGACGGGGGCGTCGACGTGCTCGACGACCGGCGTCTCCCCGGACAGGTCGACGAACAGGCTGCCCTTGCGGTGCCGCCACTCGCTGAACGACATCGCGACCGGCGAGCCGCTGTACCGCACACCCTCGGCGACCTCCTGCCGCCCGTGGAGGTGGCCCAGGGCCGCGTAGTCGACGCCCTCGAACACCCCCGGGGGTACGGCGGACACGCCGCCCACCGAGATGTCGCGCTCGGACTCGCTCGTGGCGCCGCCGGTGACGAACGCGTGCGCCATGACGACCGAGCGACCCCCGCGGCCGGCGACGTCGGTGCGCACGCGGTCCATCGCGGCGCGCAGCACCCCGGCGTGCGTGCGGTCGGTGGTCCCGAGGGCGTCGGCGACGAGCGCCGGCTCGAGGTAGGGGAGCGGGTGCACGGCGACGCCGCCGACCACGACCGGGCGGCCGACGTCGTGGACCGAGGTGCGGATGTGGACCCCGGACCGCTCGAGCAGCCCCGACGCGAACCCGAGCCGGATGGCGGAGTCGTGGTTGCCGCTGGACAGCACCACCTGCGCCCCGGCGTCGACGAGCCGCTCGAGGGTCTGCGAGAGCAGCTCGACGGTGTCGGGGGCCGGCATCGCGCGGTCGTAGACGTCGCCGCTGACGAGCACGGCGTCGACCCGCTCGGCGCGGACGACCTCGACGAGGTGGTCGAGGTAGGCGGCCTGGGCGCGGAGGAGCCCCACCTGGTGGAACGCGCGCCCCAGGTGCCAGTCGGAGGTGTGGATCAGCCGCACGTCCCCCACGGTAGGAGAGGGCGCCGACAGCCCTCGGGACCGAAACACGTCCGGGTCCCACGAACTGCGGCCCCGGGTTCCGTCACGGTGGCGGATGTGGTTGGGTCCAACCATGGGAGCCGAGGTCAGCGCGCAGAGCTACACCCGCGAGCAGCGCCAGCGCTATCGCGAGAAGGTGCGGCAGAACCTCGACGTGTTCGAGCGGATGCTCACCCAGAGCAGCTTCGAGTTCGACAAGCCGATGACCGGACTGGAGATCGAGCTCAACCTCGTCGACGAGCACCAGCAGCCGCACTTCCACAACGCCGAGGTGCTCTCGGCGATCGCCGACGAGGACTACCAGACCGAGCTGGCGCAGTACAACATCGAGCTCAACGTGCCCCCGCGCCCGCTGCCCGGCGACGCCGCCATCGAGCTCGAGGACGAGCTGCGCACGAGCCTGAACCGGGCCGACGCGGCCGCGCGCGAGGTCGGCTCCAAGATCGTCGCGATCGGCATCCTGCCCACGATCATGCCCGAGCACTACGAGCGCGAGTGGATCAGCCGGAACAACCGCTACACCGCCCTCAACGACTCGATCTTCGTCGCGCGCGGCGAGGACATCTACCTCGACATCGAGGGCCCCACCGGCGAGCGCGTCGCCACGTACTGCGACTCCATCGCGCCCGAGTCGGCATGTACGAGCGTCCAGCTGCACCTGCAGGTCGCGCCCTCCGAGTTCGCCGCGCACTGGAACGCGGCCCAGGCACTGTCGGCCCCCCAGGTCGCCCTGGCCGCCAACAGCCCGTTCTTCTTCGGCAAGCGCCTGCACGCCGAGACCCGCATCGAGCTGTTCAAGCAGGCCACCGACACCCGGCCCATCGAGCTGAAGAACCAGGGCGTGCGGCCGAGGGTGTTCTTCGGCGAGCGCTGGATCACCTCGATCTTCGACCTGTTCGAGGAGAACGTCCGCTACTTCCCGACCCTCCTCGCCGAGACCACCGACGAGGACCCGATGGCCAAGCTCGAGGCCGGCATCGCGCCCGACCTCGCCGAGCTGCGCCTGCACAACGGCACCGTCTACCGCTGGAACCGGCCCATCTACGACATCCCCGGCGGGATCCCGCACCTGCGGGTGGAGAACCGCGTCCTGCCCGCCGGGCCCACCATCGTCGACGTGCTGGCCAACGCCGCGTTCTACTACGGCGCCATCCGGATGCTCGCCTACGAGGAGCGCCCGGTCTGGACCAAGATGAGTTTCGCCGCCTGCGAGGAGAACTTCCGGCGCGCGGCGCGCGACGGCATCGAGGCGCACCTGTACTGGCCCGGCTTCGGCGAGCTGTCCGCCGACGAGCTCACCCTGCGCCACCTCCTCCCGCTCGCCCACGAGGGGCTGCGGCTGTGGGGCGTCTCCGACGCCGTGCGTGAGCGGTACCTCGGCGTCATCGAGGGCCGCTGCACCACCGGCATCAACGGCGCCGAGTGGTCGACCCGCGCGGTCGCCACGTTCGAGGCCGCGGGCCACGACCGTCGCGAGGCGCTGCGGATGATGCTCGAGCTGTACGCCGTGCACATGGACTCCAACGAGCCCGTGCACACCTGGCCGCTGCCCTGACGCCGGTCGGTCCCGGACGACCGTTCAGCGCCCCAGCACCTCCCGCTCGCCGGGGTCGCGGGCCGGGTCGTGCGCGGGCAGGGCGTCGACCGCCCAGTCGCTGCGCTTCCACTCCGGCACCGGCGTGACCCGGTCGGGTCGCGGCACGAACCGCGAGCGCCGCACCAGCTCGTAGCGGTGGATGTAGCGCGGGCAGTTCGGGTACACGGTGCGCGCCCGCACCCGCACGACGAACTGCGCCTCGGGGTGCTCGGCCAGCAGGGGGTCCTCGAGGTCGATGCTCGCCGTGCCCTCCAGCCGCATCCGGTGGCCCTTCTCGAAGTCGATGAAGAGCATCCCGACCTCGGGGTGGACCAGGACGTTCCCCATCGACAGGTACATCCCGTTGCCGTCGTAGCTGGGGAAGGCCAGGGTGTGCTCGTCGAGCACCCGGACGAAGCCCGGCTCGCCGCCCTTGTAGGAGCAGGTCGGGTGACCCTGCGCGTCGGACGTGGCGAGGAAGAACATGTCGCGCTCCTCGATGAAGGCGCGGTCGCCCTCCCCGATGACGTCGGAGACGAGGAGTCCGTCGATGCGGTCGGCGAGCGCCCGCGTGTCGAAGCGGTCCTGCAGCGTGCGGCTGCCGTCGTGGAACCCGGCCGGCATGGTGCCTCCTGCCCGGGCCCGGTCGTCCCGTGGCGGGGTGGACCACGGCGCCGGACCTCGTCGCCCAGTGTGGCCCCGGAGCCGGGGCCGCGTCGAGGACGCAACCCGGGGGAGCGCGCGCGGTTCGCGGGCGCCTGAGCCCCCACGTGTCGGTGCGGTCCGCTTGACTGGCCGGACCGACGTGAGGGGATCGACGTGCTCCAGGAGTCCAGGGCGTTCAGCGGCATCGCGGTGAAGGACATCGACGAGGCCCGCGAGTTCTACGGCACCGCCCTCGGCCTGCGGGTCGAGGACGGGCAGATGGGGATGCTCGTGCTGCGGCTGGGCGGGGACCGTCCCGTGCTGCTCTACCCCAAGCCCGACCACGTGCCGGCCACCTACACCGTGCTCAACTTCCCCGTGCGCGACGTGGAGGCCGCCGTGGCGGCGCTCACCGACCAGGGCGTGGTGTTCGAGAAGTACGAGGGCACCCAGGTCGCGACCGACGAACACGGGGTGTTCCGCGGTGGCGGCCCGCTCATCGCGTGGTTCACCGACCCCTCGGGCAACGTCCTGTCCGTCGTGGAGGGCGACGGGCTGGGCTGAGCCGGTTCAGTCCCGGGGCGCGGTCCGGGCGTTCCACGCGAGGAGGGCCGGCTGCTCGCGCTCGCGGCCCAGCACGCACAGCGACCCCGCGTCGAGGACGAGGTGTGCCCCGAAGCGGGGCTCCTGGCGCAGGTAGGTGGCGGAGAGGACGCGCAGCGCGTGCCCGTGCCCGACGAGCACGACGTCGCGCTCGGCGAGCACCGGCTCGACCCGGGCCAGCACCCGCGAGGCCCGCGCCGCGACCTCCTCCACCGTCTCGCCCGGCGTCGCACCCGGCACGACTCCGTCGTCGAAGACGGTCCAGTCGTGGCCCAGCGTCTCACGGATCTCCGTCGTCGTGCGGCCCTCGTACCCGCCGTAGTCCCACTCGAGCAGGTCGGGGTCGACCTCGGTGGCGGTGAGGCCGGCGAGCTCGGCCGTGCGGCGGGCGCGGGCCAGCGGCGAGGTGAGCACGAGACCGACGTCGAAGGCCGCCAGTGGCGCGGCGAGGGCGGCGGCGTCGCGTTCCCCCTCCGGCGTCAGGGGGACGTCGGTGCGCCCCGTGTGCCGGCCGGTGCGTGACCACTCGGTCTGCCCGTGGCGGACGAGGACGAGCGAGCCGCGGTCGGTGGGTGGCGCCATGCGACCCACTGTCGCAGAGCGGTGACAGGATGGGCTGCATGCCGGTCCACGTCGCCTTCCTGCGTGCGGTGAACGTCGGTCAGCGACAGGTGAAGATGGCCGACCTGCGGGTCGTCCTCGAGGACGCGGGGTTCGACGACGTCGAGACCTACATCCAGACCGGCAACGTGCGCGTGCGCACCCCGCTGCGCTCCACGGCCGAGGTCGGCGCCGAGCTGGCCCGCGTCATCGGGGACTGGAAGGGCTTCGCCGTGCCGTGCGTCGTGCGCACCCCGGCGGCCCTGCGCGCCACGGTGGCAGCCGTCGACGCCGTCGAGCCGCTGCTGCGGCCCGCCGGCCGGCGCTACGTCGCGCTCGCCGACGGCACCGTCGCCAAGGACGCTGCCGCGGTCCTCGACGCCTGGGAGGAGCCGGGGGAGCGGGTGCGCGTCCTGGGCGCCGACGTCCTCGCCGAGCTCGGGAACGGCTTCCAGGGAACCAAGCTCACCAACACCCGGGTCGAGAAGATCACCGGGCTGACCACCACGTGGCGCGACCTCAAGGTGGTTCGCGCCCTCGCCGAGAGATGGGGTGCCTGATGGCGCAGGAGCAGGAGACCGGCGGGACCGGGCTCGGACACCGCAGCGTGTCGATGACGCGGGTCGAGAAGGGCCTGTACGAGGTCACGAACGCCCGCGGCGGCACGATGCTCGTCGGCGGTGGCGGTGACTCACCCGAGTTCACCCCGGTCGAGCTCTTCCTCGTCTCGATGGCCGCGTGCAGCGCCACCGATGTCGACTTCATCACCGAGCGGCTCGCGCAGCCCACCGCCTTCGACGTCGTGTCCGAGGGCGTGAAGACCAAGGCCGACGGCGAGAACGTGCTCTCCGACATCGAGATCACCTTCACGGTGCGCTTCCCCGAGGGCGCCGACGGGGACAGGGCCCGCGAGCGCCTCCCGCGCGCCATCGCGCAGAGCCGCGACCGGCTGTGCACGGTCTCGCGCACGGTGCAGCGCGGTGCTCCGATCGCGATGCACGAGGGCTGACCGGCGCGCGCGACGGCGCGGCACCGGGCACGGTGTATCGCGGAGCGCCTCCCGCGCTCCTCACGGGTGAAGGGAGTGGTGCACGTGGAGCAGGATCCCGCACTGGCCGCCGTCCGGACCTACGGCTACCTCCGCCTGGCGCTGGCCGGGCTCGTGCTGCTGCTGTTCGCCTCGGTGGCCCTGGAGTTCTCGGCCACCGGGTACGACTGCCTGCAGACCTCCATCAGCGCGTACTGGCACACCCCGGCCCGGGCGGTCTTCGTCGGGGTCCTCGTGACGATGGGCGTGTGCCTCGTCGCGCTCAAGGGCAACACCCCGGGTGAGGACGTCGCCCTCAACTTCGCCGGGATGCTGGCGCCAGGCGTCGCGTTCATCCCCACCAGCGACCCGGGCAGCTGCTCCTCGGTCCCGATCCAGGTCTCCGACGTCGCACCCGCCGTCTCCAACAACATGCGCGCCCTGTTCGTCCTCGGCGCGGTGGCCCTGGCCATCGGGATCTGGAGCGCCCGGCGCGCGGGCGGGGCGAACGGCATCCGCCGCGGTGACCTCGTCGGCATCCTCGTCGCCGGCGCGGTGATGGGTGGGGGAGCCGCGTGGTTCTTCGTGGCCCGCGACTCGTTCGTCGCGCACGGCCACGACGTCGCGGCGATCCCGATGTTCCTCGCGATCGTCGTCGCGGTGTGGCTCAACGGACGCGACGTCGACCGGGCGGTGGCGCAGGGGAGCATGCCCTCGACCGCCGCGCGCTACGTCCCGGTGTACCGGGCGATCGCCACCGCGATGCTCGTGACCCTCGGCATCACCGTGGCGGCCGCGCTGCTCTCGCCGTGGGAGCACCTCGTCCTGTGGGTCGAGGTCGTCCTCATCCTCCTCTTCGCGGCCTTCTGGCTGGTGCAGACCAAGGAGCTGTGGGACCAGGGCCTGCGCACCTCCTGAGGCGCGAAGACGGGCCTAGGGTGAGCGCATGGCCCGCTACCTCGACGTCCACCCGGTCGACCCGCAGCCGCGCGCGATCGCGCAGACCGTCGCGGTGCTGCGCGAGGGCGGGCTCGTCGCCTACCCCACCGACTCCGGCTACGCGCTCGGCGCGATGATGGGCAACCAGGACGCCAAGGACCGCATCAAGGACATCCGGCGGCTCGACGACAAGCACCACTACACCCTCGTGTGCCGCGACTTCGCGCAGCTGGGCCAGCTCGTCCACGTCGACAACGCGGTGTTCCGGGCGGTGAAGGCGGCGACGCCGGGCTCGTACACGTTCATCCTCCCGGCCACGACCGAGGTGCCGCGCCGGCTGCTGCACCCGAAGAAGAAGACGGTCGGGGTGCGCATCCCCGAGCACCCCGTGGTGCGGGCCCTGCTCGCCGAGCTGGGGGAGCCGCTGCTGTCCTCCACCCTCATCCTCCCGGACGAGACCGAGCCGCTCACCGACGGCTGGGAGGTCAAGGAGCGGCTCGAGCACGTCGTCGACGTCGTCATCGACTCGGGGGAGTGCGGCACCGAGCCGACCACGGTGGTCGACCTCTCCAGCGGTGAGGCCGAGGTGGTGCGCATCGGCGCGGGGGACCCGACCCGCTTCGCGTGAGCACACCGGTCCGGCCCCCGGGAGGACAGGTCCCGGGGGCCGGAGGGTCGGAGACGCCGAGGAGGATGCCGGCGCCGCCGAGGCCTCAGCTGCCGTACAGGGCGCGCACGCCCGCGCGGTCCGATGCGGTCATGCTGAGGTCGCTGGAGGAGCCGTTGCACTGGGGGTAGTGCATGATCGACGCCGAGTCGTACGGCGTCAGGGGGCGCCAGTTGTTGTCCTCGAAGCAGGTGCCGGCCTCGGGGCGGGTGTGCTCGTGGCGGAACCCGAGGGTGTGGCCCAGCTCGTGGGCGAGGATGTTGCTCGGGGTCCAGGAGCCCGAGTTGTACAGGCTCGTGGCGTTGACGAGGACGTTGCGCGAGCTCTTCGGGCTGCTCGGGAAGAACGCGCGGGCGATGTACTGCGTGGTCTTCGTCGGCTCCACCGAGAACAGGATGCTGCTGTTGCGGGTCGTGCAGGCGCCGTCCTGCGCGGGGACGTAGACGAAGTTGACCTTGGTCGTCGCGGCCTCCCACTGGCCGGCGCCGGCCGCCATCGCGCTGACGACCCGGCTGTAGTCGGCACCGAACTTCGTGCTGACGCAGTAGGTGAGGTTGAGCGCCTGGCTCGCCGTCCACTTGTCGTCCTTGCCCTGGACGGTGTTGACGATGAGTCCCTCGTTCATCGTGTCCGGCTCGGCGACCATCGCGTCGTAGAACTGGCGCAGCGCACCGTTCGTCGCGGCCGGCTCGTCACCGTTGACCAGGTACTGCCCGTCGAGGTCGCGGAAGGTCGAGGCCTGGAGCTCCTGGTACGTCGGGACGGCGCCGTCGCTCGTCGGGGCGGCCGCGGCGGTGGCCGCGAACGCCGAGCTGACGGCCAGCGTGGTCCCTGCCACCGCGGCGGCGGTGCGTGCGAGGGATCGACTCATGAGGAAACTCCTTCTCGTCGGGCCCGCCGGGTTCCGGTGGGCAGCAACGGAAGACGCTAGGTGTGGCCCGGTAAGAGGACGGCATGGAGGACGTCAGGAGTCGGTGCGGGTCTCGTCAGCAGTCGGTCAAGTCCCGTGCAGCGGACCGCAGCTCCTCGAGCACGCGGCCGTCGATGCCACCGGGGGAGTGACGGTTCTCGAGGTTCACCGCCGACATCCACGCCTCGAGGGCGCGCTCGACAGCCGGGCCCTGGTCCTCCGGGGCGTGGCCGAGCGCGGCGAGGTGTCGGGCGACCTCGGCGCGCAGGGCGCCGCCCAGGGGCGTGACCTCCTCGGGCCCGCCGAAGACGAGGGTCGCCAGGGCGTGGAGGCGGGCCAGCTCGGTCGGGGCGTGCGGGTGGTCGTCGACGCGCAGGTCGGCAAGGACACCGCACGCGTCGTAGCCGGCACCGGGGGCGTGCACGAGGAGGGCGGCGCTCTGCCGGCCGCGGGAGTCGCCCCCCGCGGCGTCGCCGGCGAGCAGCGCCGCGAGGAGGCGCTCGTCGAGGGCCGCGCCGGCGTGGGCGAGGAAGGCGGCCTCCATCGCCTCGACGACCTCGGGCCCGGTGAGGATGTTGCCCTGCACCGCGTAGGCGGTCTCGGTGTCGCCCGCAGCGCGGCCGCCGGCCCACGCGAAGCACTCGTCGCCGGTGAACGTCGCGGCGCCGGTGCCCCCGACGGCGCCGACCTGGCGCAGGGCCCGTCCGTCGTCGGCGGCGGCGGCTGCGGCCAGCGCGGTCTGCACGTCGGTGCCGGACGCGAGGGCGTCGAGCAGCTCGTTGCGGTAGGCCCAGCGGGCCAGGGACTGGGTCGCCACGGCGCCGACGCCCACGCGGACCGCCGGGACGATCGATCCGACGGCGACGAACTTGCTGGCGACGGCGACTCCCCAGGCGTCCCCGTCGTGGGCGGCGATGGAGAAGGTCATCGCTGCACTGTGTCAGCCCGCTGCTGTCCGGTGGGGGCTCAGGTGCGCTCGAGCAGGACGGCTGTCTCGAGGTGCGTCGTCTGGGGGAACATGTCGAACGGCCGGGCCTCCACCGCCCGCCACGAGGGCAGGGCGGTGAGGTCGCGCTCCAGGCTGCCGAGGTGGCAGCTGGAGTAGACGAGGTGGCTGGCGCTCGACACCTCGAGCCAGGCGGCGAGCTCGGGGCCGATGCCGCGGCGAGGCGGGTTCACGACGACGAGGTCCGGGCCGGGACCGTCGGGGCGGTGGGTCGTGGCGTCGCCGACGGCGAACTCGACCTCGGGAGAGCCGGTTCCGGAGGCGATGGCACCGGCGGTCGCCGCGGCGACGGCCTCCGCCGACGTCTCGACCCCGACCACCCGGCGCCCCGGACGGGCGAGGTGCAGGGCGAAGCCGCCGACGCCGCAGTAGAGGTCCCAGACCGTCGCGGGGGACCGGTCCTCGACCCACGCGCGCGCCTGGGCGTACAGCGCGACGGCGACGCGGGTGTTGGTCTGGAGGAAGGAGCGCGGGCCGAGCATCAGGGTGACGTCGGGCAGGCGGAGGGGGAGGAGGGCCTCGCGGGTGAGGACGACCTCGGTGTCGCCCTCGAGCACCGCCTTGTGCTCCGGCAGGACGTTGGCGGTGACGACCCGGGCCGAGGGCAGGGCCGCCGTGAGGTCGGGGAGCGCGGCACGCAGGAGCTCGACCGACTCGTGGGTGCGGACGACGAAGCGCACGAGGTGCTCGCCGTCGGGGGAGTGGGTGACGATGACGTGCTTGAGCTCGCCGCGGCGGCCCGGGACGTCGTAGGGCTCGAGGCCGAGGTCGGACACGAACCGGTGGAGGGGGTCGAAGGTGGCCGCGAGGCCCGGCTCGTAGAGGCCGCACCGGCGCAGGTCCACACCGCGACCGGCGGCGTCGAGGATGCCGAAGGTGGGGGCGCCGGCCCGGCCCGCGACGACGAGCTTGGCCTTGTTGCGAAAGGCCTGCTCCGCGCCGGTGAACGGCTCCAGCCAGCGCAGGTGGGGGGCGACCTCGGCGAGGGACGCGGCCGCGCGCATGGCCTTGTCGGCGGCCTGGTCGCGGTAGGGCGTCCCCATGAGGGTGCACGACCGGCACCGGCCGGCATCGAAGTAGTCGCACTGCATGGTCGGGCCAGCCTAGGCGTCCCTGTCGCGCGCCCACCCCTGTCGGTGGTCGCACCTAGCGTGGGGCGCAGCCGTTCCATCCGAGGAGGACCCCATGACCACGCTCGCCGACCGCGACGCCACCGCCCTGATCGTCATCGACGTCCAGAACCAGGTCGTCACCGGCGCCCACGACCGCGACGGCGTCGTGCAGCGCATCGCCGGGCTCGTCGACCGCGCCCGGGGCGAAGGGGTGCCCGTCGTGTGGGTCCAGCACAACTCCGAGGAGGTGCAGACCGACACGCAGGGCTGGCAGATCGTGCCCGAGCTCGTGCCGGCCGACGGTGAGCCGGTCGTGCAGAAGCGCTGGGGTGACTCGTTCGAGGACACCGACCTCGAGGAGGCGCTGGCGCAGCGACGCGTCGGCCGGCTCGTCGTCACCGGCGCCCAGACCGACGCGTGCGTCCGCTCCACCCTCCACGGGGCCTTCACCCGCGGCTACGACGCCACCCTGGTCGGCGACGCCCACACCACCGAGGACCTGTCCGAGTGGGGCGCGCCGAAGCCCGCCGACGTCATCGCCCACACCAACCTGTACTGGCAGTATCAGTCCGCCCCGGGGCGCACGGCCGGCGTGAGCCCTGCGGCGGAGGTCGACTTCTCCCCGGTGGGCTGAGGAAACGTCACATGACGGTATGACGGGCGTGCGTTCCCGTTGGTGACGGGATCCGAAGGCCGGTATGGTGTCGGGTGACTCGATCCGTAGGCGTGGTGTGGATGCCGCGCGGGTCGGACCGGACACCCACTGCGTCCCCGCCGCGTGCGGGGGAGGAGGCCCTTGATGAGTGAGAACGTGCTGACCCAGCCCGCGACGTCGGTGCCCGCGCACGACCCGGGGACCTACCGGCGCCTGCCCGCGCAGAGCCGTCCGGTCGACCCTGCCGTGGTCGCGCGCCTGCTCGCGGCCGAGTGGGAGCGGTTCACCGGCTGGTCGGGTGCCTCGGGGGAGCACAACCTGCGCGCGAGCAAGACGCTGCCGCTCGGGGTCACGAGCTCCTTCCAGCACTGGGAGCCGTACCCGATCTCGGTCGCCTCGGCCCGCGGCGCCTGGCTCACCGACGTCGACGGCAACAAGCTCCTCGACCTGTCGATGGGCTTCGGAGCGATGCTCGTCGGGCACCTCCACCCCACCGTCGTCGCGCACGTCACCGAGGCCCTCACCAGCACGGGCACGCTGTTCGTCACTCCGTCGCCGCAGGCCACCGAGATGAGCGAGCGCTTCTGCGAGCGGTTCCAGCTCGACATGGTCCGCTTCACCAACTCGGGCACCGAGTCGCTGATGTACGCGATCCGCGCAGCGCGGGCGTACACCGAGCGCAAGGCCATCGTGAAGATCGAGGGCGGCTACCACGGCGGGTACGACGCCCTCCAGGTCTCGGTGAAGCCCGGTCTCGACGAGATCGGCCCGGCCGACGCCCCCACCCCGCAGGTGCCCTTCGACGTCGAGGCCGGCACCGTGCACGTCGTCGCCTACAACGACCTGGGCCAGCTGACCCGCGTCCTCGAGCAGCACGGCCGCGACATCGCCGCGCTCGTCGTCGAGCCGGTCATCGAGAACCTGTCGATCGTCGTGCCCGACGAGGGCTACCTCGCCGCGGTCCGCGCGCTGTGCGACGCCCACGGCGTCGTGCTCATCTTCGACGAGGTCAAGACGGGGCTCACCGCGGGCTACGCCGGGGCCGCCCAGCGCCTGGGCGTCACCCCCGACCTCATCACCCTGGCGAAGTCCATCGGTGGCGGCCTGCCGCTGGCGGCCTTCGGTGGTCGGCGCGACGTCATGGAGGTCGTCGTCGACGGCCGGATGGCGCACTTCGGCACGTACAACGGCAACCCGCTCGTCATGGCGGCCGCCAAGGCGGTCGACGAGATCTGCACCCACGAGGCCCTGGCCGGTGCCGAGGCGGTCAACGTCCGCGCCCTCGACGCCATCAACGCGGTCATCGACGAGTACGAGCTGCCGGCGCACACCGTCGGCCTCGGCGTGAAGGGCTGCGTCACCTGGTCCACCACCCCGGTGCGCAACTACCGCGACTACAAGGCCACCGACTTCGGTCTCGCTGAGCTGTCCTGGCTGTGGGGCGTCAACCGCGGCATCCTCACCCCGCCCGGGCTCGACGAGCAGTGGCTCGTCTCGCTCGCGCACACCGACGACGACATGGCGACCCTCGTCGACGACGTCCACACCCTGGCGCAGGCGCTGCGCGCCTGACCTTCACCGAATCGCCAGCTTCGCTGTCCCACAGCGGAACTGGCGATTCGTGTTGGGTCGCGCCGACATGGGTCAGCCGGCAACCGAACCTCCGCCGTGGCGCCCGACATCGGGCGTCGGGCGCGAGGTTCGGTGCCCGACCGTGGGGGAGGGGTCAGGTGCTGCGCAGCGCCCTGACGAGGTGCGGGTGGAAGGCCCGGCCGATCTCGGTGTAGCCGGCGTCGTTGGGGTGGAAGAAGTCCGCGGCCAGCCTTCCGCGCCACGAGGTCGGGCCCTCGGTGCGCATGTCGACGACCTCGAGACGACCGTCGGCACCGGCGCGCTCGAGGTGTCGGTTGGCGGCATGCGCCGCGGACCGCGGCTGGGGGAGGGTGGCGACGACCGCACGGTGGGGGAGCCGCTCGACGAGGGTCCCGAAGGCGTCAGGGAGCCGGCGCCGGACCGCCCCGCCGGCGAACAGGTCGTTGGACCCGACGAGGACCGACACGAGGTCGGGGGCGCTGGTCCCGTGGGCCGGGGGCAGCGCCTCGAGCACCGGGAGCTGCTGGTCGACGACGTCCATCGTCCGGGCGCCCGTGGCCGAGAGGTTGACGACGACGACCGGGTGTCCGGCCGCGGTGAGCCAGTCCTGCACCTGGTTCACCCAGCCGGCGTCCCACGCGGACGCGCCGACGCCCTGGGCCATCGAGTCACCGAGGACGACCCAGCGCCGGCCGGGGGAGTCCAGGGCCAGCCGGTTGTGCGCGTGCCAGGCGGCCGCGTAGGGCTCGGCCTGGGCCTGCACGGCACGGACGCCCGGGAGGACGACGCCGAGCGCACGCACGCCGACGCCGGGTCGGCGTCCGGTGCGGTTCGCGTAGTCGAGCGGTGCGAGCGGCTGGTCGGTCACGACGGGCCAACGGCGGGGCGGTCGGGGATCATTCCCGTCGTTCGGTGCCGCGACGTCCTCGGATGGCGGGAGCGACACCGGGGAGGGGGCAGGATTCATTAGAATGACATAATGTGGATTATCGGCGTTATTCGTGACCGCGAGAGGGACGCCTGAGAGGGGTTCTCAGCCCGTCCCGGCCATCGCCATGTCAGCAGCGTTCGCCCGCGCACGCGCGCGACCCCTCGTCGACGTGTCCGTGCGTCGGCCGGTGGGGTCAGTCCGTGCGTGGCAACCGGCGCACCCGCACCAGCGGCCACGGTGCCCAGCGGCTGATGTCCGGTGTCACCTGAGAACCGTCCAGCGGCGTGGAGACCTCCGGGGCGAGCCGGACGTCGGACAGCGACGCCACCGGCAGCACGAACCGGTGGTTCACCACGCACCGCACCGTGGCGTGCTCGACCGGCCCGTCGGTGCCCTCCCACACCTCGCGGGACTCGACCTCGGCGGCGTGGCCGCACTCGGGACAGGACGTCAGGTCCATGGGTCCTCCTCCAGCGATCTCGGACAGGTGTTCGGTGTCATGGACGAGGAGGTGGCGCGCGGCTGCCCTGATACCCGTCCGCCACAGCGCGTAGGAGACAATGGGTGCGCGCCGCGGGAACGCGGGGCCCCCGCCACACGCTGTGGTGAGCGCGGGCCGCCCTCCCGGGCGCACGCCATGACGACGACGTAGTGAGGAGCACGACGGTGGGCAAGTCGACCAGGCCGCAGGGCGGTGCCCGGGCCGGCCGGGACAAGCTCGAGGCCCTGCGCAAGGAGCAGCAGGCCAAGGAGCGCAGGACCCGCCTCGCCCTCATCACCTCGGTGCTCACGGTCATCGTGCTCATCGGCGGGATCGTGGCCTTCACGATCTACCGCGACGTCTCGGGGCGTCCCACGCTCGACGCGGTGAAGACCTACACGGTCACCCGCGACCACACCACCGACCCGGTCACCTACGCGCAGTCGCCGCCCGTCGGGGGCAACCACAACCCGACCTGGCTCAACTGCGGGGTCTACACCGCGCCGGTGAAGAACGAGAACGCCGTGCACTCCCTCGAGCACGGGGCCGTCTGGGTCACCTACCGCCCCGACCTCCCGGCCGCCGACGTCGCCAAGCTCGTCGCCTCGGTGCCCGACACCTACATGGTCGTCTCGCCGTACGAGGGCCTCGACGCCCCCGTCGTCGCCAGCGCCTGGGGTGTGCAGCTCAAGCTCACCGGGGTCGGCGACCAGCGCCTCGCGGAGTTCATCAAGCAGTACCGCAACGGCCCGCAGACGCCCGAGCCCGGCGCGTCCTGCACCGGTGGCACCGACGGCACCTCCACCGGTGGGGCCACGGACGCTCCCCCGCCCAGCATGAGCCCGAGCCCGAGCCCCACCGCGAGCCAGTGACCCCCGACGTCGAGCACGAGGGGCGGGTGGCCCACGCCACCGCCCCTCGTGGCGACGGCTCCCCCGCTCCCTTCGCCGGCGACGACGACCGCGCCCCCGGGCTCGGCCCGCACGACGGCGGCAGCGACCCGGTGGACCCCGACGAGTTCGGCAGCGCGACCGGACCCGCCCACCGCTCCTGGCCCGTGGCCGTGGCCGCCGCCCTGGTCGCCCTGACCGTGGGTGTCCTGGGCACCCTGTGGTTCACGAGCACGAGGACCTCGGCCCCCAGCGACTTCGGCGCCGACGCCGGCTTCGCCCGCGACATGCAGACGCACCACTACCAAGCCGTCGAGATGTCGTTCCTCGTCTACACGCGCACCGACGACCCCGACGTGCGCACCCTGGCCTACGACATCATCACCAGCCAGCAGCAGCAGGCCGGCCAGATGTACGGGTGGCTGCGCCAGTGGGGGCTCCCCCAGACCGGCAGTCGGCCGCCGATGGCGTGGGTGGGCAGCGAGCACGCCGAGGCCCACGTCCGCGCGGACGGCACCATGCCCGGCATGGCCACCCCCGCCCAGCTCGACGAGCTGCGCGCCTCGAGCGGCGTCGCGGCCGAGCGGCTCTTCCTGCGCCTGATGATCGACCACCACCGCGGCGGGGTCGCCATGGCCCAGGCCGCGGTCGCCCAGGCGCGCACCCCGGAGGTCAGGTCCCTCGCCGCGGCGATCGCCTCGGCCCAGACCTCGGAGATCGCCCTGCTCGAGTCGATGCTGGCGCAGCGCTCCTGACCCAGCCCGAGCGCGTGCGTCACCCGGCCCGCTCGACCACCGCCTTCACCCGACGCAGCCGCCGCGCCTCGACCTCGTAGCGGCTGGCGACCCCGGCGCCGGTGCGGAAGAACCGCCGCCGCAGCGAGCCCTCGACCTCCACGTGGTCCTCGGTGGACAGCCCACCGGCCGCCCGGCGCGACGCCGCGCTCCAGCACGCGACGTCGATCGTGTCGACGCCCGTTCCGGGACGCACCGCCTCGACCGACCCACGGGGCCGGCGCCCCGGTCCCTCGCGCGGCACCACGACCCGCATCGTGACGACGACGTCCCCGCTCGGCAGCTCGCGCGGCTCCCCCACCGCGGCGACCCGGCCCACGAGCCGGATCGAGTTGACATAATCCATCGCTGGTCCCCTCCCTGCCCCGCGCCGACGGCCCCACCGTCCGTCGGTCACCGACCACTGGCACCACCGTGGCGCAGCGTGGCGAGCACGACCAGACCCGACCTCGGCCCTGTGGACGACCGCCCCACGCGGTCCCTCCTGTGGACGGCGCCCGTCCCACCCGTCACCCCTTCCCCACCAGCCCCGATGCGGCCTCGCCGCGTCGGTGGAGGCGGCATGGCCCGATCGGGTGGTCTTTGTGCGACATCACTGCCGGGATCGCGATCTTCCGCTTATCGTGAACGACGGAACACGCAAGCAGGGGCATGTTCCAGGCGTCCTCGGGCGTCGCTGACCAAGAGGAAGAGACTCTCGTGCGCAGGGCCATCCCATCGCGCGCCGTGACCGTCATGGTCGCTGCGCTCACCGTGGCGGCCGTACTCGTCGCGCCCTCCGCCCTCGCGGAGGAGCCGACCCCGACCCCCACGCCGACGCCGACCGTGGCGCCCTCTCCCGCGCCGCGGCCCACGAGCACGCCCGCGCCCACGGCGCCCACGAAGCGTCCCCGGTCGGGTGAGCCGCAGACCCACCAGGAACCCGACCACCAGGAGGCGCTGCACGGCGACTTCCTGCGCACCCAGATCGCCGAGGCCGCGCGGATCACCGCCGCCCTCAATGCCAGCAACTCCAAGGTTGCCACCGCCACGCGCGAGATGGACCGCCTCGCCACCCGCTCCAACGCGCTGCTCGAGTCGCTGCAGCAGGCCCAGGAGATCGAGGCCGCCGCGACCCAGGAGGCCACCCAGGCCCACGCCGACCTCGTCCTGCTCGAGGCCCGCCTCGCCAACGCCCGCGCCATCGTGCGCGAGTGGGTCTTCTCCGTGTACTCCGGCGGTGGCGGCGAGGCCGACCTCGCCGGGATGTTCGACGCCATGCTCGCCGACCCCGACGACGTCGGAGACCCGCTGGGCGACCTCTCCTACATCACCGAGCAGCGCACCCGCGCGCTCCAGGACGTGCGCGTCCTCACCGCCGAGCAGGTCCGGCTCAGCGCCGCGGCCGACGATGCCGAGCGCCGCGCCGCCGAGGCCCGCACCGCCATCCAGCGCGACAAGGCCGAGCTCGACAAGGCCCTGCTGGCCCAGCGCCAGAAGGTCGCCGACCTGCGCCGCCTGCAGGTCTCCGAGGTCGAGCGGGCCGGCCCCATCGCCAGCATCCTCGTCGGCGCCCGCAGCGCCGAGGCCCGTGCCGCCGCCGCCCGTCTGCGCGACGCCCTCTCGGGTGCGTCGTACGACGTCGCGAGCATCGGCAAGCCGTGCACCGACGACACGAGCATCTACCCGAACGGCATGTTCCCCGCGAGCGGGCTGTGCCCCCTGTGGGGTGCCAAGGGCGAGCAGCTCGCCCCCGACGCGGCGGCCGCCTTCAACGCCCTGAGCAAGGCGTACGCGGCGCAGACCGGTGTCCCGCTGTGCATCACCGACTCCTACCGCTCCTACAGCGAGCAGATCTCGGTCAAGGCCACGCGCGGTCGCTTCGCCGCCACCCCCGGGACGAGCCGGCACGGCCTGGGCCACGCCCTGGACATGTGCGGTGGCGTGGAGCGCTTCGACTCCGCCGCCCACCGCTGGATGCTGCAGAACGGCCCGCTCTACGGCTGGTTCCACCCGTCGTGGGCGGCAGCCGGTGGGTCGCTCCCCGAGCCCTGGCACTTCGAGTTCGCCGGCTGAGCCGGGCTCCCCGGCACGACGAGAGCGGCTCCCTCCCCCACCCGGGGACGGGAGCCGCTCTCGTTCGTCGGAGGTCAGGACACGCGGTGCTCGGTGTGCTCCTTGACCGGCAGCATCACCGCGAACCCCGCGGCGAGGATGAGCACGATGCCGAGGATGCCCCAGTACTGGGTGTTCTCCGCGCCGGTCACGGCCGCGCCGATGCCGATGAACAGGCCGAACAGGGCGGGAGACAGGAACGAGACGACCCGGCCGGTGGTGGCGTAGAGGCCGAAGATCTCGCCGTTCTTCCCCTCGGGGATGAGCCGGGCGAGGAAGCTGCGCGAGGCCGCCTGGGCCGGGCCGACGAAGACGGTCATCAGCAGCCCGAGGACCCAGAACACCGTCTTGCCTCCGTCGTGGAGGACGAAGATGAGGATGCCGAGGGTCACGAGCGACCCCAGCGAGATGAGGATGACGCGCTTGGGTCCGATCCGGTCGTCGAGCATCCCGAAGCCCATGGTCGCCAGCCCGGCGATGATGTTGGCGGCCGCGCCGAAGATGATGACGTCGCCGGCGGACAGCCCGAACGTCCCGGCCGCGAGGATGGCCCCGAAGGCGAAGACGCCGGCCAGCCCGTCGCGGAAGAGGGCCGAGGCCAGGAGGAAGTAGACGGTGTGCCGCGACACGGCCCACAGGGCCGTGATCGAGCGCCACACGAGCCGGTACGACTGCACCACGCCGACCCCGGGGGTCCGCTCGCGCGGCCGGTCCTTGAGGACGAGGAAGGCCGGGATCGTGAACAGCAGGGTCCACACGCCGCACAGGATCATCGAGACGCGGATGTCCATCGCGCCCTCGTCGGTGACGCCGAACAGGCCGACGTCGGGCTGGATGAGCAGGAAGTACAGAGCGAGCAGCACGACGATGCCGCCGAGGTAGCCCATCCCCCATCCGAAGCCGGAGACCCGGCCGACGGTCTTGCCGGTGGCGACCTGGTCGATCGTCGCGTTGTAGTTGACCCCCGCGATCTCCGAGACGACCGAGCCGATGCCGAGCAGGGCCAGGCCCACCCAGAGGAACGCCGGCTCGGGCTTGACGACGTAGAGCGACGCCGACATCGCGGCGAGCAGCCAGGTCTGGATCCGCAGGTTGCGCACGGTTCGACCGGAGCGGTCGGAGTTCTGGCCGAGCACGGGCGCGAGGAGCGCCACGAACAGGCCGGCGATGGCCGTGGCGATCGCGAGCGCAGTGGAGGTGCTGTTGGTCGACCCGAAGCTCTCGCTCGTCAGGTACACCGAGAAGACGAAGGTCGTGATGACCGTGTTGAAGGGCTGCGTACCCCAGTCCCACATGCCCCACGCGACGACCTTGCGGCGCGAGGTGGGGCCCGCGACGTCGAGGGCGGTGGGGCCGAGGACTGCTTCGGCGTCGGCCGGGACGGAGGATGTCGTCACGCCGGAGACGGTATCCTCGTGGGGGGCTGCTGGGAACGCGCAACGCGGGAATTGAGGACGCGTACTCAGGGCAGCGGTGCAGGTCGCGCCAGGCGACCAATCTGTGAGGGCTCTCACACCGAACCACCGTCACGACGCGCGTCGGACGGAACAACCGGTGTGCACCGCTCGTTGAACGCCTCAGACCCGGTCGGGACGACCTGTCGACCGGGACACCACGACTTCGGGAGTTGACCCCCAATGGCAGAACGCAGCCTCCGCGGCAGCCGTCTCGGCGCCCTGAGCATGGAGACCGACGACAACGTCGTCCCC
This sequence comes from Oryzobacter telluris, assembly GCF_043099285.1. Classification (GTDB taxonomy): domain Bacteria; phylum Actinomycetota; class Actinomycetes; order Actinomycetales; family Dermatophilaceae; genus Oryzobacter; species Oryzobacter telluris. Next base: position 2,289,686 of record NZ_CP170723.1, on the reverse strand, counting down.
AGCGAGCGCCGCATCACCACCTACCTGTGCCCCAACGGCCACACCATCGAGCTTCCCTTCTCCGTCGAGGCCGACGTCCCGCACACGTGGGAGTGCCGCTGCGGCGCCGACGCCAAGCTCCAGGGTGGGGGCCCGGAGCCCGAGGCCAAGCCCGTCAAGCACGTCCGCACCCACTGGGACATGCTGCTCGAGCGCCGCTCCATCCCCGAGCTCGAGGAGCTCCTCGAGGAGCGCCTCACCCTCCTTCGGGTGTCCCGCGGCGAGAAGGTCAAGCGCAAGAGCGCCTGACGACACCAGCACCAGCGCGCCGGTCACCCTCGAGGTGGCCGGCGCGTCCGCGTGTGCTGTGGGCTGGCCCCCTCAGCGGGTGGGGTCGTCCGGAGGAGGGTCCACGACCTCGCCCGAGACGACGTCCGGCCGCAGCGGCCGCGGGGCCGGCGTCCCGGGGGTTCCCCCGGGCCACTCCCCCACCGTGGTCACCACCCGACGGGCGATGACGGCCTCGAGCCAGATCCGGGCGACCGGTCGGGTGAACGGCAGGATGAAGAGCAGCCCGATGACGTCGGTGACGAACCCGGGCAGCAGGAGCAGCACGCCGCCGACGAGGACGAGCACGCCGTCGGCCAGCTCGCGGCTCGGCATCCGCCCGCTGCGCACCGCCTCGCGCAGGGCGCGCCAGGCCCGCGTGCCCTCCCGCCGCACGACCCACGCCCCCAGCGCCGTCTCGAGCAGCAGCACGAGGAAGGTCTGCCACCCCCCGATGGTGCGGGCGACCGCCACGATCACGGCGATCTCGATGACGGGGACCAGCAGCAGGGCCAGGACCACCAGGCGCAGCCGCAGGGACCGCCGCCCACGGCGGGCGTACGGCGTGGCCCCGGTGCGGGTCACAGCGAGTGCCACCTCGGCTCGCGCTGTCCCACCAGGCCGCGGACCTGCTCGGCGCGGTGGCGCACGCCCCAGCCGGTGATCCGGCGCAGCGACTCGGTCATGATGTCGCGGCTCATCTTCGACTGGCCGACCTCGCGCTCGACGAAGGTGATCGGCACCTCGACGACGGTGAGGCCCGCCTTGACGGCGCGCCAGGTGAGGTCGGTCTGGAAGCAGTAGCCCTGCGAGGCGACGTCGTCCAGGCCCATGGTGCGCAGGGCGTCGGCGCGGTACACGCGGTACCCCGCGGTCGCGTCGTTGACCGGCATCCCGAGCAGGACCTTGACGTAGAGGTTGCCGCCCACCGACAGCGCCTTGCGGTGCAGCGGCCAGTTGACGACCGACCCACCGCGCACCCAGCGCGAGCCGATGACGGCGTCGGCGTGCTCCGCGGCCTTCAGCAGGGCCGGGAGGTGCTCGGGACGGTGCGAGCCGTCGGCGTCCATCTCCACGACCGCGTCGTACCCGGCCTCGAGGGCCCAGCGGAAGCCGTCGAGGTACGCGGCGCCCAGGCCCTCCTTCGCCGTGCGGTGGATGACGTGCACCTGCGGGTCCTGCGCGGCGATCCCGTCGGCGACGTCACCCGTCCCGTCGGGCGAGCTGTCGTCGAGGACGACGATGTCGACGCTCGGCACCGCCGCCCGCACCTCGCGGACGACGACGGGCAGCGTGTCGCGCTCGTTGTACGTGGGGATGAGGACGGCGACGCGCTGCAGGGGCGGTCGGGCGGTCTCGGTCACAGCGGTGTTTTCCTCAGGCCGTGCGGTCATGGGCTCCGGAAACCCTAACGCCCGGACGGGCCGCGATGCTCCCGGCGACGAGGAGCAGGAGGGCGAGGCCGGCGGCCCGCTCCGGCCACGGACCCATCCGGTCCGACGGCGTGGTCTCGGTGCGGACCACGGGGCGGCCCAGGCGCTGCTCGGCGGTGAACAGTCCCGTCTTGCCCGAGACCGTGCCGTCGGGCGCGATGAAGCCGGAGACGCCGACGGTGGAGACGTGGACCACGGAGCGGCCGTGCTCGATCGCGCGCAGCCGCGAGATCGAGAACTGCTGCTCGGACTCGGCGGTGTAGCCGAAGGTGGCGTTGTTCGTCTGGACCATGAGCAGGCTCGGGGTCGTCCCGGCGGCGGCCACGCTGTCGCGCATCAGCTGGTCGTAGGCGACCTCGAAGCAGATCGTCGGCAGGGCGGCGTACTCCCCCGTCGAGGACGGCACCCGGAAGACGCCGATCTCGCTGCCGGCGACGAAGTTGCCGGCGAGGTCGGCCATCGGCGTGAACCGGCGGAAGAACTCGCGGTGCGGGATGTACTCGGCGAACGGCACCGGGTGGAGCTTGGTGTACCGCTGTGGGTCGGCGCTGCGGCCGTCGTAGAACAGCGAGACGTTCGAGCTCGCGCCCACCGGCTCGGCGAGGACCGCGCCCACGACAAGGGGCACCCCGACGGCGGTCCGGGCACGCTCCACCTGGGCGGCGGCGTCCGAGTTGCGCAGCGGGTCGATGTCGGAGGAGTTCTCCGGCCACACGACGAGGCTGAGGTCGTCGGGCGCCGACGCGGCGAGCGCCTCGGTACCCGCCACGTGGTTGTCGAGGACGGCCCGCCGCTCGGCGTTGAAGTCGAGCCCCGCGTGGGGCACGTTGCCCTGGACGAACCCGACGGACACGCCCTGGCCCGCGGTGGGGAGCGGGATGAGGCCGGCGGCCCACGGCACGGCGCCGAGGACGATCCCGGCGACGACGGTGCGCGGCGACCGCTGCGCGACGGCGAGGCCGAAGGCCAGCAGACCGGCGCCGACCACTGCGACCGCGAAGGTCACCCCGGGAGCCCCGAGCCAGCGCGCCAGCGGCGCCAGCGGGCTGTCGGCCTGGCTGAACGCCATTCGCGCCCAAGGGAATCCGCCGTACGGGGTCGCCCCGCGAGCCCACTCCTGCGCCACCCAGGCGAGCGGGACGAGGGCCAGGGCCGCAACCCGGTGGCCAGCGGCCACGAGCCGCCTCCCCGCGAACCCGACCACCGCGCACATCAGCGCGACGTACAGGGCTTCCAGGGTGGCCAGCGCGAGCCACGGCAGCGCACCCACGTACACCCCCGACCACGACAGGACGGGCACGAAGAAGGCCAGCCCGCCGAGGAGCCCGGCGAGGAACCCGCGTAGTCCCCCGGCGGTCAGGGACGCCCCGCCGAGGAGCGCGACCCCCACGGGGGCGAGCCACCACAGGTCGGTCTCGGGGAACGCCAGCCAGAGGCACAGGCCCCCGAACACCGCCCCGACGAGGCGCACGAGCAACCGGAGGGGCGTGGGCACGGGCCCACGGTAGGTCACCCGGCTGGAGGCACCACGACGACCCCCCGGGCCGTCGTGGCGATGAGCGGCGGGTCGAGGACGTCGGCCGCCGACTCCCCCCGCTCGGGGTTCCCGCGCCCGACGACGCGGACCTCGAAGGCCATCTCGCGCGAGCGGTTCCCCACCCGCACGAGCATCGCCGAGATCTCGATGACGTCGCCCGCGCGCACCGGCGCGAGGAACTGCACGTCGGAGTACGACGCGAACAGGCCCTCGTCGCCGTCGGTGAGGATGCACATCTCCGTGGCGACGTCGCCGAACGCCGCGAGGCTGTAGGCGCCGTCGACGAGGTTGCCGGCGTAGTGGGCGTGGCTGTAGGGCACGTAGCGGCGGTGGGTGACGGTGCGGCCGACCTCGGCGGTCATCGCTGCTGTCCTCTCGGCTCGGGGGCGGTACGGGGGGTGACGAGCTGGTGCACGAGGTAGGACGCCACCTCGCCCGGCGTGGTGCCGCGGCCGAAGATCCGGTCGACGCCCAGGCTCGCCGCCGACCCCTCCTCGAAGCGCGGCCCGCCGACGACGAGGAGCGGCACCTCGCCCGCGGGGAACGCCTCACGGAAGGCCGCCGACATCGCGGTGGTGTTGTGGATGTGGGCGTCGCGCTGGGTGACGACCTGGGAGACCAGGACGGCGTCGGCGCGGACCTCGCGCGCGGTGTTGACGAGCTCGGGGACGAGCACCTGGGCGCCGAGGTTCACCACGGTCATCTCCCGGTAGTACTCCAGGCCCTTCTCCCCCGCGAACCCCTTGATGTTGAGGATCGCGTCGATGCCGACCGTGTGCGCGTCGGTGCCGATGCAGGCGCCGACGACGACGAGCTTGCGGCGCAGCTTCTTCTTGATCTCGCCGTTGACCTCCTTGGAGGTCAGCAGCGGGAACTCGCGCTCGATGACCTGCACCTCGCGGACGTCGACGAGGTGGGTGACCGAGCCGTAGACGACGAAGAAGGTGAAGTCGTCGCCGATCGGCTTGGCGTGCACGAGGAGGGCGGGCTCCATCCCCATCTTCGCGGCGAGCTGGAGGGCCGCGCCCTCGGCGCGCTTGTCGTGCGGAAGGGGCAGGGTGAAGGACACCTGCACCATGCCGTCGCCGGTGGCGTCGCCGTAGGGACGCACGATCGGGCCGGGAGTCGCGCTCATCGGGTCGCCCCTTCCTCGAGCATCGTCGTCGCGGGGTTGTCGTACCCCTCGGCCTTGCGGACCACGCCGTCGAGCCCCTTGCCCTTGGTGGCGGGGCGCTTCATCGAGCCGAAGGTGCCGTCGGCGATGGCGGCGAGCAGCGGGGGGTCGCCCGCGGTGTCGGTGTCGGAGACGATGGCGTCGAGGAGGTCGACGGCCTCCCCCAGCACCTGGCGGGCACGGGTCTGGATCAGCCCGTCGCGCGGCGGGTGGAAGTCCTCGGTGAGCCCGCCAGCGGCGTCGAGGACGTAGCGGACGTTCTGCAGCGCGAGGTCGCGGTCGGAGAGCCACGGCGTGACGACGGCCTCGGTCATCATCCCGACGAGGAGGATGCCCTGGCCGGTCATCGCGCCGACGAGGTTGAAGAACCCGTCGAGGAGGTAGCCACGGAAGACGTCGCCGGTCATGTGCTTCGTCGGTGGCATCCACTTCAGCGGGGCGTCGGGGAAGAGCTGGCGGGCGAGGAGGGCGTGGGCGAGCTCGAGGCGGAAGCTGTCGGGCACCTCGGGGTTGATCTCGAAGGCGTGGCCCAGGCCCAGCTGCCAGTCCTCGAGGCCGGCCTCCTTGGCGAAGTACTCGTTGAGCAGCTGGCTCACCGTGACGGTGTGCGCGGCCTCGATCGCGTCGGCGGTGGTGAGGTAGTTGTCCTCGCCGGTGTTGATGATGATGCCGGCGCGCGCGTGGACCTGGCGGCTGAAGCGCTGGTCGACGAAGGTGCGGATCGGGTTGATGTCGCGGAAGAGGATCCCGTACATCGAGTCGTTGAGCATCATGTCGAGCCGCTCGAGGCCGGCCAGGGCCGCGATCTCGGGCATGCACAGGCCGCTCGCGTAGTTCGTGAGCCGGACGTAGCGGCCGAGCTCCTTGCTCGTCTCGTCCAGGGCCGCCCGCATGAGGCGGAAGTTCTCCTGGGTGGCGTAGGTGCCGGCGTAGCCCTCGCGGGTGGCGCCCTCGGGCACGAAGTCGAGCAGGCTCTGGCCGGTGGAGCGGATGACGGCGATGACGTCGGCGCCCTCGCGCGCGGCCGCCTGCGCCTGCGGGATGTCCTCGTAGATGTCGCCGGTGGCGACGATGAGGTAGATCCACGGGGTGCGCTTCGGGTTGCCGTGCCTCGTGATGAGGCGGTCGCGTGCGGCGCGCTGGCGGTCGACGGTGCGCAGGCCCTTCGCGACGGCGGTGCGGGCGGCCTTGCGGGTGCCGGTGAGGTCGCGGCCCTCGGGGAGGCGGAACTGCACCGAGCCGCTCGACGCCTTCTGCGCGAGGGTCAGCAGGTCAGGGGCCTCGCCACGGCGCAGGGCGTCCCAGACGGGGGTGGTGACCCCGTGCTCGAGGCCCACGCTCCCCCGGACGGCGTCGACGAGGTGGTTGACCCACGGGACGTTCTCGTGGTCGGCGCCGGACAGGCCGGCGAGGCGCAGCGTCGCCCGCTCGACCGACACCGTGGTGTGGCTCCGGGCGAGGTCGACGACCGGCTTGCCGGCCTTGCGGGCGAGGGTGCGGGCCCGGCGGACGGTCGCCGGGTCGAGGTCGAGGAGCGCGGGACGACGTGGAGACACGGCGTCAATCTAGCAACTCCGCCGGAGGACTTGCGCCCACTCGGGGGTGCGGCCGGAGATCCTCTGGATCGCGCGCGGCGGCTGACGCTGCTCCGCACGACGGCCGGTGGGGACTCCCCCGCCGGCCCTCGGCGCGTGTCAGGGTGGCGAGGTGAGCGAGCGACTGCCCCGGTTGGTGCCCCCCTTCACCGATCCCCGGTCCAGGGAGGTGCACGACGCGATCCTCGGCGGCCCGCGCGCGTCCGGGCCACAGGCCTTCTCGATCGAGGCGACCGACGGCTCCCTGCGGGGGCCCTTCGGCCTGATGCTGCACGCACCCCACCTCGGGCTGCCGCTGCAGGCCCTGGGGTCGGCGGTGCGGTACGAGACCTCGCTGACCGCCAGGGCGAGGGAGCTCGCGATCCTGCGGGTCGCCGCCCTCACCGACAGCGCGTTCGAGCGGTTCGCGCACGAGCTCGTCGGCGCGGCGGTCGGTCTCGACGACGCCGAGCTGGCGGCGGTCGCCTCGGGGACGTTCGCGTCCCGTGAGGGCGTCGATGCCGGTGAGGCGGCAGTGGTCGACCTCGTGGACCGCCTCGTCGCGCGCGACCCCCTCGACGACGTGGCGTACGCCGCGGCCGTGGACGCGCTGGGTGAGCCGGTGCTGCTCGAGCTCGTCGTCCTCGTCGGGTACTACGTCACGCTGGCCCAGCTCCTGGCGGTGTTCCGGGTGGGGGCGCCGGAGGGCGAGGCCTGACGCTGCGTCGCTGGGTCAGGCTCGGGTGTCGTGGAGGACGACGCCGTCCGCCACCGTCATCCGGAGGATCGGCAGGGGCGCCCCTCCCCCGACCACGGGCAGCCCGTCGCCGTCCGTGGCCGTGACGGCCCAGGCCGCGAACGTCGCGGCCGCGCCGACGCGCAGGACTCCCCCGTCGGCGCCCGCCGCGGCCCACCCGCCCCGGGTGTGGGCGTCGAGCGCGGTGGCGACGTCGACCCGCTGGTCGGGGTCGCGGTGGTCGGCCGCGGCGCGGATGCCGGCCCACGGCGAGAAGGCGGTGACCGGTGCGTCGGACCCGAAGGCCAGGGCAACGCCCTCGCGGGCCATCGTCGCGAACGGGTTGATGCCCGGGACGCGCTCCGGCCCGAGCCGCTGGGCGTACATCCCCTCGGGGCCGCCCCACGCGGCGTCGAACGCGGGCTGGACGCTCGCGGCGATGCCGAGGCGCGCCATCCGGCGCACGCCCTCGGTGTCGAGCATCTCCGCGTGCTCGAGACGCGGGCGCGAGGCGCGGACGACATCGGCGCCCACGAGGGCGGCGGCCGCCTCGTAGCCCTCGAGCACGAGGTCGAGGCCCGCGTCGCCGATGACGTGGAAGCCGTTCTGCACGCCGGCGAGTGCGCACGCCGCGACGTGGTCGCGCACGCCGGCGACGTCGCGGTACGCCGTCCCGCGGCAGCCCGGCTCGTCGGCGTAGTCGGCGCGCAGCAGCGCGGTGTGCGACCCGATGGAGCCGTCGACGTTGAGGTCACCGGCCAGCCCGTGGGCGCCGTGCAGGGCCACGAGGGCGCGGGCCTGCTCCGGCTCGGACACGGCTTCGGCCCAGTAGCCGACCGTGGCCGGGAGGTCCGGCCGGGCGCCGAGCGCGAGGACGTCGGCGAAGTCGTCGGCGGAGGTGAGCAGGGGCCCGCCGCACTCGTGCACGGCGACGACACCCTGGGCGGCGGCGGTGCGCAGGGCGAGCTCGACGTCCTCGCGGCGTTGGGTACCGGTGCGCGAGCCGTCGAACGCGGCGCGGGCGGCGTTCTTCGCGTCGCGCACGAGGAAGCCGTCGTCGGACCAGCCGTCGAGGTGGTCGGCCCCGGAGGCGGCGACGAGGGCGCTCGAGGCCACGGCCGAGTGGCCGTCGATGCGCGAGGCGTAGACGACTCCGCCGGCGCTGGCGCGGTCGAGCTCGCGGCGCGTCATCGGCCGGCCGCCGGTCCAGTCCTGCTCCTGCCAGCCGTGGGCGAAGACCGGGCGGCCGCGACCGGCGCGGGCCGCCCCGGCGATCAGGTCGAGGGCCTCGGTGACCGTGCGGGTGCCCGCGAGGTCGACGCTGCGCAGCCCGAGGCCGGTGTGCGAGACGTGGGCGTGGGCGTCGACGAAGCCCGGCAGGACGAGGGCGCCGTCGAGGTCGACGACGTGGTCGACGACCGGAGCGTGGGTGTCGGCGCCGGCCTCGTCGCCCAGCCACACGAGCGTGCCCTGGTCCCCGACGACGAGGGCCGTGGCGCCCGGGTGGTCGGGGGTCCGGACCCGCCCGCGGCGGTAGAGGGTCGTCGGCATGCGCGCCACTCTAGGAGGGGTGCGGCTACGCCTCCGCGGCGAGGCGGGACTCGAAGAGCGAGCGCACCGCCGGCGTGCCGCGCAGGAGGTCGAGGGCGAGGTCGGCGTGACCCGGGACGAACCCGTTGCCGACGAGCATCGTGACGTCGGCGGCCAGCCCCTCGGCACCCAGCGCCGCGGCCGAGAAGCTCGTGGCCATGGAGAAGTAGATGATCGTGCCGCCCTGGGCGGTGGCGAGGATGGCCGGCTGCTCGCAGCCGGGGACGTCGACGCAGACGACGGTGACGTCGGCCGGTCCGCCCGCGGCCGCCACGGCCTCCGAGAGCCCCAGCGGGGACCGGGCGTCGGCGATGACGACCTCGTCGGCGAGGCCGGTGGGGCGCAGCCGGGCGGCCTCGGCCTCGAACGGCACCACGCCGATGGTGCGGCCGGCTCCAGCGGCGCGGGCCGCGGCGAGCGACAGCGACCCGGACTTGCCGGCCGCCCCGAGCACGGCCACGGTGGGTGCGCTCCCCCGCGCGACGTGGTCGGCGACGACGCGGGTGACGAGCGCCGGTGCGCCGCAGACGTCCATGACCATGAGGGCGAGGTCGGGCGTGAGGTCCACGGGCAGGCGCGCGGCGATGGAGCGGCCGAAGAGGACCGCCGTGCCGGCGGCGGGGACGCGCTCGGAGCGCCCGTCCCAGCGCTCGAGGCCGTCGGTGAGGGTGAGCGGGGTCAGGGAGAGGGACACGAGTGTGGCCACCCGGTCGCCCGCGGTGAGGCCGAGCGGCGACTCGGGGCCGACCTCGGCCACCGTGCCGATGAGCATGCCGCCCGAGCCGGTGACCGGGTTCTGCATCTTTCCGCGCTCGGCGACGATCGCGAGCACCTCGGCGCGCACGGCGGCTCCGTCGCCCTCGTGCTTCTCGCTGAGCTGGCGGAACGAGGCGGCGTCGAGGTTGAGCGTCTCGACGTCGATGCGGACCTCGTCGGGCCACAGCTCGGGGCCGGCGTCGAGGACGCGGGCGGCCTGGGGCAGGGCCGCTCCGGCGGGCTCGGTCACCCGGTGCAGGCCGACCGGGGAGGACGGAGTGGTGCGCATCAAGAATCTCCTCGTCATCCGACACGCGGCCGCAGTATTTGCGGTGAGAGCGTGACGTGGGCGTCATCCATTGCGTATCCTGCCACCCATGACGACGATCATCGACCAGCCGTACGCCTACCGGCGGCGTGAGCTGATTGAGCCCGACTGGACCCGACTGCCCGGATGGCGTGAGGTCACCGCCGCCGAGTGGGCCGACGCCCAGTGGCAGCGCGCGCACTGCGTGAAGAACGTGGGTCAGCTGCGCGCCGTGATGGGCGACCTCCTCGAGGACCGCTTCTACGCCGACCTCGAGCGCGACCAGGCCGAGAGGGCGACGATGTCGATGCTCGTCCCGCCGCAGATGGTCAACACGATGGTCCCCGCCACCCACGACCCCATGCCGAGCGCGGGCGCCGAGTTCACCGACGCGTTCTACGCCGACCCGGTGCGTCGCTACATGTTCCCGGTGTTCTCCGACCGCCGCACCGACTGGCCGAGCCACCCCTTCGCCACCCGCGACTCCCTCCACGAGCACGACATGTGGGCGGTCGAGGGGCTCACCCACCGCTACCCCACCAAGGTCCTCGCCGAGATGCTGCCGACGTGTCCGCAGTACTGCGGCCACTGCACGCGCATGGACCTCGTCGGCAACTCCACCCCGCAGGTGGCCAAGCTCAAGCTCGCGGGCAAGCCGGTCGACCGCTACGCGGCGATGCTCGACTACCTGCACCGGACCCCGGGTGTTCGCGACGTCGTCGTGTCAGGGGGCGACGTCGCGAACATGCCGTGGAAGAACCTCGAGGCCTTCCTCGACCGGCTCCTCGAGGTCCCGACCATCCGCGACATCCGGCTCGCCACCAAGGCGCTCATGGGTCTGCCGCAGCACTGGCTCCAGCCCGATGTCGTCGAGGGCGTGGCGCGCGTGTCCGCGCGGGCGCGCTCGCGCGGGGTGTCGCTGGCCATCCACACGCACGTCAACGCCGCGCAGTCGGTGACCCCGCTGGTCGCCAAGGCGGCCACGACGATGCTCGAGGCGGGCGTGCGCGACGTGCGCAACCAGGGCGTCCTCATGCGGGGGGTCAACAACTCCCCCGAGGCGCTGCTCGACCTCTGCTTCGCCCTCCAGGACGAGGCCATGATCACGCCGTACTACTTCTACATGTGCGACATGATCCCGTTCTCCGAGCACTGGCGGGTCTCGCTGCGCGAGGCGCAGGAGCTGCAGCACGCGATCATGGGCTACCTCCCCGGGTTCGCCACGCCGCGCATCGTCTGCGACGTCCCGTTCGTCGGGAAGCGCTGGGTGCACCAGGTCGAGACCTACGACAAGGTGCGCGGGATGTCGTTCTGGCGCAAGCACTACCGCACCTCGATCGAGGCCACCGACGAGCAGGCCCTGTCGCGCGAGTACGTCTACCACGACCCGATCTACACCCTCCCCGCCGAGGGCCAGGCGTGGTGGCGTGCGCAGCACGACGAGGCCGAGGTCCACGAGGCCGCCCTCGTCGGTGCCGGTGCGAGCCGCGCGGCGTCGGCCAAGGACCTCGCCTTCTGACGTCGCGAGGTAACAGTCGACCTCCCTCCATCCGACTGATTGCGAACCACCCACCTCGATCGCCGTCCTGGACGGCCCTGGAGGTGGGTGGTTCGCAAGACGTCGCGGGATGGTGGCCGTAGCCTCGGGCCGTGGCCCACCGAGAAGCCTCCGGCACGCCGGCGACCGTCGCCCTCACCGCGGCAGGAGTCGCGTTCACCCAGCACACCTACGAGCACGACCCCTCCGCACGGTCCTTCGGGCTCGAGGCCGCCGAGGTGCTCGGGCTGCCGGCGGAGCAGGTGTTCAAGACGCTCGTCGTCGACACCGGCGCCGGGCTGGCCGTCGCCGTCGTCCCGGTCGCGGGTTCCCTCGACCTCAAGGCGATGGCGGGAGCCATCGGTGCCAAGAAGGTGTCGATGGCGGATCCGGCTGCGGCGCAGCGGTCCTCGGGCTACGTCCTCGGCGGCATCTCCCCCGTGGGGCAGAAGCGCGCGCTGCCGACCGTGGTCGACGAGAGCGCCGAGCTGTTCGACGTCGTCTACGTCTCCGGAGGGCGACGCGGCCTCGACCTCGGCCTCTCCCCCATCGACCTCGTCGCGGTCACCGGCGCGACCGTGGCCGACATCGCCCGCTGAGGGCCCGGGTCACTCCCAGGGGGTGGAGAGGACGACCGTGGTGCGGGTGCTGACGTGCGCGGCGCCGCGCACCTGGGCGATGAGGTCCTCGAGCTCGCTCGGGGTCGCGACGCGCACCTTGAGGATGTAGTTCTCGTCGCCGGCGACGGAGTGGCACTCCTCGATGGCCCTGATGTCGCGCAGCCGGTCGGGGATGTCGTCGGGTGCGGCGGGGTCGATCGGCGTGATGGAGATGAACGCGGTGATCTGCTGGCCGAGGGCCTGGTGGTCGAGCTTGGCGGTGTACCCCTTGACCACGCCCCGCTGCTCGAGCCGACGCACGCGTTGGTGCACGGCTGAGGTGGACATGCCGAGCGCCTTGCCGAGGTCGGTGTAGCTGATCCTGCCGTCCTTGGCGAGGAGGTCGACGATTCGACGATCGAGGTCTTCCACGTGCACAGGGTAGTGGCCAGCGGGTGAACCCACCGTGACCGGCTCGCCCCTCGGCCGGGCGGCTACCCTCGGGCCATGCCGGACCGCCTCCTCCTCCTCGACTCCGCCTCGCTGTACTTCCGTGCCTTCTTCGGGGTCCCGGACCAGCGCGCGTCGGAGGACGAGCCGCCCACCAACGCGCTGCGCGGCTTCCTCGACATGATCGCCACGCTCGTCACGGCCCACCGGCCCACGCACCTCGTGGCGTGCTGGGACGACGACTGGCGGCCCCAGTGGCGCGTCGACCTCGTCCCCACGTACAAGACCCACCGCCTCACCGAGGGGTCGGCCGTCGCGGAGGAGAGCCCCGACGGCCTCACCCCGCAGGTCCCGCTCATCCGCGAGGCCCTGGCCGCGATCGGGATCGCGCGGCTGGGGGCGCCGGGCTTCGAGGCCGACGACGTCATCGGCACGCTCACCGCCCGGCACCGCGGGGTGATGCCGGTCGACGTCGTCACCGGCGACCGCGACCTGCTCCAGCTCGTCGACGACGCCCACGCCATCCGGGTGCTGTACACCGGGCGCGGCGGGGTGCGCGAGCCCGACCTCGCCACGCAGGACCTCCTGCGCGAGAAGTACGGGGTCGACACCGGCGAGGCGTACCTCGAGATGTCGGTGCTGCGCGGTGACACCAGCGACGGGCTCCCCGGCGTCAAGGGCATCGGTGACAAGACCGCCGCGGCGCTGATCGCCCAGTACGGCTCGCTCGCCGGGCTGCGGGCGGCCGTCGACAACGGCGACCCCGCCATCAAGGGCGCCCGTCGCACCAACCTCGAGGCCGCGAGCGCCTACCTCGATGTCGCGCCGACCGTCGTGCGGGTCGCCCCCGACGCCCCGGTGGCGCAGGTCGACCTCGCGCTGCCGAGGGCCGTCGCCGACCCCGCGGCCCTCGAGCGGCTCGCGACGGACTACGGCATCGAGAACCCGGTCAAGCGCGTCCTCACGGCCCTGGGTCTGGGCTGACCCGCGGGTCGCGGGGCTGCGCGTCCCGACCGCCGCGCGGACCGGCGGGGCGGGTCCACCTCATCCGGAACGCGGTCGGCACGAACGACGTCGCCGGGTCGGGTCCGGTGCGGAACTCGCTCGGTGACACCCCGACGATGTCGGTGAAGGTGCGGCTGAACGTCCCCAGGCTCGAGAAGCCGACCTCCATGCAGACGTCGGTCACCGGCGTGTCGGTGGTCCTCAGGAGCGTCATGGCGCGTTCGATCCGGCGGCGCTGGAGGTAGCGGTGAGGGGTCTCGCCGAAGGCCTTCTTGAACTCGCGGATGAAGTGCGCCCGCGCCATGAACGCGACGGCGGCGAGGGCGTCGACGTCGAGGGCCTCGGTCGAGCGGCGGTCGATGGCGTCGCGGGCCCGCAGCAGCCGGCGGTTGCGGTCCTCCTCGGCGACTCCCACCGGCCCACCGTACGGTGACGGAGTCCGACGAGCGCACTTTCGGAGAAGCGGCCCGTCGTGTCGGACTCGTAGCGTCGTCCTCGACAGCACGGACCATCCGAAGGGAACGCCAATCATGTTGACCAGCAACAACATCTCGTCGATCTTCGTCCTCGATCAGGACGAGGCACTGCGGTTCTACACCGAGGTCCTGGGCCTCGAGGTCGCCCAGGACATGGACTTCGGACCCATGCGGTGGCTCACCGTCCGGGTGCCCGGCGACGACAAGATCATCCTCCTCGAGAAGCCCGGCGCCCCGGCGCACGACGAGGCGACGGCCGAGCAGATCCGCAACCTCGTGAGCAAGGGCGCCGGCGGCGGCTGGCTGGCCTTCACCACCGATGACGTCGACGCCGCCTACGCCCGGGTCGTCGCCGCGGGCGCCGAGGTGATGCAGGAGATCGTCGAGCAGCCGTACGGCCGCGACTTCGGGATCCGCGACCCGTTCGGCAACCCCATCCGGATCGGCGACGTCAAGGGCTGAGGCGTCAGTCGAGGCGGTCGGCGGCGACGACGCCGCGCAGCACCGCGTCGACGGCCTTGCGCGCGGTGCGACGCAGCTCGTCGTCGGTGGCCGCCTTCGACACCTGGTCGAGGAGGTCGACGAGCTGCTTGCACCGCCGCACGAAGTCACCCGCGGCGATGTCCTGGCCGCGCAGGACGGCGTCGAGCCGCTCCCCCGACGCCCACCGGTGCACCATCCAGGCCATGCCACCGTCGGGCATCGACGTCGTCGGCAGGTCGTGCTCGGTCTCGAGGTCCTCGATCTCCGACCACAGCCGCGCCATCGCGGTCACCGCCTCGGCGACCTCGTCGTTCGGCATCCGGGGCGAGACCTCGGCCTGCTCGTGGCGCGGCTCGTGGACCAGCGCCGACACCGCGGCCGCGAGCCCGGGGGCGTCGAGCCGCTTCCACACGTCGTGGCGCAGGCACTCGGCGGCCAGCAGGTCCTTCTCGGTGTAGAGCCGCCGCAGCCGCTCCCCCCGCTCGGTGACGACGGTGCCCGCCTCCTCGAGGTAGCCGCGGGCCTCGAGGGCGTCACAGATCCGGTCGAAGGTGCGGGCCACGGTGTTCGTGCGGCCCTCGACCTTGCGCTGCAGCCCCACGGTCTCGCGCTTGAGGCGCCACCAGCGCTCGGCCCAGCGGGCGTGCGTCTCGCGGTCGGGGCACTGGTGGCAGGGGTGCGCCTTGAGCTCCTGGCGCAGCGCGGCCACCCGCTCGGTCTCGCCCGCGGCCACGGCGGCGTCACGGGCCGCCCGGCGCCGGGGCGACTCGTCGAACCCGTGCGGCACGGCGATGCGCAGCGAGGTGGCGAGGTCGCGCCGGCTCTTGGGCGACTTGGGGTTGAAGTGCGGCGGCACCTTCACCGTCGCCACCGACTCCACGGCCTCGGGCACGTCGACGAGGGTGAGGCGCCGGAACTGCTTGTCCTCGGTGACGACCGCGGGCCCGGTGGGCGCGCCCTTGCCGGTGCGCGCCGGCTGGACGACGACCGCCCACCCCGCGCGCCGCCCGGCCGGGATGCGGATGACGTCGCCGATCCGCAGCTGCTCCATCGACACCGCGGCCTCGGCCCGGCGCGAGGCCGAGCGAGCCTTCGCCCCGTCCTTCTCGGCGTCGGCGATGCGGCGGCGCAGCTCGGCGTACTCGCGGAAGTCGCCGAGGTGGCAGTGCATGGCCTCGGCGTAGCCCTCGAGGCCTTCCTCGTTGCGGCGCACCGAGGTCGCGATGCCGACCACCGCGCGGTCGGCCTGGAACTGGGCGAACGAGGTCTCGAGGATCTCGCGAGCCACCTCGCGCCCGACCTGGGCCACGAGGTTGACGGCCATGTTGTACGTCGGCCGGAAGCTGGAGCGCAACGGGTAGGTGCGGGTCGACGCCAGGCCGCCGACCGCCATCGGGTCGACCCCGCGCGCCCACTGCACGACCGCGTGCCCCTCGATGTCGATGCCGCGGCGGCCCGCGCGGCCGGTGAGCTGCGTGTACTCGGCCGGCGTGATGTCGACGTGCGCCTCGCCGTTGAACTTCACCAGCTTCTCGAGGACCACCGTGCGCGCCGGCATGTTGATGCCGAGCGCCAGTGTCTCCGTGGCGAACACGGCCCGGATGCGGGTGGCGGTGAACAGCTCCTCGACGATCTCGCGGAACAGGGGCAGCATCCCGGCGTGGTGCGCCGCGAAACCGCGCGACAGCCCCTCGACGAAGTCCCAGTAGCCGAGGACGCCGAGGTCCTCCTCCGCCAGCGACTCGACCCGCTCCTCGACGTGCCGGCGGATCCGCAGCCCCTCCTTCTCGGGGATGAGGCGGGTGCCGGCGGCGAGCAGCTGGCCGACGGCGGCGTCGCAGCCGACCCGGCTGAAGATGAAGGTGATGGCGGGCAGCAGCCCGTCACGGTCGAGCTCCTCGATGACCTCGGCGCGGGTCGCTCCCCCGCCGGGTCGGCCACCCCGCGCGAACCCGCGACCGCCGTCGCCACCGCCGGGCCCGCGTCCGCCGCCGTGCGACCGGCCCCGGCTGCCACCGCCGACGCCGCCGCGTCCTCGGCCCTGGGTGCGGGCCGGTGGGCCACCCCGCCCACCGGCGCGACCGACCTCGTCGAAGCGGCCGCGCTGCTCTGCCGTGCGGATGGCGTCGAGCAGGTCGGGGTCGACACGGTTGCCGGCGAACAGGTCGTACATCGTCGTGCCGACGAGCATGTGCTGGAACAGGGGCACCGGCCGGTGCTCGGAGACGACGACCTCGTGGTTGCCGCGCACCTCGGCGAGCCAGTCGCCGAACTCCTCCGCGTTGCTCACGGTCGCTGACAGGGAGATGACCTGCACGTGCTCGGGGAGGTGGATGATGACCTCCTCCCACACGGCGCCGCGGAACCGGTCGGCGAGGTAGTGGACCTCGTCCATGACGACGAAGCCGAGGCCGTGCAGCGTCGAGGAGCCCGCGTACATCATGTTGCGCAGCACCTCGGTCGTCATGACGACGACGGGGGCCTCGCCGTTCACCGACGAGTCGCCGGTGAGCAGGCCGACCTTGTCGGCGCCGTGGACGCGCACGAGGTCGTGGTACTTCTGGTTCGACAGGGCCTTGATGGGCGTGGTGTAGAACGCCTTGCGACCGGTGGCCAGGGCGAGGTGCACTGCGAACTCGCCGACGATGGTCTTGCCGGCGCCGGTGGGCGCTGCGACGAGGACGCCCCTGCCCTCCTCCACCGCCTCGCAGGCGGTCAGCTGGAACTCGTCGAGGGGGAAGTCGAGCCCGGCGGTGAACCGCGCGACCTCGGAGCTCTCCCGGCGTGTCCGGGCACGGGCCGCGGCGTACCGCTCGGCGGGGCTGGGCATGGCCTCAGGCTACGTCAGCGGTCAGGCGAGGACGGTGAGCGCGCCGGGCACGGCCTCGACCGTCATCGGCAGCGGGCCGAAGCGCTCGCCGTCGGCGTAGGCGACGATGCCGGTGGCCTCCAGCCGGACCTCTCGGGCGCGCAGCACCTCGACCGCCGGATGGGAGGTGTGGGTGCCCTTGAAGACCGTCGGGAAGACGCGCAGGAACTCAGGGGTGCCGATCCGGTGCAGGACGAGGACGTCGAGCAGGCCGTCGTCGAAGAGGGCGTCCGGTGTCACCTTCATGCCACCGCCGTACGACGGGCCGTTGCCGACGGCGACGAGCATGGCGTCGGTACGGACCTCGCGGCCGTCGAGGACGACCCGGTACGGGATCGCCCGGAACACCGGCAGCTCGCGCAGGATCGCGAGGTTGTAGCGCATCTGCCCCTTGGGCCAGCGCCACGTGTTGGCCCGCTCGTTCACCACGGCGTCGAACCCGGCGGCCAGCACGCCGACGAACCACTTCGTCTCGCCCGTGGGAGTGGTGTGCCGCGCGGCGTCCACGGCCCGGGTGCCGCCGGCCAGGAGCCGCTCCACGGCCTTCGCGGCGTCGCGCACCGGGAGCCCGAGCTCGCGGGCGACGTCGTTGCCGGTGCCCGCCGCGATGATGCCGAGCGGCACGTCGGTGCCCGCGCAGAGGTTGGCGCCGAGGTGGACCATCCCGTCCCCCCCGGCGACGACGAGGGCGTCGATGGCGCCCTCGGCGATCGCGGCGCGGCCCTTCTCCGTGGCCCCGCGGGCGTCGGCGGCGCTGAGGTCGACGAGCTCGACCCCGGCCGCGCGCAGCAGGGTGAGTGCCTCCAACCCGATCCGGGCGCCGGTGTTCTTCCCCGACGTCGGGTTGACGATCATCCCCAGGCGTCGCGGCATGGCCGTGAGGCTAGTGCAGGACCGACGTCAGAGGGCAGAGGCCTCGGTGTCGTCGACGTCGAGCCAGTCGGGACGGCTGGCGGCCTTGCGCTTGTCGAGCAGCCGGCAGACCAGCCACGCGCCGAAGTAGAGCGCCGTCAACGGCGCCGCGAACACGAACATCGTGAACGGGTCGGCGGTGGGGGTGGCCACGGCGGCGAAGACGAAGATGAGGACGACCGCCACCCGCCAGCCCTTGATGAGGCGCGTCGCCGGCATCGCCCCGATCGCGTTGAGGCCCACGAGGATCACCGGGAAGAGGAAGCCGATGCCGAACACCAGGATGAACCGCGTGACGAACGAGAAGTACATCGAGGCACCCTGGATGTTCGAGGTGCCCGCCGGGCTGAGCCCGTAGAGGATCGACAGCGACTGCGGGAGGATCGCGTAGGCGAGGCCGCAGCCGAGGAGGAACAGCGGGATCGTGGCGCCGAGGAAGGCGAGCGAGATCCGCTTCTCCTTGCGGGTCAGGCCCGGGACGATGAACGCCCAGGCCTGGTAGAGCCAGATCGGGCTCGCGACCATGACGCCGACGAAGATCGACAGGCTGATCAAGTTCGACAGCGCGCTCGTCGCCTCGGCGAAGTTGATGCTCGCCTCGACCGAGGGGTTGGACCGCGCATACTCGTAGAACGGGTCGGTCAGCAGGTCGAAGACGCGGTCGTAGTAGATGCCCGCGACGACCGAGGCGACGAGGACGGCACCGGCGGCGATGAACAGCCGGCGCCGGAACTCACGGAAGTGCTCGCCGAGCGTCATCCGCCCTTCGGGCTCGCGCGGACGACGGCGCAGTCGGGCCATGGAGTGTCAGCGAGAAGGGGTCAGGCCACCGGGCCGGACTGGTTGTCGGTGCGCGGGGCGTTCTCGTGCACCGCGTTGCCGTCAGTGGTGGGGACGGCGCGGTCGACGGTGGAGGTCGGCTCGATCGACTCGCTCTTGACGGTCTGGCCCGAGGCCTCGGACTTCTTCTCGTTGTCCTTCTTCATCTCGTCGACCTCGGACTTGAACACCCGAGCCGAGCGGCCGAGGCTGCGGGCGGCATCGGGAAGCCGCTTCCAGCCGAAGATCACGATGATCAGCACCGCGATGATGATGATCTCGGTGGGTCCGATCCTGCCCATGGGGGTTCAACTCCTGATGTGTCGCCTGAGGTCGTTGTTCAGTCTACGCGTGCCCACCGGGGCATCCGTTCGGCTCGACGGGACCGTCTCACCGCGGCCTGCTCGGCGCGCTGCGCCCGATACTCCTCCCGGAGTCTGGACGGGGCCTGTGTCACCGCTGTGGGCGGCGGGTCGGCGTCGCGCAGCTCGTCGACCCGGGTCTCGAGCTCGGCGACCAGCGCACTCGCCCGCGACAGCTCGCGCGTGAGCGCCTTCGTCTTGCCCCACACCCGGCGCGCGAGGACGAACAACCACAGCCCGCTGGCCACGAGGAGCACGACCCACAGGAGCACCCAGCCCCACCACGGCAGCACGGCTCAGCCCTCTCCGGCGGACGCGGGGTAGGCGGCCAGGGCGTCGCCCGCTCCGCCGACGACCTCGGCGACGACCTCCGGCGGGTCGAGGACGACGGCGCGCCCGCCCATCCGCCAGACCAGGCGGCGCAGCCACGCGGTGTCGGCCGTGCGGATCTGCACGGTGAGCCCGCCACCGTCGGCGGCCGGGACGTCGGTGGACGACTCCACCGGGTAGTAGTCGGCGATCCACGTGGCGCCGGGCAGCAGCCGGACCGTGACGACGAGGTCGTCGGGACCCGGCCGGAAGGTGCCGTCGGCGAGGTCGCGCTCGCGGGCGCCCTCGGGCGGCGTGCCGTCGACGTCGAGGACCGTGAGCTCCTCGACGCGGTCCATGCGGAACAGGCGGGTGTCCTCGGCGCGGTGGCACCAGCCCTCGAGGTACCATCGGCCGTCGTCGCCGACGACGCGCATCGGGTCGACGTCGCGCTCGGTGCTCTCGTCACGGGCCGGCACGAGGTAGCGCAGGTGGACGCGGCGGCGGGTGGCGATGGCCTGGCGGGCCCTGGTGAGCAGCTCGGCCGAGGTGCCGTCGTCGACCTCGGCGCGCACCCGGCTGGCCGGGGCTCCGGCGCTGCCCGCGGCGTCCTCGAGCTTGGCCAGGGCGCGCTCCACGGCGTCGCGCTCGTCGAGGCCCGGGACCTCGCGCAGCGTCCGCAGGCCGACCATGAGGGTCACGGCCTCGTCGACGCCGAGGCGCAGCGGGCGCGCGATGGTGTCGGCGTTGCCGACGAAGACCTTCCCGCCCTCCCAGTCGGCCTCGATGAGCTCGTCGGGCATCTGCCCGTAGCCGCAGAGGAAGAGCAGCTGGAGGTCGGCCTCGAGCTGCTCGACGCTGACCCCGAGGTCATCGGCGGCCTGCTGGACGTCGATGCCCTGGCGGTTGAGCAGCCACGGCACCATCGTCAGCAGCCGGGCGAGCCGCGCGGTCGCGGTCTCCTGGGTGGCGCCGGCCATCAGCGCTCCCCCGCCCCGTGGGCGACGAGCGCACCGCGCAGGCGGCGGGCCACGGCGTGGACGAGGTCGGTGGGCTGCTCGGCGACGACGTCGGCGCCGTAGCCGGCGACCTGCTCGGCGAAGTCCTCGAGGTCGTGGTAGTCGAGGTCGACGAGGTCCCAGGTGTCGTCGACCTCGCCGACGGTGCGGGCGCGACGGCGCAGGCTGTGCCCCGCGCCGCGGCGGACCCGCAGCACCGCCGGGCTGGGCTGGGTGGAGGGCGACCCGGCCACGCGGGCGACCATCAGCTCGGGCTCGTGGTCGGCGGGGACCTCGAAGGACCCGGCCCGACCGGAGGTGCGCACCGGCCCGGTGATCCGGGACAGGCGGAAGACGCGCGCGGCGCCGCGGTCCTCGTCGAAGGCGTTGAGGTACCAGCGGCCGTGCCACGAGATGAGCGACCACGGCTGCACGCGGCGCTCGGTGGCCTCCTCGGCCTCCGGGCGGCGGTAGGAGAACCGCAGCGGAACCCGGCGCACGACGCCGTCCTTGACGGCGTCGAACGCGGGCTCGGTGGTCCGCAGCCGCGGCTCGATCCCGATGAGGGCGTCGACGTCGCGCTCGACCCCGGCGGCCCGAAGCTTGCGCAGCGCCTGGGCGGCGGGACCGGCCAGCGACGCCTGCGCCCAGACCCGGCTGGCCAGACCCAGCACGGCCAGCTCGTCGGGCTCGAACGGGATGTCCGGGAGGGCGTACTCGCGCTGGTGGATGCGGTAGCCGGGCTCGTCCTCGTGGAGCGGGTCGATGTCCTCGGTGACCAGCGGGATGCCGAGCTCGCGCAGCTCGTCCTTGTCGCGCTCGAACATCCTCTCGAACGCCTCGGTCGACGCCGAGGTCCCGTACTGCGGCACGAGCTGGCGGATCTGGGCCTTGCTCATGGGCCGTCGCGTGTAGAGCAGCACGAGGACGAGGTTGAGCAGCCGCTCGGTCTTGACCTGGGCCGCGCTCGGCGCACCTCCCCCGGACTCGCTGCTCACCCGCCAGACGCTACCCGACGGATACGCTGCCGACCGTGATGCAGTGGCGAGCCGGGACCGTGGTCGGCGAGGTCCGGCGCTGGCCGGGGGCCGTCGAGCTCCGGGTGGCCCTCGAGGGGGTCGCGGCAGCGGGGGGCGACGAGGTCCGCGCGCTGGCCTACACCGCGATGGTGGGCGTCCCCGCGACCGGCGAGCGCGTCCTCCTCAACGCCTCGGCCCTGCTGCGCGGCCTGGGCACCGGCGGGCTGGCGTTCGTCGTCGCCCGCACCGACGCGCTGCCTGACGACCCCGAGACCGGTGCGGGCCACATCGTCAAGGCGCGCTACACCCCGCTGCAGCAGATGCTCCTCGCCGTCGACGAGCAGGACAGCCCGCACCACGCCGTGCTGGCCGGCGCCGACGACCTCGACGGCCTGCCCGTCGTCGTGGCCGACCTCCACTCGGCCCTACCGGCCGTCGTCGCCGGGGTCCGCCACGTGGCCCCTGACGCCCGCGTCGCCTACGTCATGACCGACGGGGGCGCGCTGCCCGCCGCCTTCTCGCGCGCCGTGGCCGGGCTCACCGACGCGGGGTGGCTCGCGGCCACCCTCACCGTCGGCCAGGCGTTCGGCGGTGACCACGAGGCCGTGACGACCCACACCGGGCTGCTCGCCGCCCGGCACGTCGTGCGGGCCGACGTCGTCGTCGTCGCCCAGGGGCCGGGGAACGTCGGCACCGGCACGCGCTGGGGCTACTCGGGTGTCGCCTGCGCCGACGCGCTGCACGCCGTCGACGTCCTCGGCGGCCGGGGCATCGCCTCGCTGCGCGTCTCCGGCACCGACCGGCGCGAACGGCACCTCGGCATCAGCCACCACAGCCGTACGGCCTACGGGCGCGCGCTGCTCACCGCGGCCGACGTCCCCCTGACCACGCTGCCCGACGCCGACCTCGACGCCCTCGTGCGCCGCCAGGTCGCCGACCTCGTCTCCGGTGCCCGCGCCACCCTCACCCCCGTCGAGGTCCCCGCCGAGGGCCTGCTCGACGCCCTGCGCACCTCACCGGTGGGCCTGACGACGATGGGGCGGGGTCTGGATGTTGACCCCGCCCCGTTCCTCGCGGCTGCTGCCGCGGGTGCTCACGCCGCTGCGTGCGCCCGCTGAGCGCTCAGCGCACGTCGACGAGGTCGACGACGAAGATCAGCGTCTCGCCCGGCTTGATGGCGCCACCGGCGCCGCGGTCGCCGTAGGCCAGCTGCGGCGGGATGGTCAGCTTGCGACGGCCGCCGACCTTCATCCCGTCGATGCCGCGGTCCCAGCCCTGGATGACCATGCCGACCCCGAGGGTGAAGTCGAGGGGGGCGCCGCGGTTCCAGGAGGCGTCGAACTCCTCGCCCGTGGAGTGGGCGACGCCGACGTAGTGGGCGGAGACGGTGCTGCCCTTGGTGGCCTCGGCGCCGTCACCGACGGTGACGTCCTCGATGACGAGGTCGGCGGGCGGGGCGTCAGCGGGGAAGTCGATCTCGGGGCGGGTGGGCTCGGTGCTCACGACAGAGGCCTCTCTTCTCGGGGTGTGCGGTGGTGGGTCTGCTCAGTACGCGGCGAGGAGGTCGACGACGAAGACGAGGGTGTCGGTGCCCTTGATCTTCGCGCCCGACCCGGCCGAGCCGTAGCCGTCGGCGGGCGGGATGACGAGCAGCACGCGGCTGCCCACCTTCTGGCCCGCCAGACCGGCGTCCCAGCCCTTGATGACCTGGCCCTGGCCGAGGGGGAACTCGAAGTACGGCTGCTCCGGGCGGCTGGCGCTGGAGTCGAAGACCTCGCCGTTGCGGTAGAGCGCGCCGGTGTAGGCGACCCGCACGGTCTGGCCGGCCTTGACCTCGGCGCCCTTGCCCTCGATGAGCGGCTGGACGACGGTCTTCGTCGGGGCCTTGACGTCCTTGGGGACGGTGATGGTGGCGGGCTTGCCGTCGTTCATCGTGACCGTCGGGAGGTCCTTCTTCGGCGCGACGGCGGTGCCCTCGGCCTGCGCGAGGACCTTCGAGGCCGAGACGATCTCGATGACGAAGACGACCGGGTCGTCCTTGGCGATGGCCAGCTGGGTGTTGCCCTGGTCGCCGAAGGCGTCCTTGGGGGTCGAGGTGATGACGACGCGGCTGCCGACCTTCTTGCCGGGCAGCTGGGTCTTGAACGACGGGAACAGCGCGGCGTCGCCGAGGTCCAGGCCGACGGGGCCGGACTCCCAGGTGCTGTGCGCGACCTTGCCGTCACGGCCGTTGACGATCATCGCCTGGATGGAGACGAGGTCGTCCTTGAGCACGGCGGCGCCGTCACCCTCGGTGACGACCTTGGACTCGGTCTTGGTCACCTTCAGCGGCGAGGCGACCTTGACGGTCGGGGCGGCCTTCCCGTCGGTGCCGTTCACGGTGACCGCGCTGAGGGCGGCGGAGCCCGCGCTCGGGGTCTCCTCGCCGCAGCCGCTCAGGGCGAGCGCGCCGGCGAGGACCGAGGCGGACAGGAGGGTGGTGAGGCGTCGGGGCACGGGTGCGAACCTTCGATCGGGGGTGCTGGGGTCCAGCGGACAACAGCCATCCACGATAACGGTGGAGCCTTCGAGAACCCGCATCGCGGCCTGTGAGCAGGCTGGACGACTAGAGCGACATGCCCTCGATGAGGCGGTCGACACGGGGGTCGGAGGCGAGGAACGGATCCTTGCA
This sequence comes from Oryzobacter telluris, assembly GCF_043099285.1. Taxonomy (GTDB): domain Bacteria; phylum Actinomycetota; class Actinomycetes; order Actinomycetales; family Dermatophilaceae; genus Oryzobacter; species Oryzobacter telluris. The sequence continues at coordinate 2,265,764 of NZ_CP170723.1, read as the reverse complement.
CAGCACCGTGCGCTGGGCCTGGTCGTTGAGCTTGAGGTGCACCCAGTCGACGGTGAAGTCGCGACGGTGCTCCTGGGCGGCGCGGATGAAGTCGCCGCGCAGCTTGGCCCGCGTCGTGGCCGGAGGGCGCACCTTGGCCTCGAACACCTCGGCGTCGGAGACCACGCGGGCGATGCGGCCGCGGCGCTGGAGCAGGTAGAACAGCCCCCGGCTGCGGTCGATGTCGTGGTACGCGAGGTCGATCTGGGCCAGACGGGGGTGGTCGAGGTCGAGCCCGTGCTTCGTGGCGTACTCGTCGAGGAGCCGGTACTTGATGACCCAGTCGATCTCGGTGCCGACGAGGGCCAGGTTGTCCGTCTCGACCGCGGTCAGGGTGCGGTCCCACAGGTCGAGGACGCGGTGGTGCAGCGGGTCGCTGGCGCCCTCGCGCTGCACGTACTCGACGGCCTTGGCCAGGTACTCGCGCTGGAGGTCCAGGGCGCTCAGCTGGCGGCCGTTGGCCAGGCGCACGGTGCGTCGGCCGGTGAGGTCGTGGGAGATCTCACGGATGGCGCGGATCGGGTTCTCGAGGGTGAGGTCGCGCATGACGACCCCCGCCTCGATCATCCGCAGCACGAGGTCGCACGAGCCCACCTTGAGCATCGTCGTGGCCTCGCTCATGTTCGAGTCGCCGACGATGACGTGGAGGCGGCGGTAGTGCTCGGCGTCGGCGTGCGGCTCGTCGCGGGTGTTGATGATGGGCCGGCTGCGGGTGGTGGCCGACGACACGCCCTCCCAGATGTGGTCGGCGCGCTGGCTCACGGCGTAGGTGGCGCCCTTGGAGGTGGCGACGAGCTTGCCCGCGCCGCAGGTGATCTGCCGGCTGATGAGGAAGGGCAGCAGGGTGTCGGAGATCGTGGCGAACTCCCCCGCCCGGGTCACCAGGTAGTTCTCGTGGCAGCCGTAGGAGTTGCCCGCCGAGTCGGTGTTGTTCTTGAACACGTAGATGTCGCCGGCCACGCCGTCCTCGCGCAGCCGCTGCTGGGCGTCGACGACGAGGCCCTCGATGATCCGCTCCCCCGCCCGGTCGTGGGCGACCACCTGGCGCACCGAGTCGCACTCGGCGGTGGCGTACTCCGGGTGGCTGCCGACGTCGAGGTAGAGGCGCGAGCCGTTGGTGAGGAAGACGTTGCTCGAGCGGCCCCACGCGACGACCTTGCGGAACAGGTAGCGCGCGACCTCGTCCGGGGTGAGGGTGCGCTGGCCCCCGGTGGAGCAGGTGATGCCGTACTCGTTCTCGATCCCGAAGATCCGGCGGCCCCCGGGGGTGTTCACGCCTCGGTGCCGTCCCGCTCGGGCCGCTGGGTCTGCGGGTTGGTCGTGGCGTCCCGGGTCGACGCGGCGGAGTCGTCGACCGGCGGGGCGTCACGGGTGGGGTCCTCGGAGGACAGCAGGCGCTCGAGGAGGGACCCGGTGATCCGCCGGAAGGTGCGCCGCGGCCGGTTGCGGTCGAGGACCGCGACCTCGAGCTGCTCGGGAGCGAGCTCGCGGGCCGGACCGCCGGCGGGGTCGGTGCCGAGGAGCTCGACGGCCAGGCTCAGCGCCTCGGACAGGTGCAGCCCCTCGCGCCAGCGCTCGGTGAGCCCGGCCTCGATCTGCTCGGCTCCCCCGCCCATGGCGACGAAGCCGTGCTCGTCGGCGACCGAGCCGTCGTAGGTGAGCCGGTACACCTGGTCGGTGGCCGGAGTGGTGCCGACCTCGGCGACGACGATCTCGACCTCGTAGGGCTTGGACTCCTGGGTGAAGACCGTGCCGAGGGTCTGCGCGTAGGCGTTGGCCAGGCCGCGGGCGGTGACGTCGGAGCGGTCGTAGGAGTACCCGCGCAGGTCGGCGTACCGGACGCCCGCCACCCGCAGGTTCTCGAACTCGTTGTACTTGCCGACCGCGGCGAAGGCGATGCGGTCGTAGATCTCGGAGACCTTGTGCAGCGCCCGGCTGGGGTTCTCGGCGACGAAGACGATGCCGTGGTCGTAGGCGAGCACGACGACCGAGCGGCCACGGGCGATGCCCTTGCGCGCGAAGTCGGCCCGGTCCTTCATCAGCTGCTCGGGCGAGACGTAGAACGGCATCCCCGCGCTCATCGGGCACCTCCCGGGTTGTCGGCACGGGCCGCGACGATGGCCTCGACGACCGGCTGGAGCTCGGCGTCGGGGATGAACCGGGCGCCGTCGTCGTCGACCACACCGACCGTGGGCCAGATGCGGCGGCCGAGGTCGGGGCCACCTGTGGCGGAGTCGTCGTCGGCCGCGTCGTAGAGCGCCTCGACGGCCGTGGCGATGGCCTGCTCGGCGGTCCCGCCCCGGCGGTGGAGCTTCTTCAGGGCACCGCGGGCGAAGAGCGAGCCCGACCCCACGCTGTGGTGGTCGTGCTCCTCGTAGCAGCCGCCGGTGACGTCGTAGGAGAAGATCCGGCCGCGGCCGTCACCGACGTCGTACCCGGCGAACACCGGGACCACCGACAGGCCCTGCATGGCCATGCCGAGGTTGCCGCGGATCATCGAGGCGAGGCGGTTGGCCTTGCCCTCGAGCGACATCAGCGTGCCCTCGATCTTCTCGTAGTGCTCGAGCTCGACCTGGAACAGGCGGACCAGCTCGATGGCCAGCCCGGCCGTGCCCGCGATGCCGACGAGGCTGTACTCGTCGGTGGCGAACACCTTCTCCATGTCGCGGTTGGCGATGAGGTTGCCCATCGTCGCGCGGCGGTCGCCGGCCATGACGACACCGCCGTCCCACGTGAGGGTGACGATGGTCGTGCCGTGCGGGGCCTCGATCGCGGCACCGGGCGGCAGCGAGCGCTGCGAGGGCAGCATCGCCGGCGCCTGCGCCGCGAGGAACTCCGTGAACGAGGACGAGCCCGGGACCAGGTAGGCCGAGGGCAGCCGCCCGCCGTCGGGTCCGGGGGTCACTGGCCGCCCTTCTGGACGAACCCGCGGACGAACTCCTCCGCGTTGGACTCCAGGACGCCGTCGATCTCGTCGAGGATGTCGTCGATCTCGCTCGTCTGCACCTGCGGGGCCGCGGCTGCGGGCTCCGGCGCGTCGTCGGGCCCACCGTCGTCGCGGCGTTGCGGCCTCACCTGCTCCTGACCGGCCATGCTGACCCCTCCTCGGGTTCGACTGCCTCCGAGCCTAGTCCGCCGACCGTGCGGCCGTGGCGAGGGGCGCGGCGTGGCCCACGGGTCGGACGGTGCTCAGACCTCGGTGGCGTCGCGCTCGGAGTCCTCCGCACCGGCCGCGGCGAGGGCCCGAAGGAGGGATGCGGCGTCGGGCGCGTTGCGCACGAGGTCGCCCACCCCGGCCTCGGTGCCCTTGAGCGGCTCGAGCATCGGCACCCGCTGGAGCGTGCGCGAGCCCGCGACGTCGAAGATCACCGAGTCCCAGGAGGCGGCGACGACGTCGTCGGCGAACCGGCGCAGGCACTCGCCGCGGAACCAGGCCCGCGTGTCGGTGGGCGGGTGGTCGACGGCGTGGACGACGTCGGCCTCGTCGACGAGCACCTCGACGCGGCCGGTCGCCGCGAGGCGGTGGGCCAGGCCGCGGTCGGCCCGCACGTCGGACCACTGGAGGTCCACGGCCTTGAGCCGCGGGTCGCCCCACCCGAGGGAGTCGCGCTCGCGGTAGCCCTCGAGGACGGCCAGCTTGGCGACCCAGTCGACCTCGCGGCGCGCCTCCATCGGGTCGCGGGCCAGCTTGTCGAGGACGACGCCCCACCAGTGCAGGACCTCGACGGTGTCGGCGTCGGGCTCGCCGTCGGCGACGGCGTGGGCCCAGGCGTGGGCGCGGTCGTGGTACTCGGTGAGGAGCTCGAGGGCGGTCATCCGGCGGCCGTCGACGAGCTCGACCTTGGCCTGCAGGCTGGTGTCGTGCGACACCTCCTGCAGGGTCGCCACGGGGCGGCGCACCGACAGGTCGTCGCGCAGGGCGTCGGCCTCGATCATCCCGAGGACGAGCGAGGTGGCGCCCATCTTCAGCAGGTTGGCGACGTCGCAGTGGTTGGCGTCGCCGAGGATGACGTGCAGCCGGCGGTACCGGTCGGCGACGGCGTGCGGCTCGTCGCGGGTGTTGATGATCGGCCGCTTGAGCGTGGTCTCCAGGCCCACCTCGACCTCGAAGAAGTCGCTGCGCTGGGCCATCTGGTAGCCGGGGGTCCGCGAGTCGATGCCGATCCCGACCCGGCCGGACCCGCTCATCACCTGGCGCACGACGAGGAACGGGGTGAGGTGCTTGACGATGTTCGCGAACGGGGTGGAGCGCGCCATGAGGTAGTTCTCGTGAGTGCCGTAGGAGACGCCCTTGCCGTCGGCGTTGTTCTTGTAGAGGTTGACGCCGGGCGGCACGGTGGCCAGCCGGGCGACGGCCTCGCGCATGACGAGCTCGCCGGCGCGGTCCCAGACCACGGCGTCGCGCGGGTTGGTGACCTCGGGCGAGCTGTACTCGGGGTGGGCGTGGTCGACGTAGAGCCGGGCGCCGTTGGTGAGGACGACGTTGGCGAGGGTGGGGTCCTCGACGTCGGTGAGCTGGCTGGGGTGGGCCAGGCCGCGGCCCATGTCGAACCCGCGGGCGTCGCGCAGCGGTGCCTCGTCGGCGTAGTCCCAGCTCGCCCGGGCGGGCCGGATGCCGCGCGAGGCGGCGTAGGCGGTGACGACGTCACCCGACGCGACCATCGGGTTGGCGCCCGGGTCCCCGGGCACGACGATGCCGTACTCGGTCTCGATCCCCATCACGCGGCGCACGGTCATGGCTCGACGATACTTTCCGCGTGCGCACCTACCACCGCCTGTCCGCCCGAAGTGCCGTCGTGACGGCGCTGGTCGACGGGCTGCGGCCCTCGGTCGCCGACCTCGACCACGACGGGATCCAGCGCGCCCGCGCCGGAGCGTGGCCCACGAGCGGCCTCCTCGGCGGGATCGCGGCCCGCGTCGTCGGGCGCGCGGACCCGGCGGTCGGCATCACCTACGGCACGGCGCCGGCGCGCGACGAGCACGAGATCCCGCTGCGGATCTACCGGCCCCGCGCCATCCGCGACGGGCAGGCCGACGTGCCCGTCGTCATGTGGTTCCACGGCGGGGGCTGGGTGCTCGGGAACGTCGTCAACTACGACCCCGTCTGCACGCTCATCGCCCGTGAGGTCGGCTGCGTCGTCGTGTCGGTGGACTACCGGATGGCGCCCGAGCACCGCGCGCCGGTGGCCGCGCTCGACTGCGTCGACGCCACGACCTGGGTGCAGGTGAACGGCGACGTCCTGCGCGCCGACACCTCCCGGATGGCGGTGGCCGGCGACTCGGCCGGTGGCAACCTCGCGGCGGTGGTCGCCCAGGTGCTGCGCGACGCCGGGATCACGGCGCTGCGCCACCAGGCTCTGGTCTACCCGGCGACCGACCTCACGATGTCGTCGCCGTCGGTGGGCGAGCACGGGCGCGCCCCCCTGCTGGACCGCCGGGCGATGGACGCGTTCCGCGACCACTACGTCGCGCCGGGCCACGACCTGCGCGACCCCTCCTCTCCCCGCTGTTCGGCGACCTCGAGGGGCTGCCGCCCGCGCTGGTGCAGGTCGCCGACGTCGACCCCATCCGCGACGACGGCGTCCGGTACGCCGCGGCCCTCGAGGCCGCGGGGGTGCCGGTGCGCCTGACGAACTACCTCCGGATGCCGCACGGGTTCGCCGCGATGCCCGGTGCGGCACCCGCGCTGGTCCGCCAGCAGCGGTGGGAGCTCGTGACCGCGCTCTCCGCGGCCCTGAACCGGGCCTGACCTCCGGATAGGCTGCGGCCATGCGCGAGGTCGTCGTCTTCTCCGGCTCGGCGCACCCCCGTCTCGCCCACGCCATCTGCGACGAGCTCGACGTCCCGCTGTCGGAGTCGGTCGTCACCCGGTTCAGCAACGACTGCCTCCAGGCGCAGCTGCTGGCCAACTGCCGCCAGCGCGACGTCTACATCGTGCAGCCGCTCGTGCCGCCGACCCAGGACTCCCTCATGGAGCTCCTGCTGATGATCGACGCGGCGCGCGGTGCGTCGGCCGGCATGGTCACGGCGGTCATCCCCCACTTCGCGTACGCGCGCTCGGACAAGAAGGACGCCTCCCGGATCTCGCTCGGGGGACGTCTCGTCGCCGACCTCATCGCCACCGCCGGCGCCAACCGCGTCATCACGATGAACCTGCACGCCCCGCAGGTGCACGGGTTCTTCTCGGTGCCCGTCGACCACCTCACGGCGCTCGGCGTGCTCGCCGACCACTTCCGCGAGCAGGAGCTCGACGACTGCGTCGTCGTCTCCCCCGACCTGGGCAACGCCAAGGACGCGACCCAGTTCTCGCGACTGCTCGGCCTGCCGGTGGCGGCCGGCTCGAAGCGGCGGCTCAGCGACGACCGGGTCGTCATCGACTCGATCGTCGGCGACGTCTCGGGTAAGCGGGCCATCGTCCTCGACGACGAGATCGCGACCGGCGGCAGCATCGTCGAGCTCCTCGACCGCCTCGCCGACCGCGGGGTCACCGAGGCGTCGGTGGCGTGCACGCACGGGCTGTTCGCCGGCTCCGCGGTGGAGCGGCTGCGCTCGCACCCGATGGTCCGGGAGGTCGTCACCACCGACACCGTGCCGGCGCCGGCGGGGTGGCCCGGGCTGAAGGTGCGCTCGGTCGCCGAGCTGTTCGCCGAGGCCATCAAGCGGATCCACGCCGGCGAGTCGGTGTCGAGCCTGTTCGACGGCGTCGACCCGATGCACGCGCCGCCCCGGCAGAACACGCTGTTCGACCGGGTGCGCCCGTGAGCCGGGTGCTGCCCGGGCTGCTCGACGTCGTCCTCGTCGTGGTCTTCGCGGCGGTGGGGCGGCGCTCGCACGCGGAGGGGCTCGACGTCGTCGGGATCCTGCGGACCGCCGCGCCGTTCGTCGTCGGAACCGCGGCGGGGTGGCTGCTGGCGTCGGTGACGCTCGACGCCGGGCCGCGGTCGCTGGCGTTCGGGGCGGTCGTCCTGGCGTGCACCGTCGTCGTCGGGATGGTGCTGCGCCGGGTGGCGGCCGAGGGCACCGCGCCCTCCTTCGTCGTCGTGGCGACGGTGGTGCTCGGGGTGCTGCTCCTCGGCTGGCGCCTCGTCGCCCGCCTCCTCCCCGCCTGACCGCCCGGGTCGCAGGACACGCCGACCTGCAGGCGCGCTCATCGGCGTGTCCTGCGACACGAGGACCCTCGGTGTGGCGCGTGGGGATGATGTGGCGCCTGCGGTCGCGGGGTGGGACTTTCCTCCGTAGCGTCGAGTCGGTTGGGACCTTTTGTCCACCGATCCACAGGAGTCACGAACCGATGTGTGAGCACCACGACCCGACCACCCCCCTCGACGTCGCCGCGGCGCCGGCCGGAGCCACCAGGTCGCCCCTGGGCCGGCGGACCCTGCTGCGCGGCGCGGGCGGCCTCCTCCTCACCGGGGGGATCATCACCGCCGGTGCCGAAGGCGCCTTCGCCGCGACCTCGCAGAACGGCTGGACCGCCGGGACGTCGAGCCAGATCCCGCTCTCCAGCCTCGCCGCGGGGGCCGCGACCTTCCCGGCCGGAGTGCGCACCGGTGACGTCTACACGGTGCTGCGCTACGTGGCGGTGCAGGTCAACGCCACCGTCGAGGCGCTGTACTCCCCCGGCTGCTGGGGCCACAACTACCGCGAGATCTCCGGGAGCACGAGCCTGTCGAACCACGCGAGCGGCACGGCGATCGACGTCAACGCCCCCGACCACCCGCTCGGCGCGGCCGGCACCTTCACCTCGGCCCAGGTCGCGGCGATCCGCACCATCCTCAACCGGTGCAACGGCGTCGTGCGCTGGGGCGGTGACTACTCGGGCCGCAAGGACGAGATGCACTTCGAGATCAACGTCGGCCCGAGCGACTCGCGCCTGCCCGCCCTCGCGGCCTCCCTCGGCGGTGGCGGCGGCACCCCGACCCCGACGTCGGGCTGGACCCTCGTGCGCCAGGGTGACTCCGGCTTCCGGGTCAGCGCCGTGCAGCACCTCCTGCGCCAGCGCGGCTACTCCCTGTCGGCCGACGGCGTCTTCGGGTCCGGGACCGCCTCGGTCGTGCGGTCGTTCCAGACCGCGAGCGGACTGAGCGCCGACGGCATCGTCGGGCAGGACACCTGGACCGCGCTCATCGTCAACGTGCAGAGCGGGTCGCAGGGCGAGGCGGTCATCGGCGTCCAGAAGTGCCTCACGGCCAAGGGCTACTCCACGGGCGCCGACGGCATCTTCGGCTCGGGCACCGACGCCCAGGTGCGCGCCTTCCAGCGCGCGAAGGGGCTGCCCGACGACGGCATCGTCGGGTCGAACACCTGGCAGGCGCTCACCGCCTGACCGGTGGCACGGGTCGTCCGTCAGGATCCGTCAGGAGACCTGGCGGACGACCTCGGCCACGCGGTCGTAGGCGGCGGGGTCGGTGGTGTTGGCCGTGCTGAGGATGACGTGGTCGATGCCGGCCGCGCCGAGCCGGCCGAGCCGCTCCACCGCCTCGTCGACCGAGTGGCCGTGGACCCCTGACGGCAGCGGCGCGCCGGTGTCGAGGGTGAGCGCGGCGAGGCACGTCTTGGAGATCTCGTCGTAGTCGCGGCCGACGTCGGCGCAGTGGCCGCGCAGGACCTCGAGCTTGTGCGGGACCCCCTCCGGCCCGAGGCCGGTGTCGAACAGGTTGCACGCGTCGGCGTACTGCGCCACGAGCCGCAGCGTCCTCCTCTCCCCGCCGCCGCCGACCATGATCGGCGGGCGCCGCACCGGCTGCGGGCGGTTGAGCGGGCGCTCGAGCGCCACGGCGTCGCCCTCGAACGGGCTGTCGTCGTCGGCGAACATCCGGTGCGCCAGCTCGAGGGTGTCCTCGAGGAGGGCGAACCGCTCGCGGGTCGACGGGTACGGCACGCCGAGGCCGCGGTGCTCCTCCTCGTTCCACGCCGCCCCGATGCCCAGCCACGCCCGGCCGCCGGAGAGCACGTCGAGCGTCGTCACCGTCTTGAGCAGCACCCCCGGGTGGCGGTACGTGACGCCGGTGACGAGGGTGCCCAGCTCGATCCGCTCGGTGACCGCGGCGGCGTGGGCCAGCGTCGCGTACCCCTCGAGCATGTCGTCCTCGGGCGGCCCGACCATGGCGATCTGGAAGAAGTGGTCCATCACCCACAGCGAGGCGAGACCGGCGGCGTCCGCGTCACGGGCGATGGCCCGCCAGGTGGCGCCGGTGGACGCCGGGGCGTCGGGAAAGGAGAACCGCGAGACCTGCAGACCGAGCTTCATCCCGCCATCGTGCGCACGTCGGGCTCACCTGTGCAAAGCCGGACCCGGCAACCTTCGACTCACGCCGGGTCGGCGCCGGTGACCGGGGTGACGACACCCGCGTCGGGGTCCCAGCGACGCAGCTCGACGAGGGTGAGCACCGCGTCGTCCCACCCGAGGACGTCGACCGCCTCCTGCACCCGCTCGCGCGGCAGCCGCCGCGCCAGGGTGAGGTGCGGGAGCCACCCGGGATGCTGGCGGTCCGGCACGGCGGCGCGGACCGCCAGCACCGCCCGCAGCACCTCGTCGTCGACGTCGACCGCGCGGGCCACGGTGACCCGCGCTCCCCCGAGGAGCAGCAGCCCCGACACCCGCACCTGCACGGGCAGCATCGGGACGAGCACCCGGCGGGCCTCCTCGAGCGCGGCGTCGGGCAGCACCGGTGCCGCGACCACGGTGAGGTGCACGGCGTTCGTCGGTCCCCGGTGGTCGAGCTGCGAGGGCAGCCCCGCGTCGCGCAGCGCACCCCACGAGCGCCGCACCACCTCGGCGCCTGCCGCGTCGGGCAGCAGCTCGAGGGCGTGCAGCCGATGGGTCAGAGGTACTGGCCCGTGTTCGCGACGGTGTTGATCGACTTGCCGGGCTCGGTGCCCTCCTTGGTCTTGATGAGGGTGCGGATGTAGACGATCCGCTCCCCCTTCTTGCCGGAGATGCGCGCCCAGTCGTCGGGGTTGGTCGTGTTCGGCAGGTCCTCGTTCTCCCGGAACTCGTCGGTGCACGACTGCAGCAGGTGCTCGACGCGCAGGCCGCGCTGGCCGGTGTCGAGGAGGTCCTTGATCGCCATCTTCTTGGCGCGGTCGACGATGTTCTGGATCATCGCGCCGGAGTTGAAGTCCTTGAAGTAGAGGATCTCCTTGTCGCCGCCGGCGTAGGTGACCTCGAGGAAGCGGTTCTCCTCCTCCTCGGTGTACATCCGCAGGACGACGGCGTCGATCATCGCCTGGAGCGTGGCGGGCACGGAGCCGCCGTTCTGCTCGACGTCGTCGGGGTGCAGCGGCAGGCCGGGGATGAGGTACTTGCCGAAGATGTCGCGAGCGGCCTCGGCGTCGGGGCGCTCGATCTTGATCTTCACGTCGAGGCGGCCGGGGCGCAGGATCGCGGGGTCGATCATGTCCTCGCGGTTGGAGGCGCCGATGACGATGACGTTCTCCAGGCCCTCGACGCCGTCGATCTCGGCGAGCAGCTGCGGGACGATCGTCGTCTCGACGTCGCTGGAGACGCCCGACCCGCGGGTGCGGAACAGCGACTCCATCTCGTCGAAGAACACGACGACCGGGTAGCCCTCGCTCGACTTCTCGCGGGCCCGCTGGAAGATCAGCCGGATGTGCCGCTCGGTCTCGCCGACGTACTTGTTGAGCAGCTCGGGGCCCTTGATGTTGAGGAAGTACGACTTCCCGGGCTCGCGCCCCTCCTTCTCGGCGACCTTGCGCGCCAGGGACGCCGCGACCGCCTTGGCGATCATCGTCTTGCCGCAGCCGGGCGGGCCGTAGAGCAGGACGCCCTTCGGCGGCTTGAGCTGGTGCTCGACGTACAGGTCGGCGTGCAGGTACGGCAGCTCGACGGCGTCGCGGATGGCCTCGATCTGGCCCGTGAGCCCTCCGATGTCGGAGTAGTCGATGTCGGGGACCTCCTCGAGGACGAGGTCGGCGACCTCGGCCTTGGGGATCCGCTCGAAGACGAAGCCCGAGCGCGACTCGAGCAGCAGCGCGTCACCGGCCCGGATCTTCTGGCCGTCGAGCGACGCGGCGACGCGGCAGACCCGCTCCTCGTCGGCCTGGGCGACGACGAGCACGCGGCCGTCCTCGAGGACCTCCTTGCACAGGACGACCTCACCGACCACCTCGTAGCCATGTGCCGCAACGATGTTCATCGCCTCGTTGAGCATGACCTCGCGGCCGGGAGCGAGCTCACCGGGCTCGAGCGAGGGGCTCACCGCGACGTGCATCTTCCGCCCGCTGGTGAGGATGTCAGCCGTGCCGTCCTCGAAGGTCTCGATGACGATGCCGTACGCCGCGGGCGGCTGGGCCAGGCGGTCGACCTCGGACTTGAGCGTGACGATCTGCTCGCGGGCGTCGCGCAGGGTGCGGACCAGCCGCTCGTTCTGCGCGGAGAGCGTGGCGGCCTGCGAGCGGATCTGCGCGAGGTCGCGCTCCATCGCCCGCAGCTGGGCCGGCGTGGCCTGTCCGCGCGAGCGGAGCGCGGCGATCTCGGCCTCGAGCGACTCGCGCTCGGCCTCGAGGCGCTCGCGGGCGCCCGGCTGGTCGGCCTGGGGCTGCTCGTCGGTGCTCATGCTCGACGATAACCCGCGAAGGTCAGGCAGGGGGCGAGGTATCGGCCACCGGGCGGGAGGTGTCGGTCACGGCCCGGCGCACCTTGCGCACCCGCTTCTCCGACGGCACCCGCTCGCCGATGGCCTCCGAGGTCCAGTCCTCGTCGGTGGCGTCCTCGCCGGTGACGTAGCCCTTGCCCGGGCGGCGCTTGCGCAGGGGCGGTGTCGTGCCCGGCGCGAGGCGTCGCGTGGTGATGAGGAAACCGGTGTGGCCGTGCATCCGGTGCTGCGGGCGGACGGCCAGGCCCTCGAGGTGCCAGCCGCGCACGAGGGACTCCCACGCCTGCGGCTCGGTGAAGGTGTTCGAGTCGCGCATCGCCTCGGCGACCTTCGACAGCTGGGTGGCCGTGGCGACGTAGCAGATGAGGACGCCGCCCGGCGCGAGCGCCGCCGCCACGACGTCGAGGCACTCCCAGGGCGCGAGCATGTCGAGGACGACGCGGTCGACGGTGCCGTCCTCGACCGTGCGGGGCAGGGCCTCGACGAGGTCGCCGACGGTGACCGTCCAGGCCGGGTGGTCGGTGCCGAAGTAGGCGCGGGCGTTGGCCATCGCGATGTCGGCGAAGTCCTCGCGCCGCTCGAAGGAGTGCACGCGGCCGGTCTCCCCCACGGCCCGCAGCAGCGACATCGACAGGGCGCCCGAGCCGACGCCCGCCTCGACGACGACGGCCCCGGGGAACATGTCGGCCATGGTGACGATCTGGCCGGCGTCCTTGGGGTAGACCACGGCGGCGCCGCGCGGCATCGACATGACGTAGTCGGAGAGCAGCGGCCGCAGGGCGAGGTACTCGACCCCGGCGGTGTTGGTGATGGTGGAGCCGTCGGGGGCGCCGATGAGGTCGTCGTGCGCCATCCACCCGCGGTGGGTGTGGAACTGCTTCCCGGGCGCGAGCTCGATGGTGTGCATCCGGCCCTTGGGGTCGGTGAGCTGGACGCGCTCGCCGACCGAGAAGGGCCCGCGCCGCAGCTCGGTGCCGGTCGCGGCCGTGGGCTCGCTCGGGGAGGTCATGGGCGCGAAGTCTAGTTGCGCGCGCGGGGCCGGGCCGCCGCGGCCTCGAGGGCCGAGGCGCTGACCATGCCCCACGCCCGCCCGCCCTGCGTGAGGACGACGAGCGCGACGCGCGACGTCGCCATCGCGCTGATGGCGCGGTCGACCGCGTCCTCGGGGCCGGCCTCGACGACGTTCTCGTCGGGCAGGCGCAGGACGACCGAGCCGATGGGTGCCGACGGCGGTGCGTCGGTGGCGAGCTCGCCGACGAGGGCGAGGGTCGGGCGGCCGTGCTCGTCCTCGCAGACGACGAGGTCGGGGTGCAGGCGGGCCTCGCCCAGCGGGGTGCTCGTCGGCAGGACGGTGACGGCCTCCGCCACGTCGCCGAGGCGCACCGAGCGCAGCACCCGCTCGAGCGGCGCCCGTCGGATGGCCGCGGTGGCGCCGGACCAGAGGATCCATGCCATGACGAGCGCCAGGCCGACCGAGAGCAGGTCGAGGTCCTCACGGCGGCCCAGGGCCAGCGGACGGACGAGGAACCAGAGGACGAGGAGCACCGCGAGGACGCGCCCGCACCACCCGGCGACGACGAGCCCGAGGTCGCGCCGGCCGGACACCTTCCACACGAGGGACTCGACGACCTGGCCGCCGTCGAGCGGCAGTCCGGGCAGGAGGTTGAAGCCGGCCAGCAGGAGGTTCATGGAGAAGAAGGACCAGGCGAACTCCGACGCCGGCCACGGCAGCACCGCCGAGGCCACGAAGCCGATGCCGGCGAGGAGGAGGTTGGCGAGCGGCCCGCTGACGGCCACCACGGCGGCGCGGCCTGGCGTGATGCCCGTGCCGTCGTAGGAGGTGTGCCCGCCCCAGAGGGTCGCGACGATGCGGTGCACCCGGAACCCGAGGAGCCGGCCGGCCAGCGCGTGCGCGACCTCGTGGCCGAGGACGGCGATGAGGATCCCCACGACGAGCCACAGCGCGTAGGCGACCGCGGTACCGGGGCCGAGGTCGCGCCCCGCCTGCCAGCCGGTCCACGCGATGAACGCCGCGAGGAAGAGCCAGGTGCGGTCGAGGTAGACCGGGACGCCGGCGACTCTGGCGAGGCGAACGGCGCCCGCCGGGGCCTTCTCGTCGGACATGGCACGGACCCTACGGGAGCAGCGGGGCATACTCTCTCCCCGACCCCCGCTGACGACCCGAGGCGATATTTCGTGACACCGCAGCACCGGCCCGACGCCACCGCCGACCTCACCGAAGCCCTGCGCGAGCGGGTGCTGGTCCTCGACGGGGCCATGGGGACGATGATCCAGGGCCACGGCCTGTCCGAGGCCGACTACCGCGGCGAGCGCTTCGCCGACCACCCGAGCGACGTCATGGGCAACAACGACCTGCTGTCGATGACCCAGCCCGAGATCATCGGCGACATCCACCGCGCCTACCTCGAGGCCGGGGCCGACCTCGTCGAGACCAACACCTTCAACGCGCAGAAGATCTCCCTCGCCGACTACGGGATGGAGGAGCTCGCCTACGAGATGAACGTGGCCGCCGCCTCCATCGCCCGCGCCGAGGCCGACGCGATGACGGAGAAGACCCCGGACCGCCCGCGCTGGGTGCTCGGCGCCATCGGCCCGACGAACCGCACCGCGTCGATCTCCCCCGACGTCAACGACCCCGGCGCCCGCAACGTCACCTTCGACGAGCTCGTCGAGGCGTACACCGAGCAGGCCCGCGGCCTCGTCGACGGCGGCGCCGACGTCCTCCTCGTCGAGACGATCTTCGACACCCTCAACGCCAAGGCCGCGATCTTCGCCCTCGAGACGCTCTTCGAGGAGCACGACCGCCGCTGGCCGGTGATGATCTCGGGCACGATCACCGACGCGTCCGGACGCACCCTGTCCGGCCAGGTGACCGAGGCGTTCTGGTACTCGGTGCGCCACGCGCGGCCGCTGTCGATCGGCCTGAACTGCGCCCTCGGTGCCGGTGAGCTGCGGCCCTACATCGCCGAGCTCTCGCGCCTGGCCGACTGCTTCGTCTCGGCCCACCCCAACGCCGGTCTGCCCAACGCCTTCGGCGAGTACGACGAGACCCCTGACCAGATGTCGCGGGTCGTCGGCGAGTTCGCCTCGGCCGGGCTCGTCAACATCGTCGGCGGCTGCTGCGGCACGACCCCCGAGCACATCGCCGCCATCGCCGCGGCGGCCTCCGGAGGCGTCCCCCGCGAACCGGCCGAGGTGCCGACCGCGCTGCGCCTCTCCGGGCTCGAGCCGGTCGTCATCGACGAGTCCAGCCTGTTCGTCAACGTGGGCGAGCGCACCAACATCACCGGGTCGGCCCGCTTCCGCCGCCTCATCCAGGAGGACGACTACAACACCGCGCTCGGCGTCGCCCGCCAGCAGGTCGAGGCCGGCGCCCAGGTCATCGACGTGAACATGGACGAGGGGATGATCGACGGCGTCGCGGCGATGGACCGCTTCCTCAAGCTCGTCGCCACCGAGCCCGACATCTGCCGGGTGCCCCTCATGATCGACTCCTCCAAGTGGGAGGTCATCGAGGCGGGCCTGAAGGTCACCCAGGGCAAGCCGATCATCAACTCGATCTCGATGAAGGAGGGCGAGGACGCGTTCCGGAACCACGCCCGCCTCGCCCGCAAGTACGGGGCCGCGGTCGTCGTCATGGCCTTCGACGAGGAGGGCCAGGCCGACTCGCTCGAGCGCCGCAAGGTCATCACCGAGCGGGCCTACCGGATCCTCACCGAGGAGGTCGGCTTCCCGCCGCAGGACATCATCATCGACCCCAACATCTTCGCGGTGGCCACGGGGATCGAGGAGCACGCGGCGTACGGCACCGACTTCATCGAGGCCACCCGCTGGATCAAGGGCAACCTCCCCCACGTCCTCGTCTCCGGTGGCGTGTCGAACGTGTCGTTCAGCTTCCGCGGCAACAACGCGGTGCGCGAGGCGATCCACGCGGTCTTCCTGTTCCACGCCATCAAGGCCGGCATGGACATGGGCATCGTCAACGCCGGTGCGCTGCAGGTCTACGACACCGTCGACGTCAAGCTGCGCGACGCCATCGAGGACGTCGTGCTCAACCGTCGCGAGGACGCCACCGAGCGCCTGCTCGCCATCGCCGAGGACTACCGGACCGCCGGCAACGAGGAGGACCCGGCCGCTGCGGAGTGGCGCTCCCTCCCCGTGCGCGAGCGGATCACCCACGCGCTCGTCAAGGGCATCGACGACCACGTCGTCGACGACACCGAGGAGCTGCGGGTCGAGATCGACGAGGCCGGCGGTCGCCCCCTCGAGGTCATCGAGGGCCCGCTCATGGACGGCATGAACGTCGTCGGCGACCTCTTCGGCGACGGCAAGATGTTCCTCCCCCAGGTCGTGAAGTCCGCGCGCGTGATGAAGAAGGCCGTCGCGCACCTCATCCCGTACATCGAGGCCGAGAAGGACCCCGCCGCCCGCAAGAAGAGCAAGGGCCTGGTCGTCATGGCGACGGTCAAGGGCGACGTCCACGACATCGGCAAGAACATCGTCGGGGTCGTCCTGCAGTGCAACGGCTACGACGTCGTCGACCTCGGGGTCATGGTGCCCGCGCAGAAGATCCTCGACACCGCCAAGGAGGTCGACGCCGACATCATCGGGCTGTCCGGCCTCATCACCCCGAGCCTGGACGAGATGGTCCGGGTCGCGGCGGAGATGGCGCGCCAGGGCTTCGAGATCCCACTGATGATCGGGGGCGCCACCACCTCGCGCGCGCACACGGCGGTGAAGGTCGACCAGCAGTACGAGCACCCGGTCGTCTGGGTGAAGGACGCCTCCCGCTCGGTCCCCGTCGTCAGCCAGCTGATGTCGGAGATCCACCGCGAGTCCTTCCTCGAGGGCATCGTCAAGGACTACGACTCGATCCGCGCGCGGCATGCCGCCAAGACCGGCGAGCGCCCCCTGGCGTCCTACGAGGACGCGAAGGCCAACGCCCCCACCATCGACTGGGCGTCCTATCGGCCGATGCGCCCGCACCTGCTCGCCCAGCAGGCCGGCGACCGGTGGTCGGGCAAGCGCGACGACCACTGGCACCGCGCCGCCACGCAGTTCACCCGCGTGTGGGAGGACTTCCCGCTCGGTGAGCTGCGCCGCTACATCGACTGGACGCCGTTCTTCCTCGCGTGGGAGATGAAGGGGCGCTACCCCGACATCCTCACCAACCCGGCGACCGCCGAGGAGGCCCGCAAGCTCCTCGACGACGCCAACCGGATGCTCGACAGGATCGAGCGCGAGAAGTGGCTCACCGCGCGCGGGGTGGCCGGGTTCTTCCCGGCAGCATCGGTCGGCGACGACATCGAGGTCTACGCCGACGAGGACCGCACCACGGTGCTCACGACCCTGCACGGCCTGCGCCAGCAGGGGCAGCACCGCGAGGGCGTGGCCAACAAGTGCCTCTCCGACTACGTCGCGCCGAAGGAGACCGGTCTCGCCGACCACGTCGGGGCGTTCTCGGTGACCACGGGCATCGGCATCGAGGAACGGCTCCAGGCCTTCAAGGACGACAACGACGACTACTCGGCGATCCTCCTCGAGGCGCTGGCCGATCGGCTCGCCGAGGCGTTCGCGGAGCGGCTGCACGAGAAGGTCCGTCGCGAGCTGTGGGGCTACGCGCCGAACGAGCGGCTCGACGTCGACGGGCTCATCAAGGAGAAGTACGACGGCATCCGCCCGGCCCCGGGCTACCCGGCCTGCCCCGAGCACACCGAGAAGGAGACCCTCATGGCCCTCCTCGGCGGCGAGGAGCGCACGGGGGTCCGGCTCACCGAGTCGATGGCGATGTGGCCGGGTGCGTCGGTGTCCGGGTGGTACTTCGCCCACCCCGACAGCCAGTACTTCGTCGTCGGGCGGCTCGGCCGCGACCAGGTCGAGTCGTACGCCGAGCGCAAGGGCTGGGACCTGCGCACGGCCGAGCGCTGGCTCGGCTCCAACCTCGGCTACCACCCCGAGGACTGACGCCTCCGCTCCATCCCCGGAACGTGGGTGAAGACCGTCGGCATACCGACGGGCTTCACCCACGTTCCGTGTTCTCGGGCGGGCTGGGGATGTCGACGCGGGGATGTCGGCGCGGCCGCCTACGGTGACCCCATGACCCCAGCCCTGTCGCCGAGCCGCGCCGCGGACTTCAAGCAGTGTCCGCTGCTGTTCCGGTTCCGGACCATCGACAAGCTCGAGGGTCCGCCGTCGCAGGCGGCCGCGCGCGGCACGCTGGTCCACGCCGTGCTCGAGCACCTCTTCGACCTCCCGGCGGCCGAGCGCACCACCGAGGCGGCGGCCGCCCTGCTCGAGCCGCGCTGGCGGGCCCTGGTCGACGAGCGCCCCGAGCTCGGCACGATGATCGCCGACGACGAGCAGCTCACCGAGGAGGCGTGGTTCGCCGGCGCCCGCACGCTCGTGGAGCAGTGGTTCGACCTCGAGGACCCCACCCGGCTCGAACCGGCGGCGCGCGAGCTCTACGTCGAGACCGAGATCGAGGGCCTCACCCTGCGCGGCTACGTCGACCGGCTCGACGTCGCCCCCGACGGCGCGATGCGGGTCGTCGACTACAAGACCGGCCGCTCCCCAAGCGAGCTGTTCGAGGCCAAGGCGCTGTTCCAGATGAAGTTCTACGCCTTGGTGCTCTGGCGCATCCACGGCGAGGTGCCCAAGCTGCTCCAGCTCGTCTACCTCGGCAACGGCGAGGTCGTGCGCTACACCCCCGACGAGCACGACCTGCTCGCCATCGAGCGCAACATCCGGGCCATCTGGGACGCCGTGGTGCGCAACGCGCAGACCGGCGACTGGAGGCCGCGCACCTCGCGCCTGTGCGACTGGTGCGACTTCCGCGACCTGTGCCCGGCCTGGGGTGGTACTCCCCCGCCGCTGCCCGAAGGCGCGTCGAGCATCGCGCTCGACCCCGCGAACAGCGGTGGGGTGCAGCCGGACGAGGAGTGAGGCCTCAGCCGCCGCTGCGGACGGTGGCCGCGTGCTGCGCGAGCAGCTCGGGGGTGATGCCGGCCAGCGAGTCGAGGTGCACCGCACCAGCCTGCTCGGGCACCGGCACGACGTGGGGCACGGCGATCGTGGGGACGCCGGCGGCGACGGCAGACCGGACCCCGGTGGGCGAGTCCTCGATGGCCACGCAGTCCGCGGCCTCGACCCCGAGCAGGCGCGCGGCCGCCCGGTAGGGCTCCGGGTGCGGCTTGCCGTGCGAGACCTCGTCGCCCGTGACGACGGCGGCGAAGGACCCCTCGGGCAGCGCCGAGACGACGGCATCGGCGAGGCTGCGCCACGACATCGTCACCAGGGCGCTGGGGACGCCGGCCTCGGCGAGGGAGGCGAGCAGCTCACGGGCGCCGGGGCGCCACGGCACGTGCTCGCGCACCCGCGCGACGACGCGCGCCAGGAGCTCGTCGATGATCTGCTCGGGGCTCCACGGGACGTTGCCGTGCTCCTTGATGAAGACCGCCGAGACCATGAGGTCGTTGCCGACGAGCTGGTGGGCGTACTCGTCGCTCCACGTCCCGCCGTGCTCCTCGACGATGGCGTGCTCGGCGGAGATCCAGTAGGGCTCGGTGTCGACGAGGGTTCCGTCCATGTCCCAGAGAACGGCTGCGGGGAGGCTCACGGGAGACCACTCTAGGGAGCCGTAGGGTGGTGCTCTGACGAGAGGAGGCGCGGTGATCGAGCTGGAGGACCTGCCCGAGCTGCACGACGCGGTGATGATCGCGGCGTTCGAGGGGTGGAACGACGCCGGTGAGGCCGCCAGTGCCGTCATCGAGCACCTCGCGGAGGTCTTCGACGCCGAGGTGGTCGCCGCGCTCGACCCGGAGGACTACTACGACTTCCAGGTCAACCGGCCGCGGGTCGTCCTCGAGAACGGCCGTCGCCGGATCAGCTGGCGCACCACCCGCGTCCTCATCGCCACGAACACCCCGCTGGGGCGCGACGTCGTCCTCGTGCAGGGCGTCGAGCCCTCGTTCCGCTGGCGCGCGTTCGCCATCGAGCTGATGGAGCTCGCCCAGGCCGCCGACGTGTCCATGGTCATCACCCTCGGTGCGCTCATGGCCGACGTCGCCCACAGCCGCCCCATCCCCGTCACGGCGACCTCCGACCACGAGGACACCCGCCACCGCCACGACCTCGAGATGAGCACGTACGAGGGCCCCACGGGCATCGTCGGCGTGCTGGCCGACGCCGCCACCCAGGTGGGCGTGCCGTCGGTGTCCTGCTGGGCCGCGGTCCCGCACTACGCCGGGCACAGCCCGTCGCCGAAGGCCACGGCCGCGCTCGTCAGCCGGATCGAGGAGCTCCTCGACGCGCCGATCGAGCACGGAGAGCTCGACGAGGACGCCCACGCGTGGGAGCGCGGCATCGACGAGCTCGCGCAGTCCGACGCCGAGGTCGCCGAGTACGTCGAGTCGCTCGAGGAGGCCCAGGACACCGCAGACCTCCCCGAGGCGAGCGGCGACGCCATCGCCAAGGAGTTCGAGAAGTACCTGCGCCGTCGCGGCACCGACGAGCCGCAGCAGTAGCCGAGCACTTGCCTCGGCCTCGTGCTCAGAGGCGGATGCCGAGGACGGCGTCGACGGTGCGCGACACCAGGCCGGGCGCCCCCTGCTCGTCCCACGCGCCGCCGAGGGTCTTCTCGGCCCAGGCGTCCACGGCGGCGAGCGCCCGCGGGGTGTCGAGGTCGTCGGCGACCGCGGCCCGGACCTCGGCGATGGTGTCGGTGGCGTCAGCGCCCAGGTTCACCGACAGCGCCTCGCGCCACCGGTCCAGGCGGGCCTGCGCGGTCTCGAGGAGGTCGGGGGTGTACTCCCAGTCGCGGCGGTAGTGCCGGGCGAGGAGGACGAGCCGGATCGCCATCGGGTCGACCCCGTCGGCGCGCAGCTTCGAGACGAGGACGAGGTTGCCCTTGGACTTGCTCATCTTCGCGCCCTCGAAGCCCACCATCGCCTGGTGGACGTAGTGCCGTGCGAAGACCGCGTCGCCGGTGAGCGCGGTGGCCTGCACGGCGCTCATCTCGTGGTGCGGGAAGACGAGGTCGCTGCCGCCGCCCTGGACGTCGATGGCGTCGCCGAGCCGGTCCAGCGCGATGGCGGTGCACTCGACGTGCCAGCCGGGGCGGCCCGCGCCGAGCACCTCGTCGTCCCACGACGGCTCACCCTCGCGGTGCGCCCGCCACAGCAGGGGGTCGAAGGGGTCGCGCTTGCCCGCGCGGTCGGGGTCTCCCCCGCGCTCGGCGAACACCTCGGCCATCTGCTCACGGGTCCAGCCCGAGACCGACCCGAAGTCGGGGGTGGTCGCGAGGTCGAGGTAGACGTCGGAGCCGCTGCCCTCGCCGTCGGGGACCGGGACGAGGTAGGCGCGGCCGCGCTCGAGGAGGTCGCGCACGGCCGCCGCGATCTGCGGCATGGCCTCGACGACGCCGACGTAGTGGTCCGGGGGCAGCACGGCGAGGGCGGTCATGTCCTCGCGGAAGAGGTCGATCTCGGCCGTGGCCAGCTCGCGCCAGTCACGCCCGTCCCGGGCGGCGCGCTCGAGCAGCGGGTCGTCGACGTCGGTGACGTTCTGCACGTAGGCGACCTCGTGCCCGGCGTCGCGCAGGGCACGGCCGACGAGGTCGAAGGTCACGTACGTGGCCGCGTGCCCGAGGTGGGTCGCGTCGTACGGGGTGATGCCGCAGACGTACAGGCGCGCCGTGGGTCCGGGGTCGACCGGGCGCACGGAGGCGCTCTGCGTGTCGAACAGGCGGAGGGGTTCGCCGTGGCCGGGCACGGCCGGGACGAAGGGGGCGGGCCACGACTTCACCGGGCAAGCCTACGGTGCGCCACCCACGCCTTCGGTCGCCGGTCGGCCTAGAGGGCGGGCCACGGGATGGCGGGCCAGCCCGGTGAGGGCAGCGGGTGCCGGCGGGTGCGCAGCAGGTGCTCGGTCCGGGCCTGCAGCGCCTCGACCTCGGGGACGGTGAGGAGCTCGTGGAGGGCGTCGGTGAGGTCACCCCGCAGGGCGTCGCGCAGGGCCTCGACCCGGGCCAGGTCGGTGTCGAGGACGTCCTGTCCGGCCCAGCCCCACAGCACGGTGCGCAGCTTCGGCTCGACCCCGAGGCTCACCCCGTGGTCGCACCCCCGCACGCCGTCACCGTCGCGCAGCAGGTGCCCGCCCTTGCGGTCGGAGTTGTTGAGCACGGCGTCGAGCACGGCCACGGTCCGCAGGGCGGGGTGCGGGGCGTGCGAGACGACCACCGGTTCGCCGTCGGGGGTCTCCCCCGACAGCACGACGACCCAGCCGTCGGGCACGTCGGCCGCGGACGTGACGTCGACGAGCGGCTCCGGCTCGCCCTCCACCGGGCCGACCCAGAGCTGCACCGAGCCGCGGCCGTGCGGTCCGTCGCGCAGGACGGTGGGGGGCACGACGTCGAACCCACCGGCGGCGCTGACGAGGTAGGCGGCCCGCTCCCTCGCGACGAGGGTGCCGTCGGGGTAGTCCCACAGGCGCCGCTCGGTGAGCTCGGGCTTGTGGATGACGAGGACGCCGTCCGCACCGTCGTCGACCGAGCAGAGGAGGGCGCCGTTGGAGGAGTCCGCGAGCCGGCCGACCGGGGTGAGGTCGCCCGCGGTCAGGACCTGCTCGAGCTCAGCGTCGGTAGCCGTTGGCACGAGGGCAGATGTGGCCGGTGGGGTCGAGCGGCTGGCCGCAGAACGGGCAGGCCGGGCGCCCCGCGGAGACCACGGCGCCGCACCGGCGGGCGAAGGCCCGAGCCGCCTCGGGCGTCAGGACCACCCTGAGGGTCTGGAGGGACTCCTCGGGCGCCTCCTCGGGGTCGGCGTCGTGGCACTCGATGACGACCGACGCCCGCTGGGTGTCCCAGGTGAGCGCGAGGGTGTCGACGCGGAACTCGTCCTCGATGGGGGTGGCGAGCGGGTCGGTGTCGCCCGGGCCCAGCACCTCGGTCGCGGTCCCCTCGGCGTGCGCGTCGAGGAGGTCGTTGACGCGGTCCGCGAGGACGCTCACCTGGACCTTCTCGAGCGAGACCGAGACGAGCCGGCCCTCGCCACTGGCCTGGAGGAAGAAGGTGCGTCCCCCGGGAGGCCCGACGGTGCCGGCGACGAAGCGCTCCGGCGGGTCGAAGACGGTTGCTGCCATGGACGACACCCTAGATCGAGAACCCGACGGGCAGCTCGAGGCGGTGGCGCGCCATGAGGTCTGCGTCGCTCAGCACCTCGCGCGTCGGGCCGTCGGCGACGACCGTGCCCCCCGACAGCACCACCGACCGGGAGCACAGCTCGAGGGCGTACGGGAGGTCGTGGGTCACCATGAGCAGCGTCACCGGGAGCCCGCGCAGGATGTCGGCGAGCTCACGGCGCGACGCGGGGTCGAGGTTCGACGACGGCTCGTCGAGGACGAGGATCTCGGGGCGCATCGCCAGCACCGTGGCGATCGCGACCCGTCGGCGCTGCCCGAAGGACAGGTGGTGCGGGGCCCGGTCGGCCAGGTCGGCCACGCCGACGGCCGCCAGCGCCTCGGTCACGCGGGCGTCGAGCTCGGCCCCGCGGATCCCGAGGTTGGCCGGGCCGAAGGCGACGTCGTCGCGCACCGTGGGCATGAAGAGCTGGTCGTCCGGGTCCTGGAAGACCAGCCCGACCCGGCGCCGCACCTCGAGCAGGTTGGCGTCGGTGACCGGCAGGCCGGAGACCGTGACCGACCCGTGCCCGGGCTTCAGGACCCCGTTGAGGTGGAGGACGAGGGTCGTCTTGCCCGCCCCGTTGGGCCCGAGGAGGGCGACCCGCTCCCCCGGGTGCACGTGGAGGTCGACGCCGAACAGGGCCTGGTGACCGCCCGGGTAGGCGTAGGCCACCTGCCGCAGGTCGAGGACGGGGACGCTCACGCGGCACGCACCGCCACCGAGACCACGCCCGCGACGAGGGCGGGCGCCAGCGCGAGGGCCCACTGGGCGGGACCTGCCGACAGCGGGTGCGTGACCGGGAGCCGCCCGCTCCACCCCCGGCTCACCATCGCCAGGTGCACCCGCTCCCCCCGCTCGTAGCTGCGGATGAAGAGGGCGCCGGTGCTCGCCGCCAGGGCCGGCCAGGCCCGCACCGAGCGCGGGGTGAACCCGCGCGAGGCGCGCGCGACCTTCATCCGGCGCATCTGGTCGCCGACGACGTCGACGTAGCGGACCATGAACGACACGATGAGGACGAGCGGGTCGGGGACCCGCAGGTGCTGCAGGGCGTGCACGAGGTCGCGCGGGCGGGTGGTGACGGCGAACGTCACCGCGGCGACGACCCCGCACGTCCCCTTGAGCAGCAGGGCGACCGCCGCCGCCAGGCCCGCCTCGGACACCCGGAACGGGCCGAGGTCGACGCGCGGGCCGACCGCCACGAAGGGCAGCACCACCGCGAACACGGCGAAGGGCGTCTCGACCGCCAGCCGCGGCAGGAGGTGGCGCGGCGGGACCCGGGTGCCCAGCAGCACCGCGAGCGCGACGACGAGGAGGCCGAGGAGCGCGCGGTAGGCCCCAGGGGGCACCGAGACGACGAGGAGCACGAAGGCGACCAGCCCGACGAGCTTGGCGTGCGGCGGCAGGCGGTGGAGCGCGGTGTCGCCGTCGACGTGCAGGTGGGAGGAGTGGCCCGACCCCACGTCAGTCCCGCCGGCGCCGCGCGAGGCGGCGCAGCAGGACGACGAGCGCGGCCATGACCAGGCCCGTGGCCAGGACGCCCGCGACTCCCGCGAGGCCCCCGGACACCCGGGCGTCGGAGACACCACGCACGGTGTAGCCGGCCAGCGGCGAGCCCGCGGTGGCGGAGGAGCGGGCGGCGTCGCCGAACCCCAGGGTGCGCGAGACGAACTCGAGGCCGTCGGGGTGGCCCGAGGCGTAGAAGGAGACGACGGCGGCGAGGAGCAGGCTGACGGCGAGGCCGACGACGACCACCGTCCGCGTGCTGGCGCGACGGGTGGCCGGCCGCGTGGGGGCGCTCACCGCACGACCTCGGGCGTCCGCAGCTCGAGGGCGGGCAGCGTGCCGCGGGCGCCGCGCACGAGGTCGGGACGGGCGGCGAGGATGCTCGACACCGCGAACACGGTGATGAGCGCCTCCCCCAGCCCGATGAGGACGTGCCAGCCGCCCATCGTCAGGGCGAACGTCGAGAGCGGGATCGGCACGGCACCGCCGACGGCGTAGAGGCCGACGAAGGCGAGGGCAGCGCCCGGGACGCTGACGAACGCCCCGACACCGGCGGCGACCGGCACCGACCACACGCGCGTCGGCAGCAGCGCCAGCGCGACGCGGAAGGCGCCGTAGCCGACCCACACGGCGACGACGCCCATGAGCAGCACGTTGCTGCCGATGGCGGAGACGCCGCCGTCGGCGAAGAGGAAGGCCTGCACGGCGAGCACGACCGTGAGGCAGAGGGTGGCGGTGGCGGGGCCGACGAGCACGGCCGCGAGCACGGCGCCGATGAGGTGGCCGGAGGTCCCGGCGCCCACGGGGAAGTTCAGCATCTGGGAGGCGAAGACGAACACGGCGACGAGGCCGGCCAGCGGGGCCGTGCGGTCGTCGACCTCCTCCTTGGCAGCCCGCGCCAGCGAGCCGGCGACCGCCACCCCGGCGACGGCCAGCGTGGCGACCGACGTCGTGGCGTCGAGGAAGCCGTCGGGGACGTGCATGGGCGCTCCTGGTGGTCGGGTCAGGTCTGCGCGAGGCCGACGTCGTGCTCCGTCCACACCGCTTGTTGCACATTATTCGCAACAGCGGCGCCGATCAAGGCCGGGGGTCAGCCGGCGCCGCCGCCGACCTCGGAGTCACCTGGCGGGGCGTGCCGTGGCCGCGCCACGAGTGGGCCGAGGTCGCCGAGCACGGTGTTGCTCGCGAGCAGCACCATCCGGGTCGCGGTGATGTGCACGGCGGTCACGCTGCCGGGGTCGACGCGCACCCGCTGGAGGCCGGCGAGTCCGGCCCCCACGGCCTCCGCGACCACTGACTTGATGGGGTCGCCGTGGCTGACCGCGAGCCACACGGCATCAGCCCCGTGCTCGGCCTCGACCTCGGCGTCGAGCGCCCGCACTCCCCCGATGACGCGGGCTGCCATGTCCCCCAACGACTCCGACGCGAAGTCGTCGTGCGGCGGGAACATCGCGTTGGCGGGGTCGTCCTGCACGACGCGCCACAGCGGGTCCTTGGCGGCGTCGGCGAGGCGGCGTCCCGTCCATCCGCCGTAGTGGCACTCGCCCAGCCGCTCGTCCGTCGTCACGCCGTGGTCGGGCAGCGCCAGGGCCACCGTCTCCAGGCAGCGCTGGAGCGGACTCGAGACGGCGCGCGCCACGGTGATGGGCGCCAGCCGCTCCCCCACGCGCCCGGCCTGCTCGCGCCCGGTGTCGGTGAGTCCGATCCCCTCGCTCCACCCCGCGAGGACGCCCGCGGCGTTGGCGGTCGAGTGACCGTGACGCAGGAGCAGGACGGTGGCCACGAGGCCCAACTGTAGGTGTCCGCGACGACGGCCGACCGGCGCGCCGTCGGGAAGTCGTCCGCGCGGTCCCGCCCAGCCGCACAATGGGCGACGTGATCGTGGACCAGGCCCTCTACCTCGGCGGCACGCGGATGCCGTGCGGCGACCTCAGCGACGAGCTGGCGGCCATCCGCGCCACCGGGGACCCCGGCGACTTCCTGTGGATCGGGCTCAAGGACCCCACCCAGGCCGAGTTCGACGACGTCGACGACGAGCTGCAGCTGCACCCGCTCGCCGTGGAGGACGCGGTCAAGGGCCGCCAGCGCGCCAAGATCGAGCTCTACGACACCACGGTCTTCGTCGTCCTCAAGCCGCTGCGGTACGTCGAGGAGACCTCCGACATCGAGACCGGCGAGCTCATGGTCTTCGTCGGCGACCGGTTCGTCGTCACCGTGCGCCGGGGCGAGGCGGGCCCGCTCGCCGGCCTGCGCCACGAGCTCGAGGCCCAGCCCGACCGGCTGCGGCTGGGACCGATGGCCGTCCTCCACGCGATCATGGACGGCGTCGTCGACAGCTACCGCGCCATCGACGAGGAGATCGGCACCGACCTCGACGAGATCGAGACCCGGGTGTTCTCGGGCGACCCGATGGACTCGGCGGCCATCTACCGGCTCAAGCGCGAGGTGCTGGAGTTCCGCCGGGCGGCGGCCCCCTTGTCGGTCCCGCTCCAGCTGCTGCACCGCTCCGACCGCAGCCCCGTGCCCGAGGGCGAGCTGCGCCTTCTCATGCGCGACGTCGCCGACCACCTGCACGGCGTCATCGACCACGTCGAGTCCTACGACCGGCTGCTCACCGACGTCCTCGGTGCGCACCTGGCCCAGATCTCGGTGCAGCAGAACGCCGACATGCGCCGCATCTCGGCGTGGGTCGCCATCGCCGCGGTGCCGACGATGATCGCCGGCGTCTACGGGATGAACTTCGACAACATGCCCGAGCTGCGCTGGCAGTACGGATACTTCATCGTGCTCGCCGTGATGGGCGTGGCGTGCGGCGGGCTCTACCGGGCCTTCCGGAAGTCCGGCTGGCTCTGACCCGGGTCAGGTGGCCGCGATCCAGCCGGCCGACAGGGCGATGGCGACGAGGACGCCGAGGGCGACGCGGTACCAGATGAAGGGCCGCAGCGAGTTGGACGCGACGAACTTCAGCAGCCACGCGATCGAGGCGTAGGCCGTCCCGAAGGCCACGACGATGCCGACGAGCATCTGCCCGACACCGAGCGCCACGACGTCGTCGAAGCCGCGGGCGAGCTCGAACAGGCCGGCCGCGGTGAGTGCGGGGATCGCCATGAAGAACGACAGCTCGGTGGCGGTGACCCGGTCGATGCCGCGCATCAGCCCGGCCGAGATGGTGGCGCCGGAGCGCGAGACGCCCGGGATGAGCGAGAAGCACTGCACGAGACCGATGACGAGCCCGTCCCTGACGGTCACGCCGTGCTCGTCGCGCTGCCGGCCCTGCTTCTCCAGGACGTCGTGTCGCTGCTCGGCGACCCAGATGACGATGCTCCACAGCACGAGCGCCGCCGCGACGACCCACAGGCTGCGCAGCGCCCCGGAGATGACGTCGCGGGCCAGGAAGCCGACGACGCCCACGGGCAGCGAGCCGACGATGACCGCCCACGCGAGGGTGTAGTCGGGGTCCTCGCGCTTCTCCGCGGTCAGCAGTCCGTTGACCCACGCCATGAACAGCCGGGCGATCTTCCTCGCGAAGTAGAGGAAGGTCGCCGCGATGGCGCCGACCTGGATGATCGCCGTGTAGGCCGTGACCGCCTTGTCGTCGACCGGCAGGCCGAGCAGCTGCTCGGCGATGGTCAGGTGACCGGTGGAGGAGATCGGGAGGAACTCGGTGAGTCCCTCGACGATCCCGAGGATGACGGCCTGGAGGTAGCTCAGTTCGACGGGCACGGGGAGCACCCTACGCAGCAGGTCTGGGTCAGGTGAGGGAGGCTGCGGCGTCGGCGACGACACCGAGGACGGCGGCCTGCTCCTGCGGGGTCCGCGCGTACGGCGCGACCGACACGGTGCTCACGCCCGCGGCCGCGTACCGGGCGAGACGCTCGGCGATCCGCGCGGGCGGCCCGACCAGGGCGGTCTGGTCGACGAGCTCGAACGGGACGGCCGCGGCGGCGTCGCGGGGACGCCCCTCGAGGTAGAGGTCCTGGATGCGGTCGGCCGCGTCGTCGAAGCCCATCCGCCGGGCCAGCTGGTTGTAGAAGTTCTGCTCGCGGCTGCCCATGCCACCGATGTAGAGGGCCGTGTAGTCGGCGACGGCGGCGCGACCGGCCTCGAGGTCGTCGGTGACGACGACGGGCACCGTGGCGACGACGTCGAAGCCCGCCATCGGGTCACCCGGCTCCCCCGCGCCAGCCTTCTCCCGGCCGGCGCGCACGGCTGCCATCTGGTCGGCGCAGTGCTCCGGCGACAGGAAGACGGCCAGCCACCCGTCGGCCACCTCCCCGGCGAGGCGCAGGTTCTGCGGTCCGACGGCGGCCAGGTAGATCGGCAGGTCCGGGCGCGGCGGGCGCAAGGTCAGCTTGAGCGCCTTGCCCGGCCCGTCGGGCAGCGGCAGCGTGATGAAGTCGCCGTCGTAGCGCACCTGGTCGCGCCGCAGCGCCATCCTGACGACGTCGACGTACTCGCGAGTGCGGGCCAGGGGGCGGGCGAACCGCACCCCGTGCCAGCCCTCGCTGACCTGCGGCCCCGAGACGCCGAGCCCGAGGAGGAAGCGCCCGTTCGTGAGCGTGTCGAGGGTGGCCGCGGTCATCGCGGTCATCGCGGCGGTGCGCGCGGGGATCTGCATGATGCCCGCGCCGAGGCCGATCGTCTCGGTCTGGGCGCCGAGCCAGGCGAGGACGGTGGGGGCGTCGGACCCGTAGGCCTCGGCGACCCACGCCTGCGCGTACCCGAGGCGCTCGGCCTCCCGGACCAGCTCGACCGTCCCCGGGCCCAGGCCCATTCCCGCGTAACCGCACATGATCCCGAGCCGCATGGCGCCAACGGTATCGAGGTGGCCCCCGATAGGGTCCACGCCATGCTCACCCGCCGTCTCGGGGCCTCCGGACTCACCGTGTCCCGGCTGGCGCTGGGCACCATGGCGTGGGGCACCCGCACCTCCCCCGAGGACGCGAGCGACCTGCTCAGCGCCTTCCGCGCGGCCGGCGGCACCCTCATCGACACGGCCCACGGCTACGCCGGCGGGGTCAGCGAGGAGATCATCGGCGACCTGCTCGAGGGCGCCGACCGCGACGAGGTCGTCATCGTCACGAAGTCGGGGATCAGCCGCGCCACGGGCGCGCGGGTCGTCGACTGCTCGCGCCGGGCGATGCTCGCGCAGCTCGAGACCTCGCTGCGCCGGATGCGCACCGACCACGTCGACGTCTGGGTCGCCCACACCTGGGACGAGAACACCCCGATCGAGGAGACCGTCGACGCGCTGGTGCACGCGCACCGGTCCGGGCGCGCCCGGTACGTGGGGGTGTCGAACCACTCCGGCTGGCAGGCCGCGCGCACGATGTCGCTGCTCGCGCAGGAGAAGGTGCCGCTGGTGGCGAACTCGGTCGAGTACAGCCTCGTGGCGCGCTCACCCGAGCGCGAGCTCGTCGACGCCGCCGCCCACCTCGGGTTCGGGCTGCTCCCCTGGTCACCGCTGGGCCGAGGCGTCCTCGCGGGTCGCTACCGCACCACGGTCGCCGCGGACTCCCGGCTCGCCTCCGACGAGTTCGCCCGGTTCGCGGGGCGGCACGTCGGCGACCACACGCGCGGCGTCGTCGACGCCGTGCACACCGCGGCGAAGGGCCTCGGTGTCTCCCCCGCCGTCGTCGCCCTCGCCTGGGTCCGCGACCGGCCGGGCGTCATCGCGCCGATCATCGGTCCGCGCACGCCGAAGCAGCTCGCCGCGCTGCTCGAGTCCGAGGACGTCCAACTGCCCGACCAGATCGTCGTGGCGCTCGACGAGGTCTCGGCCGAGCACGGCTGAGGCCTCTGGGCTGGGCAGCCCTGCGGCTCAGCGGTTCCGGTCGTCCTCGTACTCGATGTCGTCGTCGAGGCCGGTGAACAGGCGGGTGTCGTCGCCGTCCTCGTCGTCGTGGTCGTCGAGCTCGTCGCCGTCCTCGCCGTCGCCGTCCGGGTCGTCCCCGTCGGTTTCGTCGTCATCTTCATCGTCATCGTCACCGGCCTCATCGCCGGTGTAGATGTCGAGGGGGGTCATCTCCCCGTAGGCGTCGTAGAGGGCGCCGTCGTACTCCTCGAAGGCGTCAGCGAGGTCCTCGTACGCCGCGACGACCGTGGGGTCGTCCTCGCCGTGGCGGGTGCTGCTGGCCTCGAGGTGGCGCTCGAGAGCGGCAACGAGCTGGGTCAGTGCGGCACGCGGGTCGGCGGACATGGTTCCGACCGTACCGGTCCTGGAGCACAATGTGGCGGTGGTCGAGTACGAGTACCTCGTCCTGTCGTTCGGACGGGACACGCAGCGGGGCGACATCCGGCGCCGGCTGACCGAGCACGCCGAGTACGGCCGCTGGGAGCTGGAGCGCTCCGTGGTCTACGTCGGGGGCCGGACGCGGACCTGGTTGCGGCGCCGCATCATCCGGCCACGACACGCCGGCATCACCCACGGCTGACGCCGCGCCCGGGCGTGGCGCGTCAGCAGGTCTCCAGCAGCCGCAGGAGCACCCGCGCGCCGAAGTGGAGCGACTCCACGGGCACCCGCTCGTCGATGCCGTGGAACATCGGCGCGAAGTCGAGGTCGGCCGGCAGCCGCAGGGGGGCGAACCCGTAGCCGGTGACGCCGAGCAGCGACAGCGCCTTGTTGTCGGTGCCTCCGGAGAGGCAGTAGGGCAGCACCTCGGCGTCGGGGTCCTCGGTGCGCAGGGCCGCGACCATGGCCTCGACGAGGGCGCCCTCGAACGGCGCGTCGAGCGCGATGTCGCGGTGCAGCACCTCGACGTCGACGTGCTCGCCCGCCAGCTCGCGGATGGTGGCGAGCAGGTCCTCCTCGTGGCCGGGGAGGAAGCGGCAGTCGACGTTGGCTGACGCGTGCTGGGGGACGACGTTGTGCTTGTAGCCGGCGTCGAGCATGGTGACGTTGCTCGTGTCCTGGAGCGTGCCGCGCACGAACCCCTGCGCCCCGCCGAGGTGGGCGAGCAGCTCCTCGAGGTCCTCGTCGGACCAGCCGGTGCCGGTGAGCTCGGAGAGGCCGTCGAGCAGGGTGCGCACCGACGGGATGTACTCGCGCGGCCACTTGTGGGCGGCGATCCGGGCGATGGCCTCGGCGAGGCGGACGATCGCGTTCTCGTCGTTGGGGACCGAGCCGTGGCCGGCGCGGCCGTGGGCCGTCATCCGCAGCCAGGCGATGCCCTTCTCGGCGGTCTGGAGCAGGTAGGTGCGCCGCTCCTTCCCCTCCTTGTCGGTGAGGGTGACGCTGTACCCGCCGACCTCGCTGATCGCCTCGGTGACGCCCTCGAAGAGCTCGGGGTGCTGGCCCACGAGGAAGTGCGACCCCTTGGTGCCGCCGGCCTCCTCGTCGGCGAAGAAGGCGACGACGAGGTCACGCGGCGGCACCGTGCCGGTGCGAGCCAGGTGCCGGACGACCGACAGGATCATCGCGTCCATGTCCTTCATGTCGACCGCGCCGCGGCCCCAGATGCAGCCGTCGCGCTCCTCACCCGCGAACGGGTCGACCGACCAGTCCGCGGCGTTGGCGGGCACGACGTCGAGGTGGCCGTGGACGCACAGCGCCCCCCGCTCGCGGTCGGCACCGGGGATCCGGACGACGACGCTGACCCGGCCCGGGTCGCTCTCGAAGGTCTGTGGCTCGAGCCCCACCTCCCGCAGCTGCTCGACGACGTAGGCCGCGGCCGCGGCCTCCCCCGGCCCGCTGCCGTCGCCGTAGTTGCTCGTGTCGATGCGGATGAGCTCGCGGCAGATCCGGACGACCTCGTCCTCGGGACGGCTGGTGGCGGTGTCGGTGGCGGTCATGGGTTCCACCCTAGGCGCGTGGCGGGCCGAACCAGCCGGGGGCAGGACCGCGCTGTCGCGTCGGGTCGGTGCCGTCCCCCTGCTCCGCCGCCCAGCGCCCGAAGCGGGCCGAGCCGACGGCGCCGGGCTCGTCGAGGGCGACCACGGTCATCCGCGCCGCGAGGTCGCGGCGGCTGTCCAGGACGGTCGCCAGGTGCGCCCAGCCGCCCGTCACGACGAGGTGGTCGACCGACCCGCCGGCCTCGCGCACGGCGGCGAGCCGCGACGCCACCCCCTCCCGGAGGACGGCGAGCGCGCCGGCCCACGCCGCCGCCGGGGTCGTGCCATCGGGCCAGGTTGCCGACACACCGCGGTCGGCGTCGAGCGAGGTGCCGGCGAGCCCGACGCCGGGCTCCGGGGCCACACCCCGGGCCGCGGCGTCGAGGGCGAGGCGCTCCTCGCGGGTGCGGGCGCCCAGGCGGGTCAGCACGTGGTCGAGGACGAGGCCCGTGCGCAGCCCGGTGATGACGCAGGTCGCGCCGTCGAGGACGTGGGCGTGGGCCGAGGCGTGGTGCGACACCAGGGTCGCGAGCGCGTCGGGCGGTGGGGGTGCGGCGAGGGTCGCGGTGAGGGCCTCGGCCGTGCCGATCGAGTCGCACACGCTCCCCACCTCCTCCGCGCCCACGGCCACGGCGGCGGCGAGGTGGTCCAGCCCGGCGAGGGTGAGGACGGCTCCGCGGGCGGCGGCCACCGGGTGGTCGGCCCGGACGCTGCCGATCGCCGCTCCGGCGGTGACCACCGGAGGAAGGAGGTCGGTGCCGACCCCGAGCAGCGCGAATGCCGGGGACCACGGGCCGTCGTCGTGCACGTCGCGCAGCCCGGTGCGCCCCGCGAGCGACCGCTCGCAGTTGGCCGGGGCGCCGAGGTGGTGGACCACGGCATCGGCCACCCCGAGCCAGGTGAGGCCGTGCAGGTCGACGCCGCCCTCGTCGCGCAACCAGAGGAGCTTGAACAGCGTCGGCACGGGGCTCACCGACAGGCCGGTCCGGGCGGGGAACAGGGCAGCGAGCCCGGGGTCGAGGGAGGCCGCCTGGTGCGCCCCGCGGGCGTCGTGCCACGCCATCATCCGGCTGCGGACACTGCCGTCGTCGGCGAGGAGGACACCCGACTCCGCGATGGAGCAGACCCCCACCGACCGGACCCGCGCGCCGGGGACGGAGGCACAGACCTCGGCGAGGACGTCGTCGACGTCGGCCAGGAGGGCGGCCACGTCACGCTCCGACCGGTCGGGTCCCGAGGTGTCCCACCGGGTGGGCCGGACCGCGCAGGTGAGGACGGTGCCGTCGTCGTCGACAGCGACCGCCTTGGTGACTGTTGTCCCGCAGTCGATTCCGACGTCAACCCACGTGGCCATGGTGATGGGTACCGTAGGGAGGCATGAGCGACGCGTCAATCCTGTCCGGTCTCGGCACGCTGCGGCGCACCGCACGCATCTCGGACGCCGACGGGTGGATCAGGGTCGCGGCCATCGACCACCCCGAGTCGTACCGCGTGCTCTTCGACGACGACCTCTCGACGGTGACGCACGAGGAGGTCGTGGAGTCCAAGCTCGAGCTGGTGGCGGCGATGGCGCCGCACGCCACCGCGCTCCTCCTCGACCCCGCCACGTCGTTCGCCCAGGCGGTCGCGGGCGGCGCCCTCCCCCGCGACGTCGGCCTCATCTCCGGCCTCGAGGACCTCTATCACGCACCCGGCACGGCCACTGGCTTCGACCTCGAGCTACGGCTCAAGCCCGGCTGGGGACCCGAACGCCTGGCGGCCCTCGGCGCCGATGCCGCGAAGCTCGTCGTCTTCCACCGGCACGACGACCCCGACGAGCTGCAGGAGCGGCACCACGCCGTCGTCGCCGAGGTCGCGGCAGAGTGCACCCGGCTCCAGCTGCCCCTCGTCCTCGAGCCCCTGTGGTTCCCCCGCGAGGGCGAGTCGCTCGAGGACCCCGCCGTGCAGGACACCCGCACCGCGAGCGTCCTCGCGGCCGGCGCCAGCTACCGGCGGGCCGGTGGCGACATCATGAAGATGGAGTTCCCCACGCTCATCGGGACCGAGCACGGTCGGGCACGGGCGGCCGAGGCGTGCGAGGCGCTCGACGCCGCGGTGGACGGGCCGTGGGTCCTGCTGTCGGCCGGGGTGACCTTCGACGGCTTCGCCCAGCAGCTCGAGATCGGGGCGCGGGCCGGCGCCATCGGCTTCATGGCCGGGCGCGCCATCTGGGGCGACGGTGTCGGCCGGTACCCGGCCGAGGTGCGGGCCCAGGGCTGCCGGACGGCGGCCGAGCGGCTCGACCGGCTCGCCGACATCATGGCCGCCCACGGGACGTCGCGACGCGTGGTGAGGCCCTCCCCCGAGCTCGCCGAGGGCATCGGACCGCACTGGTACGAGGGCGCCCTCGACGCCTGACCCCGCGCTCGGCGGCGCCGTCGGGGATCGACCCGGGGACGACCCGCGGGCGACCCCCGCGATTTCGGATCACGCCGCTCACCGTGTAATGTTCCGGTCCGCAGGCAGGCCTCCCCGGCCTGGCCCGCAGCACTCGTCCGGGTGGCGGAATTGGCAGACGCGCTAGCTTGAGGTGCTAGTGCCCTTTATCGGGCATGGGGGTTCAAGTCCCCCCTCGGACACCAGCGAAAGGCCCCGAACCACACGTGGTTCGGGGCCTTCGTCGTGTCGTGGGCTCCGTGGCCGGCGCCGCGGTCAGCTCCCGTCGGCGTACGCCTGGGCCTTGCTGCGCAGGTCGTCGACGAGCGGCTGCAGCTGGGCCTGGGTCTCGGCGGTGACCTTCCCGTCGGCGACGAGCTTGCCCAGCTCCTCGTCGACCTTGTCGGCCTGCTCCACGACCTTGTCGGGCTCGTCGCCGCTGCGCAGGGCCTGGCGCACGTCGCGGACGGCGTCGTTGAGCTTCTTCCCGGCGTCCTTCTCCAGGGCGCCCTGGCTCTCCTGGTCGGCGATCCCGTCGCTGAGGGCCCCGAGCGAGCGCTCGACGTCACCCTGGAGGTCGGCCGTCTCCGACGGCGTCGGGGTCGGCGATGGCTTCTCGGTGGTCGGAGCCGGCGTCGAGGTCGCCGGGGCG
The DNA here is from genome assembly GCF_043099285.1 of Oryzobacter telluris. GTDB lineage: Bacteria > Actinomycetota > Actinomycetes > Actinomycetales > Dermatophilaceae > Oryzobacter > Oryzobacter telluris. Next base: position 2,230,510 of record NZ_CP170723.1, on the reverse strand, counting down.
GGGGTGGAGGACGCGGGGGTGGTCGATGGCGACGCCCCGGGGTCGCCGGACTCGCCCAGCCCGAGCAGGTTCCACAGCAGCAGGCCGACGGCGACGAGCGCGACGATGCCCAGCAGCCAGGTGAGCGCCGACCCGCCGCCGCCACCACGACGGTCGTCGCGGCGCGGCGCCGTGGTCACGGGTGCCGTGGGAGGTGGCGGCGGGGGGACGCGGTCGAGACGGCGGGTCGCGTCGGCACCGAGGGCGGCGCCCGCGGCACCGGCCGCGGCGGCCGGCAGGACGGTCGTGGCGACCCCTGCGACGGGCTCGCGGTCGCCGAGGGCGGCCGCCACCGCGGCGGCGCCCATCGGGCGGTCGTCGGGGTCCTTCGCGAGCAGCCCGGTGACGACCGCGGCGAGCCAGTCGGGGGTGTCCGGGCGCAGCTCGCGGACGTCGGGCACCGGGTCGTTGGCGTGCATCATCATCGTCGCGACCGGGGTGGGGCCGCGGAACGGCGCGTGGCCGACGAGGAGGGCGTAGAGGACGCACCCGAGCGCGTAGAGGTCGGCGCGGCCGTCGACCCGGCCGCCCAGCGCCTGCTCGGGCGCGAGGTACTCGGCCGTGCCCATGACCGTGTGCGTGGCCGTGAGGGCCTGCGAGCCGGGGGTGTCGCCGAGCTGGGTGATGCCGAAGTCGAGGACGCGGATGCGCCCGTCCTCGGCGTAGGCGATGTTGCCCGGCTTGATGTCGCGGTGCACGAGGCCGCGGGCGTGGGCGGCGTCGAGGGCGGTGGCCACCTGCTCCCCCACGGCGACGACCTCCTCGACCGGCAGCGGTCCCTCACGCAGCCGCTCGGCGAGCGAGGGGCCGGGGAGGAGCTCCATGACGAGGAAGGCGGTGTCGTCCTCGACCCCGCTGTCGTGAACGGTGACGATGCCGGGGTGGTTCAGCCCCGCGGTGGCGCGGGCCTCGCGCTCGAAGCGCGCGGCGCCGGTCTCGTCGTGGACCGACCGCAGGTCGATGGTCTTGATGGCGACCTCGCGGCCGAGGACGGTGTCGGTGCCACGCCAGACCTCGCCCATCCCGCCACGCCCGATGGGCGTCTCGAGGACGTAGCGGCCGGCGAGGCGTCGCTGCTCGGTGCTCACCCCGGCAACCCTACTGGCCTGCGCCGCACCCGTTCGTGGCCGCCGTGCCCCTCCTGCGGGGCGGTGGCTAGCCTGAGGACGTGCTCCCGTCCGTGACCGCCACCCGCTACGTCGTGCCGCTGCGCGAGGGCGGTTCGCTCCCCGGGGTCGTCGAGGCCGACGACCTGGGCACCTACGTCGTGAAGTTCTCCGGCGCCGGTCAGGGGCGCAAGGTCCTCGTCGCCGAGGTCCTCGTCGGGGAGATCGCCCGGCGGGTCGGCATCCCCACGCCCGAGCTCGCCGTCGTCGACCTCCCGCCCGCCATCGCCCGCTACGAGGCCGACGAGGAGGTGCAGGACCTCCTCAACGCCAGCCCCGGTCGCAACCTCGGGGTCGACTTCCTCCCGGGCTCGTTCGGGTACGACGGGTCGCGCCCGCCGTCGGCGGAGGAGGCGGGCGCCATCCTCTGGCTGGACGCCTGGACCGCCAACGTCGACCGCACCTGGGCCAACCCCAACCTCCTCGTCTGGCACGGCCGCACGTGGGCGATCGACCACGGGGCGTCCCTGTGGTTCCACCACGGCTGGCCGAGCCGTCCGCCGAACGTGCGCCGTTTCGTCGAGCAGCCCTTCGACCCCACCGGCCACGTCCTCGCCGCCGTCGCCGACCCGGTCGCCGCGACCCACGAGCGGCTCGGGCCGCTGGTGACTCCCGACGTCGTCGCGGAGGTCGTGGGGCTCGTCCCCGAGGAGTGGCTCGAGACCACCGCGAGCCTTCCCGACACCGAGGCCGTGCGGGCCGCGTACGTCGAGCACCTCACCCTGCGGCTCGCCGAGCCCGCCGCGTGGATCGGGGGCGCGGCATGAGCCACCCCTACCAGTACGTCGTGCTGCGCTTCGTCCCGCGAGTCGACCGCGGCGAGTGCCTCAACGTCGGCGTCGTCGTCCACTCCCAGTCGGCGGGCGTGCTGCGCTGCGCCTGGCACGTCGACGAGCCCCGCATCCGGGCCGTCGCCCCCGACGCCGACCTCGACGCCCTGCGCGCCGCCCTCGAGGCCGTGGGCACGATGTGCGACCGCCCGCCGTCCGAGGTCGATGCCTCGCTCTCCACCCCGGGCAAGCGGTTCGGCTGGATCACGGCGCCGCGCTCCACGGTGCTGCAGCCCGGGCCGGTGCACGGCGGATCGGTGGCCGACCCCGCCGCCGAGGTCGAGCGCCTCCTCGACCGCCTCGTCCGCTAGGAGCCCGGGCGCGTCGGGCCGTCCACCGCGCGGGTGAGGCGTGCCAGCCGGGCCTCGGGTGGTCCGGTGAGCTCGAGGACGCGGGCCGCACCGACGAGGTCTGGGTCCTCGACGAGGTCGAGCAGGGCCGCGTCCATCGCCTCCCGCAGCTCGGGGTCCTCGTCGTCGGGCACCCAGATGCCGGCCGCCGGGTCGAGCGGGAGCACGACGAGGAGGTCGACGTGCCCCATCGCCTCGGCCGACCCGGCCTCCAGCGTCGCGAGGAGCCCGGGCGCCACCGACCCACGACCGAGGTCGTCGAGCGCGCGCAGGTAGGCGAGGAGGTCGAGCGGCCCGCGCTCGGCGACCACGTCGGACCCCGGTCCCCACTCCGTCAGCCGCTCGGCGGCCACGTGCAGCTGGGCGACGAAGGACCAGGCCGACGCCGCGTCCTCCTCGTCGACGAGCTCGAACGGGTCCGGGAGGACGACGTACGTGGGGTGGGCGAGCGCGAAGTCCGACACGAGCGTCGACTTGCCGACGGCGTGCGTCCCGGAGACGACGATCCGCACCGCTGCCTCAGGGCGCGCGCAGCGCCCAGGCGGCCACGGCACCGGCCGCGGCGACGTTGAGCGAGTCGACCCCGCCGGCCATCGGGATCCGCACGGTGAGGTCGACCGCGGCCAGCGTCCGCCGGCTCAGCCCGTCGCCCTCCGTGCCGAGGACCAGCGCGAGCCGCTCCGGGGGTGAGGCCGCCAGCTCGTCGAGGCCGACCGACTCGTCGGTGAGCGCCAGTGCGGCCGTGGTGAACCCGAGCTCGCGCAACCGCTCCACCCCCCCGGGCCACGGGTCGATCCGGGTCCACGGCACCTGGAACACCGTCCCCATCGAGACGCGGATGGACCGCCGGTAGAACGGGTCGGCGCACCGCGGCGTGACGAGCACGGCATCGACCGACAGCGCTGCGGCCGACCGGAACACGGCCCCGACGTTGGTGTGGTCGACGATGTCCTCGAGGACGAGCACCCGCCGGGCACTGGCGAGAACGGCCTCGAGAGAGGGCAGCTCGGGCCGCTGCATCGCGGCCAGCGCACCCCGGTGGAGGTGGAACCCGGTGAGTGCCTCGATGACGTCGGGCTCGCCCACGAACACCGGCACGCCGTCGGCCTCGGCGGCCGCCACGACGTCGGCGAGGTCGGTGAGCCACCGCTCCCCCATGAGGTAGGACCGGGGCCGGTGGCCGGCCGCGAGCGCCCGCCGGATGACCTTCTCCGACTCCGCGACGTACAGCCCGCGCTCGGGCTCGGTGCGTCGCCGCAGCGCGACGTCGGTGAGGCCCACGTAGTCCGTCAGCCGAGGGTCGTCGGCCGACGTGATCCGCTCGACGGTCACCCCGCCACGACCATCCGCGTGACGGCCACGAGCCCGATGACGACGATCGCCCCGCGCAGGACCGCCGGCGGCAGGCGACGCCCCACCGTGGACCCGATGACCCCGCCGATCGTCGACCCCACGGCGATGAGGAGCACGACGAGCCAGTCGATCTGGCCGAAGGCCACGAGGACGAAGACGATCGCGGCGACGGCGTTGACGATGGTCGCGAGCACGTTCTTGTACCCGTTGAGCCGCTGCAGCGGCTTCGGCGACAGGGCACCGAGGATCCCCATGAGGATGATCCCCTGTGCCGCACCGAAGTACCCGCCGTAGACGCCGGCCCCGAACGCCCCGGCCTGCATGGCGACCGTGTGCTCGGGCTCGCCGTCGACCCCTGCGGCCTCACGGCGTCGAGCGGTCCACGCGTTGATCCACGGGCCGACGACGACGAGGGCGATGCCCACGACGATGAGGACGGGGACGATGGCCTTGAACAGGTCCGGGGCGAGGACGAGGAGCAGCACCGCCCCCAGCGCCCCGCCGAGGAACGACATCGGCGCGAGCCGCTTGAGGTCGGGCCCGGCGCCCTCGAGCTCCTTGCGGTAGCCGATCGCACCGGTGAGGCTGCCGGGCACCAGGCCGATGTTGTTGGAGATGTTCGCCGTCACCGGGGGGATGCCCAGGAGCAGCAGCGTGGGGAAGGTGATGAGGGTCCCCGACCCGACGATCGTGTTGATCGTGCCCGCGCCGATCCCCGCGAGGAGCACGAGGAGGGCGTCGGACCAGGGCACCCGGACACCCTATGCGGGTGCCCGGGTGCGGGTGTCGTGCGGTCCGGTCAGCGACCGGGCGGCGGAGGCAGCGGCTCGTCGTCGCCGGCCGCTGGCGGTGCCGGGGGCTGCGACCCGGGGGCCGGGGGCGGCGGCGGGGCGTCCTCCGACGGGGGAACCGGCGGGGCCGGGGGCGGCGTCACGGGGGCGCGCGGCGGGACCGCGTCGGCGGACGGCTGGATCGGGGGCTGCACCCGCGACGCGGGCGAGGCGTGCTCCTCGGCCTCACGGCTGGCCATGCCGGCCTGGCCGCGGGCCGCGGCCAGCGCCTTGGCCGGGTCCTCGAGGGTGGTCTCCTCGAAGGCGTTGCCGGGGCCCTCGCCGGGGTCGACCCACTGCTCGTCGTCGCCGCCGTCGAAGCCGCCCTGGCCGCGGCCGAGCATGCCGCCGATGCCCTTGAGGGCGTCGGTGAGCTCGCTGGGGATGATCCACATCTTGTTGGAGTCACCGCGGGCGATCTGCGGCAGCACCTGGAGGTACTGGTAGGCCAACAGCTTCTGGGTGGGCTTGCCGCGGTGGATGGCGTCGAAGACCTGCTGGATGGCGCGGGCCTGGCCCTGCGCCTCGAGGATGCGGGCCTGGGCCGAGCCCTCGGCGCGCAGGATCTGGCTCTGCTTCTCGCCCTCGGCGGTGAGGATCTGGCTGGCCTTCTGGCCCTCGGCCTGCAGGATGATGGCGCGGCGCTCGCGCTCGGCCTTCATCTGCTTCTCCATCGACTCCTGGATCGACTGCGGCGGGTCGATGGCCTTGAGCTCGACGCGGTTGACGCGGATGCCCCACTTGCCCGTGGCCTCGTCGAGGACGCCGCGCAGCTGGCCGTTGATCTGGTCACGGCTGGTCAGCGTCTGCTCGAGGTCCAGCGAGCCGATGACGTTGCGCAGCGTGGTGACGGTGAGCTGCTCGATGCCCTGGATGAAGTTGGCGATCTCGTAGACCGCCGACTTCGGCTCGATGACCTGGTAGTAGATGACCGTGTCGATGGAGACGACGAGGTTGTCGCTCGTGATCACCGGCTGCGGCGGGAACGAGACGACCTGCTCGCGCAGGTCGATGTTGGCCCGCACGAGGTCGACGAACGGCACGAGGATGTGCAGCCCGCCCTCGAGGGTCCGCGAGTAGCGGCCGAGGCGTTCGATGATGAGCGAGGTCTGCTGGGGCACGATGCGCACCGTGCGCACGAGCACCATGATCGCGAACGCCGCGAGCAGCAGCAGCACGATGATCGGGAACACTCCGTCGGGCATGGGTCTGGCCTTTCACACGGCGCCGGTCGGGCGCGGGTCAGGTGGAGGGGTCGTGGTGGACGGGCTCGACGACGGCCGTGGCCCCGTGGATGGCGATGACGCGGACCTCCTCGCCGGGACCGACGGGCGTGGTGCCCTCGGCCAGGCGCGCGGACCAGGTCTCGCCGGCGAGCTTGACGCGGCCGTCGGTGTCGGTGACGGCCTGCAGGACGCGGGCCTCGCGACCGACGAGCCCCGACGGGCCGATGTGGTGGTCGACCTCGCCGTCGGTGAACTGCCGCTTGATCATCGGGCGCACGACGACGAGGAGGAGCAGGGCGACCGCCACGGCGATGACGACCTGCAGCGGGACGGGAGCGCCGACCCCGGCGGCGACCGCACCCGCCACCGCACCCCCGGCGAACATGAGGAAGACGAAGTCGACGGTCGCGACCTCGATCGCGCCGAGCACGAGGGCGACGCCCAGCCAGAAGAGCCACCAGTTGTCCGTCAGCCAGTCCATCGGCCTGTCCCCTTCCCGTGGTGCCTGGTCACCTGTTCGACGCGTGGGCGGTGCTGGGAGTTCCCTGTGAGCTCACCGGGCGCGGGCGGCATAGCGGTCCCCCCGGACCTCGAGCTCGAGCGGGAGGCCGAAGGTGGCCTCGAGGTTCTCGGCGGTCAGCGTGATCTCGATCGGGCCCTGCGCCACGACGCGACCCTCGCGCAGGAGCAGGACGTCGGTGAAGTGCGGCGGCACCTCCTCGACGTGGTGGGTGACGAGCACCATCGCCGGGGCCGCGAGGTCGGCGGCCAGCGCGCCGAGGCGCCGGACGAGGTCCTCGCGCCCACCGAGGTCGAGGCCCGCGGCCGGCTCGTCGAGGAGCATGAGCTCGGGATCGGTCATCAGGGCGCGGGCGATCTGGACGCGCTTGCGCTCGCCCTCGGACAGCGTGCCGAAGCGGCGGCCCGCGAGGTGGCTGGCACCCAGGGCCTCGAGCAGCTCGTGGGCGCGGCCCTCGTCGAGACGGTCGTACGCCTCGCGCCAGCGACCGACGACGCCGTAGGAGGCCGTGACGACGACGTCGCGGACGATCTCGTGGCCCGGGATCCGGTCGGCGAGAGCGGCGGACGCCAGGCCGATGCGGGGACGGAGCTCGAACACGTCGACCGCGCCGAGGACCTCCCCGAGCACGCCGGCGACACCGGTGGTCGGGTGGATGCGGGCCGCGGCCAGCTGGAGCAGCGTGGTCTTGCCGGCGCCGTTGGGGCCCAGCACGACCCAGCGCTGGCCCTCCTCGACCTCCCACGACACGTCGTCGAGGATGCGCGTCTCCCCACGCACGACGCTCACACCGGCCAGTGCGAGGACGTCACTCATGCGATGACCCTAACCGAGTCAGGACGAGAGCATCCGTCGCCTCAGGACATCGAGGTACACTTGGTTGGTCTGTTCCCCGATCGAGGCCCACGAGAACGACTCCACGGCCCGTCGGCGCCCGGCCAGTCCCATCCGGTCGGCCCGCGCGGGGTCGCTCACGGCGTCGTTGAGGGCGGCCGCGAGGTCGGCGACGAAGCGGTCCGGGTCGACCGGGGTGCCGGTGCCGTCCTGCACCTGCTCGATGGGGACCAGCCAGCCGGTCTCGCCGTGCACGACGACCTCGGGGATGCCGCCGGTGGCCGTGGCCACCACGGGCAGCTCGCAGGCCATCGCCTCGAGGTTGACGATGCCCAGCGGCTCGTAGACGGACGGGCAGACGAACACGGTGGCACTGCTCAGCAGGGCCACGACCTCGTTGCGCGGCAACATGGTCGGCACCCACACCACGCCGTCGCGGGTCTCGCGCAGGGTCTCGATGAGGCCCTCGACCTCGGCGAGGATCTCCTTGGTGTCCGGCGCGCCCGCGAGGAAGACGAGCTGCACCTCGGGCGGCAGCTCGGCCACGGCGCGCAGCAGGTAGGGCAGGCCCTTCTGCCGGGTGATCCGGCCGACGAAGATGACGCTCGGCCGGTCGGGGTCCACGCCGTGGCGCCGCACGACGTCCTCGTCGCGCTCGCGCTGCCAGAGCTGGCTGTCGATGCCGTTGTGGACGACCTTGACCTTGTCGGGGTCGACGTCGGGGTAGCAGCGCAGGATGTCGGCGCGCATCCCGGCGCTCACGGCGATGACGGCGTCGGCGGCCTCGTAGGCCGTCTTCTCCACCCACGACGACAGGCGGTAGCCGCCGGCCAGCTGCTCGGCCTTCCACGGCCGCATCGGCTCGAGGCTGTGCGCCGAGAGCACGTGGGGGATGTCGCCCATCAGCGCGGCCACGTGCCCGGCGAAGTTGGCGTACCAGGTGTGCGAGTGCACGAGGTCGGCTCCCTCGCAGGCCGCGGCGATGGAGAGGTCGACGCCGAGGGTGGTCAGGGCCGCGTTGGCGCCGGTCAGCTCGGCGAGGTCGGGGTGCCCGGTGGTGCCGTCCTCCTCCCGCGGTTCGCCGAACGCGTGGACGCGGACGTCGATGTCGCCACGCCGGCGCAGGGCCCGCACGAGCTCGGCGACGTGGACTCCGGCGCCGCCGTAGATGGCCGGGGGGTACTCCTTGGACAGGATGTCGATGCGCACGAAACCGACCCTAGGGCGAACGTGGTCTCCCGGCGAGGGGGCAGACCCAATAGCGTGGGGTCATGGCGTACCGCAGCGGAGGTCCGAAGGTCCTGGCAATCGTGCTGGCTGGCGGTGAGGGGAAGCGGCTCATGCCACTCACGGCCGACCGGGCCAAGCCTGCCGTCCCCTTCGGGGGGATCTACCGCCTCATCGACTTCGCCCTGTCGAACGTCGTGAACTCCGGCTACCTCAAGGTCGTCGTGCTCACCCAGTACAAGTCGCACAGCCTCGACCGGCACGTGACGAAGACCTGGCGGATGTCGACGATGCTCGGCAACTACGTCGCCCCGATCCCGGCCCAGCAGCGCGTCGACAAGTCGTGGTACCAGGGCAGCGCCGACGCGATCTTCCAGAGCCTGAACACGATCACCGACGAGCGGCCCGACATCGTCGTCGTCGTCGGAGCCGACCACGTGTACCGGATGGACTTCTCGCAGATGGTCGAGCAGCACATCGAGTCCGGCGCCGGGGTCACCGTGGCGGCCATCCGGCAGCCGAAGGAGACCTCCGACCAGTTCGGCGTCATCGAGGTCGCGGCCGACGACCACACCCGCATCAAGGCGTTCCGCGAGAAGCCCACCGACCCCGACGGCCTGCCCGACTCGCCGGACGAGATCCTCGCGAGCATGGGCAACTACGTGTTCTCCGCCGACGCCCTCATCGACGCGGTCACCGCGGACACCACCCTCGAGGGCAGCAAGCACGACATGGGCGGCGACATCGTGCCGGCGCTGGTCACCCAGAACGCCGCGTACACCTACGACTTCAAGAAGAACGTCATCCCCGGCGGCACCGAGCGCGACATGGGCTACTGGCGCGACGTGGGGACGATGGACTCCTACTTCGACGCGCACATGGACCTCGTGTCGATCCACCCGGTGTTCAACCTCTACAACTACGACTGGCCGATCTACACCTCGCACGGCCCCTACCCGCCGGCGAAGTTCGTCCACGGCCACCACGGGCGGTTCGGCGAGGCGCTGAACTCGGCCATCTCCCCCGGCGTGGTCATCTCCGGTGCGCGGGTCAACGGCTCGGTCGTCTCCCCCGACGTCAAGGTGCACAGCTACACCGAGATCGACAGCAGCGTCATCCTCGACGGTGTCGAGATCGGGCGGCACTGCGCCATCCAGCGGGCCATCATCGACAAGAACGTCACCGTCCCCGACGGCGCGAAGATCGGCTTTGACCGCGAGCACGACCTCGAGCGCGGGTTCTCGGTGACCGAGTCCGGCATCACCGTCGTCGGCAAGGGCCAGACGGTGGTGGCGTGACCGGCGACCGGCCGGTGCGGATCGGGGCGCAGCTCCAGCCCCAGCACGCGTCGTACGCCGACATCCGTCGCGCCTGCGCGCAGCTGGAGGACATCGGGGTCGACGTCCTGTTCAACTGGGACCACTTCTACCCGCTCTACGGCGAGCCCGACGGAGCGCACTTCGAGTGCTGGTCGATGCTGGCCGCCTGGGCCGAGGCCACCGAGCGCGTCGAGATCGGCGCGCTCGTCACCTGCAACAGCTACCGCAACCCCGCGCTGCTCGCCGACATGGCCCGCACCGTCGACCACATCAGCGCCCGCGACGGGGCCGAGGGGCGCCTCATCCTGGGCATCGGGTCCGGCTGGTTCGAGCGCGACTACGACGAGTACGGGTACGAGTTCGGTTCTGCTGGTGGCCGTCTGGACGCCCTGAAGCGCGACCTGCCGATCATCAAGGACCGCTGGTCGAGGCTGAACCCGGCCCCGACGCGGCCGATCCCCGTCCTCATCGGCGGCGGTGGGGAGAGGAAGACGCTGCGCATCGTCGCCGAGCACGCCGACATCTGGCACGGCTTCGGCGCGCCCGAGACGATCGCCCACAAGCACGCCGTCCTCGACGAGTGGTGCGCGAAGGTCGGCCGCGACCCGGCGTCCATCGAGCGGTCCTCCGGCGTCTCCCCCAAGCCGGGCCGCCTCCCCGAGGACGTCGCCGACTACGCGGCCGGTGCCGAGGCGCTGTTCGACGTCGGGACGCGGCTGTTCACGGTCGGCCTCAACGGCCCCGACTACGACCCAGGTCCGATCCGCGACCTCGTCGCCTGGCGCGACGCGAAGGCTGGATAGCCTGCGAGACGTGCCCTCCGACGCCGACGACCAGTCACTGCCACCGCTCCCCGATCCCGAGCGGCGCACGCTCCTCGTCACGCTCGACGGTCCGGACCGGCCCGGGGTGACCAAGGCGGTCTTCGAGGCCGCGGCCACCGTGGGCGCCGAGGTGCTCGACCTCGAGCAGGTCGTCGTCCGCGGCCACCTGGCGCTGTCGGTGCTGCTCGGCCCGACGCAGGACGAGAACGTCCTCACCGACCGGCTGACCCGGGCCGGCGAGGAGATGGGGATGCGCGTCGGGCTCGTCGTGGGCCACGGCGACAACGCCCGCAGGCGCACCGGGCGAGCCGCCGTCGTCGTCATGGGGTCTCCCCTGGAGACGGGGCACGTGGCCGCCGTCGCCGGTGCCGTCGCCGCCCACGGCGCCAACATCGACCGCATCCGCCGCCTCTCGCGCTGGCCGGTCACCACCGTCGAGCTCGACGTCTCCGGCGCCGACCTGCCCAGCCTGCGCCAGGACCTCGCCCTCGTGTCGGCGGAGACGGGCGCCGACATCGCCGTGGCGCCCTCCGGCCTGGCCCGCCGCGGCGGACGCCTCGTCGTCATGGACGTCGACTCCACGCTCATCCAGGACGAGGTCATCGAGCTCCTCGCCGCGCACGCCGGCCGCGAGGCCGAGGTCGCCGCCGTCACCGAGCAGGCCATGCGCGGCGAGCTCGACTTCGCCCAGAGCCTGCACGCCCGCGTCGCGACCCTCGCCGGCCTGCCGGAGAGCGTCCTCGAGGACGTGCGAGCGGCCGTGCGGCTCACGCCGGGCGCACGGACCCTCGTGCGCACCCTCAAGCGACTCGGCTTCACGGTGGCGCTCGTCAGCGGCGGGTTCGTCGAGGTGGTCGAGGCCATCGGCGCCGACCTCGGGGTCGACCACGTGCGGGCCAACCGCCTCGAGGTGGTCGACGGCGTCCTCACCGGCCGCGTCGTCGGCGAGGTCGTCGACCGGGCGGGGAAGGCCGCGGCACTGCGCGAGTTCGCCGCCCTCGAGGGTCTGCCCCTCACCCGGACGGTCGCGATCGGCGACGGCGCCAACGACCTGGACATGCTCGCCGTCGCCGGTCTGGGCGTCGCGTTCAACGCCAAGCCCCTCGTCCGCAGCCAGGCCGACACCTCCCTCAACGTCCCCTACCTCGACGCGGTGCTGTTCCTCCTGGGGATCTCCCGCGAGGAGGTCGAGGACGCAGATGAGGCGGGCGACACCCCACTAGGCTGACCGGGTGCCGCGCTACCCCACGACCACCCCCACCCTCTTCGTCATCGGCGGGGCCGAGGACCGCGTGGGCAAGGCCTCGCTCCTGCGGCACTTCCTCAAGCTCTGCGGGGGCCGCCGCTCCACCATCGTCGTCATCCCCACCGCGTCGTCGTTCCAGGACGAGGTGGGCGCCTCGTACACGGAGGTGTTCACCCGCCTCGGCGCCAGCAGCGTGACGATCGTCAACCCGGCGACGCGCGAGGAGGCGCACGACCCCGAGCTCGTCGCCGCCATCGACGCCGCCACCGGCGTGTTCATGAGCGGCGGCAGCCAGCTGCGCCTCTCCCAGCTGCTCCCCGGCACCCCGCTCGGCGACGCCCTGCACCGGGCCCACGACCGCGGCTGCGTGGTCGGCGGCACGTCGGCCGGCGCGTCGATCGTCTCCGACTTCATGATCTCGATGGGCGACGAGGGCGTCACGCCGCGCCAGCGCGCCAGCCAGGTCACCGCCGGGCTGGGCCTGCTCCGCGGGGTGGTGGTCGACCAGCACTTCGACCAGCGGGCACGCTACGGTCGTCTGATGTCCGTGATCGCCCCGTCCCCGCACCTGCTGGGGGTCGGCATCGACGAGGACACCGCCATGGTGGTCTCCGACGGGCGGGAGTTCGAGGTCCGCGGCTCGGGGGCGGTCTTCGTCCTCGACTGCACCACGGCCCGCACCGACGCCGCCGACGCGCGCGCCGGGGCACCCGTCCTCGTGTCCGGCGCGATCGTCCACACCCTGCCGGCCGGGTCGACCTTCGACCTCGTGCAGCGCCGGCTCTCCGCGTTCGTCGAGCAGCACCCCGACCTGCTCGTGTCGGTCGCCGCCAGCAAGGCCTGACCGTCGCGACGGCCCGCCCGTCCGCCCACCCCCGTCCCGACCTCCCAGGAGAAGCGCCGATGGACCGCCCGACCCCGACCGGCCCCGCCGCACCCGAGCTCACGATCGTCGAGTCACGGGTCTACCGCGGCGGCAACATCTGGTCGTACGACCCGTCGATCCACCTCGTCGTCGACCTCGGCGTCCTCGAGGGCTACCCCACCGACACGCTGCCGGGGTTCACCGACCGCCTGGTCGAGCTCCTCCCCCGCCTGGTGAACCACACCTGCTCCAAGGGCACGAAGGGCGGCTTCGTCGAGCGGCTGCGCGAGGGCACCTGGCTCGGGCACGTCACCGAGCACATCGCCCTCCAGCTGCAGCAGGAGGCCGGCCACGACCAGCGCCGGGGAAAGACCCGCATGGTCAAGGGCAAGACCGGCGTCTACAACGTCATCTACGGCTACACCAACGAGGAGGTCGGCGTCGCCGCGGGCCGCCTCGCGGTGCGCCTGGTCAACCACCTCGTGCAGGAGGAGGAGGGCTTCGACTTCGCGCAGGAGATGGAGAACTTCCTCACCCGGGCCGAGCGCACGGCCTTCGGTCCGTCGACCGCCGCCATCCTCGAGGAGGCGGTGAGCCGCGACATCCCCTTCATCCGGCTCAACACCGGCAGCCTCGTGCAGCTCGGCCAGGGCGTGCACCAGCAGCGCATCCGCGCCACGATGACCTCGAAGACCGGTGCGCTGGCCGTCGACATCGCCGGCGACAAGGACATGACGACCAAGCTGCTCAACTCGGCCGGCCTGCCGGTGCCGAAGCAGGAGACGGTCCGCTCCGCCGACGGCGCCGTCGCCTCCGCGCGGCGGATCGGCTTCCCCGTGGTCGTCAAGCCGCTCGACGGCAACCACGGTCGCGGCGTCTGCCTCAACCTCGTCACCGACGACGACGTCCGCGAGGCGTTCGTCGTCGCCGAGGAGCAGTCCCGCCGCGGCTACGTCATCGTCGAGTCGATGGTGACCGGCCGCGACTACCGCTGCCTCATCGTCGGCGGGAAGATGCAGGCCATCGCCGAGCGCGTCCCGGCCCACGTGGTGGGTGACGGCACGCACACCGTGCGCGAGCTCGTCGACATCACCAACGCCGACCCCCGCCGTGGCGTCGGCCACGAGAAGGTCCTCACCAAGATCAAGGTCGACGCCGCCGCAGAGGAGCTCGTGCGCGAGCAGGGCTTCGGGCTCGACGACGTCCCGCCCGCCGAGCAGATGGTCAAGCTCGCCCTCACCGGCAACATGTCGACCGGCGGCATCTCCATCGACCGCACCTTCGACGCCCACCCGGACAACATCGAGATCGCCGAGGAGGCCGCGCGCCTCATCGGGCTCGACGTCGCCGGCATCGACTTCATCGCCCCTGACATCGCCTCCCCCGTGCGCGAGACCGGTGGCGCGATCTGCGAGGTCAACGCGGCTCCCGGGTTCCGCATGCACACGCACCCGACGGTCGGTGAGCCGCAGTTCATCGCCAAGCCGGTCGTCGACCTGCTCTTCCCCCCGGGCACGCCGTCGCGCGTCCCGGTGGTCGCCGTCACCGGCACCAACGGCAAGACCACGACCTCGCGGATGATCGCGCACATCATGAAGGGCCTGGGCCGCCAGGTCGGCATGACCTCCACCGACGGCATCGTCATCGACGAGCGGCTCGTGGTGCGCGCCGACGCCTCCGGGCCGCGCTCGGCGCGGATGGTGCTCCAGAACCCGCGCGTCGACTTCGCCGTGATGGAGGTCGCCCGCGGCGGCATCCTGCGCGAGGGCCTGGGCTACGACCGCAACGACGTCGCCGTCGTGACCAACGTCGCGCCCGACCACCTCGGCATGCGCGGCATCGACACCCTCGAGCAGCTGGCCGACGTCAAGGCCGTCATCGTCGAGGCCGTCCCCCGCGACGGGTTCGCCGTCCTCAACGCCGACGACGCCCTGGTGCGCAAGATGCGTCGGCGCTGCTCGGGCTCGGTCGTCTGGTTCTCGCTCGCCGAGGCCGGCACCCCGGTGCGCGACCTCATCGACGACCACTGCCGCCGGGGCGGGCGCGCCATCGTCCTCGACCGCACCGACCGCGGCGACATGATCGTCATCCGCCACGGCCGCCGGTCGATGCAGCTGGCGTGGACCCACCTGCTCCCCGCCACCTTCGGCGGCACGGCCCTGTTCAACGTCGCCAACGCGATGGCGGCCGCGGGCGCGGCCTTCGCCAGCGGCGCCGGCCTGCACGAGATCCGCCAGGGCCTGCGCACCTTCACGACGTCGTACTACCTCTCCCCCGGCCGCATGAACCAGGTCAACGTGCACAACGTCGACGTCATCGTCGACTACTGCCACAACGCTCCGGGCATGCGCGTGCTCGGCGAGTTCCTCGAGCGCTACGCCGCCGTCAAGGCCGGGCAGACCGACCTCGGCAAGATCTCGCGGATCGGCGTCGTCGCCACCGCTGGCGACCGCCGCGAGGAGGACATGCGCGAGCTCGGTGCCATCGCCGCCGAGCACTTCGACGTCGTCGTCGTCCGTGAGGACGTGCGGCTGCGCGGACGCGAGAAGGGCTTCACCGCCGAGCGGGTCGCCGAGGGCGTGCGCGCCCGGATGGGCGAGCCGGGCGTGCGCTGCCGCCAGGTCGAGGTCGTCCTCGACGAGACCGCGGCGGTGCGCCACGTCATGGCGCGGGCCAACCCCGGCGACATCGTCGTGCTCTCGGTCGACCAGCACGCCGACGTCATGGCCGAGCTCGAGTCGATGACCAAGCAGGCCCAGCCCGGCAGCCACTCGCGCGACAGCGTCGGCGACCCCGACCTCGACCCCGAGGCGCTGACCGTCGAGGCCTCGGAGACCGGAGACGAGGCGGCCCGCGAGGTCGACCCGTCCGAGACGCCCGCCGGCTCCTCCGCCGGCTGACGGCCCGCCACGTCGCCGCGGGTCGTTGACCTGCGGCGACGGCGGCCCCATGCTGGTGCCCCGACAGCAGACGGAGGAGGGGCCGTGGTCTGGATCGTGCTGGGAGTCGTCGCCCTGGTGGTGCTCGTCGTGCTGTACCGCGACCTGACCCGCCGTCCCGACCCGACGGCCCTGCCCGAGGGCGCCCGCGTCGCCGACGGCGAGAACGTCGCGTGGGACCGCTCCTGGGACGGCGTGCGTCCGCAGGGGATCAACTACCAGGGGCCCGGGCCGCTCTGACCCCGGTGCCCTCCCGGCTCGGTCGTGGTGGTCCCGTCAGCGGCCGAGGTCGGCCGTGTACGCCGTGAGGGCGCGCCGGTAGCGCTCGACGTCGCCGTCGGTGCTCGTCGCGACCACGGTGGCGAGCAGGTCGCGCAGCGCCTGCGTCGCGTGCCCCGCGTCGTGCTGCACGAGGGCGCGGAACGCCGCGACCCCCAGGCTCTCCGGGTGCCGTGACGCGACGTCCTCGATGACGGCCGCCGCCTCGTGGTGCCGTCCCAGGACCCGCAGGCTGGACGCCAGCTGCACCTGCGCGCGGTACAGCAGGGGCTCGCGCAGCCCGGAGGCCAGCGACTCCTCGTACAGCGGCACGGCCGCGGCCTCGTCACCGGCGGCGTCGAGCGCCCCGGCGTGCTCGAAGGCGATGCGGGCGTCGCCGGGGTGCGCGTCGTGCAGCACGCGGGCGGCCTCGATGCGGGCGGCGTCGTCCTCCAGCTCCCAGAGGGCGGCGATCTCGTCCTCGGCCTCGTGCTCGCCGCGGGCGCGGACCACCTTGCGCCGCACCGCGTCGGGGTCGTCCGACACCGCACCGCGCTCCCCCAGCCAGGCGGCGATGGCGGCACGCTCGGCGTGACACATCACCGCGACGACGTCGCCGTCATCGGCGGCCTCGACGAGCGCCTGGAGCCCGGAGAGCTCGGTGGGGTACGACGAGACGTCGGCGACGCCGGCCCGGGCCAGGCCGATGCGCAGGTGCGCCTCGAGGTCCTCCATGCTGCGGCCGCGCAGGTAGTGCTCCTTGTGCGCCGCGACGACGTGGTCGGCGCGCAGGCCGGCCATCTCGCCGAGGGTCTCGAGGATGTCGTCGGTGCGGTCGCCTCCGGTGCCGAGGGCGAGGTGCACCCGTCCCCACGGAGCGACGAGCCCGCGACACACATCGAGCAACGCCTCCAGACCGGCCTCGTTGTGGGCGAGGTCGACGATGACGGTGGCCGAGCCGCCCTCCACGGGAACGGAGTACGTGTTCATCCGGCCGGGGTTGAGGACGTCGTCGGGCAGGAAGGTCCGCAGCCCTTCGACCACCGAGTCGCGGGCCAGCCCGAGGCCCAGGGCCGCGGAGGCGCCGGCGAGGGCGTTGAGGAGGTTGTGGTGCGACAGGCCGGACAGCGCCATCGGCAGGTCGACGACCTTGAGGAGCCGGTCGGGAAGGCCGTCGGACGTCAGGACCGTGAGGTGGTCGTCGAGGATCGTCGTGGCCCGGCCGCCGGCGCCCAGGGCGTCGCGCACGGCGGGGGCGTTGGGGTCGGCCGCGAACACCCAGGGGCGCCCCCGGGCCGCGCCGCGCATCGCCCACACCCGTGGGTCCTCTCCGTTGAGGACGACCCAGCCGGTGGGCTTGGTGACGCGGGTGATGATCGCCTTGACCTCGGCGAGCTGGTCCACGGTGTCGATGCCCTGCAGGCCGAGGTGGTCGGCGGAGACGTTGGTGACGACGGAGACGTCGTTGTGGGTGACGCCCATGCCGCGCAGCAGCATCCCGCCGCGGGCGGTCTCGAGGATGCCGATCTCCACCCCGGGAGCCTCGAGCACGGCCCGGGCCCCGGCCGGGCCGGAGTAGTCGCCGGTCTCGACGACCTCGCCCTGGACGAGGACACCGTCGGTCGAGCTCCAGCCGGTGCGGAACCCGGCCGTCATCGCGATGTGCGCGAGGAGGCGCGTGGTGGTCGTCTTGCCGTTCGTGCCGGTGACCGACACGACCGGGACCTGCGGCGTGAGGATGCGCGGCCCCTCGCCCTTGGGCGCCGACGCGACGACCTGCGCGTGGGCACTCACGGCCTCGGCCCACGAGCGGCCGGCGTGGACCTCGGCCATGACGTCACCGATGGCGGCGCCGAGGGCCTCCGCGCGACCCCGGTGCCTCCAGACGAAGGCGCAGATGACGACGTCGGTCTCCGCAGCGGCTCGGGTGCGCACGCCGAGCCGGCGGGTGCCGGCCTCGACGGCCACCGCCCGCGCCGCCCGCTCGACGACGCGGACCAGGACGCGCTGGCGCTGCTCGCTGCCGGGAGCCCCGGGTTGTCCACGCCGCAGGCCGGCCGCCGCGGTGAGGGCCCGGACGTCCGCGACGGGGGCGGCGAGCCACCCCGGGAGGGCGAGGGTCACCTTGACGGCGGGTCGCGGGAAGTAGAGGTTGGGGCCCTCGAGGAGACGGACCTCCCGGGTCTGCGCTCCGGGCTCGGTCGCGGCGTGGTCGCTGCTCACGAACGGGGAGCCTAGTCGGCCGACGGGTGTCGCCCGACCGTCAGACCCCCATCGCGTGGAAGCCGCCGTCGACGTGGACCATCTCGCCGGTGGTCGCGGGGAACCAGTCGGACAGCAGGGCGCAGCAGGCGCGAGCGGCGGGCACCGCGTCGTTGACGTCCCAGCCGAGCGGGGCGCGGGTGCCCCACTCCTCCTCGAAGCGCTCGAAGCCCGGGATCGACTTGGCCGCGGTGGTGCGGATCGGGCCCGCGGCCACGATGTTGCAGCGGATCCCCTTCGGGCCGAGGTCGCGAGCCAGGTAGCGGTTCGTGGACTCGAACGCGGCCTTGGCCACGCCCATCCAGTCGTAGACCGGCCAGGCGAAGCGGGCGTCGAAGGTGAGCCCGACGACGCTGCCGCCCTCGGACATCAGGGGCAGCGCGGCCTTGGTGAGGGAGGCCAGCGAGTAGGCCGAGACCTGCACGGCCGTGGAGACGTCGTCCCAGCCGGCCTCCATGAAGTTGAAGGCGCCCTGCGGGGCGAAGCCGATGGAGTGCACGACGCCGTCGAGGTGGGGCACGTGCTCCTTGACCCGGTCGGCCAGGGCCGCGAGGTCGTCGTCGCTCGTGACGTCGAGCTCGACGACCGGCGGGGTCTGCGGCAGGCGCCGGGCGATGGCGGAGGTGATCTTCATCGTGCGGCCGAAGGAGGTGAGGACGACCTCGGCCCCCTGCTCCTGCGCCAGCTTGGCGATGTGGAAGGCGATGGAGGAGTCCATGAGGACGCCGGTGACGAGCAGCTTCTTGCCCTCGAGCAACATGGCGGGCCCTTTCGCGTCGGGGGTCGGTCGGTGTGCGGGTGAGCGTGCAGGTGGGGCGGGCTCAGTGGCCCATGCCGAGGCCGCCGTCGACGGGGATGACGGCACCGGAGATGTAGGCGGCGTCCTCGCTCGCGAGGAAGCGGACGGCGGCCGCGACCTCCTGGGGGCTGGCGAACCGGCCCGCGGGGATGGCCGCCTTGTAGGTCTTCTGGGTGTCCTCGGGCAGCGCGGCCGTCATGTCGGTCTCGATGAAGCCCGGGGCCACGACGTTGGCCGTGATGCCCCGCCCACCGAGCTCGCGCGTGATGGAGCGGGCCAGGCCGACGAGGCCGGCCTTGCTGGCGGAGTAGTTGGCCTGCCCGGGACCGCCGTAGAGGCCCACGACGCTGGAGATGAGGATGATGCGACCGCGGCGCAGGCGGATCATCCCCTTGCTCGCGCGCCGGGCGCAGCGGAAGGCGCCCGCGAGGTTGGTGTCGATGACCGAGTCCCAGTCCTCGTCCGACATCCGCATGAGGAGGGTGTCCTTGGTGATGCCCGCGTTGGCCACGAGGACCTCAACCGGGCCGCCGAGCAGCCCCTCGGCCTCGGTGAACGCGGCGTCGACCGAGGCGCTGTCGGTGACGTCGCACTTGACGCCCAACAGGCCGTCGGGGGCGTCACCGGAGCGGTGGGTGACGACGACCTTGTCGCCGGCCTCCGCGAACGACCGGGCGATCGAGAGGCCGATCCCGCGGTTGCCACCGGTGACGAGGACGGTGCGTGGCTCGCTCATGCCGTCGAACCTAGTGGACTACCGCTGGGTAGCCGGAAGCGGGCGACATACAGTGGACGGGTGCCACTGACCCGCCATCGTCACGACTCCCCGCAGTCGGTGACCACGGCTGTGGAGTCGCGGACCGAGGACCAGGCCCGGCGTCTCAAGCACTACCTGCTGACCATGGGGCTCCGCACGGCGTGCTTCGTCCTGCTCGTCGTCATCGACCACCCGATCCGCTGGGTGTTCGCCGCGCTGGCGGTGTTCCTGCCGTTCATCGCCGTGGTCGCGGCCAACGCGGTGCGGCCGGGCGTCGTGGGCCGGGTGCGGCCGGTCCTGCCGGGGATCGACCACACGCCCCGCATCGGTGCCGCTCCCCACGAGGAGCCGCACGAGGAGACCCCGCGCGGCTGACGCCGTGACGGTGTCGGTCAGCCGCCGATGGCGGACATCGGGCGCTCGGGCTGCTCGAAGTCGGGCCGGTCGATGCCGTGCCCAGCGGCCTTGGCCCACATCTCGTCGATGACGAGCTGCGCCAGCTCGGCGTCGGTGGCGCCGGCGCGCAGTGGCGCGCGCAGGTCGACCTCGCGGCGCGAGAACAGGCAGTTGCGCAGCTGGCCGTCGGCGGTGAGCCGGACCCGGTCGCAGGCCGCGCAGAAGGGCGCCGAGACGCTGGCGATGACGCCGACGGTCTCGGGCCCGCCGTCGACGAGGAAGAGCTCGGCGGGGGCGCTGCCGCGCTCCTGCACGGGGGTGAGGCGGAACCGCTCCCCCAGCCGCTCGAGGATCTCGGCCTGCGACACCATGAGCGAGCGGTCCCAGGCGTGCTGGGCGTCGAGCGGCATCTGCTCGATGAAGCGCAGCTCGTAGCCGCGGTCGAGGCACCAGCCGAGGAGGTCGGCGACGCCGGTGTCGTTGACGCCGCGCATCGCCACGGCGTTGACCTTCACCGGGGTGAGCCCGGCGTCGGCGGCCGCCTTGAGCCCGGCCTCGACGTCGGCGAAGCGATCGCGACGGGTGAGGTCCTGGAACTGGGCGCGGTCGACGGTGTCGAGGCTGACGTTGACGCGGTCGAGACCGGCTTCGGCGAGCGGCGCGGCGAGCCGGTCGAGGCCGATGCCGTTGGTCGTCATCGCGATCCGCGGGCGCGGCTCCAGGGCAGCGATGCGGCGCACGACGTCGACGAGGCTGCGGCGCAGCAGCGGCTCCCCACCGGTGAGCCGGACGTTGGCGACCCCCAGTCCCACCATGACCGCGACGAGCCGGACGAGCTCGTCGTCGTCGAGCATCTCGGGCTTGCTGAGCCAGTCCAGGCCCTCGGCGGGCATGCAGTAGGTGCAGCGCAGGTTGCAGCGGTCGGTGACCGAGACGCGCAGGTCTCGACCCACCCGACCGAATCGGTCGAGCAGGCGGGGGGCTGGCAGGTCGGTCATAGGGCTCCAATGTACGTCGCGTAGCGTGACAGCGTGCTCAGGCGGCTCTTCACCCCCCGGTGGCTGGGCGCCCTCCTCCTCGCCGCGCTCTTCTCCGTCGCGAGCTACCACCTCGGCTGGTGGCAGTACCACCGCCACGAGGCCAAGTCCGAGCGCAACGCCCGGCTCGACGCGCACTACCGCGCCGACCCGGTGCCGGTCCCCTCGGTGCTCACCCCCGCCGGCCTCCCGCTGGCCGACGAGTGGACCCGGGTGCAGGTCACCGGCAGCTACGGCGGTGGCCCGGTCTTCGTGCGCAACCGCACGTTGGACAGCCGCGCCGGGTACGAGGTCCTCTGGGTGCTGCGTCCCGACGCCGGCGGACCCGACGTCGTCGTCGACCGCGGCTGGGTCCCGGTCTCCGAGCGAGGTGCGAGCACGCTCCCGGCGGTCCCCTCAGCGCCGACCGGCGAGGTGGTGGTCACCGGCTGGGTGCGCCGCGGTGAGGCGTCCCGCGGGCGGGACCTCCCCGACGGGCAGGTGGCGAGCATCAACCTGCGCGAGGTCGGCACCGTCCTGGGGTCCCCGGGCGTCCTGCCGGGGTACGTGCAGCTGGAGTCGGAGCGGCTCCCCGACGGCACCACTCCCCCGCGGCCCACGCCGCTGGGCGAGCCCGACCGGAGCCTGGGTCCGCACCTCGCCTACGCCTACCAGTGGTGGCTCGCGACGGTCCTCGGGTTCGTCCTCGTGTGGTTCGGCATCCGGCGCGAGCTGCGGCTGGAGGACCCGGTGCGCTACCCGTCGACGCCGAAGAAGACCCGCATCTGGGACGAGGAGGACGAGTAGCTCGGCGTCAGGCGCCGTCGAGGACCTCTTCGAGGTCGTCGGAGAACTGGGTGCGGTAGAGCTCGGCGTACAGGCCGCCGGACTCGACGAGCTGGGCGTGGGTGCCGCGCTCGACGATGCGGCCGTCGTCGACGACGAGGATCTGGTCGGCGTGCCGGACGGTGGACAGGCGGTGGGCGATGACGAGTGCCGACCGGTCGCGCAGCGCGTGGTCCAGCGCCCGCTGGAGGGCCTGCTCGGACTCGCTGTCGAGGTGCGCCGTGGCCTCGTCGAGGACGATGAGACCGGGACCCTTGAGCAGCAGCCGCGCGATGGCCAGGCGCTGCTTCTCCCCGCCGGAGAGCCGGTGCCCGCGGTCGCCGACGACGGTGTCGAGCCCGGACGGCAGCGAGTCGACGAGCGGCCACACCTGGGCGGCGCGCAGCGCGGCCTCCATCTGCTCCTCGGTGGCGCCCGGTGCGGCGTAGTCGAGGTTGGCGCGGATGGTGTCGTGGAAGAGGTGGGCCTCCTGGGTGACGACGCCGACCGCGTCGTGGAGGGACTCGAGGGTGGCCTCGCGCAGGTCGAGGCCGTTGATGCGCACCGACCCCGAGGACGGGTCGTAGAGCCGGGCGACGAGGGCCGTGATGGTCGTCTTGCCGGCACCGCTCGGGCCGACGAGCGCCACGAGGCTGCCGGGCTCGACGGTGAACGACACGTCGCGCAGCACCGGCCCGCTGCCCTTGCGGTCACCCGTGGCCGTGGACTCGAGCGAGGCGAGCGACACCTCGTCGGCCGACGGGTACGAGAAGGCGACGTGCTCGACGTCGACGCGCACCGGGCCCGCGGGCACGGCGCGGGCGTCGGGTGCCTCGGCGACAAGGGGCTCGAGGTCGAGGACCTCGAAGACGCGCTCGAAGGACACCAGCGCGGTGAGGACGTCGACGCGGACGTTGGAGATCGCGGTGAGCGGGCCGTAGAGCCGGGCCAGGAGGGCGGTGAGCGCGAGGAGGGTGCCGACGGTGAGGCTGCCGCCCACGGCCATCACGCCGCCGACCCCGTAGACCATCGCCGTGGCCAGCGAGGCGACGAGGGTGAGCGCGACGAAGAAGATCGTGCGGGTCAGGGCGATGCGGACCCCGATGTCGCGGACCCCCGCGGCGCGCACGGCGTACTCGCGGTCCTCGGTGGCCGGCCGGCCGAACAGCTTGACGAGCAGGGCCCCGGCGACGTTGAACCGCTCGCTCATCCGGGTGCCGAGGTCGGCGTTGAGGTTCATCTGCTCGTGCGCCATGCCGGCGAGGCGGCGGCCCATGTAGCGCGCGGGCAGGAGGAAGACGGGGACGAGGGCGAGGCACGCGAGGGTGAGCGGCCACGACAGCGTGAGCATCGCCCCGATGATGAGGACGAGCGAGACCGCGTTGCTCACGGTGGTGGAGAGCACCGACGTGAAGGCCTGCTGCGCGCCGATGACGTCGTTGCCGAGCCGCGTGACGAGCGCGCCGGTCTGGGCGCGGGTGAAGAACGCCACGGGCTGGCGTAGGACGTGCCCGAACACCTCGGTGCGCAGGTCGTAGATGAGGCCCTCGCCGATCTGCGAGGAGAACCAGCGCTGGACGAGGGTGAGGACCCCGCTGAGGACCGCGATGCCGGCCACGAGCAGGGCCAGCCGCACGACCACCCCGGAGTCCTTGGGGATGACGCCGTCGTCGACGAGGGACCGGAGGATCAGCGGTGTCGCCACCACGAGGCAGGCGTCGACGACGACGAGGGCGAGGAAGGCCGTGATCGCCCTGGTGTAGGGCCGGGCGTAGCCGAGGACCCGCTTCGTCGTGCCGGGCGCCAGCTTGCGCTCCTTGACGTCGGCGTCGCGGCTCAGGCTGTGCATCGCCTGCCATGCGTGCATGCTCACTGCGGGGTCTCCTCGGGGTCTCGCCTGCAGTCAACCACCGCGCGCCGACACCTGTTCCACGCGTCGGCCGGACCGCGACCTCAGGGCGTGAGGACGACCTGGTCGGTGAACGTGCCGCCGGACACGGGGACGAAGGTCGCGGTGAGCCGGTCGCGGGTCACCACGACGTCGAGCGACCCGTGCGACGGCTTCGTGTTGCTCCCGCTGACGGTGGCGAAGTAGCGGCGTTCGGTGTCGGTCGAGCTCGCCGCCCGCAGCCGGATCCCCCCGGTGCCGACGGTGACGAAGGTCGTCCCGTCGTGGGCCGCGAAGCAGGCCCGCACGAAGACGCCGGGGCGGACCACCTGGCAGCCCAGCCCGAGGGCCAGCGGCTTGGTGCGCTGGTAGAGGTGCTCGTGACCGGTGAGGACGAGGTCGACCCCGGTCCGCATCATCAGCTCGACGACGTCGGCACCCGGGTCGCAGGAGTACTCCCCCACCGACAGGCACGGCTTGTGCATCCCGACGACGACCCACGGGATGCCGGCCGCACGGGCCCCGGTGACCGCGGCCTCCAGCCACCGGTACCGCGCGGTGCCCTCCGCGTACGACCACGGACCGCTGCCGAAGTCGAGGCCGGGCGAGACCATGACGACCCGGACGAGGGGCGCCCCGGCCGGCTGGTCGACGTACCACTGGCGGCCGTAGGTGCCCACGAGCCCGGGGAGCCGGTTGGGCAGGCACCGCACGAAGCGGTCGATGTGCCCGTTGGCGCCGTTCGACTCGTGGTTGCCGGAGACGAGCTCGAAGGGGTGCGTGGTCCCGACCCGGCTCGTGACGAACCGGCACCACGTGTCCTCCGCGCCCGCGGCGCCGTAGGACAGGTCACCGAGGGCGAGGGTGAAGTCGCCGTGCCGGGCTCCGATGGCCTTGAGGACGGCGGAGGCCGCGGTGCTCGAGCCGATGTCGCCCACCGCCGAGAACCGGACGGAGGGTGCCGCTGCGCCCGCCGTCGCGGGTGCGGTCGGCACGGCGCTCGTGGGCGACGTCGAGGTGGTGACCGACGCGGTGGGCGCGGCACGTCCTCCGGGAGCCACGCAGGCGCTCGCCACGAGGAGTGCGCCGAGTCCGGCGACCACCGCGGGCAGGAGGCGCCGTCGGGTCATGTCCGCAGTATGGCCGCGGCCGCCCCCGGTCGCGCGGGATCAGGCGGTGGGACCTCTCAGGTCGTCGAAGAGCGCGGCGTAGTGCGACGACATCCCCTCGTAGTGCGGCCAGACCACCGTCTCCACGGCACCACCGGTCTCGGCGGCGACGAGCCGGTCGAGGTAGTACTCCCAGCCCGGCCCCACGTCCCGCCCGGTCGCGAGGTCGGGGATGCGCTGGGCGAAGGACAGCGTCGTGGTGCCGTCGGCCTCGGCCAGGTCGAGCTCGACGTGCCACGCGGCGCCACCCGACGACATCGCCGGCCAGCTGACGACGAGCCGGTGCGGCGGGTCGCACTCGTGCACCGTCACGGGCGCGGCCTCGATGTCCTCGCCCTCCGCCGTCATCCGGAAGTCGACCGTCCCGCTGGTCGGGTCGCCGCTCCACGTCCCGATCCAGCGCACGAGCCGCTCCGGCTCGGTGACGGCGGCCCAGACGTCCTCGACCGGCGCGCGGAAGGTGCGCTCGATGACGACGTGGGCCGTGCCGTCGCGGTCCTCCCGCCGGCCGACGGGCGCCAGGGCCTCGGGGGTGGTCGTGCCGTCGGTGCTCATGCGGTCTCCTCGGTGGGTCGGTGCGTGGTGGACGACGTGGCCGTCGATGTCGTGGCGGTGGCGGTGGCGGAGCGGCGGTCGCGGCCGACGCGGCGCACCTCGAGGTCGAGCGCGTCCAGGGCGCCGGCGACGACGGGCGGGCGCAGCGCCGGGGTCCCCAGCTCGTCGAGGAGGGCGCGGACGGCCTCCAGCGGCCCCGGCCGCAGCCGGTAGTGGCGCTCGCGGCCCACGTCGTCGGCCTCGACCAGCCCGGCCTCCCCCAGCACCCGCAGGTGCTTGCTCACCGCCGGTCGGCTGATGGGGTGGGCCGCGGCGAGGTCGGCGACCCGCGCGCTCCCCCGGCTCAGGGCCCGCAGGAGGTCGCGGCGCACCGGGTCCGCGATCGCGGCGAAGACGTCCACGACGAACAGGTAACCACATGGTTACCGAACTGTCGACTCAGGCGAGGGTGACCAGGTCGCGGTAGTCGGCGCTGAACAGGTCCTCGACGCCGTCCGGCAGCAGGAGGATGCGCTCGGGCTCGAGGGCGTCGACCGCGCCCTCGTCGTGCGTCACGAGGACGACGGCGCCCTCGTAGGTGCGCAGCGCCCCGAGGATCTCCTCGCGCGACGCGGGGTCGAGGTTGTTCGTGGGCTCGTCGAGCAGCAGCACGTTCGCCGAGGAGACGACGAGCAGGGCGAGGGACAGGCGGGTCTTCTCGCCGCCGGAGAGCACGCCCGCCGGCTTGTCGACGTCGTCGCCGCTGAAGAGGAACGAGCCGAGGACCTTGCGCACGTCGGTCTCACCGAGGTCCGGGGCCGCCGACTTCATGTTCTGCAGCACGCTGCGCGAGACGTCGAGGTTCTCGTGCTCCTGCGCGTAGTAGCCGATCTTGAGGCCGTGGCCCGGCTCGACCTGCCCAGTGTCGGGGTCGTCGACGCCCGCGAGCATCCGCAACAGGGTCGTCTTGCCCGCACCGTTGAGGCCGAGGACGACGACCCGGGACCCGCGGTCGATGGCGAGGTCGACGTCGGTGAAGATCTCCTGCGACCCGTACGAGCGCGACAGCCCGCTCGCGCGAAGGGGCGTCTTGCCGCAGGGCGAGGGCTTCGGGAAGCGCAGCTTGGCGACCTTGTCGTGCACCCGCTCGGTCTCCAGGCCGGCCAGCAGCCGCTCGGCCCGCCGGGCCATGTTCTGCGCGGCGACCGTCTTGGTGGCCTTGGCGCGCATCTTGTCGGCCTGCGCCATGAGGACGCCGGCCTTCTTCTCGGCGTTGGCGCGCTCGCGCTTGCGACGGCGCTCGTCGGTCTCGCGCTGCTGGAGGTAGGCCTTCCAGCCCAGGCTGTACTGGTCGAGCTCGCCGCGGTTGGCGTCGAGGTGGAAGACCTTGTTGACCACGGCGTCGAGCAGCTCGACGTCGTGCGAGATGACCACGAGGCCGCCCTTGTAGCCCTTGAGGTGGTCGCGCAGCCAGGTGATGGAGTCGGCGTCGAGGTGGTTGGTCGGCTCGTCGAGGAGCAGGGTCTCGGCGCCGGAGTAGAGGATGCGGGCGAGCTCGATGCGGCGACGCTGGCCACCGGACAGGGTGCCGAGGGTCTGGCCCAGCACCCGCTCGTCGAGGCCGAGCGCGCCGGCGATGGCCGCGGCCTCGGACTCGGCGGCGTACCCGCCGGCAGCCGTGAACTCGGCCTCGAGGCGCCCGTAGCGGCGCATCGCCTTGTCCTGCATCTCCCCGGTCTCGGTCGACATCGCGTGCTCGGCCCTGCGCAGGTCGCGCACGATGGTGTCCAGGCCGCGGGCCGACAGGACGCGGTCGCGCGCGATGATCTCGAGGTCGACGCCGCGCGGGTCCTGCGGGAGGTAGCCGACGTCACCGCTGCGGGTGATCGTGCCGCCCGCGGGGGTCGTCTCGCCCGCCAGGGTCCTGGTCAGCGTGGTCTTTCCCGCGCCGTTGCGGCCGACGAGGCCGATGCGGTCGCCCGGAGCCACGCGGAAGCTGGCGTCGTCGAGGAGCAGGCGGGAGCCCGCGCGCAGCTCGACGGAGGCAGCGGTGATCACGATGGGTTCCTTCGGTGGAGTCGGACACGGTCGGCGGCGTGCAGCGGAGGGCACGGCGAGCGGTGGCGACCCCTAGTCTAAGTGGCGCTGAGCAGTCCACTGTCCACCGAGCAGGCGCCGGAGGCCCGCATGAGCTTCAACGACAACGTCACCCTCGACACCGGACAGGTGCGTGGTGGTGGCGGCGGTGGCGGGGCACCCGGCGGCCTCGTCGTGGGCGGCGGCCTGGGCGGCATCATCATGCTGATCCTCGCGCTCGTCTTCGGCATCAACCCCAGCGACCTGCCCACGGGCGGCGGACAGCCCGACCAGGGCCAGGTCCAGCCCGGGGGCTCCACCGACTCCAACGCGTTCGCCGACTGCAAGACCGGCGCCGACGCCAACCGCAGCGTCGAGTGCCGCATGGTCGGCACCGTCAACTCGGTCCAGGCGTACTGGACCACCGCCCTCCCCCGGTACGGCAAGGAGTGGCAGGAGACGCAGACCGTCCTCTACAGCGGGTCCACCCAGTCGCAGTGCGGCACGGCGAGCAACCAGGTCGGCCCGTTCTACTGCCCGCTCGACAAGAGCGTCTACATCGACGCGAGCTTCTTCGACATCCTCGAGAAGCAGTTCGGGTCCAGCGGAGGGCCGCTCGCGCAGGAGTACGTGGTGGCGCACGAGTACGGCCACGCACTCCAGGACCAGCTCGGCCTCCTCGGACGCGCCCAGCAGGGCGGCACCGGCCCCGAGTCGCCCGGTGTGCGCATCGAGCTGATGGCCGACTGCCTCGCCGGCGTGTGGGCCAAGTCGGCGAGCTCGACGAACGACGCCGACACCGGCACCCCCTTCCTCAAGCCGCTCACCGAGCAGGACATCAAGGACGCGCTGTCGGCCGCCGAGTCGGTGGGTGACGACCGGATCCAGGAGAAGACGCAGGGCCAGGTGAACCCCGAGACGTGGACCCACGGCTCCGCGGCCGCCCGCCAGCGGTGGTTCCTCCAGGGCTACAAGACCGGCGACCTCAACCGCTGCGACACCTTCTCCGTCGACTCGGTCAACTAGAAGAGCAGCCGACCCGCTGCCCCCCTACGAGTCGGGGAGCAGCGGGTCGGTGTCATCGTGGTTCAGCCGACGGCCCGGCGCACGAGGGCGGCGACCTCCTCCTCGTCGGCGGCGGTGAGCGTCGTGATCGCCCAGGCGTTGGGCCAGAACGAGCCGTCGTCGAGCATCGCTACGTCGGTGAAGCCGAGGGTGGCGTAGCGGGTGCCGAACTTCGCCGCCGGCTGGACGAAGCACAGGACGGCGCCGTCCTTGGCGTACGCCGGCATGCCGTAGTAGAGCCGCGGGGCCAGGCCGGGGGCGTTCGTCGTGATGACGGCGTGGAGCCGCTCGCAGAGGACCCGGTCGGCGTCGTCCAGCTCGGCGATCTTCGCCTCGCAGGCCGCGCGGTCCTCCTCGGCCTTCTCCGCGGCCTTCGCGGCACTCCGGCTCGCCCGCTCCTCGGCCCGTGCCTCCGCGGCGCGCGCCTTCATCGCGGCCTTCTCCTCGGTCGTGAAGGCGCCCGACCCCCGCGTGGCACTGGTGGTCTTCGTGGTCGTCGTTGAGGGGCTCATGGCCGTCCTTCCGTCGTGGGTCGTCGTGCTGTCGGACCCAGCCTGACCCGGTGGCCCACCCCGGCGCTTCTCCGATCCTGCCCGGTCGGCCGGAGGTCGCGCCGCCCCAGCCCCTCTCGTGCGGGCTCTGGTCCACCCGGTCGGCTCTGGTCCACCTGCCCGGATGGCGTCGCGATCGCCACGCCATCCGGGCAGATCGTCGCCATCCCGCCGAGTGGACCAGAGCCCGCAAGGAGGTGCGCGGCGGGACAGGCGACGGGCAGGAGCGGCGTGGGGCGGTCGGTGGGCCAGGCGCTCGTGGGGTCAGGTCAGGGGTGGGTCAGGCGCTGGGTGGGTCGGGTCTGGGGTGGGTCAGGCGCTGGGTGGGTCGGGTCTGGGGTGGGTCAGGCGCTGGGTGGGTCGGGTCTGGGGTGGGTCAGGCGCTGGGTGGGTCGGGTCTGGGGTGGGTCAGGCGGTGGGTGGGACGGGTCAGCGAGACGTCACTCGGGGACGCAGGCGTCGTACGAGAGGGTGAGCACCTCGAGCAGGCCCGGCGAGCCCGCCGTCGTGGACCCGGCGACCTCGAAGCGCCGGGGCCAGGCCCGCACCAGCCGGTAGGCGCGCACCGGAGCCCCGTGCCGGTCGAAGAACCGGATCCGCACGTCGCGCGTGGCCACCGCGGCGCCGTCGGCTCCCGCGGCCCGCGCCCACGACTCGAAGGCCGGGTCGGTGGAGAGTCCGCGGGTGAGGACGGCGTCGCCGCCCTTCGCCCGACCGGGGAGCCGCCGCGTGCCGGAGTCGTCGTTCCCCTCACGGAACTCGATGGCGTCGCGCTCGACCCCGATCCCGCTCACCCCGGTGACCCCGGCCAGCTGGACCCCGTCGGCCGTCACCGTGAACGCGTGGGCCAGGCCGGAGTCGTGCCTCGTGCTCGCCGCCATGGTGCGCCCCTCGGTCGTGCCGGTGGACGGGTCACCCGTCCCCGGCCAGCGTCCCAACGCCGGTGCGCGCGGTCAATCCCCCGAGCGCCGACGCCCACCGACGGCGACGAGGAACAGGCCGCCCAGGGCCACGACCGGACCGACCACGGCCCAGAACGTCACCCCGGACATCACGCTGCCGCCCACGACGCCGAGCCCCTGCAGCGTCCACAGCAGCCCGACGAGGACGAGCACGACACCCAGGACGACGCTGACGGTTCGGTTCATGGCCGAAGGCTAACCTGCGCCCCACGCTCACTCCTCGATGGTGACGTGCACCGCGCGCCCGCGTTCGAGGGCCCTGGTGAGCACGTCGAGCCGCGGGTCGGGGAGGTCGAGGACCTCGCGGCGCGGGAGGTCACGCAGCCCGGCGAGGCGCGCGTCCTCGAGGACGGCGGTGACGAGGGTGCGGTCACCACCGACGACCAGGCCGCGGGCCTGTGACCCCACGAGCAGCCGCACCGCGTGCTCGGTGACGGCCCCGACGAGCTCGTCGGCCTGGTTGGCGCGACGCCGGGCGAAGCGCTGCTGGCTCCAGCCACCGGCCGCGGTGCGCGACTGCACGTAGCGCGTGCCCACCTTGTGGGTCACGAGACGGGCGCCGTTCCCGACCCCGACGGCGTAGCCGCCACGGCGCACGAGGAGCAGCGCCACGGGGTCGTGGTCGAAACGCACGACCCCGACGACCCGCTGGGGGCCGTCGGGGTTGTTGGCGGTGAAGCGCTCGAGCCAGCCGTCGAACCGGTCGGGGGCGACCTCGACGACGCGGGTGGTCACCTCAGATGTTGAAGCCGAGGGCGCGCAGCTGCTCGCGGCCGTCGTCGGTGATCTTGTCCGGGCCCCACGGCGGCATCCAGACCCAGTTGACGCGGTAGGACGCGACGAGGCCCTCGAGGGACTGCTGCGTCTGGTCCTCGATGACGTCGGTGAGCGGGCAGGCCGCCGACGTCAGCGTCATGTCGATGACGGCGTGGTTCTGGCCGTCGACGGTGATGCCGTAGACGAGGCCGAGGTCGACGACGTTGATGCCGAGCTCTGGGTCGACGACGTCGCGCAGGGCCTCCTCGACGTCGGCCACGTTGGCCGGGGTGCTGGTCTGGGTCATGAGTTCGCTCCTTGCGCCTGGTGCAGGGCATCGGTGAAGGCCATCCACGACAGGAGGGCGCACTTGACACGGGCGGGGTACTTCGCGACCCCGGAGAGGGCGACACCGTCGCCGATGGCGTCCTCGTCGCCGGGGTCCTCGCCCTTGCTCGTGAGCATCGAGCGCATCGCCTCGACGGTCTCGCGGGCGTGGGCGACGGAGCCGCCGGTGATCTCCTCGGCGAGGATCGACGCCGACGCGACGCTGATCGAGCAGCCCATCGCGTCGTACGAGACGTCCTCGACCGTGGCGTCGGACCCGTCGCCGGCGAGGTGGACCCGCAGGGTCACCTCGTCGCCGCAGGTGGGGTTGACGTGGTGGACCTCGGCCTCGAAGGGCTCGCGCAGGCCGGCCCGCACGGGACGCTTGTAGTGCTCGAGGATGAGCTCCTGGTAGAGGTCCATCTAGACCGCCACCTCCAGCCCGAACGTGGCGGGCACGCGGTCGAGCGCCTCGAGGAGGGCGTCGACCTCGGCCGGGGTCGTGTAGGCCGCGAAGCTGGCGCGCGAGCTGGCCTGGACCTTCAGCGCCCGGTGCAGCGGCCACGCGCAGTGGTGGCCGACGCGCACGGCGACGCCGCGGTCGTCGAGGACCTGGCCGACGTCGTGGGCGTGGACGCCGTCGACGACGAACGCCACCGCTCCCCCGCGCTCGGAGTAGTCCTCCGGTCCGAGGACGGTGACCCACGGCCGGGACCGCAGGCCCTCGACGAGCCGGCGGGTGAGCGCCTGCTCGTGGGCGTGCACGCGGTCCAGGCCGAGCTCGGTGAGGACGTCGCACGCGGCGGCGAGCCCCACGGCCTGGGCCGCGACGGGCACCCCGGCCTCGAACTTCTGCGGCGCGGGCGCGTAGGTGGAGCCCTCCATCGTCACGGTCTCGATCATCGAGCCACCGGTGAGGAAGACCGGCATCTGGTCGAGGAGCTCGGCGCGGCCCCAGAGGACGCCGATGCCGAGCGGGCCGAACATCTTGTGGCCGGAGAAGGCGAGGAAGTCGACGTCGAGGTCGTGGACGTCGACCGGCAGGTGGGGCACCGACTGGCACGCGTCGAGGACGACGAGCGCCCCCACGGCGTGCGCCCGGGCGACGAGCTCCTTGACCGGGTTGAGCGTCCCGAGGACGTTCGACACGTGGGTGAACGCGAAGACCTTGGTGCGCTCGGTGAGCAGCGAGTCGAGGTCGGTGAGGTCGAGGCGGCCGTCGTCGGTGAGCGGCACCCAGCGCAGCGTGGCACCGGTGCGGCGGCACGCCTCCTGCCACGGGATGAGGTTGGCGTGGTGCTCCATCTCGGTGACGAGGACCTCGTCGCCGGGACCGAGCGCGAACCGGTCGCCGTGGCCGCCCCCGCCGCCGTGCGTGCCGTTGGTGAAGGCGTAGGCGACGAGGTTGATGGCCTCGGTGGCGTTGCGGGTGAAGACGACCTCACCGGCCGCCGCCCCGAAGAACCGCGCGATGGTGTCGCGGGCCCGTTCGTAGGCGTCGGTGCCCTCCTCGGAGAGCTGGTGCGCGCCGCGGTGGACGGCGGCGTTGGTGCGCTCGTAGAAGTCGCGCTCGGCGTCCAGGACCCGGACCGGCTTGTGCGAGGTCGCACCCGAGTCGAGGTAGACCAGCGGGTGCCCCCCGCGCACCGTGCGCGTCAGGATGGGGAACTGGGCCCGGATGCGGGCCAGCTCCTCGTCGGTGAAGGGGGCGGCCGTCATCTCAGGCCTCGACCGCCGCGGCGGGCTCGGGCAGGAAGCGGTCGTAGCCCTCGGCCTCGAGGCGGTCGGCGAGCTCGGGGCCGCCCTCCTCCGCGATCCTGCCGTCGACGAAGACGTGGACGAAGTCGGGCTTGATGTAGCGCAGGATCCGCGTGTAGTGGGTGATGAGCAGGACGCCGGCGCCGGTGCTCTCCTTGGCGCGGTTGACGCCCTCGGACACGACGCGCAGGGCGTCGACGTCCAGGCCGGAGTCGGTCTCGTCGAGGATCGCG
This sequence comes from Oryzobacter telluris, assembly GCF_043099285.1. Taxonomy (GTDB): domain Bacteria; phylum Actinomycetota; class Actinomycetes; order Actinomycetales; family Dermatophilaceae; genus Oryzobacter; species Oryzobacter telluris. The sequence continues at coordinate 2,197,310 of NZ_CP170723.1, read as the reverse complement.
ATCTTCGGGCGGAGCAGCTCCATCTGGAGGATCTCGTGGCGCTTCTTCTCGCCGCCGGAGAAGCCCTCATTGACGTTGCGCTCGGCGAAGGCGGGGTCCATGCGCAGGTTGCCCATGGCGGACTTCATGTCCTTGACCCAGGTGCGCAGCTTGGGTGCCTCGCCGTCGATGGCGGTCTTGGCGGTGCGCAGGAAGTTCGACACCGAGACGCCGGGGACCTCGACGGGGTACTGCATCGCGAGGAAGAGGCCGGCGCGGGCGCGCTCGTCGACCTTCATCGCGAGGACGTCCTCGCCGTCGAGGGTGACGGTGCCGGAGGTGATCGTGTACTTGGGGTGGCCGGCGACCGAGTAGGCCAGCGTGGACTTGCCCGAGCCGTTGGGGCCCATGATCGCGTGGGTCTGGCCGGACTCGATGGTCAGGGTGACGCCGCGGAGGATCTCCTTGGCGCCCTCCTCGGTCTCGACGCTGACGTGCAGGTCCTTGATCTCAAGGGTGGACATGGTTCAGATCTCCTCGGACAGCGCGACGAAGACGTCGTCGCCCTCGATGCGGACGGTGTGGACGGCGATGGGGGTGATGGCCGGCGGGCCCGTGGGCTCACCGGTGCGCAGGTCGAAGCGCGAGCCGTGGAGCCAGCACTCGAGCTGGCAGCCGTCGAGCTCGCCCTCGGAGAGCGAGACGTTGGCGTGGCTGCACGTGTCGTCGACGCAGTGGACCGCGCCGTCGTCGGTGCGGACGATGGAGACGCGCCGGCCCTCGATCTCGGCGAGGGCGGCCCCGACCGGGGGCAGCTCGTCGAGGCGGCAGACCCGGGTGAACCCGGTGTCGGTCAGCTGCTCGCTCATCTGGGGTCCTCGCGAAGTATCTGGGGGAGCGAAGCGGAGGAAGAACTTCGGGGGGACTTCACGCGGCACCGCCGGACAGCTCGAGCTCGATGGCCTCCATCAGGTGCTCCTGGACCTCGGGGACGCCGATGCGTGCGACGACGCTGGCGAAGAATCCACGGACGACGAGACGGCGCGCCTCGTCCTCGGGGATGCCACGGGCCATGAGGTAGAAGAGCTGCTGGTCGTCGAAGCGCCCTGTGGCGGAGGCGTGCCCGGCTCCCTTGATCTCCCCGGTCTCGATCTCGAGGTTGGGGACGGAGTCGGCGCGCGCGCCCTCGGTGAGGACGAGGTTGCGGTTGAGCTCGTAGGTGTCGGTGCCCTCGGCGCTCGCGCGGATGAGGACGTCGCCGACCCAGACGGTGTGCGCGGTGTCGCCCTGGAGGGCGCCCTTGTACTCGACGTTGCTCGTGCAGTGCGGCGCCTCGTGGTCGACGAAGAGCCGGTGCTCGAGGTGCTGGCCGGCGTCGGCGAAGTAGACGCCGAGGCCCTCGAAGGACCCGCCGGGGCCGGTGTACGACGCGTTGGTGTTGAGCCGGACGATGCCACCGCCGATGGTGACGGCGATGTGCCGCACCGAGGCGTCGCGACCGACGACGACGTCGTGCTGCGCGAGGTGGTGCGCGTCGCCGGTCCACTCCTGGACCGAGACGACGGTGACCTGGCTGCCGTCGCCGGCGAGCACCGAGACGAGCTCGGCGTACTCGGCGGTGCCGGTGTGCTCGAGGACGACCGTGGCGCGGGCGAAGCGCCCGATCTTGATGACGAGGTGCCCGTGGACGACCTCGCCCTCGCCGGTGAGGCGCACGCGGATCGGCTCGTCGACCTCGGCGTCGGCCGGGACCTCGAGCAGGGCCGCGCCTCCGCTGTGCGCGGCGGCGACCGCGGCCGCGCGGTCACTCGGCGCGGGGACGCCCGCGGCGCGGGCCTCCTCCAGCGAGATCGTGGACAGGGCGACGCCGTCGGGGAGCGTCTGCTCCCAGCGCAGGTGGGCGCCGGTCGCGGCGTCGTGGAAGAGCGCCCCGAGCCGGTCGACCGGCGTGAAGCGCCACTCCTCCTCGCGCCCGTGGGGCGTGGGGAAGTCGGCGACGGTGAACGAGGTGGTCCGCTCGGCGCGCGACTGGTTCGGGACCATCGTCGCGGCGCTGTCGGTGTGGGCGCCCGCGGTGGGGCGCTGGGGGGTCAGCAGGGACATTGTTCGGGGACCTCGCGAAGTATCTGGGGGAGCGGAGCGGAGGAAGAACTTCGTGGGGTGAACATCAGCCCACTGCTCCTTCCATCTGCAGCTCGATGAGCCGGTTGAGCTCGAGGGCGTACTCCATCGGGAGCTCCTTGGCGATCGGCTCGACGAAGCCGCGGACGATCATCGCCATGGCCTCCTCCTCCGACATGCCTCGGGACATGAGGTAGAACATCTGGTCCTCGGACACCTTGGAGACCGTGGCCTCGTGGCCCATCTGCACGTCGTCCTCGCGGATGTCGACGTAGGGGTAGGTGTCGGAGCGGGAGATCGTGTCGACGAGCAGGGCGTCACAGACGACCGAGCTCTTCGAGCCGTGCGCGCCCTCGAGGATCTGGACGAGTCCGCGGTACGACGTGCGGCCGCCACCGCGGGCGACCGACTTGCTGACGATCTGGCTGCTCGTGTTGGGGGCGGCGTGGACCATCTTGGAGCCGGCGTCCTGGTGCTGGCCCTCGCCGGCGAAGGCGATGGACAGGGTCTCGCCGCGCGCGTGCTCACCGAGCAGGAAGACGGCCGGGTACTTCATCGTGACCTTGGAGCCGATGTTGCCGTCGATCCACTCCATCGTGGCGCCCTCGGCACACGTGGCGCGCTTGGTGACGAGGTTGTAGACGTTGTTCGACCAGTTCTGGATGGTCGTGTACCGGACGCGGGCGTTCTTCTTGACGATGATCTCGACGACCGCGGAGTGCAGCGAGTCGCTCTTGTAGATCGGCGCGGTGCAGCCCTCGACGTAGTGCACGTACGAGCCCTCGTCGGCGATGATCAGGGTGCGCTCGAACTGGCCCATGTTCTCGGTGTTGATCCGGAAGTAGGCCTGCAGCGGGATGTCGACGTGCACGCCCGGCGGGACGTAGATGAACGAGCCACCCGACCACACGGCGGTGTTGAGCGCGGCGAACTTGTTGTCGCCGGCGGGGATCACCGAGGTGAAGTACTCGCGGAACAGGTCCTCGTGCTCGCGCAGGCCGGTGTCGGTGTCGACGAAGATGACGCCCTTCTCCTCCAGGTCCTCGCGAATCTGGTGGTAGACGACCTCCGACTCGTACTGGGCGGCGACGCCGGCGACGAGGCGCTGCTTCTCGGCCTCGGGGATGCCGAGCCGGTCGTAGGTGTTCTTGATGTCCTCGGGCAGGTCCTCCCAGGAGGTGGCCTGCTTCTCGGTGGACTTCACGAAGTACTTGATGTTCTGGAAGTCGATGCCGGACAGGTCCGAGCCCCAGCTGGGCATCGGCTTCTTGTCGAACAGGCGCAGCGACTTCAGGCGCAGGTCGAGCATCCACTGCGGCTCGCTCTTGCGCGCCGAGATGTCGCTGACGACCTCGGGGTTGAGCCCGCGGCGGGCGGTCTCGCCGGCCGTGTCGCTGTCGGCCCAGCCGAAGGCGTAGGTGCCGAGGTCCTTCAGACCGGGGTTGAGCTCTTCGATGTGGCTCGTCATGACGAGGGCCTCTCGGTGGTCGGGGACGTGGTCGAGGTGGGGACGAAGGTCGTGCAGACGTGGTCGCCGTGGGCGAGCGTGGCGAGGCGCTGGACGTGGACGCCGAGGAGTCGGGAGAAGGCCTCGGTCTCGGCCTCGCACAGCTCGGGGAACTCGGTGGCGACGTGCTGGACCGGGCAGTGGCCCTGACACAGCTGAACCCCGGCGCCGGGACCGCTGTTCCCGGGGGCGCCGACGGGTCGGGCGGAGGCGGCGAAGCCGTCGGCGTTGAGGGCGTCGACGAGGGCGTCGGCCCGGGCGGCGGTGGTGTCGTCGGCGGAGGCGAGCCGGTCGGCGTAGCGCGCCTCGAGGGCCGCGATGCGCTGGTCGGCGAAGGCCTTGACGGCGCTCTCGCCCGCGGTGGCCCGCATGAAGCGCAGCGCGTCGCCGGCGAGGTGGTCGTAGTCGCTGACCAGGGCGCGGTGGCCGTGCTCGGTGAGGACCCACGCCTTGGCCGGGCGGCCGCGGCGGCGCGGGCCGGTGGCCTCGCGCGGTTCGACGAGCCCGTCGGCGTGGAGGGCGTCGACCTGGCGGCGCACGGCGGTCTCGGTGAGGCCGAGCCGCTCGACGAGGGCCGGGATGCTCACCGGGCCCTCCTGGCTCACGACGCGCAGCACCCGGTCGCGCGTGCGCGACTCGAGGGTGTGGACATCGGTATTAACCACACACCCATGTTAGGTAATTGCGCTGCGACGTCAAAGGAAGGGTGGCCTAACCCTCGACGTGGCCCTCGGCGGGGGCCTCCACGTCCTCCTCCTCGCCGTCGTCCTCCTCGGCGTCCTCGTCGATCGGGAGGAAGACCGAGGGCATCCGCGTGCGCGGCGGCGCGACGGAGCCGGCGCCGAACAGGCGCTCGCGCACCGGTGCGGACAGCACCCCCAGGGGCGCTGTGAGGACGTACCCGTAGGCCACGACGAGGGCGGTGAGGCCGGGGGCGAGGACCAGGCCCACGACGATCGCCACGGCGACGGCGGCCGTGGTGGCCTTGGCCCGGGGCGTCGTGGGTTGCAGGAGGTTGCGGAAGGAGCGGAACCGCACCGTGACGACCATCAGCAGCGCCGGCACGACCGAGACGAGGAGCGGGAACCAGGCCTGCCACGGGCCCGAGCCGGGCCCCCAGTGGGGTGAGTCGAGCGCGAGGATCGTGGCCGCGACCACCATGGCGGCCCCGGGCGAGGGCAGGCCGACGAAGTACCGCTTGTCGGCCATCGGGTCGATGGTGACGTTGAAGCGGGCGAGCCGGAACGCCGCGCACGACAGCCAGAGGAAGGCCGCCAGCCAGGCGAGGACCGGCCACTCGTCGAGGGCCCACGTGTGGATGAGCACCGCCGGGGCCAGCCCGAACGAGATGAGGTCGGCCAGCGAGTCGAGCTGGAGGCCGAACGGCGACGTGGCCCCGATGAGGCGGGCGACGAACCCGTCGGCGATGTCGAGGACGATCGAGACGGCGATCAGGGCGGCGGCCAGGGTGAAGTGGTCGCGGAACGCCAGGAGCACCGCCGACAGGCCGCTCATCATGTTCAACGTCGTGAACGCGCTCGGCGCGAGGAGGCGGGCCCGCTCGCGCTTGGGCAGCTGGCGCAGCGAGACGACCTTGGCGCCGGTCGGGGAGACCAGGCGCCAGCGCCCGAGGATGCGTCTGCGGCCCGGGGCCGCCGGGGTGCTCACGCCTGCGCCCTGACCGGGCGGGTCCAGCGGGCGATGACCGTCTCGCCGGCCACGACCCGCTGGCCCTGGCTGACGAGGAGGTCGCACTCCGGCGGGACGAAGACGTCCATGCGCGAGCCGAACTTCATCAGGCCGACGCGTTCACCGGTGGCGAGCTCGTCGCCGGCGCTGACCCGGGTGACGACCCGGCGCGCCATCAGGCCGACGATCTGGCGGAAGTGCACGCGGCGGACCTCGTCGCCGACCACCCGCTCGACGGTGATGTCGCTGCGCTCGTTGAGGTGGGCGCTCTCGTGCTTGTAGGCGGCCAGCCACTTCCCCGGGCGCTCGACGACCTCGGTGACCGTGCCGCCGTACGGCGTGCGGTTGATGTGGACGTCGAACGCGGACAGGAAGATGCTCACCTGCTGCCACTCCCCCTCCGGCGCGACGCCGTCCTGGCCGGCGCCGGCGTACATGACCTTGCCGTCGGCGGGCGACAGGACGTCGTCGACCGGCACCTGGCGGGTGTCGGGGGTGCGGTCGGGGTCGCGGAAGAAGGCCGCGACCGCGGCGGGGAGCAGGGCCAGGGCCGCAGCCGTCCGGGGTCGTCCGAGAGCGAGGGCGAGGGCTGCGGGTGCGGCGGCGACCGCAGTGGCGGGTCCGGCCTCCCGGTCGATGCGTGGCATGGGCGCCAGCCTAGGATGTCCGACCATGGCGGGTGCAGTCGACGTGCGCGGCCTGCGGCGCGCGTTCGGCCCCGTCACGGCGGTCGACGGGGCGACGTGGGGTGCCTCGTCGGGCTCGGTCACCGCGCTCCTCGGGCCCAACGGCGCCGGGAAGACCACCACCGTCGAGTGCCTCGAGGGTCTCGGGCGTCCCGACGCCGGTGAGGTGCGCGTCCTCGGCACCGGCCCCTGGCGGGCCGGCCCCGACCACCGGGCGCGGGTGGGCGTCATGCTCCAGGACGGCGGCCTGCCGACCACGGTGCGGCCCCTGCGCCTGCTCGATCACCTCGCCGACCTCTACGCCGTCCCCCGGCGGGTCGACGAGCTCGTCACCCGCCTGGGCATCGACGGCTTCTCGGGCACGACCGTGCGCCGGATGTCCGGTGGTCAGCGGCAGCGGGTCGCCCTCGCCGCGGCCCTGCTCCCCCGCCCGGACGTCCTCTTCCTCGACGAGCCGACCGCCGGGCTCGACCCGCACGCCCGCCTCGACGTCTGGTCGCTCCTGCGCGAGGAGGCCGACCGGGGCGCCTGCGTCGTGGTGACCACCCACTCCTTCGAGGAGGCCGAGCGCCTGGCCGACCACGTCGTCATCATGGCGGCGGGCCGGGTGGTGGCCGACGGCACGCTCGACGCCGTGCGCGGCGACCGCTCGCTCGAGGACGTCTACTTCGCGCTGACGACCGGGGCGGCCTGATGGGTGCCGCTCCCCCGCGCCGCCGGGTCCTGTCGCGCGCCGCCTTCGAGACGCGGACCCTCCTCGCCAACGGCGAGCAGCTGCTCGTCTCGCTCGTGCTGCCGGCCCTGGCCCTGGTGGGGCTGACGCTGGCCTCGGTGCCCGACCTGGGCCCGGGGGCGCGCGCCGACCTCGCGCTGGCCGGGACGCTGGCGCTGGCCGTCGTGTCGACCGCCTTCACCGGACAGGCCATCGCCACCGGGTTCGACCGCCGGGCGGGCGTGCTGCGCCAGCTGGGGTCCACCCCCCTGGGGCGCGACGGGCTGCTGGCCGGCAAGGCGCTGGCCGTGCTGGCCGTCCTCGCCGTGCAGGTGGTCGTGCTCGGCGGGATCGGTCTGGCCCTGGGCGCCCGTCCGGTGGTCGGCGGGCTCCTGCCGGCGCTCCTCTCCCTGCTCCTCGGCGCCGGGGTGTTCGTGGCCCTCGCCCTGCTGCTGGCCGGGGCGCTGCGGGCCGAGGCGGTCCTGGCGGTGGCGAACCTCCTCTGGGTGGCGCTCCTCGGGCTGGGCACGCTCGTCCCGACCGCGCTCCTGCCGGGCCCCCTCGCGACGGTGGCCCCGCTGCTGCCGTCGGGGGCGCTGGGGGACGCGCTGAGGTCCTCCGTGGCGGACGGAGGGTGGCCGTGGGGCGCGTGGGGCGTGCTGGTCGGGTGGGGCGTTCTCGCAGGTGGGGCGGCCTTGCGGACCTTCCGCTGGGAAGGGTAAAGAGTTGGTCAGGAAAACGTCGTTCGTCGGTCACGGCCGCGGGCGGCGCCCCACGCTGGTGGTCCGCCATCCCGCCGCCCCGCGGTCGGATGGCGCTCCACACCTGGGCAGGGGGCTGACCCAAGGAGGAGCCCCGTGCTTCGACACCTCACCGGACGGCGACCTCGCGTCGCCGTCGCCGCGGCGGTGCTCGCCGTCCTCGGTGTGGTCGCGAGCGTCGAGGCCGGGTCGGCCGGCACCGCGGTGGCGGCGCCTCCGGGCTCCGGGAGCACCCCGCCGGTGATCGCCCCGGGCACCCCGCTGTGGACCAACCCCGACAGCACCATCGCGGTTGCCGCGGCGGGTCTCAGCGGGCAGGCCCGCGACGACGCCCTGCGCCTGGCGGCGTTCCCCGGCGCCACCTGGTTCACCGGGGGCACCCCCGCCGAGGTGCGGGCCGGCGCGGCGCAGGTCGTCAGCCGGGCCAGGGCGGCGGGCGCGGTGCCGGTGCTCGTGGCCTACAACCTGCCCCTGCGCGACTGCGGTGCCTACTCGGCCGGCGGCGCCCGCACCACGGCCGACTACGTCACGTGGATCTCGGCGCTGGCCAAGGGCATCGGCCAGGACCCGGCGGTCGTCATCCTCGAACCCGACGGCCTGGGCATCGTCCCGTGGTTCACCTCCGTCACCGGCGAGCAGTCGTGGTGCCGTCCCGCGGGCGTCAACCCCTCCACCGCCGCGGCCGAGCGCTTCCGGGCGCTGAGCAGGGCGGTCGGCATCCTCGACCTCCCGCGGACGGCGGTCTACCTCGACGGCACGCACTCCGGCTGGCTCTCGGTGGGCGACGTCGCCGACCGACTGATGCGCGCCAACGTCGGGGCGGCCGACGGGTTCTTCCTCAACGTGTCGAACTTCGAGACCACGTCGCGCCAGCTGCGGTTCGGCAGCTGGGTGTCCCGGTGCCTCGACCTCGCGACGCGCGGCGGCGTGGCACCGGCGTCCTGCCCGAGCCAGTACGGGCCCGCCGACCCGGCGGACGAGTCGACGTGGCAGCGCACCGACGACGCCTTCGCCGCGCTGTACGCCGCGAAGAAGCTGACCCCCGACCCCTCCCGGATGAAGCACTTCGTCGTCGACACCAGTCGCAACGGGCGCGGGCCCTGGGTCCCCACCACGACGTACCCGGCGCCCGAGACCTGGTGCAACCCGCTCGACCGCGGGCTGGGGGCCCGGCCCACGACCATCACCGGGAACCCCCTCGCCGACGCCTTCCTCTGGGTGAAGGTCCCGGGTGAGTCCGACGGTGAGTGCCACCGCGGCACGGCCGGCCCGCTCGACCCCGCGCGCGGTGTGGTCGACCCCGCGGCCGGTGCGTGGTTCCCCGCCCTGGCCCGCGAGCTCGTCGCGAACGCCTCCCCGACGCTCTGAGCCCGGCGGTCCGGGCGGGCTGGGGGCCGCCCGGACCGGCTGTCCCACCCGCCGTACGCTGGTCGCCGTGACGAGCACGAGCACCACGCCCCGCGAGACCCCCGCGTCCTCCCACCCGGCGGACCGCTGGCTCGGCCCGGTGCTGCTCGCGAACCTCGTCGCCGAGGTCGGGATCGTCGTCACCGGCGGGCTGGTCAGGGTCACGGGAAGCGGCCTGGGCTGCCCCACCTGGCCCGAGTGCGTCGACGGGTCGATCACTCCGACGATCGAGCAGGCCGAGGGCATCCACAAGTACATCGAGTTCGGCAACCGCACCCTCACCGGTGTGCTGCTGGTCCTCGCGCTGGCGACGTTCGCCCTGGTGTTCGTCCGGGCCCCGCGCCGCCCGATGAAGGTCGCCGCGGCGGTCGTCCTCGGTGGCGTCATCCTGCAGGCCGTCCTCGGCGGGCTCACGGTGCTCGCCGGGCTGCACCCCGCCACCGTCGCGACCCACTTCCTCGTCTCGATGACGCTCGTCGCCGCGTCCTCCTCCCTCTGGTTCGCGCGCGGTGAGACCGCAGCGCCGCGCCGTGCCCTCGTCCCGCCGCTGGTCTCGCGCCTCGCGTGGGTGACCACGGCGGTCGGCGGTGTCGTCCTCCTGCTCGGCACGCTCGTCACCGGCTCCGGCCCCCACTCGGGCGATGCCGAGCACCCCGCCCGGTTCGGCTTCGACGCGCGGACCGTCTCGTGGCTGCACGCCGACGTCGTCATGCTGTTCCTCGGCCTCGTCGTCGCGACCTGGCTCGCGGCGCGGCTGACCGCCGGTGACGAGCGCCGCCCGGCGAAGGCCTGGCTCGGGGTGCTCGGCGTGACGCTCACCCAGGGCGGCATCGGCTACGTGCAGTACTTCACCGGGCTGCCGGAGGCGCTGGTCGTCGCGCACATGCTCGGCGCCAGCCTGCTCGTCGTGGCGCTGACGAACGGCCACCTGGGCCTGCGGACGCGCTGACGTCCGACGCCTCGACGGGTCAGCCGTCGAGCAGCCCGTCGGTGCGGGCCACCGCCACCGCCTCACCGCGCGAGGCGACGCCGAGCTTGGCGAGGATGTTGGACACGTGCACGCTCGCCGTCTTGGTGCTGATGAAGAGGGCGCGCCCGATCTCGCCGTTCGAGCGGCCCTCGGCGAGCAGCGCGAGGACCTCGGCCTCCCGGGCCGTGAGGCCGGTGGACGACGGCCGGGCCACGACGTGGTCGAGCGCCGCGACCAGCGGACGGGCACCGAGGGCCGCCGCTGCCGCCCGGGCCAGGTCGACCACGGTGGTCGCCTCGCGCTCCCCCGCCGCGGCCAGCACCTCGGCGAGGCGCCACCGGGACCGGGCGAGCTCGTAGGGCTCGACCCGCTCCTCGAACAGGGCGACGACGTCGCGCCACGCGGTGACGAGCTCGGCGTGCGCGACGTCGGCGCCGGCCGCCCAGCGGGCGCGCAGCCACTCGGCCTCCGCGCGGGCGAGCCAGGCGCGACCCTCGAGTGACGGGGGCGGCAACACCGCCTCCGGCCCCCAGATGGCGGCGACGTCGACGTGGATCCGGTCGGCATGGGCGAGGAGGTCGGCCCGGCGCGCCGCCGACGCACCGCGCAGCGCGGTGCCCAGGTGCCCCACCGCCACGGCCCCGAGCCGGACCTCGGCGGCCACGCGGCCGACGCCCCAGAGCCCGCGGAGGAAGGAGACGAGGTCGTCGTGCACCTCGAGCATCCGGTCGACGTCGCCCTCGCGCCCGAGCACGTCGAACGCGGCCGACCCCGCCTGCACGGCGATGCGGCCGTCGTCGCCCCACCACGGTCGGGAGGCGGACAGGAGCTCGTCGGCGGTGGCGATGCCGCGGGCCGCGCGCACGAAGGCGGCCGCGGCCTCGATGCTGGCGACGGCCGACGAGGGCAGCCCGGAGGACGCGGAGTCCTCGGCGAGGCGCAGCGCGGTGTCCCAGTCCCCCATCTCGTAGGCGGTGGTGACGGCCAGGGCCCGGGCGTCGACACCGAACACCGACGAGCCGAGCCCCACCCGGCGCGCCTCGGCGTGGGTGCGCTCGTAGCCCGCCAGGGCCGCGTCGTACTCGCCCTGCCGGTAGTGGACGCCGGCGAGGACGTGCATGGCGCGCAGCAGGGCGAGGTCCGGGACGTCGCGCCACTCGGCGACGATCCCCTCGAGCCGCCGGATCGACTCCATCGGGTCGCCGGCCACCTCGCTGAGCCGGGCGAGGATGGAGGCGAGGTCGGTGCGGTCGACGGTGAGGTCGTGCTCGACCGCCAGGGCCATCGCCTCGTCGGCGACCTCGAGGGCCTCGGCCGTGGACCCCGTGTCCATCAGCGCCTCGGCGCGCCGGGCGAGCAGCCCCACGCGCAGCGGCACCGGGGCGTCGTCGTCGAGGAGGTCGAGGGCCTCGGCGGTGAGGGCGAGGCGGTCGACCCGCTCCTCGGTCATCCGGGAGGCGAAGGCGATGCCGCTGAGCAGGGCGGCGCGCTCGTGCGGGGTGGGGACGTCGGTGGCCAGGCGCGCCCGGAGGAGGGCGACGGCGCGCATCGGCCGACCGCTGGCGTTGGCCGCGCCGGCGGCCCGCAGGGTGAGGTCGTGGCCGTCGGTGAGGTCGGGGCCGAGGAGGCCGAGCGCGGTCTCGTAGTGCGCGAGGGCCTCGGCCGGGCCGCCCATCCGTCGGGCGCTGTCGCCGGCCCGCACGGCAGCGGTGAGGGCGAGGTCGCGGTCGCCGGAGGCCAGGGCGTGGCGGGCGAGGTCGGCCTCGGTGCCGAGCGACGGGTCGTCGAGCAGGGCGTCGGCGCTGGCGCGGTGCAGCTGGAGGCGCTCGTGGGGCAGCAGGTCGTCGGTGACGGCCTCGGCGAGGAGGGCGTGCCGGAACTCGTACCCGCGGTCGCCCCACGGCTCGAGGACGTGGTGCTCGACGGCCGAGCGCAGGGCCGCGCGCAGCACTGCGGGCTCGACGCCGGCGACGCGCTCGAGCAGGGCGTGAGGCACCCGTCGGCCGATGACCGCCGCCACACGCACGACCCCCTGCGCGGCGTCGTCGAGCAGGTCGACCCGGGCCAGCAGGAGCCGGGTGAGGTCGCCGGGGTCGCCGGAGCCGGAGCGGGCCGCGGCGGCGAGCTCCTCGGCGAAGAAGGCGTTGCCCTCGGCGCGGTGGACGACGTCGTCGACGACCCGGGGGGCCAGGGCCGCGCCGTCGCGCCGGACGATGCGCCGTACGTCGGCGTCGGCGAGCGGGCCGAGGTCGACCCGGACCAGACCGGGCAGGCGCGACCACACCGCGAGGGCGCCGGCGAGCGGGTGCCGGCGGTGCACGTCGTCGCTGCGGTAGGTGGCCAGGAGCCCCACACCGTCGGGGCCGCCCCGGGTGAACAGGAGGGTGAGGAGCTCGCGGGTGGACTCGTCGGCCCAGTGCACGTCCTCGACGACGAGGAGCACCGGGCCGCGCCGGCCGAGGTCGGCGAGGGCCCCGTGGACGGCCTCGACGAGGTCGGCCCGGACGGCGTCACCACGGGCGCCGGCGGCCAGCCGGGGCACGAGCGGCACCAGGCCCGGGTGGGCCTCGACGAGGTCGTCCACGAGGTCGCGCTCGCGGGCGTCCAGGCCGGCGAAGACCTCGACGAACGGCAGGTACGGCAGGCTCGTGCCGACCTCGCCGACGCAGTGGCCGAGAAGGATGCGGCGGTCGCCGGCCCGGGCCACGACCCGCCCGACGAGGGCGGTCTTCCCGATGCCGGCGTCGCCGCCGACGAGGACCGCACCGCCCTCGCCCACCTGGCCGAGCGCCGCGGTGACGCGCTCGACCTCGTCGTCGCGACCGACGAGCTCGATGACGGGACGGGGCGGCACGGCCCCGATCATGGCACCCGCCACCGACGCGACGGCGGTCACGGGTGCCGGGGGCGGCGCGTCGCGACGGGCCCGGGGGCCGGGCGGGACGACGCGGTCCGGCCGCGTCCGCGGACGAGCCGGGCGACGACCAACGCGAGCGGGTGCAGCGCCAGCGGCGCCGGGGCGTCGTGGTGGTGGCCGTCGCGGTGGACGCCGGCGAGCTCGAGGCGGCGCTCGACCTCGGCGGTGATGAACAGCGGGTCTGCGTGGATGCTCACGGTGGTCTCCTTGCTGGTGTCGGCGGGCGGGTCCCTGACCGACTGCCTCAACGGTCGTTCCCTGAGGTGGCCCGCCACATCGGGCGCCTGCCGTATCCCCGGCTCCCCGCCTTCGTCTGAGGTACCTCATTCCCGCCTCGTCGAGGGCTGCCCTCCCCCCTTCGCCTCTCCCGGGCGCTACCGCCTGGTACGCGGGGCGATCACCCCACGTACCGGGCGGTAGCCCGCGGTGTGGTGCGGCGATCCCATGCACAAGACATATTGCACAAGAATGATTGTGGATATACGGTCATGGGCATGACGAAGCCCGAAGTGCGCACGCTGCGCGACGCCCGCTCCCTCGCCGCGCTGGCCCACCCCTTCCGTTCGCGGATGATGGACGCGCTCAAGGTCGACGGCCCGTCCACCGCCTCGATGCTCGCCGCACGGACCGGCCAGGCCGTGGGCAACGCGAGCCACCACCTCAAGGTGCTCAGCGAGGCCGGGCTGGTCGAGGAGGCCCCCGAGCTGGCCCGCGACCGCCGGGAGCGCTGGTGGCGCCTCGTCAGCTCCGGAACCCGCTGGAGCACCCTCGAGCTCGAGGACGACCCCGCCGCCGGCGCCGCCGCCCGCGAGGCCGAGGCCCTCGGCCTGCGCCGCCAGGTCGAGCGCGTGCAGGCGTGGATGTCCAACGCCGACACCGACCCGCAGTGGGCCGACGCCGCCTTCGCCACGCAGAACTGGCTGCGGGTCACCCCCGCCGAGCTGCGCGAGGTCGCCGACGAGCTCGTCGAGGTCCTCGTGCGGTGGGGCCAGCGCGAGCTGCCCGACGACGGCGCCGAGCGCGAGCCCGTGCTCGTCTTCGCCCGGGGGTTCCCGTGCCAGCCGTGAGCGCCCCTGCCCCGGTCACCGCGGGACCTGCTCCCCTCCCCCGCAACACCGGCTTCCGCCTGCTGTGGGTCGGCGAGGGCGTCAGCGTCCTGGGGGCGATGACGACCACCGTCGTCGTCCCCCTCCTCGCCGTGACGACCTTCGACGCCGGCCCGGGCTGGATGGGCGTGCTGTCGGCCGCCGCGTGGCTCCCGTGGCTGCTCGTGGGCCTGCCCGCAGGCGCGTGGGTCGACCGCCTCGACCCCCGCCGCGTGATGATCGCCGCCGACCTCGCCGCCGCCCTCACCACGGCCTCGGTGCCGGTGGCGTGGGCCCTGCACGCCCTCACGCTGACCCACCTCGCCGTCGCCGCCCTGCTCACCGGGACCTGCTCGGTCTTCTTCCGCACGGCCTACGGGTCGGTCGTCCCGCGGGTGGTCCGGCCCGAGGACCTCGACGCCGCCAACGGACGCCTCTACGGCACCGAGTCGGCGATGCAGGTCGCCGGGCCGGGCCTGGGCGGCCTGCTCGTCCAGCTCGTCGGCGGCGCGTTCGCGCTGCTGGCCGACACGCTCAGCTTCCTCGTCTCGGCGGTCTGCCTGTGGCGCATCCCGACCCGAGCGCTGCAGGTCGTCGAGCGCCCGCCTGCCCGCAGCCTGCGCCGTGACGTCGCCGAGGGCGTGCGCGTCGTGGCCCGAGACCCGCACCTGCGCTTCTTCACCCTCCAGGGCGCGGCCTCCAACTTCGCCCTCACCGGGTACGGCGCGCTCCTCGTCCTCCACCTCGTGCGCGACCTCGACGTCGGCCCCGGAGCGGTCGGCGCCGTCATGGCCGTCGGCAGCGTCGGCGGCCTGCTCGGTGCCGTCGTGGCCAACCGCCTCTCCGCACGCCTGGGCGGCGCCCGCGCGATGCGGTGGCTCCAGGTCCTCGGCGGGCCCACCGCGCTCCTCGTGGGCGCGGGCTCCCCCGGCGCGGGCATCGCCCTCGTCGCGCTCGGGACGATCCTCGTGGGCACCGGTGTCGTGGGGGCGAACGTCATCCGCTCGGCCTTCCGCCAGCGGTGGGTGCCGCCGCACCTGCTGGGCCGGACCCTGTCGGCGAGCAGCGTCCTCAACTTCGGGACGATGCCCTTCGCCGGGCTCGCCGCGGGCTGGCTGGGAGCGCACCTCGGCATCCGCGAGACGATCCTGCTGATGGCCGGCGTGCACGCGGTCGCGTCGCTGTGGGTCCTCGTGGGGCCCTACGGGCGCGGCCGCGACCTTCCGGCCGGGCAGATGCCACGGGAGGACGCGGCTCAGGACAGCGGCAGGTGGAGCAGCGGGTCGACGGCGACCGCGAGGAAGACCACGGTCACGTAGGTGATCGAGTAGTGGAACAGGCGCATCGGCTTGAGGGCGAGGCCGGTGACGCCGCGACGGGCGGCCCGCAGCAGGCGGTGCGCCTCAGCGACGAAGACCACGCCGGCGACCCCGGCGGTGGCCGCGTAGACCCAGCCCATCGACGCGACCGGGACGAGGACGAGCGACGTCGCCACCATGACCCACGAGTACGCGACGATCTGGCGGCCGACGGCGACCGGACCCTGCTCGACGGGCAGCATCGGGACACCCGCCGCGGAGTAGTCGTCGCGGAACGCCATCGACAGCGGCCAGTAGTGCGGCGGCGTCCAGAAGAAGATGACGAGGAAGAGGACGACCGCCGCCCACCCGACGGTGCCCGTGACGGCCGACCACCCGATGAGCGTCGGCATGCAGCCGGCGATGCCGCCCCACACGATGTTCTGCGACGTGCGCCGCTTGAGCAGCACGGTGTAGCCGACGGCGTAGAGCGCGATCGCGACGAGCGAGAGCACGGCGGAGAGCACGTTCACCAGGGCGAGGAACCACACCGTGGAGAGCACGGTGAGCAGCGCGCCGAAGAGGAGGCCGTTGCGCGGGCTGATCTCGCCGGTGACCATCGGGCGCGAGCTCGTGCGGTGCATGAGCCGGTCGATGTCGCGGTCGTAGACCGAGTTGAAGGTGTTGGCCGCTCCGGCGCTCAGCGAACCGCCCACCAGGGTGGCGAGAACCAGCCAGAGAGAAGGCACTCCGCGCTCGGCGAGGAACATGACCGGCACGGTGGTGACGAGCAGGAGCTCGATGATCCGCGGCTTGGTCAGGGCCAGGTACGCGGCCAGCGTGCTCCGTCGCCGCGGACCGGTCACCGACGGTGCTTCGGTCGCGATCGGGGTGGTGGCCACGTCGTCCTTCGGGTCGGCCTTCGGGTGCCCGGCGATTCTAGCCTCCGGCCGGCGGGCGGCCCCAACCGCCGGGTCCCACCAGACACTAGGGTGGTCGGTGGACTGTTCCATGGCGTGCACGACCCCGCGAGAGAGGCCCCTGTGAGCGCGAAGACCACCACCCGCCGCACCACGACGACGACGTCCGGACGGAGCAGCGACATCACCCGTCCGAAGGCTCGCAAGGCCGGCTGGAACGACCACGACGTCAGGGCCGTCGACACGGTCCGCGTCCTCGCCGCCGACGCCGTGCAGAAGGTGGGCAACGGCCACCCCGGCACCGCGATGAGCCTGGCCCCGGTGGCCTACCTGCTCTTCCAGAACGTCATGGTCCACGACCCGTCCGACCCGGCCTGGCTCGGCCGCGACCGGTTCGTGCTGTCCTGCGGGCACTCCTCGCTCACCCAGTACATCCAGCTCTACCTCAGCGGGTACGGGCTCGAGCTCACCGACCTCAAGTCGTTGCGCACGTGGGGTTCCCTGACTCCCGGCCACCCCGAGGTCCACCACACCAAGGGCGTCGAGATCACGACCGGCCCGCTCGGCTCCGGCCTCGCGTCGGCCGTCGGGATGGCGATGGCGCAGCGTCGCCAGCGCGGCCTCCTCGACCCCGACGCCAAGCCCGGCACGTCGCCGTTCGACCACCACGTGTGGGTGCTCGCCTCCGACGGCGACCTCATGGAGGGCGTGGCGTCCGAGGCCTCCTCGCTCGCCGGCCACCAGGAGCTCGGCAACCTCACCGTCGTCTACGACGCGAACCAGATCTCCATCGAGGACGACACCGACATCTCCTTCAGCGAGGACGTCGCGAAGCGCTACGAGGCCTACGGCTGGGACGTCGTCGACATCGACTGGCGCCGCAGCTCGAACCCGGCCGGCACCGCCGACTACGTCGAGGACGTCGACGCCCTCTACACGGCGCTGCAGAAGAGCCGTGGCTCGCGCAGGCCGACCCTCGTGCGCCTGCACACCGTCATCGCCTGGCCCGCGCCCACCGCGCGCGGCACCGGCAAGTCGCACGGCTCCGCCCTCGGCGACGCCGAGATCAAGGCCACCAAGGAGCTCCTCGGGTTCGACCCGGCCAAGACCTTCGACGTCGACAAGGACGCCCTCAAGCGCGCCCGCGAGGTCAAGACCCGCGGCAAGGCGGCGCACAAGGCGTGGGACAAGACCTACGCCGCGTGGCGCAAGGCCAACGCCGAGGCCGCCACCCTCCTCGACCGCCTCGTCACCGGGGCCCTCCCCGCCGGGTTCGAGAAGTCCCTGCCCGAGTTCCCCGCCGACGCCAAGGGCATCGCCACGCGCGCGGCCTCGGGCAAGGTCCTCGGGGCCCTCGCGCCGGTCCTCCCCGAGCTCTGGGGCGGGTCCGCGGACCTCGCCGAGTCGAACAACACGACGATGGCGGGCGAGCCCTCCTTCATCCCCAAGGGCAAGCAGACGCACGAGTGGAAGGGCGGGCCGTACGGGCGCACCCTGCACTTCGGCATCCGCGAGAACGCGATGGGCATGATCCTCAACGGGATCGCGCTCGAGGGCCTCACCCGGCCCTACGGCGGCACCTTCCTCGTCTTCTCCGACTACATGCGCCCGGCGGTCCGCCTCGCGGCCATCCAGCAGGTGCCCGTCACCTACGTGTGGACCCACGACTCCATCGGCCTGGGCGAGGACGGCCCCACCCACCAGCCGGTCGAGCACCTCGCCGCGCTGCGCGCCATCCCGGGCCTGGACGTCGTGCGCCCGGCCGACGCCAACGAGACGGCCCAGGCGTGGGCCGAGGTGCTGCGCCGCGGTCGTCCCGCCGGCCTGGCCCTGTCCCGCCAGCCGCTCCCCACCGTCGACCGCAAGGAGCACGCGAAGGCCACCGGCGTCGCCAAGGGCGCCTACGTCCTCGTCGACTCCGCGAAGGGTGGCGAGCCCGACGTCGTCATCATCGCCACCGGTTCCGAGGTGTCACTGGCCCTCGAGGCGCGCCTGCGCCTGGAGAAGTCCGGCATCGGCACCCGCGTCGTCTCGATGCCCTGCCGGGAATGGTTCGAGGAGCAGCCGCGCTCCTACCAGAACAAGGTCCTGCCGCCCTCCGTGCGCGCCCGCGTCAGCGTCGAGGCGGGGGTGTCGATGGGGTGGCACGACCTCGTCGGTGACTCCGGTCGCTGCGTCAGCATCGAGCACTTCGGTGCCTCCGCCGACGCCGCAACCCTGTTCCGCGAGTTCGGTTTCACGCCCGAGGCCGTCGTCAAGGCGGCCAAGGACTCGCTGGGGGCGGCGAAGAAGGCCGGTCACGTCCCGTCCGTGAACGAGACCGCGCCGCGAGCCCGCAAGGACACCGGTACCGACGTCCGCACCACCAAGGCGCCGAGCCGCAAGAGCGCGGCCTCGGCAGGGAAGTAGGACTGATGACCAGCACCGCACTGAAGGACCTCGCCGCCAACGGCGTGTCGATCTGGCTCGACGATCTCTCGCGCGAGCGGCTGCGCTCGGGCAACCTCCAGGAGGTCATCGACACCAAGGGCGTCGTCGGGGTCACCACGAACCCGTCGATCTTCCAGGCCGCCCTCAACGAGGGTGACGCCTACGACGAGCAGGTCGCCGAGCTCGCCGCAGCGGGCAAGACGGTGGAGGAGACCGTCTTCACCCTCACCACGCGCGACGTCCGCGACGCCTGCGACATCTTCGCGCCGGTGTTCGAGGCCACCGACGGCCTCGACGGCCGCGTGTCCATCGAGGTCGACCCGCGCCTCGCCCACGACACGGCCCGCACCGTCGCCGAGGCGAAGCAGCTCTCCGAGGCGGTCGACCGGCCCAACGTCCTCATCAAGATCCCCGCCACGGTCGAGGGCCTCCCGGCCATCAGCCAGGTTCTCGCAGAGGGCATCTCGGTCAACGTCACGCTGATCTTCAGCCTCGACCGCTACCGCGCGGTGATGAACGCGTTCCTCACCGGGCTCGAGCAGGCCCGCGAGAACGGCAAGGACCTCTCGCGCATCCGCTCGGTCGCGTCGTTCTTCGTCTCGCGCGTCGACTCCGAGATCGACAAGCGCCTCGACGCCATCGGCACCGACGAGGCCACGTCCCTGCGGGGCAAGGCGGCCGTGGCCAACGCCCGCCTCGCCTACCAGGCGTTCGAGGAGGTCTTCTCCACCCCCCGCTGGCAGTCGCTCGCGGATGCCGGGGCGCACCCCCAGCGCCCGCTGTGGGCGTCAACCGGCGTCAAGGACCCCGCGTACTCGGACACCCTCTACGTCACCGAGCTCGTCGCGCCGAACACGGTCAACACCATGCCGGAGAAGACCCTCGACGCCACCGCCGACCACGGCGAGGTCACCGGCGACACCGTGACCCCGTACTACGCGGAGGCGGCCGAGGTGCTCGACAGCCTCGAGCGGCTGGGCATCTCCTACGCCGACGTCACGGCCCAGCTCGAGAAGGAGGGCGTCGACAAGTTCGAGAAGTCGTGGGAGGAGCTCCTGGCCGGCGTGCGCACCGAGCTCGAGAAGGCCCCCGCATGAGCACCCTCGACGTCACGGCCACCGGGGCGGCGGCCGACGCCGTCGCCGCGCACGTGCCGACCCTCGTCGCCGACCGGGTCGCGAGCCGCCTCTTCGCGCAGGACCACACCCTGTGGGGTGAGGCCGCCGAGGAGGAGTCCGCCAAGCGCCTGTCCTGGACGGGCCTGGCCCGCTCCTCGCGACACCTCGTCGGCGAGATCGCCGCGCTGAAGGGCGAGCTCGAGGAGACCGGCTACGACCGCGTCGTCCTGTGCGGGATGGGCGGGTCGTCGCTGGCCCCGGAGGTCATCTGCGCCACGGCCGGGGTGCCGATCGTCGTCCTCGACTCCTCCGACCCCGACGTCGTCCGCGCCGCCCTCACCGACCTCGACCGCACGGTCGTCGTCGTGTCGAGCAAGTCCGGCTCCACGGTCGAGACCGACAGCCAGCGCCGCGCGTTCGAGGCCGCCTTCACCGAGGCCGGCATCGACCCCACGACCCGGCTCGTCGTCGTCACCGACCCGGGCAGCCCGCTCGACGGCGACGCCCGCTCGCGTGGCTTCCGCGTCGTCAACGCCGACCCCGACGTCGGCGGCCGGTACTCGGCGCTCACCGCGTTCGGCCTCGTCCCGAGCGGACTGGCCGGCGCCGACATCGAGGCGCTGCTCGACGACGCCGAGGCCGTCACCGACATCCTCGCCGCCGACGACGACGCCAACCCGGCGCTGCGCCTCGGTGCGGCCATGGGTGGCACCGCTCCCCTGCGCGACAAGCTCGTCCTCGTCGACGACGGCACCGAGAACGTCGGCTTCGGCGCCTGGGCCGAGCAGCTCATCGCCGAGTCCACCGGCAAGGACGGCACGGGCATCCTCCCGGTCGTCGCCATCGGCACCGAGCCCGCGCACCTGTACGACGACGCCACGGTCGTGCGCCTCGTCGCGTCCGATGACGACACCGACGTCGAGGCCGACTCGGCCACGGCCGCCACCGCGGCCTCGCTCGTCACCGTCGCCGGTCCGCTCGGTGCCCAGATGCTGCTGTGGGAGGCCGCCACCGCCGTGGCCGGACGCCTTCTCGGCATCAACCCGTTCGACCAGCCCGACGTCGAGAGCGCGAAGGCCGCGGCCCGCGAGCTGCTCGACGCCGGCATCGGCGCGGGTGACGCCCCGGCGTTCACCGACGGCGCCGTGGAGGTCCGCGCGCTCGGTGGCGACTGGCTCGGCGACGCGTCCACCGTCGACGCCGCCGTCGACGCCCTGCTCGCCCGGCTGGACGGCAGCCACGGCTACGTCGCCGTCATGGCCTACCTCGACCGCGAGGCCGACGCCGACCTCGAGCACGTCGCCCGCGACCTGTTCGACCGCACCGGCCGCCCGGCCACCTTCGGCTGGGGGCCGCGCTTCCTGCACTCCACCGGGCAGTACCACAAGGGTGGTCCGGCCACCGGGGTCTACGTGCAGGTCACCACCGCCCCGGCCCAGGACCTCGACGTCCCCGGCCGCGACTTCACGCTCGGCCAGTTCATCGCCTCGCAGGCCGCGGGCGACGCCACCGTGCTCGCCGACCACGGTCGTCCGGTGCTCCGGCTCCACCTCACCGACCACGACAGCGGCCTGGCCCAGGTGACGGCCGCGCTCGGACGGACCCACGGGTGAGCCCCGCCCGCGTCGGCCCCGGCGCCAACCCCTTGCGAGACCCCCGCGACAAGCGCCTCCCGCGCATCGCCGGACCCTGCTCGATGGTGATGTTCGGCGTCACCGGAGACCTCGCCCGCAAGAAGCTCATGCCGGCGATCTACGACCTCGCCAACCGCGGCCTCCTGCCGCCCGGCTTCTCGCTCATCGGGTTCGCCCGGCGCGACTGGCAGGACCAGGACTTCGGCAAGATCGTCCACGAGGCCGTGCGCGAACGCGCCCGCACCCCGTTCCGCGAGGAGGTGTGGCGGACCCTCGCCGAGGGGATCCGGTTCGTCCCGGGCACCTTCGACGACGACGACGCCTTCGACCTGCTCGCCGAGACGGTCCGCCAGCTCGACGAGCAGCGCGGCACCGGCGGCAACCACGCGTTCTACCTGTCGATCCCGCCGTCGTTCTTCTCCACGGTGTGCCAGCAGCTCGAGCGCTCGGGGCTGTCGACCCCGCAGGCCGGGTCGTGGCGCCGCGTCGTCATCGAGAAGCCGTTCGGGCACGACCTCGCCTCGGCCCGCGAGCTGAACTCCATCGTCGAGAAGGTGTTCCCGGCCGACGCGGTGTTCCGCATCGACCACTACCTCGGCAAGGAGACGGTCCAGAACCTGCTGGCGCTGCGCTTCGCCAACCAGATGTTCGAGCCGGTGTGGAACGCCAACTACGTCGACCACGTGCAGATCACCATGGCCGAGGACATCGGCATCGGGGGGCGCGCGGGGTACTACGACGGCATCGGGGCGGCGCGCGACGTCATCCAGAACCACCTGCTCCAGCTGCTCGCCCTCACCGCGATGGAGGAGCCGGTCTCCTTCAACGCCGAGGGGCTGCGCTTCGAGAAGGAGAAGGTGCTCTCGGCCGTCCGGCTGCCCGCCGACCTCGCCAACGGCACCGCCCGCGGGCAGTACGCCGCGGGCTGGCAGGGCGGCGAGGAGGTCGTCGGCTACCTCCAGGAGGAGGGCGTGGCCAAGGGCAGCGGCACCGAGACCTACGCGGCCGTGCGGCTCGACGTCGACACCCGCCGCTGGGCCGGGGTCCCGTTCTACCTGCGCGCCGGCAAGCGTCTGGGCAAGCGGGTCACCGAGATCGCGGTCGTCTTCAAGAAGGCCCCACACCTGCCGTTCACCCACACCGCCACCGAGGAGCTCGGGCAGAACGCCATCGTCATCCGGGTCCAGCCCGACGAGGGCGTGACCCTGCGCTTCGGCGCCAAGGTGCCCGGCGCGCAGATGGAGGTCCGCGACGTCACCATGGACTTCGGGTACGGCCGCGCGTTCACCGAGTCCTCCCCCGAGGCCTACGAGCGCCTCATCCTCGACGTCCTGCTCGGCGAGCCGCCGCTCTTCCCGCGGCACGAGGAGGTCGAGCTCTCCTGGGAGATCCTCGACCCCATCGAGAAGTTCTGGGCCACCAAGGGCGCCAAGCCGGAGCAGTACACCTCCGGCGGCTGGGGCCCCGACGGCTCCGACGAGATGATGCGCCGCGACGGCCGCGAGTGGAGGCTGCCATGATCGTCGACCTGCCGGCCACCTCCACGGCCGCGATCTCCAAGAAGCTCGTCCGGATGCGCTCCGACACCGGGTCGATGGCGCTCTCGCGCGTCCTCACCCTCATCGTCGTCGTCGACGAGGACGAGGCCGAGTCGGCCATCGCCACGGCCAACGACGCCAGCCGGCAGCACCCGTGCCGCATCATCGTCGTCGTCACGGGCAACAAGCGCGGGGCCGCCCGGCTCGACGGCCAGATCCGGGTCGGCGGCGACGCCGGCGCCTCGGAGGTCGTCGTGCTGCGGCTCTACGGACCGCTCGCCTCGCACGGCCGGGCCGTGGTCACCCCGCTGCTCCTCGCCGACTCCCCCATCGTCGCCTGGTGGCCCACCGCGTCGCCGAAGGTGCCCTCGCAGGACCCCATCGGCCTGATGGCGCAGCGCCGGGTCACCGACGCCTCGCACTCGAGCGGGTCGCCGCGCACCGCCCTCAAGCGCTACGCCGACGCGTACGCCCACGGCGACAGCGACCTCGCCTGGTCGCGCATCACCCTGTGGCGCGGCCTGCTGGCGGCGGCGCTCGACCAGCCGCCGTACGAGCAGGTCACGGCGGCCACGGTCGTGGCCGGCGGCGACTCCCCCTCGGGCGAGCTGCTGGCCGGCTGGCTCGCGGTGCGGCTGAAGTGCCCGGTCTCGCTGGCCCGGTCGCGCAACCGCAGCGGCATCATCTCGGTGCGGCTCGAGCGCGCCAGCGGCACCGTCGACCTCGTCCGACCGCAGGACGGGAACACGGCGACGCTCTCGCAGCCCGCCCAGCCCGACCGCACCATCGCGCTCCCCCACCGCGGTGACGCCGAGTGCCTCGCCGACGAGCTGCGCCGCCTCGACGCCGACGAGGTCTACGCCGACGCCCTCACCAAGGGGCTGGCGAAGGTCACCCTCTCGCGCCAGACCGCGAGCGAGGCCGTCAAGGCGGGCCGGGCGCCGTCGGTGGCCGAGGCTGCCCGCACGGCCCAGCGGCTCCGGCGGGCCGCACGCGCCGGGGGCAGCAGCACCATGATCGACCGCCCGATGCCGCCGAAGGCCGACGACCCCGGGCAGGTCAAGAAGGCCGCCACCCGCAAGCTGGCCGCCGCGAAGAAGGACCGCGCGGGAGGATCGTCGTGAGCACGAGCACCGTGGTCGTCCACCCCGGCAAGCAGGCCCTCGCCGACGGCGCGGCCGCCCGGCTGGCCGTGGCCATCATCGACGCGCAGTCGGCTCGCGGGGTCGCCCACGTCTCGATGACGGGCGGCTCGATGGGCTCGGAGATCGTCCGGTCGCTCGCCGCACTGCCCGCCCGCGACGCCGTGGACTGGTCACAGGTGCACGTCTGGTGGGGCGACGAGCGCTACCTGCCCGCCGGTGACACCGACCGCAACGACACCCAGAACGACGCCGCCGGCCTGGCCTCCCTCGGCCTGGACCCCGCGCACGTCCACCGGGTGCCGGGACCCGACACCACGTCCTCGGCCGAGGAGAGCGCCGCCGCCTACTCGGCCACGGTCCGCTCGGCCGACGCCGGCGCGTTCGACGTCATGGTCCTCGGGGTCGGTCCCGACGGCCACATCGCCTCGCTGTTCCCCCACCACCCGGCGGCCGGCACGACCGACGCCATCGCCATCGCGGTCCACGACTCCCCCAAGCCGCCGCCCACCCGCGTCTCCCTGACCCTCGAGTGCCTCGAGCGGTCGCGGGAGGTCTGGTTCCTCGTCAGCGGCGCCGACAAGGCCGACGCCGTGCGTCGCGGCGTCACGGGAGCCCCGCTGGAGACCACCCCCGCCGCCCACGTCCACGGCCAGGAGCGCACGCTCTGGCTGGTCGACACCGACGCCGCCGGCGACCTCGAGAGTCGGGAGTAGCGCGATGGGCTTCATGGACCGCCTGCGGGGCCGTGACGGCTCCTCCCCCGACGACACCGGCCCGGTCGAGGACGAGGCGTTCGCCGACGACCTCGAGCCGGTCGAGGAGATCGGGATCCGTCACCTGACCCCCGACGAGCAGGCCACCCTCGAGGAGGCCCGCGCGCGCTACGGAGAGCTGGGCATCGACCCCGCCGACCTCGACACGGTCGCGGCGGCCTACGACCGGGCGGTCGACGCGCACGTCGAGGGCGACGCGTCGTCCGCGGTCGACGTCATCGGCACGGCGATCGGTGACCACCTCGTCCTCGCCGGGTACCGCTGGGTCGTGAGCATCGACCCGTTCGGCACCGACCTCGCCGTCGAGCCGCCCCGCCGTGGCGTGCCGGTGGTCACCCGGATGCTCGTGGCCGTGCGCTGGATGTCGCGCGAGAAGGGCTGGGTCACCGGCGTCACCGAGCACCTGGCCCGCGCCGGCAGCCACTGACCCGGTGGAGCAGACCCCGGACACGACGCGACCCCCGCCCATCAAGGGCGGGGGTCGTCGTTCGTGAGCGGCGCGGGTCCTACTGGATGAGGCCGCGGTCGCGCAGGGTCTGCAGCGCCTCGTCGAGGAT
Organism: Oryzobacter telluris; assembly: GCF_043099285.1. Taxonomy (GTDB): domain Bacteria; phylum Actinomycetota; class Actinomycetes; order Actinomycetales; family Dermatophilaceae; genus Oryzobacter; species Oryzobacter telluris. The sequence continues at coordinate 2,172,063 of NZ_CP170723.1, read as the reverse complement.
GGCGGCGCCGTCCTCGTCGGACCGGCGCTCCTTCACGTACGCGAGGTGCGTCTTGTACGGCTCCACCTTCGGGGCCGCGGGCGGGTTGTCGGCGTCCTGACCGGCGGGCAGCCCGCAGCGCGGACAGTCCCACTGCTCGGGGATCGCCAGACCGGCCTCGTGGGAGAAGCTCGGCCTCGTCTCGTGCCCGTTGGAGCACCAGAACGAGATGTGGACGCGCGGGGCGACCTCACCGCGCTCGGCCTCGCCCATGGGGCCCGCGCCGACGCGCGACCCGCGGATCGCGTTTCCTCCAGCCATGTCAGTCCCTTCTCAGGCGAAGCGCTCGAGGACGCCCAGGCCCACGATGCACGTGAACCAGACGACGGCCACGGCGATCGTGATCCGGTCGAGGTTGCGCTCGGCGACGGAGGAGCCGCCCAGCGAGCTCGACATCCCACCGCCGAACATGTCGGACAGACCGCCACCCTTGCCCTTGTGGAGCAGGATGAGGAGGGTCAGGAACAATCCACCGAGGACCAGGAGGACCTGGAGGCCGATGCGAACCGCGTCCACGGGCAATCCTTCGTGCGGGGTCGGGGGGACAACCGGTACAGGATAACCGCTCGTGCGAGCAGGACCCGACAGGTGGGCTCAGGCCGTGGCGACGTGGTCGCGGAACCGGCAGATCGAGGCGAACTCGACGGGGTCGATCGAGGCACCGCCGACGAGGGCGCCGTCGACGTCCTCCTTGGCCATGATGGCCGCGACGTTGCCGGACTTCACCGATCCGCCGTAGAGCACGCGGATGCCGTCGGCGACGTCCCCGCTGTACAGCTCGGCGAGCTTGGTGCGGATGGCGGCGCAGACCTCCTGCGCGTCCTCCGGCGTGGCGACCTCGCCCGTGCCGATGGCCCAGATGGGCTCGTAGGCGACGACGACGCTCTTGGCCTGCTCGACGGGCAGCCCGGCGAGGCCGGCCTCCACCTGGGCGAGGACGTGCTCGACCTGCGTGCCGGCCTGGCGGATCTCCAGGCCCTCGCCGCAGCAGAAGATCGGCGTGAGGCCGTGCCTGTAGGCGGCCTTGACCTTGGCGTTGACGACCTCGTCGCCCTCGGCGTGGTACTCGCGCCGCTCGCTGTGGCCGACGACGACGTACGTGCAGCCGAGCTTGGCGAGGAAGGCCCCGCTGATCTCGCCGGTGTACGCGCCGCTGTCGTGGACCGAGAGGTCCTGGGCACCGTGCTTAAGCTCGAGGCGGTCACCGTCGATGAGCGTCTGCACGCTGCGGATGTCGGTGAACGGCGGCAGCACCGCGACCTCGACCTTGCCGTGGTCGTGGCGACCGTCCTTGAGGGTCCAGTCGAGCTTCTGCACGAGGTGCGTCGCCTGGAGGTGGTCGAGGTTCATCTTCCAGTTGCCCGCCATGAGCGGGGTGCGGCCGGAGGCCATGGGTCAGTGCTCCTTCGTGAGGATCGCGATACCGGGGAGCTCCTTGCCCTCGAGGTACTCGAGGGAAGCACCCCCACCGGTGGAGATGTGGCCGAACTGGTCGTCCTCGAAGCCGAGCTGGCGCACGGCGGCGGCGGAGTCGCCACCACCGACGACGGTAAGAGCACCGTCGGCCGTGACGTCGACGAGTGCCTGCGCGACGCGCAGCGTGCCGGCCGCGAACGGCGCCATCTCGAACGCGCCCATCGGGCCGTTCCAGAAGACCGTGCGGGTGTCGGCCAGCTTCTGCGCGTAGAGCTCGGCGGAGCGCGGGCCGATGTCCAGGCCGATGGCGTCGGCGGGGATGGCGTCGGCGTCGACGGTGTCGACCTGCGTGTCGGCCGAGAAGTCCTTGCCGACGACGACGTCGACGGGCAGGACGATCTCGACGCCGTTCTCCTGCGCCGCGGCGAGGTAGCCCTTGCAGGCCTCCACGCTGTCGGGGTCGAACAGGCTCCTGCCGATCTCGTGGCCCTGGGCCGCGAGGAAGGTGAAGACCATGCCGCCGCCGATGAGCAGGCGGTCGGCGGTCTTCATCAGGTTGTCGATGACGGCGAGCTTGTCGGCGACCTTGGCGCCGCCGAGGACGACCGCGTACGGCCGCTCGGGGTCGACGGTGAGCCGCTTGAGGACGTCGACCTCGGTGGCGACGAGGCCGCCCATCGCCGACGGCAGCCGGGTGGCGACGTCGTAGACCGAGGCCTGCTTGCGGTGCACGACCCCGAAGCCGTCGGAGACGAACGCGTCGGCCAGGCCCGCGAGGGCGTCGGCGAATGCGGCGCGGTCCTTGTCGGTCTTGGCCGTCTCTCCGGCGTTGAACCGGAGGTTCTCGAGGAGGACGACGTCGCCGTCCTCGAGGGCCGCGACGGCCGCCTGCGCGCTCTCCCCCACCGTGTCGGTGGCGAAGGCCACCGGACGGCCGAGGAGCTCGGCGAGCCGGTCGACGACCGGGCGCAGCGAGTACTTCTCCTCGGGCGCGCCCTTGGGCCGCCCGAGGTGGGCGCACACGATGACGCGTGCGCCCGCCTCGGACAGCTGCGCGATGGTCGGGACCGAGGCCCGGATCCGGCCGTCGTCGGTGATCGTCGTGCCGTCGAGGGGCACGTTGAGGTCGGACCGGACGAGGACGCGCTTGCCGCGCAGGTCGCCCAGCGTGGCGATGTCACCCATGGTGGCGATCGGTCCCGTCCCGCTCAGAGGCTCGCGCCGACGAGGGCGGTGAGGTCGATGAGGCGGTTGGAGTAGCCCCACTCGTTGTCGTACCAGCCGACGACCTTCACCTGGTTGTCGATGACCTTGGTCAGGCCGGCGTCGAAGATGCAGGAGTGCGGGTCGGTGACGATGTCCGAGCTGACGATCGGGTCCTCGGTGTACTTGAGGAAGCCCTTGAGCGGGCCCTCGGCGGCAGCCTTGAGGATCGCGTTGACCTCGGCGACCGAGGTCTCGCGGCCGGCCTCGAAGGTGAGGTCGGTGGCCGAGCCGGTGGGGACCGGGACGCGCAGGGCGTAGCCGTCGAGCTTGCCCTTGAGGTCGGGGAGGACCAGGCCGATGGCCTTGGCCGCACCGGTGCTCGTGGGGATGATGTTGAGGGCGGCGGCGCGGGCGCGGCGCAGGTCCTTGTGCGGGCCGTCGAGCAGGTTCTGGTCCTGCGTGTAGGCGTGGATGGTCGTCATCAGGCCCTTGACGATGGTGAGCTCGTCGTGGAGCGGCTTGGCCATCGGCGCGAGGCAGTTCGTCGTGCACGAGGCGTTGGAGATGACGTGGTGCTTCTCGGCGTCGTAGGTGTCGTGGTTGACACCCATGACGAAGGTGGCGTCCTCGTTGGAGGCGGGGGCCGAGATGATGACCTTCTTGGCGCCGCCGTCGATGTGGGCGTGCGCCTTCTGGCCGTCGGTGAAGATGCCGGTCGACTCGATGACGATGTCAGCGCCGGCGTCGCCCCAGGCGATGGCCGCGGGGTCGCGCTCGGCGAAGACCTTGATGGTCTGGCCGCCGACGGTGATGGAGTCCTCGGTGGCGCTGACGTCGTCCTGGAGGACGCCGAGCACGGAGTCGTACTTGAGGAGGTGGGCGATGCTCTTGTTGTCCATCAGGTCGTTGGCGGCGACGATCTCGATGTCGGCACCGGAGGCCTGGACGGCCCGGAAGAAGTTGCGGCCGATCCGGCCGAAGCCGTTGATCCCTACGCGAACGGTCACGGGGGTGCTGCCTTCCACTCAAACGGAAGCCACGGGGGTCGTGGCACGGGGTTCGCCGTCAACCCTAGACCCCCGCCGTGTGACCGGGGACACCGTCCGGGGTACGGGCGAGTAACCGCTTACGCACGCCCGGCTGAGCACGACGGCGCCCCTCGCGGGGCGCCGGCGTGACCCGCTCGTCAGGTGTCGAGCATGTCCGGGGTGAGGACGGCCTCGGTGTTGGGGATGCCCTCGTCGGAGGCCCGCTTGTCGGCCATCGCGAGGAGGCGGCGGATGCGTCCGGCGACGGCGTCCTTCGTCATCGGCGGGTCGGCCAGCTGGCCGAGCTCCTCGAGGCTGGCCTGCTTGTGCTCCAGCCGCAGGCTGCCGGCCTCGCGCAGGTGGTCGGGGATCTCCTCGCCGAGGATCTCCATCGCGCGCTCGACGCGGGCCCCCGCCGCCACGGCCGCGCGGGCCGAGCGGCGCAGGTTGGCGTCGTCGAAGTTGGCGAGCCGGTTGGCGGTGGCGCGGACCTCGCGGCGGATGCGCCGCTCCTCCCACGCGAGCACGGCGTCGTGCGCGCCCAGCCGGGTGAGCATGGCGCCGATGGCGTCGCCGTCGCGGATGACGACGCGGTCGACGCCGCGGACCTCCCGGGCCTTGGCCGAGATGCCGAGCCGGCGAGCCGCACCGACGAGGGCCAGGGCGGCCTCCGGGCCGGGGCACGTGACCTCCAGGGCGCTGCTGCGGCCGGGCTCGGTGAGGGACCCGTGCGCGAGGAAGGCCCCGCGCCAGGCGGCCTCCGCGTCGCACACCGAGCCGCTCACGACCTTGGGCGGCAGCCCGCGCACGGGTCGGCCGCGGCTGTCGATGAGCCCGGTCTGCCGGGCCAGCGCCTCGCCGTCCTGGACCACGCGCACGACGTACCTGCTGCCCTTGCGCAGCCCACCCGCCGCGAGCACGAGGACCTCCGGGGTGTGGCCGTAGACCTCGGCGAGCTCGCGTCGCAGCCGTCGCGCCGCGTTCGCGGTGTCGAGCTCGGCCTCGACGACGATGCGCCCCCCGATGATGTGCAGCCCCCCGGCGAACCTCAGTGTCGCGGCCACCTCGGCCTTGCGACAGCAGGGCTTCGTCACGGCGAACCTGCTCAGCTCGTCCTTCACCTTCGCCGTCATCGCCATGCCGGTCATCCTGCCACGCGTCATCGGCGCCCTCCTGCGGTGGTGACGACGTCCCGCAGCGCGGCCGCGAAGCGGAGCGGGTCGTGCTCTCCGGGGCGGTCCCGGTGCGAGACAGGGGTGACGAGCAGCGTGGCACCCAGCCGGGCGCAGTGCTCGGAGAGCGTGGAGGCGTCGTCGACGACGGCGGGGTCGGCGAGCACGACGTCGAGCCGCAGGCGCGGGGCGAGGTCGGCGAAGGTCTCCAGGTGCCGTTCGGCGCTGAAGCCGGCGGTCTCCCCCGTGCCCGGGTCGAGGTTGAGGACGAGCATCCGCTTGGCGCGGGTGACCTCCAGGGCCTCGCGGACCTCCGGGACGAGCAGGTGCGTCATCACCGAGGTGAACCACGACCCCGGCCCGAGGACGACCCAGTCGGCGCTGCGGATGGCCGCGACCGACTCCGGGTAGGCGGGCGGGTCGGCGGGGACGAGCCGCACGGCCTCGACGGTGCCGGGGGTGACGGCGACCTGGGCCTGGCCCTGGACGAGCCGCACGGCCGTGGGGTCGTCGGGGTCGAGCCCGCTGACGTCGGCCTCGATGGCGAGGGGCACCGCGGCCATCGGCAGGACCCGGCCCTGGGCGCCGAGGAGGCGGCCGACGAGGTCGAGCCCGGCGACGGGGTCGTCGTGCAGCTCCCAGAGGGCGACGATGAGCAGGTTGCCCAGGGCGTGGCCGCCGAGCGGGCCGTCGCCGGCGAAGCGGTGCTGGAGGACGTCGCGCCACGTGTGTCCCCACTCGCTCTCGCCGCAGAGGGCGGCCAGCGCCATCCGGAGGTCACCGGGCGGCAGGACGCCGAACTCGTCGCGCAGCCGGCCGCTGGAGCCGCCGTCGTCGGCGACGGTGACGATGGCGGTGAGCTCGTCGGTGACGTAGCGCAGCGCGCCGAGGGTGGCCGCCAGTCCGTGTCCCCCGCCGAGTGCCGCGACGACCGGCCCGGTCACTCGCGCCCCAGGTCGCGGTGGACGACGAAGGTGGCGACGCGGTCGGTGGTGAGGCGTGCGGCGAGGGCCTGCGTCATCGCGACGGAGCGGTGCTTGCCGCCGGTGCAGCCGATGGCGACCGTCGCGTAGCGCCGCCCCTCGCTCAGGTAGCCGTTGACGACGGGCTCGAGCATGGCGACGACCCGGTCGAGGAAGTCGGTGGCGCCCTCCTGGCCCATGACCCAGTCGGCCACGGGCTGGTCGGCACCGGTGAGGGCCTTGAGCTCGGGCACCCAGAACGGGTTGGGCAGCCAGCGCATGTCGAGGACGAAGTCGGCGTCGAGCGGCACGCCGTACTTGAAGCCGAACGACATCAGGGCCAGCCGGACGCTGGGGCCGCCCTCGACGCCGAGGAGCGGCGCGAGCTTGCGCCCGAGCTGGTGGACGTTGAGGCCGGAGGTGTCGATGACGACCTGGGCCTCGGCCCGCAGGTCACGCAGCATCTCGCGCTCGGCCTGGATGCCGTCGAGGAGGCGTCCGTCGCCCTGGAGGGGGTGCGGGCGCCGGACGCTCTCGAAGCGGCGCACGAGGGCCTCGTCGGTGGCGTCGAGGAAGATCAGGTGCGGGTGCCAGCCGGCCTCGCGCAGGGCCGCGAGCCCGAGGCGCAGCTCGGAGCGGAAGGCGCGGGCGCGCACGTCGACCACCGCGGCGATGCGCAGCTCGGTGACCCCCGAGTCGCGGACCTGGCTCGCGAGCTCGGCCATGGGTGAGAGCAGCTGCGGGGGGAGGTTGTCGACGACGTACCAGCCGCGGTCCTCGATGACGTTGGCGGCGGTGGAGCGGCCGGCGCCGCTCAGCCCGGTGACGATGACGAAGTCGGTGTTGCTCGGCACCGGTGGCGGGGTGTCAGGCGTGGGCTCACCGTCCCCCGGTGCGGCCGTCGTCCCCGGCTCCTCGGTCGTCCCGGGCTCCGTCGACACCTGGTGCTCCTTCGTCGTCGTCGATGACCTCACCGGTGGCGAGGTTGACCGCGGGCATGGCGTCGGCGGTCGGGGCCAACTCTGCCGCAACCACGGCTGCCAGCGCAGGGCCGATACCGGGGACGTCGGCGAGCTCCTCGAGGGAGGCCGCACGGATCTTCTTCACCGACCCGAACCGCTTGAGCAGCGCCTTGCGCCGCTTCTCCCCCAGCCCCGGGATGCCGTCGAGCTGGCTGGTCGTCATCGCCTTGGAGCGGCGCTGTCGGTGGAAGGTGATGGCGAAGCGGTGGGCCTCGTCGCGCAGCCGCTGCAGGAGGTAGAGGCCCTCGCTGGTACGAGGCAGGACCACGGGGTGCTCCACGCCGGGCAGCCACACCTCCTCCAGGCGCTTGGCCAGACCGACGACGGTGACGTCGACGACGCCCACGTCCTCGAGCGCGCGGGCGGCGGCGTTGACCTGGGGCAGGCCGCCGTCGACGACGACGAGGTTGGGGCGGTAGGCGAACCGTGCGGGGCGCGCCCCCTCCTCCGGGGTGACGGGGCCGTCGTCGAGGACGTGCCGCTCGCTCTCGCGGACCTCGGCCTCCTCCTTCTGCCCGCGCCGGAAGCGGCGGGTGAGGACCTCGTGCATCGCGGCGGTGTCGTCGGTGGCGCCGGTCTCGTCGCCGCGCACGATGAAGCGCCGGTACTCGGACTTGCGGGGCAGGCCGTCCTCGAAGACGACCATCGACCCGACGACCTGGGTGCCCTGGACGTGGCTGATGTCGAAGCACTCGACGCGCAGCGGGGCCTCGTCGAGGTCGAGGAACTCCTGGAGCTGCTGGAGGGCCTGGCTGCGCGTGGTGAGGTCGCCGGCCCGGGTGACCTTGTGGCGGGCCAGGCTCTGGCTCGCGTTGCGGGCGACCGTCTCCATCAGGGTGCGCTTGTCGCCGCGCTGCGGGACGCGCAGGTCGACCCGGCTGCCGCGCAGCCCGCTGAGCCACTCGCCGAGGGCCGGTGCGTCGTCGGGGAGGACGGGGACGAGCACCTCGCGCGGGACGCCCTCGCCGGACTCGCCGCCGTAGACCTGCTGGAGCAGGTGCTCGACGACCTCCGGGGTGGTCTCGGCGTCGCGCTCGGCGACCCAGCCGCGCTGGCCGCGCACCCGGCCGCCCCGGACGTGGAAGAGCTGGAACGCGACCTCGAGCTCGTCCTCGGCGAGGGCGAAGACGTCGGCGTCGGTGGCGTCGGGGAGGACGACGGCGGACTTCTCCAGGACGCGCTCGAGGGCACCGATGTCGTCGCGCAGGCGGGCGGCGCGCTCGAAGTCGAGCTCGGCCGCGGCCTGCTTCATCTCGCCCGTGAGGCGCCCGACGAAGCGGCCGGTCTCGCCCGCCATGAAGTCGCAGAAGTCCTCGGCGATCTGGCGGTGGGTCTGCTCGTCGACCCGGCCGACGCAGGGGGCGCTGCACTTGTCGATGTAGCCGAGGAGGCACGGGCGGCCGACCTGGCCCGCGCGCTTGAAGACGCCGCTGGAGCAGGTGCGCACGGGGAAGACCCGGAGGGCGAGGTCGAGGGTCTCGCGGATGGCCCAGGCGTGGGCGTAGGGACCGAAGTAGCGGGTGCCCTTGCGCTTCGCGCCGCGCATCACCTGGGCTCGCGGATACTCCTCACCCAGGGTGACGGCGAGGTACGGATAGGACTTGTCGTCGCGGTAGCGGACGTTGAAGCGCGGGTCGAACTCCTTGATCCACGCGTACTCGAGCTGGAGGGCCTCGACCTCGGTGGAGACCACGGTCCACTCGACGCTGGCGCCGGTGCGCACCATCGTGGCCGTGCGGTGGTGCAGCGCGCTGACGTCCTGGAAGTACGAGGACAGCCGCTGGCGCAGGCTCTTGGCCTTGCCGACGTAGATGACGCGCCCGTCCTTGTCGCGGAAGCGGTACACGCCGGGCTCGGTCGGGATCTCCCCCGGCCGAGGGCGGTACGTCGACGGGTCGGCCACGTCGTCAACCCTACGACCGCCACCCGACACCCCCTCCTGCTGCCCTCGTGGGGAGCCGCGTCAGGGCCCCCACCCCGAGGCGGCTCCCCACGAGGAGACAGCGGGGGTCAGGTGATCTTGAGGCCGTCGGCGCCGACGGTGACGGTCTTGGGGTCGAGGCCCTTGGTGGCCGGACCCTGCTTGACGTCACCGGTCGTGGCGTCGAACTGGCTGCCGTGGCACGGGCAGGTGATGGTGTTGTCCTTCACGCTGGCCACGGTGCAGCCCTGGTGCGGGCAGGTCGCGGAGAACGCCTTGAAGTCGCCCGCGGTCGGCTGGGTGACGACGACCTTGAGGTCCTCGAACACCTTGCCGCCGCCGACGGGGATGGTCGCCGCCTGGATGGCCTCCCCCGCCACCGACGCCGCGGCGGACGACGCCGCCGACGCCGCAGAGGAGGCGACCCCCTTGGCCGCGTCCTCGGCCGCCCCGCAGGCGGTCAGGCCCGCGGTCCCCACCACCGCGGCACCGGCCACGACGAACGACTGCCGGCGCGAGACGCAGCCGCAGGCGTGCCCCGAGGTGGCCTGCTCGACGGTGCCGTCGTCGACCGCCGGGACGGTCGTGGCGGGGGTCTGGTGGGTCCGCTGCTGGCTGCTCATCGCAGTCCTCCTGGGTCGTCGGTGGCGGTCGGGCGCCGTGCGTCCCGGCAGTATCGCCGGGAAATCCGTGAGCGAGTGGTCCACGACCATCGTTCCCGAGACGGCCGATTCCACAGCCGATCCACAGGTCACCGTGAGGTAACAACTCGGCCGCACTCTGGGCGAGGTGCTGGGCGACCCCCGTGGCCTGTGGTTACAGTGCGCTTGCTCGCCACCAACGCGGGCACGAGCACACCTGCTCACACCCACAGCACATCTCAGGAGGAAACGTGCCTCAGCGTTCCGTGGTCGCCGCTGGCGCCTCGCTGCTCGTCGCCTCGCTGGCCCTGTCCGCGTGCGGTACGCGCGGCGGCAGCGACGGCGATGCCACTGGCGGAGCCAGTGAGAACAAGGTCGCCAAGATCGGCGTCATCGCGCCCCTCTCCGGCGACCTCGCCGCCCTCGGCAAGGGCATCGAGCACTCGGTCGACCTGGCCATCAAGCAGGCCAACGAGTCCAAGGCCATCCCGGGCTGGACCCTCGAGCTCGCGGCCGAGGACGACCAGGCCACCCCCGACGTCGGCAAGAACGCCGCGACGAAGCTCGCGTCCGACAAGGACGTCGTCGGCGTCGTCGGCACGCTCAACTCCAGCGTCGCCCAGAGCGTCCAGCCGGTCCTCGCGGCCGCCAACATCACCCAGGTCTCGCCGGCCAACACCAACCCGGCGCTGACCCAGGGCGCGGACTTCCTCACCGCCCCCAAGCGGACCTACCCCACGTACTTCCGCACCTGCACCACCGACTCGATCCAGGGCCCCTTCGCGGCGCGCTACCTGTTCGAGAAGGCGAACATCAAGGAGGTCGCGACGGTCCACGACAAGAAGACCTACGGTCAGGGCCTCGTCGACGCCTTCAGCAAGGAGTACACGAAGCTCGGTGGCAAGATCGTCGCCGCCGAGACCATCAACCCCGACGACGACAAGTACGACGCCGTCATCTCCAAGATCAAGCCCTCGAACCCGAAGGCCGTGTACTACGGCGGCGAGTTCCCCCAGGCTGGTCCGTTCTCCCAGCAGATGAAGGCCGCCGGCCTCAACGTCCCGCTCATGGGCGGCGACGGCATCTTCTCGGGTGAGTACGTCAAGCTCGCCGGCGCCACCGCCGACGGTGACCTCTCCACCTCGGTCGGCGCCCCGACCGACACCCTCGAGTCGGCCAAGTCGTTCATCACGGCCTACGAGGGTGCGAAGTACGCCGAGCCGTACGAGGCCTACGGTGCCTACGCGTACGACGCGGCCAACGCCATCATCAACGCGCTCAAGGTGTCCCTCAAGGACGCCGCCTCCGCCGACGCCGCCCGCCAGGGCACCGTCGCGGCGATGAGCTCGGTCGCGTTCGACGGCGTCACCGGCAAGGTGGCCTTCGACGAGTACGGCGACACGACCTCCCGCGTCCTCACCGTCTACGGTGTCAAGGGCGGCAAGTGGGAGGCCGTGAGCACGGAGGAGTTCAAGTAAACCCTGCGTGACGGCCCAGCCGTGATGTGACCTGACGGCGGGGGTGGACCCCTTGGGACCACCCCCGCCGTCGTCCGTCCTCACGCAGCCGATGCCGTTCTGCGGCACCGCAGCACCCGTCGTCCGACCCTGACCGGGCTGTCCCCCCGGTCACCGTGGAGGACGGCGGCCCGACGCCGCCGTCGGGGCCGAGAGCCGGTTCTCGCAGGCCGCCACCCGCGTGGTGGGAGACATCACTCCCCCTGCACCACTACGCTCCCCCCAGCCTGTTCACGACACCTAGGAGATCGTGGTGGACCAATTCGCCCAGCAGCTCATCAACGGGCTGACCCTGGGATCGCTCTACGCCCTGATCGCCGTCGGTTACACCGTCGTCTACGGCATCGTCCAGCTGATCAACTTCGCCCACGGCGAGATCTTCATGATCGGCGCGTTCGGTGCCCTGTCGACCTGGCTCCTCTTCTTCGAGGGCGAGACCGCGGTCTGGACGTTGCCGATCATGCTCATCGGGGCCATCGCCGCCTCGGTCGGGACGGCGGTCCTCATGGAGCGCATCGCCTACCGGCCCCTGCGCAACGCGCCCCGCCTCGCCCCCCTCATCACCGCCATCGGCATCTCGGTGTTCCTCCAGGAGCTCGTGCGGCTGTTCTACGGCCGGGTCCCCTTCGCGGACTTCCCGGACGCGAAGCAGCGGGTGCCCTTCCCGCAGATCCAGGTCGTCACCGGTCCGGCGTTCAACGTCGGCGGCGTCACGATCCAGCGCTCGGCGCTGTTCACGATCGGCGCGCTCATCATGTGCGCCGCGGGCCTGTGGTACTTCGTCAACCGCACGAAGACCGGCCGCGGCATGCAGGCCGTCTCGCAGGACCCCGACACCGCCCGACTCATGGGCATCAACGTCGACCGGATCATCGTCGTGGCGTTCGCCGTCGGCGCCACGCTCGCGGCGATCGCCGGGGTGGCGCAGGGACTGCAGGTCACGAACATCAACTTCAAGATGGGCTTCCTCGCGGGCCTCAAGGCGTTCACCGCCGCGGTCCTCGGCGGCATCGGCAACGTCTGGGGTGCCGTCGTCGGCGGTCTCACCCTCGGCATCGTCGAGTCGATGGCGGTCCAGTTCATCCCGGGCACCTTCGGTGGCTCCCCGTGGAAGGACGTCTGGGCGTTCGCCCTCCTCATCCTGGTCCTGGTCTTCCGACCGCAGGGCCTCCTCGGCGCGAAGGTGGTGGACCGGGCATGAGCAAGTTCGCCCTCCCGGACGAGGTCCGGGCCAAGCACGGCGCCAAGGCGCCGATCCTCGCCATCGCCGGTGGCGTGCTCCTCGTCGTCAGCGGCCTGCTGTCGTGGAGCTACGACGACCGCATCCTCGACGACATCTCGGTGCGGTTCTTCCCGCTCGGCATCCAGATCTTCGCGATGTTCCTCGGCGTCACCGCCGTGGTCCTCGGGGTGCTCCTGCTCCGCCGCCCGGCCTGGCTCAGCCCGGCCCGCGGGCTGCGCGTCATGGGCGTCACCTCGGTGATCTTCGCGCTGTGGGTGCTCGGCTCGATCGCCTACCTCGCCGACGGCCTGGTCAACGCCAACGAGGGCGTCTACGTCGCGCTCGTCGGTGCCGTCCTCATGGCGGCGGCCGGGTTCGTCTCCCCCGAGGTCGAGCTCGACGTGCGAAAGTGGCCCCGCCTGAGCAACGTCGTCGAGATCCTCATCATCGTCGTCATCATGGCCGTGGTCCTCTTCACGACGGCCTACACCCTCGGCATCGAGGACGGCGTGGTCTTCGCGGCCTTCCTCATCGCCCTCATCGGCGTCGCCGGTGGCCTCCTCGGCTCCGGGTTCGGCGGCTACCTCGGCTTCGTCGGCGGCAACAACCGCCGGGTGCTGCTGCTCGCCGCCTTCGTCGTCGCGTTCCTCTTCCCGTTCACCCAGGACGGCTCCGACGCGAACATGTCGATCGCCACGCAGATCCTCATCTTCGCGGCCACCGCCCTCGGCCTGAACATCGTCGTCGGCCTCGCCGGCCTGCTCGACCTCGGCTACATCGCGTTCCTCGGAACCGGCGCCTACACCGGGGCGATGCTGTCCACGTCGGCGTTCGCCACGATCGGCTGGAAGCCGCCGTTCTTCGTCGTCATGCTCATCGGCATGGGGGTTGCGGCCACGGCCGGCCTCATCATCGGCACCCCGACGCTGCGCGTGTCCGGCGACTACCTCGCCATCGTCACCCTCGGCTTCGGTGAGATCTTCCGCCTGGCGATGTTCAACCTCGACGGCAACAACGGGCCCAAGTTGACCAACGGCCCGAACGGCATCCCGGCCATCCCGGACCTGAACTTCTTCGGGTACGACTTCGGCCAGGTGCACACGCTCATGGGGATCCCGTTGGGGCGCTTCAGCAACTACTACTTCCTGCTGCTGCTCCTCATCGCCTTCGTCATCCTCATCTTCGTCCGCCTCAACGACAGCCGCATCGGCCGTGGCTGGGTCGCGATCCGTGAGGACGAGCGCGCGGCGGAGGCCATGGGCGTCAACGTCTTCGGCCTCAAGCTCCTCGCGTTCGCCGTGGGCGCCTCGCTCGCCGGCCTCGCCGGCACGATCAAGGCGCACCAGGACACCTCGGTCAGTCCCGACCAGTACATCTTCCTCGAGTCGGCGTTCCTCCTCGCGGCGGTCGTCCTCGGCGGCATGGGCACCGTCCTCGGTGTCCTCGTCGGCGCGACGATCCTCAAGCTCCTCCCCGAGAAGCTGCGCGAGGTCAACGACTACCGGCTCCTCGTGTTCGGCCTCCTGCTCGTCGTCATGATGCGGTTCCGTCCGGAGGGCCTCATCGCCTCCAAGCGGCGCCAGCTGGAGTTCCACGAGGACGACGAAGAGCTCAGCGAGATCGTCCAGTCCCAGCACCTGCAGGAGGCGAAGTGACCGTCACCGAGACCGACACCGCGGAGCACCAGGTCGGCGAGAAGGTCGTCCTCGAGGCCTCGGGCGTCACGATGCGCTTCGGCGGCCTCACCGCCGTCGACGACGTGTCGATGAAGGTGCACGAGGGCGAGATCGTCGGCCTGATCGGCCCCAACGGCGCCGGAAAGACGACGTTCTTCAACTGCCTCACGGGGATGTACATCCCCACCGAGGGGCGGGTGACCCTCCACGGCGAGACGCTGCCGCCGAAGCCGCTCAAGGTCGTGCAGGCCGGCATGGCCCGCACGTTCCAGAACATCCGGCTCTTCGGCAACATGACCGCCCTGGAGAACGTCATGGTCGGGCGGTACTGCCGCACCTCCTCGATGGCGCTCACCTCCATCCTGCGCGGGCCGAAGTTCAAGCGCGAGGAGGCGGCCACCCGCCTGCGCGCGCAGGAGCTGCTCGACTACGTGGGGCTGGGCAAGTCCACCGAGATCCTCGCCCGCAACCTCCCCTACGGTGACCAGCGTCGGCTCGAGATCGCCCGCGCGCTGGCCACCGACCCGCAGCTCCTGCTCCTCGACGAACCCACCGCGGGGATGAACCCCAAGGAGACCGAGGACACGATGCACCTGATCAAGAAGATCAGGGCGAGCGGTCTGGCCGTCGTCGTCATCGAGCACGACATGCGGTTCATCTTCAACCTGTGTGACCGGGTGCTGTGCCTCGTGCGAGGGTCCCTCCTCGTGGAGGGCACCCCCGGTGAGGTGCAGTCCGACCACCGGGTCATCGAGGCCTACATCGGTGGCGACGACGCGGACGAGGAGGAGGACGCGTGAGCGCGATGCTGGAGGTCAAGGACCTCGAGGTCTCCTACGGCAAGATCAAGGCCGTCAAGGGGATCAGCTTCGACGTCAACGAGGGTGAGGTCGTCACGCTGATCGGCACCAACGGTGCCGGCAAGACGACGACGCTGCGGACCATCTCCGGTCTGCTGCGCCCCAACTCGGGGTCGATCACGTTCCTGGGCAAGGACCTCACCTCGGTCGCGGCCCACGACATCGTCACCCTCGGGCTGGCCCACTCCCCCGAGGGGCGCCGGATCTTCCCGCGCCTCACGGTCGAGGACAACCTCAACCTCGGGGCGTTCGCCCGCAAGGACAAGGGGATCGCCGGCGACCTCGAGGCCGCCTTCGACCTCTTCCCGATCCTTCGGGAGCGGCGGTCGCAGCCGGCGGGAACGTTCTCCGGTGGTGAGCAGCAGATGCTCGCCATGGGCCGGGCGATGATGAGCCGCCCCAAGCTGCTCATGCTCGACGAGCCGTCGATGGGCCTGTCCCCGCTCATGATGAAGAAGATCATGACCACGGTGACGACCCTGCAGCAGCAGGGCACGACGATCCTCCTCGTCGAGCAGAACGCCCAGGCGGCGCTCAAGCGCGCGACGAAGGGCTACGTCCTCGAGGTCGGCAAGATCGTGCTCGCGGGCAGCGGCAAGGAGCTCCTCGCCAGCGACGACGTCCGCAAGGCGTACCTCGGCGAAGACTGAGGCCGGGTCCCACGCTCTGCGTGGGCAGACTGACGCACCTCGCACCGACGACAGGGCCGGGCTGACCACGTGGTCAGCCCGGCCCTTCGTCGTGCGTGGTCAGGAGGCGGCGCGGCGCGACGTCGACTTCCGGGCTGCGGCCTTCGTGGCGGTTGCCTTCGTCGCCGTTGCCTTCGTCGCGGTCGCCTTCTTCGCCGGGGCCTTCCTGGCCGGGGTGCGCGCCATGGTGGCCGCGCCCTCTGCCGCCGTCGTCCTGGCCGCGGAGGCCGGTGCGGCCTTCTTCCGTGGAGACGCCGGCTTGCGGTCGGCCGTGCGCGCGGTGCGCGCGAGGATCGGTGCGAGGAACCGCCCGGTGTGCGAGTGCTCCATCGCCGCGACGGCCTCGGGCGTGCCCTCGGCGATGACGCGACCACCGCCGCTGCCGCCCTCGGGTCCGAGGTCGACGACCCAGTCGGCGCTCTTGATGACGTCGAGGTTGTGCTCGATGACGATGACGGTGTTGCCCTTGTCGACCAGGCCCTGGAGCACCTTGAGCAGCTTGCGGATGTCCTCGAAGTGCAGGCCCGTGGTGGGCTCGTCGAGGACGTAGATGGTGCGGCCCGTGCTGCGCTTCTGCAGCTCGGAGGCGAGCTTGACGCGCTGCGCCTCACCACCGGAGAGGGTGGGCGCCGGCTGGCCGAGCCGCACGTAGCCCAGGCCGACCTCGTTGAGCGTCTTCATGTGCCGGGAGATGGCGGGCACGGCGGCGAAGAAGTCGGCGGCCTCCTCGATCGGCATGTCGAGGACGTCGGCGACGGTCTTACCCTTGAAGTGCACCTCGAGCGTCTCGCGGTTGTACCGCGCACCGTGGCAGACCTCGCACGGGACGTAGACGTCGGGAAGGAAGTTCATCTCGATCTTGATGGTGCCGTCGCCCGAGCAGGCCTCGCAGCGGCCGCCCTTGACGTTGAACGAGAACCGGCCCGGCTGGTAGCCGCGCACCTTCGCCTCGCTCGTGGTGGCGAACAGCTTGCGCACGTGGTCGAAGACGCCGGTGTACGTGGCCGCGTTGCTGCGCGGGGTGCGCCCGATGGGGCTCTGGTCGACGTGGACGACCTTGTCGAGGTGCTCGAGCCCGGTGACCGTCTTGTGCCGCCCGGGGACGTGGCGCGCGCCGTTGAGCTTGTTCGCGAGGACGTTGTAGAGGATGTCGTTGACGAGCGTGGACTTGCCCGACCCGGACACCCCCGTGACGGCGACGAGGTTGCCGAGCGGGAAGGACACCGAGACCTTGTCGAGGTTGTTCTCGTTGGCCCCGACGACGGTGACCTGGCGGCCCTTCTCCTGCGGGCGCCGCACCTCGGGCACGGTGATCTCGCGCCGGCCGGACAGGTACTTGCCGGTGAGCGAGTCGGGGTGGTCGAGCAGGCCCTGCACGGTGCCGGAGTGGACGACCTGGCCGCCGTGCTCCCCCGCGCCGGGGCCGATGTCGACGACCCAGTCGGCGGTGGCGATGGTGTCCTCGTCGTGCTCGACGACGATGAGCGTGTTGCCGAGGTCGCGCAGCCGGGTGAGCGTCTCGATGAGCCGGTGGTTGTCGCGCTGGTGCAGCCCGATGCTCGGCTCGTCGAGGACGTAGAGGACGCCGACGAGGCCCGACCCGATCTGCGTCGCGAGCCGGATGCGCTGCGCCTCACCGCCGCTCAGCGTGCCCGCGGGGCGCGAGAGGCTGAGGTAGTCGAGGCCGACGTCGAGGAGGAACCCGAGGCGGGCGTTGATCTCCTTGATGACCCGCGCCGCGATCTGCTGCTCGCGCTCGGTGAAGTCGACGGTGTCGAGGAAGTGCGCGGCCTCCCCGATGGCGAGCCGGCTGACGTCGGCGATGGAGTGGCCACCGATGGTCACCGAGAGGGACTCGGGCTTGAGGCGGGCGCCCTGGCAGACGGGGCACGGCACCTCGCGCATGTACCCCTCGTACCGCTCACGGCTCCACTCGGAGTCGGTCTCGCCGTGGCGGCGCTTGACGAACGGGACGGCGCCCTCGAACCCGGTGGAGTACGACCGCTCGCGGCCGAACCGGTTCTTGTAGCGGACGTGCACCTTGTGGTTCTTGCCGTGCAGGAGGGCGTCGCGGGCCCGCTGCGGCAGCGCGCGCCACGGCACGTCCATCGAGAACTTCAGGTCGTCGGCGAGGGCCGCCATGACCCGCTGGAAGTAGTCGGCGGCGCCGGAGGCCGTGGCCCACGGCGCGATGGCGCCCTCGGCGAGGGTGAGGTCGTCGTCGGGGACGATGAGCTCGGGGTCGACCTCGAGCTCGGTGCCGATGCCGGTGCACTCGGGGCAGGCCCCGAACGGGCTGTTGAACGAGAACGAGCGCGGCTCGATCTCGTCCATCGAGAGGGGGTGGTCGTTGGGGCAGGCCATCTTCTCGGAGAAGCGCCGCTCGCGGTCGGGGTGGCCCTCCTCGAGGTCGACGAACTCGACGACGAGGACGCCGCCGGCCAGCCCGAGGGCCGTCTCGACGGAGTCGGTGAGCCGCTGCTTGGCCGTGGAGTCGGCACCCTTGGCGACGAGGCGGTCGACGACGACGTCGATGGAGTGCTTGACCTGCTTCTCGAGCTTCGGCGGGTCGGTGAGGGTGACCACGGCGCCGTCGACTCGGGCGCGGGCGAAGCCCTTGGACTGCAGCTCGGCGAAGAGGTCGACGTACTCGCCCTTGCGGGCCCGCACGACCGGCGCGAGCACCTGGAAGCGGGTCTTCTCGGGGAGCTCGAGCAGCCGGTCGACGATCTGCTGCGGGGTCTGGCGGCCGACGGGCTCACCGCAGACCGGGCAGTGCGGGCGCCCGGCGCGTGCGAAGAGCAGGCGCAGGTAGTCGTAGACCTCGGTGATGGTGCCGACGGTGGACCGCGGGTTGCGGTTGGTCGACTTCTGGTCGATGGAGACGGCCGGCGACAGCCCCTCGATGAAGTCGACGTCGGGCTTGTCCATCTGCCCGAGGAACTGCCGGGCGTAGGCGGACAGCGACTCGACATAGCGCCGCTGGCCCTCGGCGAAGATCGTGTCGAAGGCCAGGCTGGACTTGCCCGAACCGCTCAGACCGGTGAAGACGACGAGGGCATCGCGGGGGATCTCGATGCTGATGTCCTTGAGGTTGTGCTCGCGGGCACCACGGACGACGAGGTGGTCATGACTCACGGTCGACAGCCTAGGTGGGCCCACCGACAGACCTCTCATCGCGGGACGGGCCGACCACCCCACGGCCCCCGGACCGGGCCCGGCGGTAGCGTCGGACCCATGGACCCGCACTCCCCCGACCTCCTCCCCCTGGTCGCCGCGCACACCGACCGGCTGCTCGCCACCGCCCGCTCCCTCGAGGACCCCACCCGGCCGTCGCTGTGCGAGGGCTGGACGCAGGGGCACGTGCTCAGCCACGTGGCACGCAACGCCGACGGGCTGGGCCGGATGACGCGCGGCATCGTCGACGGCCCGCGGGAGACCATGTACGACAGCCGCGAGAAGCGCAACGCCGACATCGACGACGGCGCCCGTCGGTCGGTCGCCGACCTCGCCGACGACGTCGAGACCTCCGCTGCCGCCCTGGCCGCCGAGCTTCCCCGCCTGGGTGCCGAGCACGCCGACCAGCCCCTCGAGCGCACCCCGGGCGACATCCGCGGCACGGCCGCCGACATCACGATGATGCGCCTGCGCGAGATCACCTGGCACCACGTCGACCTCGACGCCGGGTTCGGCTTCGCCGACCTCGAGCCCGAGCTGCAGCGCCTCTTCCTCGAGGAGGAGGTGGTGCGGCTGCGCGGTGAGGCCGACGCGCCCGACGTCACGTTGCGCACCACGGAGGGCGACGAGTGGTCGGTGGGGGTCGGCTCGACCGAGGTCCGGGGCACGCGCGCCGCCCTCCTCGGCTGGCTGGCCCGCGGCCTCACCGAGGGCGTGGCGGCCGACCAGCTCCCGACCCTGCCCGCAGGACGGTGAGCCGGTGACCTACACGGGAGACGTGCAGCCCGGCGGACCCAGCGACGTGCGCGAGCTGCGCCGCGCGACCATCCGCAAGATGTCGGTGTCCGAGATGCACAACAACGTCTACCTCGTCACCTGCACGGCCACGGGCGAGCAGCTCCTCGTCGACGCCGCCGACGACGCCGACCGCTGCCTCGCGCTCGTCGCCGAGGGCACCGGCCGGCTCGACCACCTCGTCACCACCCACCAGCACTGGGACCACGTCCGCGCCCTCGAGGCCGTGGCGTCGGCCACCGGGGCCACCACCTACGCCGGCGCCGACGACGCCGACGCCCTGCCCGTGGCACCCGACATCCGGCTCCGCCACGGTGACGTCGTCACGGTCGGCGAGCTCGAGCTCGACGTCATCCACCTGCGCGGCCACACGCCCGGCTCGGTCGCGCTGTCGTGGCACGACCCCGACGGCACCACCCACCTGTTCACCGGCGACTCGCTGTTCCCCGGCGGGGTGGGCAACACGAAGAACCCGGGCCAGAGCTTCGAGCAGCTCTACCCGGACGTCGTCGACCGGGTCTTCGCCACGCACGACGACGACACGTGGTTCTACCCGGGGCACGGCGGCGACTCGACCATCGGGGCCGAGCGGCCGCACCTCGAGGAGTGGCGCGCCCGAGGCTGGTGACGCGTCAGGGGTGTACCCGCTCCCGGACCAGGGTGCGGACGACGACGTCTGCGTCGTCGCCGACGCCCCACAGCAGTGAGGACCGGCGGTTGCGCAGGAAGTGGACGCCGCAGAAGTACAGCCCGGGAACGGCGGTCGACAGGTCCTCGTGGGTCAAGGGGAAGCCTGAGGCGTCGAAGACCGGCAGCCGGACCCATCGTGCGTAGTCGGGCCGGAAGCCGCTCGTGACGAGGACCGCCGCGAGGTCGGCCACCCGGATGCCGCGCGGGGGGTCGGCCACGAACGGGACGGGCTGCGGCACCTCCGGGGCATCCCGCCCCAGTCGGTCGCGCAGGAGACGGCCCAGGTCGGCGAGCCGGGCATCGCCGAAGGCGACCGACTCGGCGAGGTCGCCCGCGAAGCTCACCCACCCGTCGGCCACGCGGTCGACCCGCCCCGCCAGGGTCACGCCGAGGTCCTGCAGGACGCGGTAGTGCAGGTCGTGCCCGCCACGGGCGCCGGTCGCCTGGATGTTGCCCCACAGCCGAGCCTCCGGTGCGGGGAGTGCGGAGCGGGGCAGGTCGAAGAAGCCGGCCCGCTCGAGCCAGGTGACGACGTCGAGGCCGTCGAGCCGCCGGGGCGACCAGGGCGCGCGCCCGCAGGCCAGCACGACCTCGCGGCCCGCGAGGTGCAGCTCCTCCGCCAGCTGGACGCCGGTCTGCCCGCTGCCCACGACGAGGACGCGGCCGTCGGGCAGGTCGGCAGGGCGGCGGTAGGACGTCGAGTCCAGCACCGCTGGCCCGGTGAGCCCGCTGAGCGCCGCCGGGAGGTGCGGACGCTGAAAGGCCCCGGTGCACACGACCACCGTGTCCGCAGCGAGATCGCCCTCGCTCGTGACGAGCCGCAGCCTGGAGGTCGCGCCGCGCGTGATGGCGTCGACCCTCACCCCCTCGCGCACCGACCCCGCGCGACCCGCTGCGTAGCCCTGCAGGAACGCGATGATCGCCTCACGGTCGACGTGCCCCTCCGGGTCGGCCCCGGTGGGCTCGCTGTCGGGCAGACGCAGCGTCCAGTTGGGCGTCACGAGAGTGAAGCTGTCCCAGCGGTCGCGCCACGCCTGGGCCACGCGACCCCGTTCGAGGACCACGTGGTCGACACCGGCCGCGCGCAACCGGTGGCTGACGGCCAGACCGGCCGAACCGGCGCCCACCACGACCACTGCGCCTGCCGTCATGGGCCACCTCCCCCTCGACGATGGTCCTTCGACGGGGCCCACGCAATGGCCCGGTCGAGCCCTGACCACCGGCCCCGGCACGGCGGGTGCCGAAGGGCTACTGCGGGGGGTAGTGGCTCGGCCAGGTCTCGACCGTGCGGAAGCCCATCCGCTCGTACACGGGGTAGCCCAGCTCGCTCGCCTGGAGGTAGGCGGTGCGCGCGCCGACGGCGAAACCCTCGGCCACGACGCGCGCGGTGACGGCGTTGCCGTGGCCGCGACGCCGGTGGGCGGGCGGCGTGGCGATGTTGAAGACGCCGACGTGGTCGCCGACGACCGACCCGAAGCCCACGGTGCACGCGACGCCCTCGACCCGCCCCAGCCAGGCGGCGTTCCCGGGGACCGACAGCACGGGGGGCGACATCATCCAGCCGATGAGCTCGTCCGGTCCCTCGAAGCCCTCGACGAAGACCTGGCGTGCCAGGCGTACGGCCTCGTCGTCGTCGGGGGCGACCCTCGTGGTCACCGGCGTGTCCGGGACGACGACCGCACCGGGGTCGGTGTGGAGCATGAACGGCTCGTGCTCGACGCGCGTCAGCAGGTGCCGTGCCGCGAGGTCCGTGGTCCAGCCCGGGGCCCGGGGTCGGGCGATGACGCACCGCGGGAGACCCCGTCGCTCCAGCTCGGTGAGCCACGACGCCGCCGACTCCT
Organism: Oryzobacter telluris; assembly: GCF_043099285.1. Classification (GTDB taxonomy): domain Bacteria; phylum Actinomycetota; class Actinomycetes; order Actinomycetales; family Dermatophilaceae; genus Oryzobacter; species Oryzobacter telluris. The sequence goes on along the minus strand of NZ_CP170723.1, from coordinate 2,150,189 downwards.
CGGACGCGCCGGGCCCCACCACCCAGATCCCGTTGAGACGGGCGGCGCCCAGCCCGGTGGCGTAGCGCACCAGGTCGCGCTCCTCGTGCCACTCCCCGTCCGGCAGGCTGCCGAAGAGGCCGCGCATCGTGCTCCCGAACGCCGCGACCGCTCGCTCGGTCGCTCCGCTCGCAGGCCCGGCGTCCCCCAGCGAACCGGTCATGGCCACGCCCCTTCCCGCAGGTCCGGCCGACGGCCGCGAGGCGACGCTACGCCTCATCGGTGCGCACCACCATGGCCCGTGCGTGGGGGCCCATCGCCATCGCGGACGTCGAGGTGGACGGGCCGACGAGCACCCCGAGCCCGTGGTTAGGGTGACCCGGTGACGACCGTGGCCGACCGGGTGCCCGCTCCCCTGCTCGTCATGGCCGGCGTGGTGTCGGTGCAGTTCGGGGGCGCGCTGGCCCAGACCCTCGTCCCGGTCATCGGGGCGGGCGGGTCGGTGGTCATGCGGCTCATCTTCGCCACGGCGCTGCTGCTCGTCTTCGTGCGGCCCCGGTGGCGCGGCCACTCGCGGCGCGCGTGGCTCACGGTCACCGCGTTCGGCGTCGCGCTCGGCCTGATGAACTTCACCTTCTACAGCTCGCTGGCGCACCTGCCCATCGGTGTCGCCGTGACGATCGAGTTCATCGGCCCCCTCGCCCTGGCCGCGGCGCTGTCGCGGCGGGTGCTCGACGGCGTGGCCGTCCTCGCAGCGGCGGGCGGCGTCGTCCTCATCTCGGAGGCGCTGAGCGTGCCGTTCGGCGACCTCCCGTGGACCGGCATCCTCCTGGCGCTGGCGGCCGGTGGCTTCTGGGCGGCGTACATCGTCCTGTCCGGGCGGACCGGCGCGGAGTTCCCCCAGCTCGAGGGGCTCGCCCTGGCGATGGTCGTCGCCACCGTCGTCACGCTGCCGCTCGGCATCGGCAGCGTGCCGCTGTGGACCGGCGAGACCCTCCTCAAGGGGCTGGGCATCGCGGTGCTGTCGTCGGTGCTGCCCTACTCGCTCGAGCTGCTCGCGCTGCGCCGGCTCACGGCGCAGGTGTTCGGCATCCTGCTCAGCCTCGAGCCGGCGTGCGCCGCGCTGGCGGGACTCGTCGTCCTCGGCCAGCTGCTCAGCCCGACCCAGCTGGCCGGGATGGCGCTCGTCGTCGGGGCCTCCGCGCTCGTCCTCGGGCTCGGCGCGCGCAAGGACCCGGCGGAGGCCGCGGGCGCCTAGGCCGTCAGGTCAGGCGGAGTGGCCGCCGTCGCCCGGCCCGGGGACGTTCTTGACGGCATCGGGGTCGCGGCGCGTCTTCATCAGGCTCGCGACCGTCGTGACGCCGAGGATGACGACGATGGCGCCGAGCGAGACGGCGATCGGGATCTCCGGGACGCTGACGTGCTCACCCCCGTTGATGAAGGGCAGCTCGTTCTCGTGCAGCGCGTGCAGCAGGAGCTTGACGCCGATGAACGCGAGCAGCACGGCCAGGCCGATGCTCAGGTAGACGAGCTTCTTCAGGAGCCCGCCGAGGAGGAAGTACAGCTGGCGCAGGCCCATGAGCGCGAAGAGGTTCGCGACGAGGACGATGTAGGGCTCGCGGGTGAGGCCGTAGATCGCGGGGATCGAGTCCAGGGCGAAGAGCAGGTCGGTGGTGCCGAGGGCGATGATGACGAAGAAGAGCGGCGTCGCCAGGCGCTTGCCCGTCTCCTTGGTGAACAGCTTGGTGCCGTCGTACTCCTTGGTGGCGGGGAAGCGCGACTCCACCGCCTTCATGAAGCGGTTCTCCTCGTACTCGTCGTCGTCGCTCTCCCCCTCGCGGGCCAGCTTGACGGCGGTGTAGATGAGGAAGGCGCCGAAGATGTAGAAGACCCAGCTGAAGTTGTTGATCGCCGCGGCGCCCACCCAGATGAAGATGCCGCGCAGGACGATGGCGATGATGATGCCGACCATGAGCGCGAACTGCTGGAGCCTCTCCGGCACCGCGAACTTGGCCATGATCAGCAGGAAGATGAAGAGGTTGTCGACCGACAGCGAGTACTCGGTCAACCAGCCGGCGAAGTACTCCCCCGCGAGCTGGCCGCCGGCGAAGGCCCACATGCCGAGCCCGAACAGGATCGCCGCGCCGACGTAGACGCCGAGCGCGAGGCCGGTCTCCTTGTTCGAGGGCCGGTGCGGGTTGCGGGCGATCCAGACGACGTCGAACGCGAGGACGAGCGCCGCCACGCCGATCGTGACCCACCAGACCCACGTCGGCAGGTCGAGCGAAGGGGTCGCGGTGGGGAGCATCGAGGGGATCACCGCGTCAGCCTACCGACGGGCTCACAGGGTCGACGACCGGGCACCGGGCCGCCGGACGCGCTTCTCGCATGCCGAGCAGCCGTGGCCTGCACCGCCGTCCGGTCTCAGCCGACGTCCCAGCCCTCGGGGCGGCGGGACTTCGGCAGACCACCGACGACGAGCGCGTAGGAGGTGTCGACGGCCTCGAGCAGGGCGTCCTCGGGGATGGCGCCGCCGATGCGCAGGGTGTTCCAGCCGTTGCGACCGATGTAGGCCATGACGGAGGTGTCGTCGGGGTACTCGGCGAGCCACTCGTCGGCCTCGGCGCGGCCCTTGCCCGCCTTGACCCCGACGGCATCGCCCCCGAGGAACGCGAAGATCTTCTCGCCCACCTTGGCGACGTGGTCGCCCTCCCACGGCTGGTCGGCCCAGGCCCCGGGCTTGCCGAGGGCGTGGGCCGCGATCCGTGCCGCCGCCCCGTCGGGCGATCCCGACGCGGGGCTCACCGCGTGGCCTCGCTCATCTGACGCAGCTCCTTCTTCAGGTCGCCGATCTCGTCGCGCAGCCGCGCGGCGAGCTCGAAGTGGAGGTCGCCCGCGGCCTGGTGCATCTGGGTGCTGAGCTCCTGGATGAGGTTGGCGAGGTCGGCGGCGGCCACCGGCTCGGTGCGCCGCGCGCCGAGGGCGACGTCGGCCGCGGCCGCCCCGCGCCCGCCGCGCCCCCCGTCGCTCTTGCCGCGAGAGCGGGCCCGACCCGACCCGAGGAGCTCCTCGGTGTCGGCGTCCTCGCGGTTGAGCATGTCGGTGATGTCGTTGATCTTCTTGCGCAGCGGCTGGGGGTCGATGCCGCGCTCGAGGTTGTAGGCGACCTGCTTCTCGCGCCGGCGCGAGGTCTCCTCGACGGCCGCGGCCATCGACGGGGTGACCTTGTCGGCGTACATGTGCACCTGCCCGGAGACGTTGCGCGCCGCCCGGCCGATGGTCTGGATGAGGCTGCGGGCCGAGCGCAGGAAGCCCTCCTTGTCGGCGTCGAGAATGGCGACGAGGGAGACCTCCGGGAGGTCGAGGCCCTCGCGCAGCAGGTTGATGCCGACGAGGACGTCGTACTCGCCCAGGCGCAGCTCGCGCAGGAGCTCGACGCGGCGCAGGGTGTCGATGTCGGAGTGGAGGTAACGGACCCGCACGCCCTTGTCGAGGAGGTAGTCGGTGAGGTCCTCGGCCATCTTCTTGGTCAGCGTGGTGACGAGGATGCGCTCGCTCTTCTCGGCGCGGATGCGGATCTCGTGGAGGAGGTCGTCGATCTGGCCCTTGGTGGGCTTGAGGATGATCTCGGGGTCGATGAGCCCGGTCGGGCGGATGATCTGCTCGACCACGCCCGACGCCTTCGCCAGCTCGTACGGGCCGGGGGTCGCCGAGAGGTAGACGGTCTGGCCGATGCGCTCGAGGAACTCCTCCCACTTCAGCGGGCGGTTGTCCATGGCCGACGGGAGCCGGAACCCGTGGTCGACGAGGGTGCGCTTGCGCGACGCGTCGCCCTCGTACATCGCGCCGATCTGCGGCACCGTGACGTGCGACTCGTCGATGACGAGGAGGAAGTCCTCGGGGAAGTAGTCGAGGAGGCAGTTGGGGGCGGTTCCCGGCAGGCGGCCGTCGATGTGCATCGAGTAGTTCTCGATGCCCGAGCAGGAGCCGACCTGGCGCATCATCTCGATGTCGTAGGTGGTGCGCATCCGCAGCCGCTGCGCCTCGAGGAGCTTGTTCTGCCGCTCGAACAGGGCGAGCTGCTCCTCGAGCTCGGACTCGATGCCGGCGATCGCCCGCTCCATCCGGGCCGGACCGGCGACGTAGTGCGAGGCCGGGAAGACGTACATCTCCTGCTCCTCGCGGACCACCTCACCGGTGAGCGGGTGCAGCGTGTAGACCGCCTCGACCTCGTCGCCGAAGAACTCGATGCGGACCGCGAGCTCCTCGTACATCGGGATGATCTCGACGGTGTCGCCCCGCACCCGGAAGGTGCCGCGCGTGAAGGCGAGGTCGTTGCGGGTGTACTGCATCTGGACGAAGCGGCGCAGCAGGTCGTCGCGGGGGATCTCCTCACCGACGCGCAGCCGGACCATGCGGTCGACGTACTCCTGCGGGGTGCCCAGGCCGTAGATGCACGACACGGACGCGACGACGATGACGTCGCGGCGGGTGAGCAGGCTGTTGGTGGCGCTGTGCCGCAGCCGCTCGACCTCGTCGTTGATCGAGGAGTCCTTCTCGATGTAGGTGTCGGTCTGGGGGACGTAGGCCTCGGGCTGGAAGTAGTCGTAGTAGCTGACGAAGTACTCGACGGCGTTGTTCGGCAGCAGCTCGCGGAACTCGTTGGCGAGCTGCGCCGCGAGGGTCTTGTTCGGCGCCATGACGAGGGTGGGCCGCTGCACCTCCTCGACGAGCCAGGCGGTGGTCGCCGACTTTCCGGTGCCGGTGGCGCCGAGGAGCACCGTGTTCTGCTCGCCCGCGCGCACGCGGCGGGCGAGGTCGGCGATCGCCGTGGGCTGGTCACCCGCGGGCTGGAAGTCGGAGACGACCTCGAAGGGCGCCAGGCGGCGCTGGAGGTCGGTGGTCGGACGCATGCCCCTACGGTAGGCGCCCCCACCGACAGCGCCCCGCCCACCGACCCGCGGGCTCTGGTCGAGGGTCGGTGCCCGGTGGCAGGATCCGGCCATGGCGCCGCCCGACGAGAGCGCGCTGCCGGCTCCCGACGGCAGCACCGGGCTCGACCCGCAGGACTGGGACTCCTTCCGCTCGCTCGCGCACCGCGTGGTCGACGACCTCGTCGACCACCTCGCGGGCCGGCGCGACGAGCCCGTCTGGCGCGCCATGCCCGACGACGTGCGCCGCTCGTTCGACGGTCCGCTCCCCCGCACCCCCGCCGGCGCCGACGTCGCCTACGCCGAGGTCGCCGAGCGGGTCATCCCGTACTCGATGGGCAACGACCACCCCCGGTTCTGGGGCTGGTACATGGGTGCCGGCCACCCCGTCGGGTCGCTGGCCGACCTCGTGGCGAGCGTCATCAACCCCAACCTCGGCGGGGCCGACCACTCCCCCGTCCTCGTCGAGCAGCAGGTCGTGCGGTGGTGCGCCGAGGCCGCGGGCTACCCCACGACCGCCAGCGGGCTCCTCGTCGGCGGCGCCTCCGAGGCCAACATGGTCGGCCTCGCCGTCGCGAGGTCCCACCGGCTCGGGCCGGCCCTGCGGGAGCACGGCCTGCCCGACGGCCGCCGGTTCGCGGTCTACGGCTCCACCGAGGTGCACAGCTGCCACCGCAAGTCGTGCGAGCTGCTGGGGCTGGGTGCCTCGGCGCTGCGCCAGGTCCCCGTCGACGACGACTTCCGGCTCGACCTCGGGGCCCTCCGGTCGGCGATCGACGCCGACCGGGCCGCGGGCATCGAGCCCCTCGCCGTGGTCGCCAGCGCCGGGACCGTCAACACCGGCGCGGTCGACGACCTCGAGGCCGTCGCCGACCTGTGCGAGCGGGAGGGCCTCTGGTTCCACGTCGACGGCGCGATCGGAGGCTTCCTCGGGCTCAGCAGCCACGCCGCCACGGTGCGTGGCCTCGAGCGCGCCGACTCCCTCGCCCTCGACCTGCACAAGTGGATGCAGGCGCCCATCGACGTCGGCCTCGTCCTCGTCCGCGAGGAGCCGGCCCACCGCGCGACGTTCTCGGTCGTCCCCACCTACCTCGCCCACGCGCCGCGCGGCATCTCCGCCGGCGAGGTCTGGTTCACCGAGTACGGGCTGGCCCTGTCGCGGGGGTTCCGTGCCCTGCGCGTCTGGATGGGGTTCCGCGCCTACGGGGCCGACGCCTTCGCTGCCGTCATCGACCGCACCACGGCCCAGGCCCGGCGCCTCGCCGGACTGGTCGACGCCCACCCCGAGCTCCAGCGGCTCGCGCCCGTCGGCTGCGACATCGTCTGCCTGCGCTACACCGCCCCCGGGCTCGACGACGCCGCCCTCGACGCCGTCAACCACGAGGCGGTGATCCGGGTGCAGGAGAGCGGGATCGCGGTCGTGACCGACACGGTGCTGCGCGGTGTGGTGGCCGTGCGCGTGGCCATCGCCAACCACCGCACCCGCGACGACGACCTCGACCTCTTCCTCGAGGCGTTCGTCCGGCACGGCCGCGACGTCGTCGCCGAGACCGCGCAGGTCACCACCAGCCCTGGCGCCGCGCCCACCGCAGGAGGTACAGCGACAGCCCCGTCATGACCGCCACCACGGCGATGAGCAGCGGCCACTTCGTCGCGTCGTTGACGATGAGGTTCATCCCCAGGACACCCGACAGCGCCGCCACCGGCAGCGTGATGGCCGCGATGACCGCCAGCCGCTCGGCGGCGATGAGCATCCGTGTCTCGGTGCGGGCGCGGTAGAAGTCGGTGACGCCCTCGAGGAACTCGAGCTGGCTGCGGGTGATCGTCGCCAGGCGCTGGTACTGGTCGCGCAGGTCCTCGAGCAGGCGCGGGTCGGCGGCCTCCGAGCGCGCGGTCAGCGTCGCCGCGCGGGCCAGGACCTCGGCCCCCTGCGACGCCATCGTCCGCACGGTGAGGAGGGTGTGCCGGGTCGTGAAGAGCTCGTCGAGGAACTCCTGCGGGTGGTCGTCGTCGGCCTGGGCCATGACCCGCTGCTCCAGCGTGCCCACCTGCTGGGCGAACTCGTTGACGAGCCGCTCCTGCACGTTGGTCAGGGCCGACACCAGGGCGTAGAGCAGCGCGACGGGACCGTCGGGGCGCAGCCGGCCGGCGTCGAGGCGGGCCGCGACGTCGGCGGTCTCGCGCACCATCGACGCCACCGGGACCACCGGGTTGCGCGGCCCGTGCAGCGTCACGAGGAAGCTCGGCCCGAGGTAGAGGTCGAGCTCGAGGTAGTGGACGTGGCCGGAGTCTCCCGGCTCGGGGCGGTGCAGGGCGAGGTAGAGGATGTCGCCGTAGTGGTGCAGGCGGGCGATGTGGTTGCGCGCCAGCCCGTCGGCCGCGGCCTTGGGGTGGACGCAGAACACCTCGCGCAGCAGCGTGGCCGTGGACTCGTCCGGCTCGGCGACGTCGACCCACACCCAGGTGCCCTCGGTGCCGAGGGCGACGGGGATCGCGTCGACGTCGGTCGACGTCACGGTTCCGGTCGCCGCGTCGAGGACACGCACCGACATCCCGGTCATGTCCGGACCCTACTGCGGGGCGACCTCCGGCGGCTGCCACCCGGTGCGACGCGCCCACGCGTGGGCCCGCTCGTCGGCCTCCTCGAACCAGGGCTCCTTGGCGCGGGCGTAGTCCTGCGTCGTCGCGGCCCGGCCGGCGAGCTCGGTCTTCATCGCGGCGTAGGCCGTGCGCTCGTCGCCGTCGGCCCGCAGCCAGTCACGGAACAGCAGCGCCCAGCGCCACCCCGGCGACCCGGCCTCGCGCACGTGGACGTGCGCGACGCGACCCGGGTCGCACGAGCCGTGGTACCGCTTGGGCCACGTCGTGCCGTCCTTGCCGTTGTCGTGCCACTCCCCGGCCAGTCGGACGAAACCGGCCGCGGCCATCGCCTCGACGAACGCCGGGTCGTCGGCGTCGGCCAGCGAGCGGACCCCCACCTGGAGGTCGACGACGTCCTTGGCGACGAGCCCCGGCACGGCCGTCGACCCGATGTGGTGCAGCGTCACCGCCGTGTCCCCCACGGCGTGCCGGACGCGGGCGAGGAGGCGGTCGGCCTCGGGCGGCCACGACGGGTCGGGGACCGAGAGGGTCGGGTGGGCCAGGCGCGAGCGAATGCCGTGGCGCACGTTGAGCTCGAAGGGCTCGAGCCGCTCGCTCCACAGCCGCAGGACGGCGGCCCGCAGGGCGTCGGTGCCGCCCTCGTTGTCGAGCCAGACGTCGGCCGCGGCGCGGCGGGCGTCGTCGTCGCACTGGGCGGCGATGCGGGCGCGGGCGTCCTCCTCGGTCATGCCGCGCAGGTCGACGAGGCGGCGCAGCCGGGTCTCCTCGGACGCCCCGACGACGACGACGAGGTGGTACTCGCCGGTCATCCCCTTCTCGACGAGGAGCGGCATGTCGTGGACGACGACGGCGTCGGCGCGGGCGGCGGCCACGACCTCACGGGTCCGCGACCAGATGGCGGGGTGCGTGATGGCCTCGAGGTCGTGCAGGGCGGCGGGGTGGCCGAAGACGAGCCGGCCCAGGGCCGGGCGGTCGAGGTCACCGGCCTCGGTGAGGACGTCGGGGCCGAACCGGTCGACGACCGCGGCCAGGGCCGGGGTCCCGGGCTCGACGACCTCGCGGGCCAGCACGTCGGCATCGACGACCACGGCGCCGAGGGAGGCGAGCTGGGCCGACACGGTCGACTTCCCGGACCCGATCCCCCCCGTGAGCCCCACGCGCAGCATGTCGGCGACCCTACCGTCCGGTCGTCCGCAGCCCGGACCTGTGGTCAGCCGCCGGCGAGGCGGGCCGGGAAGCCTCCGGTGGCCAGCGGCCCCCAGCGGGTCGGGGTGACCCGCAGCAGGGACTTGCCCTGGTCGACCATCGCCTGCCGGTACTCGGCCCAGTCGGGGTGCTCCCCGGAGATGTTGCGGAAGTACTCGACGAAGGGCTCGACGTCGTCGACGGCGTCGACCACCTCGGCCTCGCCGTCGACCTGGACCCACGCCCCGCCGAAGTCGTCGGAGAGGACGAGGACGCTGACCTTCGGGTCGCGCCGGGCGTTGACGGTCTTGGCCCGCTCGGGATAGGTCGTGATGACGAGGCGCCCGGCGTCGTCGACCCCGCCGGTGACCGGCGAGGCCTGCGGAGTGCCGTCCGCGCGGGTGGTCAACAGGACGAAGTGGTGTCGGGGACGGACGAAGTCGAGGAGGTCCTCGAGGTCGACGCGGGTGGTGGTCGCGATGGTGCGTGCCATGCTCGGCACGCTACCCGCCGCTGTCCCCCACCGGTTCTCGCGCGGACGCGCGGAACCACCAGAGGGCGCAGGCGAGCACGAGCCCGACGGCCGTGCCGAGACCACCCCGGGTGACGGCCCCGAAGAGCAGGGTCTCGATCCGCGTCCCACCGGTGGCGAGACCCACCGCCACTCCCAGGACCGAGCACACCACCACGAGCAGCCACGCCGTGCGGCGCTCCCCCGGCCTGCCCGTCGACGTGCTCGGGACCGGCGGTGTCGCCGCGAGGCGGCGCACGCACCACACCGCCAGCACGAGCCCGCCGACGACCCCGCTGGCGTACTGGGCCCATCTGTAGCCGGGAAGGCCCGCGTGGTCGGCACCCAGCCACGCCACCGCCCGCACGCCCGGGCGCCCGGCGTGGGTGAACGCGTCCCACGCCACGTGGGTGAGCGCCCCGAGGACGACGCCGAGCGCCGCCCACGGCAGGTCACGCACCACGAGCCCGGACGGCAGCGGGAGCCGGTCGCCGATGGCCGGCGGGAGGAGGTCGCGCACCGGAGCGTGACCCCCGAGCCGCCAGACCGCGAAGGCCACCAGCCCCACGACGAGGTCGACGGTCACCACCCCGGTCGGCGAGTGGCTGAACCCCGCCGACCACCCACCGGTGAGGAACCACGGGTAGTCGGGTGCCATCGAGCCGATGACGAGCGCCGCGGCGGGGACGCGACCGGAGCGGCCGAGGACCGGGAGCACCGCGACGACGTGGCTGGGGGTGACGGGCACCCCCGCAGGCTAGCCAGCGCAGCCGGTCCGGCGGTGCCCACCCGCGGCGAGGTGACCGGCGGGTAGCCTCCCATCCGTGACGACCCCGACCCGACCCGACGCCGGCGCCCGCGTGGCCGCGCTCGACGGGCTCCGCGGCGTCACCATCGTGCTCGTCGTCCTGGGCCACGCCGGCAACCTCGTGTGGCCCACCGACGCCGTCGACCGGGTCCCGATCCTGCGCAGCTTCTTCCACGGCGGTGCGGTCGGGGTGTTCTTCGTCGTGGGTGGCTACATCGTCACGCGCGGGCTGTTGCGCGAGCACGACCGAGGCACGTTCGACGCGGTGCGCTTCTACCTTCGCCGCCTGGTGCGACTCGGTGTCCAGGTCGTCCCGCTGGCGGCCGCGATCCTCCTCATCCACGCCTTCGACCCGAAGGACCCGTTCACCACGCGCGCCACCGTGGAGTCGGCGGCCAACCTCGTCACCCACACCTCGAACCTCCACGCGAGCACCGACCTCCTCAACACGCGGTCCGACCTGGGCCACATGTGGTACCTGGCGGTTCAGCAGCAGGTGTACCTCGTCCTCCCCCTCGCGGTCCTCGTGCTGGCCAAGCGCCGTTGGGCCCTCGCCGTCGTCCTCGTCGAGGCGGCCGTGGCGAGCGTGCTGTGGCGGCACCACGTCCTCGAGACGACCGGCTGGATCGAGGCCACCATCTCCACCCTCGCCCGTGCGGACGCGGTCGTGATCGGTGCGCTCGTGGCGCTCGCCGCCGAGGCGGCCCACCGGCAGCGCCACCGCGCGCCGATCCTGCTGACCGTGGGGGCGCTGGCTCTCGTCGCCATCATGGGGACGATGCTCGAGATCGACCAGCAGTACCTCTACCTGCGGTGGTGGGGGGTGCTGTTCACCCTGGCGGCAGCGGTGACGGTGCTGGGCATCGCCCTCCTCGCCCGTCCCACGCCGGTGAGCCGGCTGCTCTCGACCCCCGCCCTCACCTGGCTCGGCCGGGCCTCCCTCGCGATCTTCATCTGGCACCTGCCGCTGTTCTTCCTCGTCCAGCGCCACACGACCGAGTGGACCTGGCAGCCCCGCGCGATCACGACCTTCGCCCTGCTCGCCCTCGTCGTCTGGGCCACGCACCGGGTCTTCGACGAACCGGCCCGACTGTGGCTTCGCGACCACCTCCGACCGACCTCCCGCCCCGTCCCGGCGGACGGGGCGCCGACCGTTGGGCCGCAGCTCGCCACGATCGCCGCACCGACCTCGGGAGCCCACTCGTGACCGTGGTGTCCGACACCGTCGCCCCGGCACGTCGCCGGGCCCGCCGCCCCGAACGCTCCGCGGTCCTGGACGGCGTTCGCGGACTGGCGATCCTCCTCGTCGTCCTGTCGCACTCGTGGAAGGTCTGGCCGGAGGACCGACGGGGCGACCTGGGCTCCTTCGCCGCGCTGTTCGCGAGCGGGAGCGTCGCCGTCAGCATCTTCTTCGTCATCACGGGCTTCCTCGTGACGCGGACCTTCACCGCCCGGCTCGATGCCGTCGGACCCGTCGGGCCGCTCGCCTGGTTCACGGGGCGGCTCCTGCGGATCAGCGTGCAGGTGTGGGTCCTGCTCGCAGCGGTCCTGCTCGCGTCACGGTTCGACCCGACCGACGTCACCCCGGCTGCCGTGACGCGCGAGTCGCTGGTCAGCGCGGCGACCTACACGTGGAACACCTACGTGCGGGACAACGCGCTCTCGGCCCGCTCCGACATCGGCGCCCTGTACTTCCTCTGCATCGACGTGCAGGTCCTCAGCGCCCTGCTCCTCGCCGTCCTCGTGCTCGCGCGGGCCCGCCGGGTCCTGACGATCGGGGTGCTCGTCCTCCTCGTCGGCTCGTCGGTCTGGCGGGCCCTGTCCTACCAGCAGGACGGCTGGTTCCACGCCACGCTGACGACCACCACCAGGATGGACGCGATCCTCTGGGGTGTGGCCGCCGCGCTCCTCGCGGACCGCCTCGTCGCCCTGCGCCGGGACGGCGACGGACTCCTCGGCGCGGCGACGCTCGTGGTCCTCGGGTGCGTGGCCAGCACCGCGTTCTGGGGGCTGGAGGCCTACTTCACGGTCGTCGGCCCGGTCGTCGGTGCCGGGACCGCCCTCGTGGTGCTCGCCGACACCACCGGCCGGCCCCGGGCGGGATACGCGGACCGGCTGTGGTCCTGGCGCCCCTTCGTCGTGCTGGGGCGCGCCTCGCTGACGGTCTTCCTCTGGCACATCCCGATCTTCGAGGCGGTGGCCCGGCACACGCCGCAGTGGCACCCGCTCCCCCGCACCCTCGTGGCGGCGGCGCTCCTCGTGGTCGTCGTGGTGGTCGTCGAGCGGTTCGTCGCGCGCCCGGTCACCGCCCTGGTGGCCCGGCTGTCCGCAGCCAGCGCCCGGCGGCCCGGTCGGGCGACCGCACCGACCCGCGAGTCCGTCTCCGCCTGACCCGGCCGCCGGCCGCGACGCCCCACCGCCCTGCGCCCCGCGCCGTCCCGGACGCGCCGAGGCCCGGCCACCCCGGGGGTGACCGGGCCTCGAGCGAGCCGGTGCGCCTGACGGCGCGGTGGCTCAGTTGCCGGTGAGCTTCTCGCGCAGCGCGGCGAGGGCCTCGTCGGAGGCGAGGGTGCCCTCGTTCGTGGCGGCCGGCGGGCGCGGGGCGCTGCCGGTGTCGTCCTGCGAGGAGGACGACGACGACGAGGACGAGGAACCCGACTCCGAGGAGTACGAGGTGGACTCGCTGCTGCCGGCGGCCTCGGCGTCGGCCTTGGCGAACGCCTCGACCTGCGCACGGTGGGCCTCCCAGCGGGAGTGCGCCTCGGCGTACTGCTTCTCCCAGGTCTCCCGCTGCGACTCGAAGCCCTCGAGCCACTCGTTGGTCTCCGGGTCGAAGCCCTCGGGGTACTTGTAGTCACCCTTGTCGTCGTACTCGGCGGCCATGCCGTACAGGGTCGGGTCGAACTCGACCTGGTTGGCGCCGTCCTCGTTCGCCTGCTTCAGCGAGAGCGAGATGCGACGACGCTCGAGGTCGATGTCGATGACCTTGACGAAGATGTCGGTGCCGACCGTGACGACCTGCTCCGGCAGCTCCACGTGGCGCTCGGCCAGCTCGGAGATGTGGACCAGGCCCTCGATGCCGTCGTCGACGCGGACGAACGCACCGAACGGGACGAGCTTGGTGACCTTGCCCGGGACGACCTGACCGATCGCGTGGGTCCGGGCGAAGTGCTGCCACGGGTCCTCCTGCGTCGCCTTCAGCGACAGGGAGACGCGCTCGCGGTCCATGTCGACGTCGAGCACCTCGACGGTGACCTCGTCGCCGACCTCGACGACCTCGGACGGGTGGTCGATGTGCTTCCAGGACAGCTCGGAGACGTGGACGAGACCGTCGACGCCGCCGAGGTCGACGAACGCACCGAAGTTGACGATCGAGGACACGACACCGGAGCGGACCTGGCCCTTGCCGAGCTCCTTGAGGAAGGTCGTGCGGACCTCGCTCTGGGTCTGCTCGAGCCACGCACGGCGCGACAGGACCACGTTGTTGCGGTTCTTGTCGAGCTCGATGATCTTCGCCTCGATCTCCTTGCCGACGTACGGCTGGAGGTCGCGGACGCGACGCATCTCGACGAGGGAGGCGGGGAGGAAGCCACGCAGGCCGATGTCGAGGATGAGCCCACCCTTGACGACCTCGATGACGGTGCCGGTGACGACGCCGTCCTCCTCCTTGATCTTCTCGATCGTGCCCCAGGCGCGCTCGTACTGGGCGCGCTTCTTGGACAGGATGAGGCGACCCTCCTTGTCCTCCTTCTGGAGGACCAGGGCCTCGACCTCGTCGCCGACCTTGACGACCTCGTTGGGGTCGATGTCGTGCTTGATCGACAGCTCGCGCGAGGGGATGACGCCCTCGGTCTTGTAGCCGATGTCGAGCAGGACCTCGTCGCGGTCGACCTTGACGATGACTCCCTCGACGATGTCGCCGTCGTTGAAGTGCTTGATCGTCGCGTCGATGGCGGCGAGGAGGTCTTCCTCAGAGCCGATGTCGTTGATCGCGATCTGAGGGGCGGTCTTCTCGACCGTGCTGGCAGTCATGTAGTAGGAACTCCGATGTGGACAGATGGCTTCGATGGGATGCTACGAGCGCGCGCGTGACCGACAGAGGTCACACGGGTGCTCGCACAGCCTACCCGCGTGCGCACGTGGCGGGCAAAACGGTCTGCCCCGCACCCCCGGTCGACGGGACCGGCGCGTGAGCGAGGCCGTCCGCCGCCCCGTGGGTGAGCGCGAGACCTTGGCCGCCAACCGCTCCTGGTGGGACGGCGAGGCCGACGACTACTACGCCGAGCACGGCGCCTTCCTCGGTGACGACGCCTTCGTCTGGGGGCCCGAGGGCTGGACCGAGGACGAGCTCGACCTGCTCGCGGTGCGCGACGGGATGACGGTCCTCGAGATCGGCGGCGGCGCCGCCCAGTGCGCGCGCTGGCTGGCCCGGCACCGCGACGTCCGGGTCGTGAGCAGCGACCTGTCGATGGGGATGCTGCGCCGCGCCCGCGCCATCGACGCCGGTGCTCCTGGCCACGCGCCACTCCCCCTGCTCCAGCTCGACGGGCGGGTGCTGCCGTTCGCCGACGCCAGCGTCGACCGCGTGTTCACCGCGTACGGCGTCGTCCCCTTCGTCGCCGACAGCGGGGCGGTCCTCGCCGAGGCGGCCCGCGTGCTGCGCCCCGGTGGACGGTTCGTGTTCTCGACCTCCCACCCCATGCGGTGGGCGTTCCCCGACGACCCGGGGCCGCAGGGCCTCACCGTCACCTCCTCCTACTTCGACCGCACGCCGTACGTCGAGAGCGAGGCGGGCGTGGTCACCTACGCCGAGCACCACCGCACCCTCGGCGACCTCGTGCGGCAGGTCGCGGCGGCCGGTCTGGTCCTCGGCGACCTCGTCGAGCCGGAGTGGCCGGAGCGCAACGTGCAGGCCTGGGGCGGGTGGTCGCCACTGCGCGGCCGGGTCATCCCCGGTACCGCGATCCTCGTCTGCGACCGTCCGTCCTGACGACGCCCTCGCCCGCCCAAACTGGTCCGCACCACACCCCCCGACTCCACCACCTGCAGGAATAGGTTGTCCGGCGGTGTCGACGACCGTCGCCACCTCCCCTGCAGCCAGGAGGTCGACGATGGCGTCGGACGTCGAGACCGGACGCATCACCACGGACATCCCCGCACGACTGGACCGCCTGCCATGGTCGCGATGGCACTGGCTCGTCGTCATCGGGCTCGGGACGGTGTGGATCCTCGACGGGCTCGAGGTGACGATCGTCGGGTCGATGTCGGAGGCCCTCAAGCCCGCCGACACCGGGCTCGGGCTCACGAGCTCGGACATCGGGCTCGCCGGTGCGGTCTACGTGGCCGGCGCCTGCCTGGGTGCCCTGTTCTTCGGGCAGCTCACCGACAAGTTCGGCCGCAAGAAGCTCTTCCTCGTCACGCTCGGCGTCTACACGGTCGCCACGGTGGCGACCGCCTTCGCGCCGAACCCGCTCTGGTACTTCATCGCCCGGTTCTTCACCGGAGCCGGCATCGGCGGCGAGTACGCGGCCATCAACTCGGCGATCGACGAGCTCATCCCCAAGAAGTACCGGGGCCGGGTCGACGTCGCCATCAACGGGTCGTTCTGGGTCGGTGCCGCCCTGGGCTCGCTGCTCACCATCCCCCTGCTCGACCCGCAGTTCCTCGACCCGGGCCTGGGCTGGCGCCTCGCCTTCGGGCTGGGGGGCATCCTCGCCATCGGCATCCTCGTCGTGCGTCGTCACGTCCCCGAGAGCCCGCGCTGGCTGTTCATCCACGGCCGTGAGGACGAGGGCGAGCAGATCGTGCGCTCCATCGAGGACACCGTCTCCACCGAGAACAACGGCAGCCTCCCGGACATCGAGGACGACACCATCACCATCCGGCAGCGCCGCACCATCTCCATCGCGGAGATCGCGCGGACCGTCATCACCCTGTACCCGAAGCGCACCATCCTGTGCTTCTCGCTCTTCGTCGGGCAGGCCTTCCTCTACAACGCGTTCTTCTTCACCTACGGCGACTCGCTGACGACCTTCTTCGAGGTCAAGCAGACCGGGTGGTACCTCGCCGTGTTCGCGGTGAGCAACTTCCTCGGCGCCCTGCTGCTGAGCCGGCTGTTCGACACCGTCGGCCGGGTCCGGATGATCGCGGGGACGTACATCGTCTCCGGGGTGCTCCTCGCCGTCGCGGGGATGATGCTCGGCTCGCTGTCGGCGGTGACGCTGACGGCGTTCGGCGTCGTGATCTTCTTCTTCGCGTCGGCCGGGGCCAGCGCCGCCTACCTCACCGCCAGCGAGGTCTTCCCGCTGGAGACGCGGGCGATGTGCATCGCCTTCTTCTACGCCATCGGCACGGCGGCGGGCGGCATCAGCGGCCCCCTGCTGTTCGGCAAGCTCATCGAGGACGCGGGCAAGGCCAAGGACATCATGGGGATCGCGCCCGGCTACTTCCTCGGCGCCGCCCTGATGGTGGGAGCCGGGCTCGTCGCGGCGTTCCTCGGGGTGCACGCCGAGGGCCAGTCGCTCGAGAGCATCGCCCAGCCGCTCACGGTCGACGACGCCGACGACGGTGAGGACGACGACGCCTCGACCGGCGGCCGGTCCGGGACGCCGGCGCCCTCGCGGGCCTGACCGCCCCGGCCCCGCGGCCCGGAACGACGAACCGGCCCCGTCCCCCACGAAGGGGGGACGGGGCCGGTTCGTTCGTGCGTCAGGCCTCGGTGCGGCGGGAGCGCGCGCCCGTCAGCGCGAGCAGGATGCCGCCCGCGAGGGCCAGCAGCCCGAGGATGCCGCCCACGAGGGGGACGGTGCTCGTGAGGAGGGAGAGCTTGGAGCCGTTCGCCTTGGCGGACTCGACGTTCGCGGCGACCGTCTCGTCGGTGAAGGCGAAGTTCAGGTCGAGGAGCACCTGGCCGTTGTCGGCCTGCTTACGGGTCTGGTGCTCGGTCTGGTCGATGATCGACCCGGTGACCGGGTCGACCCACATGGTCTTCTCCGTGGAGTACTTGCCGGCGACCTCCGGGGTGATCTCGATCCCGGCGTCGGCGATGGAGACGAGGTACTTGTAGGTCTCGAGCCCGTCGAGGTCCTCGGTGCCCGTGAACGTGGCGTTGACCGAGGTGCCGGTGAGGCCGTCCCAGAACGGGTAGTCCTTCTTCTCGGCGTCGAACGGGAACTTGTTGACCAGACCCTCGCGCTGGTCGGCGTCGGCGGGGAGGTTCGCGAAGTCGGCGACCGCCAGGCCCGTGCGACGGTCGGTGGCGAACACCGAGGTGCCGGCGGCGACGAGGCGCTTGTCGGGGTCGTCGGCCGAGACGCAGTCGGGGGCGTCGCCGTCGGGGTCCTTGATGAGGCAGCTGGACGACTGGAACAGCACGACGTCGCCGGTGCTGAGCTCGGAGTCGGCGTGGGTGACGCTCGTGGCCTTGACCGGGGTCGGGACGAGGGCGGACCCGTCGAACAGCTGGGCGTCGCCCGCGAGCCGGGTCACCGAGTTGACGTCGAGGGGGGTCTTCTTCACCTGACCCGGGGCGTAGAACGCCGCCAGTCCGGCGACGGCGACGAGGAACGCGCCGAGGAAGACGAGCAGCTTTGTGACGACACCGCGCACAGGAACCCTCCGTTGGATGTGAAGTGCTGCCGAACTGTAGCAGTGGCGAAACTCGCCGGTAACCAGCTCGGATCGGTGTGGCGGAGACCGTGACGAGACCGACACCGAGGGGCCCGGGACCGGGCCCGGCCACCTCGGCGCGAGGCTCCCCCGCGACGGTCCTCGACTACAGTCCTCGGCCATGGAGACCAGCCGTGCGCCGCGCGCCACCGTGCGCTCCGCGCCGCTCGACTGGCTGCGCGGCATCGCGCTCCTCCTCGTGCTGCTCTCCCACGGCTGGGCGTTGTGGTCGACGACGGCCCTCGAGGCGGTCCCCCCGGTGCTCAACGTCATCCGCAGCGGCAACCTGGCCGTCTCGGTCTTCCTCGTCGTCGCCGGCTTCCTCCTCACCCGCTCGCTCGTCGGGTCGGGCACGCGGGACGACGACGACGGCCGGGTCGGGGTCATCGCGGCGGCGCGACCGGTCGACGCCGTGCTCTCCCGCGTGGTCCGGGTCAGCGCCCAGGTGTACGTGCTGCTGGCGGTCGTCGTCCTCGTGGCGCTCGTCGACCCCAAGGAGATCCTGACCTTCGGCCAGACGATGGCGACGGTCGGCGCCGTGGCCACGTTCACGTGGAACTGGTACCTCCAGACGAGCTCGCCCATCGCCCGACCCGACCTCGGCCACCTCTGGTACACCGCGGTCTACGTGCAGGTGACCCTCGTCCTCGTGCTCCTGGTGCGGTCGCTGCGGCACCGGCGGCTGGTCCTCCTCGCCGTCGTCGCGGCGGTCATCCTGGCCTGCTCGGTGTGGCGGCCGCACGTCGCCGCCTCCGAGGGTGCCTACCTCTCGCTCCTGCGCACCACCACCCGGATGGACGGCATGTTCTGGGGAGCGCTCGTGGCCCTGGCCTGGCCCTGGCTGGTCCGGGCCCGGGCGCACGCGACGACCATCGCGGGCTGGTCGCTCCTCGGGCTGGTCGCGCTGACCCTGTCGATCGGCCACTCGATGACGTACATGGGCTGGGGCGGCGTCGGCGTCAACCTCTGCGTCGCCGGGTTCGTCGTCGCGACCCCGGGGCTCGTCGACCACCCGCGCTGGGTGCGGCTCACCTCGTGGTCCCCGCTCGTCGCGCTCGGGCGGATGTCGCTGGCCGTCTACGTGTGGCACTACCCCGTGTTCATGATGGTGGCCCGGCACGGTGGCGGCTGGCCGACGCTGACCAAGGTCGCGGTGTCCTTCGCGGTCATCGCCCTGGCCGTGGCCGTGACGACGCGCTGGGTGGAGCGCCCCGCGGCCCGGCTCGCCGAGCGGCTGCTGCGCCGTGGCGGCACGGCGCCGGCTCCGGCCGAGGCGCCCGTCCCGGCGCCGACCCCCTGACGCCCCGGCGGCCCGAGCCCGGCGTGGAGGTCAGCTGCGCCGACGCAGCCGGTTGACGCCCGTCATCAGCCGCTGCACGGTGGCGTCGGAGATGCCGAGGCGGCGCTTGAGCCGGTCGTAGACGTCGAGGGCGTTGCGGTCGGCCCAGATCGCGACCCGCTTGGCGCCGTCCCCGGGCCTGGCCCGGTAGTTGGTCGAGCGGCGCACCGGCTCGGCCTCCTGCGTGAAGTAGTACAGGGCCATGGAGCGACGGGCCTGGCCGTCGGGGCAGGTCAGCGGGTCCGGGTGCCCGTGGAAGCTGTCGAGGGACGTCGTGAAGACGAGCATCCGGTTCCCGGCCGGGGTGACCTTCGCACGACAGGCCGTCATGTCGGCGTCCCACAGCTCGAGCTGGCCGCCCCACTCGGTCGGCCACTCCTCGTTGAGGTAGAGCAGGATGTTGACGCGTCGCGCCCACGTGTCGTGGACGTGGTGCGTCGAGAAGTCGGCGTGGATGTTGAGGTGCCCACCGCGCAGCGTCTGGTGCAGGCCCCCGCCGTCCATCGACCAGTCGGGGATGAGCCCGCGGATGCCCGTGAGGTCCTCGAGGTAGGCGACGAACTCGGGACCGCACAGCTCCTTCGCGACCCCCGACAGGGTCGTCCCCCAGGTGTCCGGGGAGGTATTGCTGTACTTCGTCTCGTTGACGTGCAGGTACCCGCGCCAGAACGGGTCACCGACGGCGGGGAACTCCTCCACCGCGGCCTCGAAGGCCTCCCGGGTGAGCACGTCGTCGACGACGGTGTGCGGGAACGGGTCGGCCGCGGCGTACTCCGCGGACCGCTCGGGGAGCTCGGCGCGCAGCCGGTCGACGTCGACGAGGGGGCCGGACATGGCGCCTACTATGACACGACCCAACCGCGTGTTACCGGTGGGTCACCTACACTGCATCCCGTTCCTTCTCCCTCGTACCAGGCCGGCAGCGCCGCCGAGAGGACCGCCCCCATGAGCGTCGAGCCCGCCGACGTCATCGCCTCCCCCCGGGTGGGCGTCCTCGTCGTCGCGTACAACGCCGCGACGACCCTCGTCCGCACCCTGGACCGGCTCCCGACCTCGTTCCGCGCGAGCGTCGACCACGTCCTGCTGTCCGACGACGCGAGCCAGGACGACACGTACGCCATCGGCGTCGCCTACCGCACGACGACCGACCTGCCCCTCACGGTGGTCCGCCACGAGAAGAACCTCGGCTACGGCGGCAACCAGAAGGCCGGGTACGCCTGGGCGATGGACCACGGCCTCGACGTCGTCGTCCTGCTCCACGGCGACGGCCAGTACGCCCCCGAGGTCATCGAGGACATCGTCGCGCCGATCCTCGAGGGACGGGCCGACGCCGTGTTCGGCTCGCGGATGATGGTGCGCGGCGGGGCCCTCAAGGGCGGGATGCCGCTGTACAAGTTCGTCGGCAACCGGATCCTGTCGACCTTCCAGAACGCGATGACCGGCGCCCGGCTCAGCGAGTGGCACAGCGGCTACCGGGCGTACCGCGTGGAGGCGCTGCGCGACCTCGACCTCGCGGCGTACACCGACGACTTCGACTTCGACACCGAGATCATCCTGGGGCTCATCGCCGCCGAGAAGCGGATCGTCGAGGTCCCGATCCCCACCTACTACGGCGACGAGATCTGCTACGTCAACGGCATGGGCTACGCGCGCGACGTCGCCAAGGACGTCATCCGCTACCGGGTGGCCCGGATGGGCTTCGGTCACGGCAGCACCGCGGTCGACCCCACCGCCTACGAGCTCAAGCCCTCGCCCGACTCCAGCCACGGGCGGCTGCTCGCCTGGCTCGCCGACGGCACCCGTGGCGACGTCCTCGACGTCGGCTGCTCCGACGGGCGCTTCGGCTCCCTCGTGCGCGCGCAGGGCCACCGGGTCCACGGCGTCGACCTCGTCAAGCACGACGGCGTCGGCGAGCGGCTGGACTCCTTCGTCGAGGTCGACCTCAACGCCGGCCTCCCGCCTGAGGTCGGTTCAGGGTTCGACCGGGTCGTCGCCGCCGACGTGCTCGAGCACGTCGTCGACCCGGCGGCCCTGCTCACCGACCTCGCGTCACGCCTCGCGCCCGGCGGCGAGGTCCTCGTGTCGGTCCCCAACTTCGGCCACTGGTACCCGCGTGGCCGCACCACGCTCGGACTGTTCGACTACGACACCCGTGGCCCCCTCGACCACGGGCACGTGCGCTTCTTCACCCGCCGCAGCTTCGAGCGCCTCGTGCGCGACTGCGGGCTGCGGATCGTCGAGCGCGACGTCGTCGGGGTGCCCGTCGACGTCCTCGAGCGCGGAGGGTCCGGCGGACGCGTCACCGACGTCGTGCGCGCCGCCACCCGGGTCGAGCGTGCCGCGGTGCGCACCTGGCCGACGATGTTCGGCTACCAGCTCCTCTACCGGCTCGCCACGGCGTGACGGCTGCCCCATCGAGCGCCCGCCGCGTGCGGGTCGCCTCGGTCCTCGGCTGCCTCGTGGGAGCCCTGGCGTACTTCTCGGTGCTCCTCGACCTGCGCTGGGCGCCGGGCCGCACCGCCATCGAGCTGCGCTACGCCTCGAACTTCTTCGACCTGCAGGCCGGCTCGCTGCTCGAGGGGCGCCTCGACGTCCCGGACGGCAGCCTGGGCATCGAGGGCTTCGAGGTGGGCGGGCGCACCTTCATGTACTTCCCGCCGTTCCCCGCCCTGGCCAGGATCCCCGTGATGCTCGTGACCCGCGAGTTCGACGGCCGGCTCACGGTGCTGTCGATGGCCGTGGCGTGGCTGGTGTTCGCGGTGGTGGCGGCCCGCCTGGTCTGGCTGCTGCGCACGGTCGTGCACGGCGCCGACGTCCCCGTGGGGCGCCTCGAGGCCGTGGTGGCCGGCATGCTGCTCGCCGTGATGACGGGCGGCACCGTCCTGACCTTCGACGCCTCCCTGCCGTGGGTCTACCACGAGGTGTACGCCTGGGCGATCGCCACCGTCGTCGGGGCCCTGTACTGGCTCGTCCGCCTCCTGCACTCCCCCTCCCGCGGCGCCCTCGGCTGGCTGCTCGGGTTCGCCGCGGCGGCGGCCCTCACCCGCACGACCGGCGGCTTCGCGGTGTGCGGTGCCATCGGCCTGGCGGCCGTGTGGCGGTGGGCGGTGTCCGGACGGCGCCGCCCGGGACCGCGCGTGGTGGCCCTGCTCGTGGCGGCCGTCGTCCCGGTGCTGGCGTCGGTCACCCTCAACCTCGCCAAGTTCGACCACCCGTACCTCTTCCCGCTGCAGGCGCAGGTGTGGACGGCGGTCAACGAGCAGCGCCGCGAGGCTCTCGAGGCCAACGGCGGGACCATCACGGGTCCCCAGTTCCTCCCCACGACGCTGCCGACCTACTTCCGGCCCGATGGAGTCCGCTTCACCCCGTGGTACCCGTGGGTCTCGCTCCCGGCCGACCCGCCCCCGGTGCGCGCGGGTGCCGTGTTCGACCAGACCTACCGCACGGCGAGCGTCACCGCCACGACGCCACTGCTCCTGGTCCTCGCGCTCGCGGCCTTCCCGCTCGCCCTCACCCGCCGGACACGGGTGCGCCGGGTGCTCGTCCCCCCACTCCTCGGATCTGCGGCGGTGGGCGCGGGCGTCCTCATGTACGGCTACATCGCCAACCGGTACACCAGCGAGTTCGTCCCGCTCCTCGTCGTGGGGTCCGCGGTGACGTTCGCCGTCGTGGGCCCCGCCCTGCGTCGCGCCGGGCGGATCGGCGGCCCGGCGGTGGCGACCGCCGTCGCCGCCCTGACCGCCTACTCCATGGCGGTCCACACCCTCACCGGCCTGTCCACGAGCGCCGTCACCGCCGGGGGCGACGACCTCGTCCGCCAGCTCGAGTGGCAGCGCGCGCTCTCGGGCGGCCCCGGGTCGGCGCAGGCCTCCCTCGTCGAGCAGGTGCAAGGTGTCCCCGGGCGACCCGCTGCCCCGGACACCCTCGCGGTCACCCCCGGGTGCGCGGCGCTCTACCTGGCCACCGGTGACCGCTACGAGCCGTGGGTCCTCGTCACGGAGCGCCCGACCGTCCTCGAGGTCGGCCTCGACCGGGCGATCGAGCCGGGGACCGTCCGGCTGGCGAGCATCCTGGCGACGACCGTGCGCGACGTCGACCTCGAGGTCCGCGCCGACCACCACGTGCGCATCGTCGTCCGAGACGCCTACGCCACCGTCGAGGGTCCATGGTTCGGGGTCTACCCCGGCACGACCTTCCGTCTCGGTGTGGCACCGAGGCCCTCGGCGCAGCTCGCGTCGATCACGACGACGCCCGGCGGGTTCGTCGCCCAGGTGCCCTACACGCAGCGCGACCTGCAGTGGAACACCCGCCCGGGGAAGGTGGTCGTCGACGCCGGGGCCTCGGCCCGGGCGCGAGCCCTCGGTGCCACGGTGACACCGCGCGAGGGCGTCCGCCCCGCCCTGTGCGACGCGCTCGTGGAGGACGCGACCGGCAGTGCGGGGGCCCCGTGAGCGGGGTGCCCGGAGACGCGACGACACGCCGGCTGCGCATCGCCGTCCTCGCCTGGCGCGACCTGCGCCATCCCGAGGCGGGCGGCTCGGAGGTCTACGTCCACGAGGTCACGTCCCGCTGGGCCCGGGACGGTCACGACGTCACCCTGGTCACGGCGCGGCCCGGCGCCCTGTCGCGGGACGAGGTGCTCGACGGCGTGCGGCACGTCCGCCGCGGGGGGCGCCTCGGTGTCTACCCCCTCGGCCTCGCCTGGTTGGTCCGCCACGGGGCGGAGGTCGACGTCGCCGTCGACGTCATCAACGGGCTCCCGTTCGGGATCCCGCTCGCGCGGCCCCGGGTGTCCGTGGCGCTGGTCCACCACGTGCACCGCCGCCAGTGGCAGCTGATCTACCCCGACCTGCGCGGCCGGGCCGGCTGGTTCGTCGAGTCCCGCGTGGTCCCGTGGCTCTACCGGCGGGTGCCCTTCGTCGCCGTGTCGGGGGCCACCCGCGACGACCTCGGCTGCCTCGGCATCGACCCGGCGTCCGTCCACGTCGTGCGCAACGGGCTGTCCGCCCGGCCCCGGGCGGGGGTGCCGACGTCATCGACCCCTCGCGTCGTCGTCCTGACCCGGCTCGTGCCGCACAAGCAGGTCGAGCACGTCCTCGAGGCGACGCGCCGCCTGAGGGACCGGCACCCCGGGCTCCGGGTCGACGTCGTCGGCGACGGCTGGTGGCGCGGCCCGCTCGAGGCGCGGGCCGCCGAGCTGGGCGTCGAGGACCTCGTGACCTTCCACGGGCACGTCGACGACGACCGGCGCGACAGCCTCCTCGCGACAGCGTGGGTGATGGTGCTGCCGTCGGTGACCGAGGGCTGGGGCATCGCCGTGACCGAGGCGGCCGTCCAGGGGACGCCGACCGTCGGCTACCGGTCGAGTGGGGGCCTCACCGAGTCGGTCCTCGACGGGCGCACCGGGTGGCTGGCCGACGACCTCGACGGGCTCGTGGCCCGGGTGGACGACGTCCTCACCGGACGGGTGGACCTCGACGGGGTGTCACGGCAGGCGCGCGAACGGGCGCTGACCCTGGACTGGGACACGACGGCACGCTCGTTCCTCGACGTGCTGCGCGCTGCTGGTGCGGGCGTCGCCCGCGGGAGGGACCTCAGCGGTCGCCGTAGACGATGATCTCCTGGCTGGCAGGGTTCTTGTCGGGCGCGGCGGTCTGCGAGGAGACCAGGCCGAAGAGCGCCACCGTGGCGAGCACGACCCCGGCGATGGCCGGGGCGACGATGTTGCTGATCATGACGTCCTTCCTGGAGCGGGCTACGCAACAGTAACAGAGCGTTCACGCCGTCCACGGGTGCTTCCCGCGAGCGACACGACGAGCAGGACGAGCGCCACGGTGACGTCCACCACGGCGACCGACACCACCTGCCAGCCGGGCACGACGAGGGACGCCGCGGCCCCCGCATCCGGTGCGGGAAGGCGCAGCAGCGCCAGCGCCGGATCGTCGACAGCGGGTACGACCCCGGAGGTCCCGGTCAGCGCCGCGAGCAGGGCCGGGGCGCCGGGGTCGTCGCGCGCGACGAGGACCCACTGCACCCCGAGACCCGCCAGCTCCGCGGCCGTCGCCGTCCCCGGGCGTGCCAGGACGGCAGCGACGGCGGCGGCCAGCGGGTCCTCGCCGGCGACGACGCGGTCGCCGAGGACGAGGTCGTCGGAGGTGACGACGCGGGTGTCGAACCAGCGCGACGCCGGGTCGTAGGTGGCGTACGGGCCCGCCCAGGCGTAGTGGCGGTACAGGCGCCAGGGAGCGGACGCGAGGAGCCCGGGGTCGCGCGCCACGACCTCGGCTGCGCGCGACAGCTCGGCGGGGTACTCGACCGGGCGGAGCACCCGGTGCACGACGACGGTGGCATCCGGGAGGACGACGAACGGCGCCACGACCACGAGCAGCAGGGCGGTCGGGGCGAGGACCGCGGCACGGCGCCGCACCGTCACCAGCGCCCGGTCGGACGCGACGGCCGCGGCGACGACGACGAGGACGACGAAGGGGGCCAGGCACTTCTGGCCGTCGCGCAGGAGGCCGAGACCCGGCACGGCCCCGGTGAGACCCGCCACGACGTCGGCGACCGGCCCGACGGTGGTCAGACCGGCCACGACGAACGCACCGGTCCCCCACACCCACAGCGAGGGTGCCGGTAACGACCCGCGACCCCGCCGGGCCGACGCCGCGAGGACGACCACGACGAGGACCGTGGTGACGTGCCCGAGCCACCCGGCCCGGCTGCCCGGGACGCTCTGCCCGTCCCAGATCCCGCCGAGGCCGAGCAGCGAGAGGACGGCGGGCCCGGTGCGCTCGGACCGTGCCGCGAAGGCCGCGACGGCCGCCGGGTCCGAGACCCCGCTGGCCCCTCCGAGCAGGGCCGGCGCCAACCACGGCACCTGGACGAGCGCGGCGAGGGCGAGCAGTGGCAGGTCCTTGCGCCTGCGCACGCCGAGGACCACGACCCCGCTGCCGACGAGCAGGGCCCCCGTCGGCGTCAGCGCACCGAGGGCGAGCCAGGGCGCGACGCGACCCAGCCGCCCGAGCCCGGGCTCATCCCGCGGTCGGAGTGCCGCGACCAGCCCGAACAGCGAGGCGTACCCGGCGAGCAGGGCCCACTGGCCCAGACCCAGCCTCTCGACGACGAACGGGTTCCACACGGCGAGGGCGCCGGCGAGCACGCGTGCCGGGGTGCCCAGCCCGCGGACCACGCGGTGCGCCGCCCAGCCGGCCGCCGCGAGGACGAGGACGACGGCCACTCGCCCGAGGACGGCGCCGTCGACGACGGTGGAGAGGACCGCCACCACAGCGTCGAGGGGTGCCGCGCGCGGTGACCCGGTGCCCAGGCCCAGCGCCTCGGGACGCAGCGGGAGGTGCGGGGTGAAGACGAGGTCCCGCGAGAACGGGTAGCCGCCACGGACCAGCAACGGCCAGCACAGGACGACCACGGGCACGAGCACCCACAGGTCGAGGAGGACCTCCACGCGCCGCTGGGGACGCACCTCCCGGTCGTCGGTCACGACGCTGATCTCCCTATGCTGGCGCGGTCGAGCACACCCTAGACCGCAGGAGGTCAGCCGCCGTGGAGGCCGACCACCGCGACCCCACCCCGCCCGAGGGCCTGCGCGAGCTGTGGCCCGACCTCGACGCGGTCCCCGGATGGCTCACCCTCGCCCAGGCCGTCGACCTCTGGGACGCCGTCGCCGCGGCCCCGGCCCACCCGGTCGTCGTCGAGGTGGGCAGCCACCACGGGCGCTCGACCGTGGTCCTCGCGTCGGCCCGGACCGACGTCCGGGTCACCGCCGTGGACCCCTTCGTCACCGCTCGCCTCTTCGCCGGGCCGTCGGTGCGCGAGGCCTTCGAGGCGACCGTGCGGCGCTTCGACGTCACCGACCGGGTGCACCTGCGCGTGACGACGAGCCGGGCGGCCCGCGCGGGCTGGTCCGGTCCCGTCGACGTCGTCTACGTCGACGGCAAGCACGACGTCCTCACCGTCGGCGACGACCTGCGCTGGGTCGACCACGTCCGGGGCGGTGGGACGGTCCTCGTGCACGACGCGTTCTCCTCCGTCGGCGTGACCCTCGGGCTCCTGCTCCACGCCCTGCCCTCATCCCGGCTGCGCTACACCGGTCGCACCGGGTCGCTGGCCCGGTTCGTCGTGGCCCCGCCCACCCTGCGCGACCGGCTCCGGCTGGTCACCGAGCTGCCGTGGTTCGCCCGCAACGTCGTCGTCAAGGTCCTGCTGCGCCTCCGCCTGCGAGCCGTCGCCCGTCGGCTCGGCCACGCCGACTCCTACGACCCGTACTGACACCGGGACCCCGGCCCGACCCACCGCGGGCCCGTCCTACCAGGTGGTAACTTTCGCCGGTGGCCAGTGCGGACCGGAACGGTGCGGGTGTCGTCGGCGGAGCCGTCGTCGCCGGCGCGATCGCCGTCATGAACGTCACGACCTACGGGCTCACCCTCGCGACGGCCCGGATCCTCGGCCCCGACCAGTTCGGCCAGTTCTCCTCGGTCCTCGGCGCGCTCATCGTCGTCAACGTCGTCTCGCTCGCCCTGCAGGCCACCGGGGCGCGCCGGGTGTCGACCGCCCCGGGTGACCGCCACCGGATCGAGCGCACGGTCCTGCGCGCGACCGCGGCCTGCGCCGTCGGCGTCACGGTCGTGTCCCTCCTCGCGACCCCCCTCGTCAGCGCCGGGCTGCGACTGGACTCGCCCGTCGGCGCGGTCTCGATGGCGGTGGCGGCGGGCTTCCTCACCCTCATGGGCGGGCAGGCCGGCATCCTCCAGGGCGAGCAGCGGTGGCTGCCGCTCGCGGCGGTCTACGCCGCGATGGGCGTGGCCCGGCTCGCCGCCGGCGGTCTCGCCCTCCTCGTCGACCGGTCCGCCGCCTCGGCGCTCGTGGGGGTGGCGATCGGTGCCGTCGTCCCGGTCGTCGTGGCCGGGATCGCCCTGCGCCACCCGGCGCGGACGTCGACGCGACCACCGGTGGGGGCCGAGCCCGCGTCCTCGTGGCGCACGTGGGAGCGAGGCGGCGTCGGGCGCGAGGTGGCGCACAGCGCCCACGCCCTGCTCGCCTTCTTCGCCGTCTCCAACATCGACGTGCTGCTCGCCCGCGCCCTGCTGGACGACGTCCCGGCCGGCCACTACGCGGCCGGGCTGGTCCTCACCAAGGCGATGCTCTTCCTCCCGCAGTTCGTCGTCATCGTCCTGTTCCCGGCGATGGCCCGGTCGCACGGCGGCCGGCGCACCCACGTCCTCGGGCTGGGCGCGATCCTCGCGCTCGGGGTGGTCGCCGCCTCCGTCGTCGCGCTGGTGTCGGGGCTCGCCCTGGCCTTCGTCGGCGGCCCCGCGTACGCCCCGGTGGAGCCGTCGCTGCCGCTCTTCGCCGCGCTCGGCACGGTCCTGGCGATGGTGCAGCTGCTCGTCTACAGCGCCCTCGCGCAGCGCCACCCGCGCGCCGTCATCTCGCTCTGGGTGGCCCTCGCGGCGACGGCGGCACTGGCCCCGCTCGTCGACTCCGCCAGCGGCCTGTTGCTCGTCAAGCTGGGCGTCGACGTGGTGCTGCTCCTCGTCCTCGGCGTGCACCTCCTGGTGGTCACCCCACGGGGGGACGCGCCGGCTCCTCCGCCGGTGGAGCCGGCGCTGGCCGAGGACACGTCGTCACCCGAGCAGCCGGCGGTCCGCTGAACCCGCGGGGGCTCGCCGTCAGTGGGCGGCGTCGTGCCAGGAGCGGCCGACCCCGACGCTGACGTCGAGGGGGACCTCGCCGAGGTCGAGCGCCGCGCCCATCTCACGCCGGACGAGGGCCTCCACGGCCTCCCGCTCCCCCGCCGCGACCTCGAGGACGAGCTCGTCGTGCACCTGGAGCAGCATCCGCGAGCGGAGGTCCTCGGACCGCAGCGCGGTGTCGACGCCCTTCATCGCGAGCTTGATGATGTCGGCCGCGGACCCCTGGATGGGCGCGTTGAGGGCCATCCGCTCGGCGCCCTCGCGGCGCTGGCGGTTGTCGCTCATGAGGTCGGGGAGGTAGCGGCGCCGGCCGAGCATCGTGGCCGTGTACCCGGTGGCGCGGGCCTCGGCGACGACCTCGCGCAGGTAGTCGCGGACCCCGCCGAACCGGGCGAAGTACTCGTCCATGAGGCCCTGGGCCTCGCCGGTGGAGATCGTCAGCTGCTTGGACAGGCCGAACGCGGAGAGCCCGTACGCCAGCCCGTAGCTCATCGCCTTGACCTTGCTGCGCATCTCGGCGGTGACGTCGGCGGGCTCGACCCCGAACACCCGCGCGCCCACGAACCGGTGGAGGTCCTCGCCGGTGCGGAAGGCCTCGATGAGCCCCTCGTCGCCGGACAGGTGCGCCATGATCCGCATCTCGATCTGGCTGTAGTCGGCCGACATCAGCGACTCGTAGCCCTCGCCGACGACGAAGACCTCGCGGATGCGGCGGCCCTCCTCGGTGCGGATGGGCACGTTCTGCAGGTTGGGGTCGGTGGACGACAGCCGCCCGGTGGCGGCGATCGTCTGGATGTAGGTGGTGTGGATGCGGCGGTCCGGAGCGACCGACTTGATGAGCCCCTCGACCGTGACCCGTAGCCGCGAGGTGTCGCGGTGCCGCAGCAGCGCCTCGAGGAAGGGGTGCTCGGTCTTGGCGAAGAGGTCGGCCAGGGCGTCGGCGTCGGTGGTGTACCCGGTCTTGGTGCGCTTGGTCTTCGGCATGCCCAGCTGGTCGAAGAGGACCTCCTGGAGCTGCTTGGGCGAGCCGAGGTTGACGTCGCGGCGCTCGATGGCCGACCACGCGTCCTCCTGCGCCTGGCGCATCTTGGCCCCGAAGTCGGCCTCGAGGGCGGTGAGGGCGTCCTCGTCGACGGCGATGCCGGTGCGCTCCATCACCGCGAGGATGTCGACGAGGGGGAGCTCGAGGTCGGCGAGCAGCTCGGTGCCGCCCGTCTCCTCGAGCCGCTCGGCGAGGACCGCCGACAGCTCGAGCACCGCGCGCGCGCGGACCATCGCGTCGCGCTCGGCGGCGTCGTCGTCGGCCGCGAAGTCGAGCATCCCCTGGTCGCCCTGCTCGGCCTCCGCCCGCAGCTCGCGGCCCAGGTGGCGCACGACGAGGTCCTCGAGGTCGTAGGAGCGCTGGTCGGGCCGCACGAGGTAGGCGGCCAGGGCGGTGTCGCTCGTGACGCCGCGCACCTCGAGGCCGCGGGTGGACAGCGCCTGGAGCTGCTCCTTGGCGTCGTGGAGCACCTTGGGGGCGTCGGGGTCGGCGAGCCACGCGGCGAGGGCGGCGTCCTGCTCCGGCGTGAGGGCGGTGAGGTCGAGGTAGCCGGTGGCGCCGTCGGCGCCCGCGAGGGCGACGGCCCCGGCGTCGCCCGACCCGCCCCGGTACCGGCCCACGACGACGACGCCGTGCGGCACCGTGCGGCCGGCGGCACCGTCGCCGAAGCGCACGGCGAGGTCACCCGCGCCGAACACCTCGTCGCCGACGTCGAAACCACCCTCGACCTCGTCGGACTCGACGTCGAAGGTCTGGAACAGCCGGTCGCGCAGCACCCGGAACTCGAGCCCGTCGAAGACCCGGTGCACCTCCTCGCGGTCCCAGCTGTGGCGCTCGAGGTCGGCGACGCGCAGCGGCAGCTCGACGTCGTCGACGAGGCGGTTGAGGCGGCGGTTGCGCAGCACGCCGTCGAGGTGCTCGCGCAGGTTCTCGCCGGCCTTGCCCTTGATCTCGTCGGCGTGCGCCACGACGCCGGTGAGGTCGCCGTACTGGGTGAGCCACTTGGCCGCGGTCTTCGGGCCGACGCCGGGAACGCCGGGGAGGTTGTCGCTGGACTCGCCGACGAGCGCCGCGAGGTCGCTGTACCGGTTCGGCGGGACGAGGTACTTCTCCTCGACCGCTGCGGGATCCATCCGCCAGACCTCGGAGACGCCCCGCACGGGGTAGATGAGGCTGACCTGGTCGGAGACGAGCTGGAAGGCGTCGCGGTCGCCGGTGCAGATGACGACCTCGGCCCCCTCGGTGACCGCCTCCTTGGTGAGGGTCGCGATGACGTCGTCGGCCTCGAAGCCCTCGATGCCGACGTGCTTGATCCGCAGCGCGTCGAGGACCTCGCGCAGCAGCGGCAGCTGGCCGGTGAACTCGGTGGGCGTCTTGTTCCGCCCGGCCTTGTACTCGGCGTACTCCTCGAGCCGGAAGGTCTGCCGCGACACGTCGAAGGCCACGCACACGTGGGTGGGCGCCTCGTCGCGCAGGACGTTGATGAGCATCGAGGTGAAGCCGTACACGGCGTTGGTGTGCTGCCCGGTGCTGGTGGAGAAGTTCTCGACCGGGAGGGCGAAGAAGGCCCGGTAGGCGAGCGAGTGGCCGTCGAGGAGGAGGAGCTTCACGCGTGGCAGCCTATCCACCATGACCGACACCCCTGCCGCCCCGGACCCCACCCACTCGCCCTCCCCCGACCTCATGGCCGGCGTGGCCGCGCTGAAGGCGATGAACCCGGACTCGCTGATGCACCGGATGGGGATCGAGGTGCTCGAGGCGACCGCGGACCGGCTCGTCGCGACGATGCCCGTCGAGGGCAACACCCAGCCGTACGGCCTCCTCCACGGCGGTGCGTCGGTGGTCCTCGCCGAGACCCTCGGTTCCATCGGTGCGGCCCTGCACGCCGGGCCGGGCAAGGCGGTCGTCGGCCTCGACATCAACGCCACCCACCACCGCGCGGCGCGCAGCGGCCTGGTCACTGGCACGGCGGTACCGCTCAGCCTGGGGCGCACCCTCGCCTGCTACGAGGTCGTCGTCACCGACGAGGACGGCAAGCGGGTCTGCACGAGCCGGATCACCTGCCTGATCCGCGACGCGGCCCCGGGAGCCTGAGGAGGCCATCCGAGCCCTTCCGGTCAGGGCCTCACCACCGCTTGGTCAAGGGACGGTCAAGAACGCCGTTTCGCGGCCCGTTGGGCGGATGGGGCTGTGGCTGAACGGTTGACGCCCGGCCCCTGGGCTGCGGGGACCATCGAGGAGTGTCCCCTGCCGCACTCTCCCGTCGCTCCGCCGCGGGCGCCGCCCTGGCGTCCGCCGTGGGAAGCGTGACCCCCGACCCGAAGGTCGCCGCCTCCGCGGCCGCCACGGCCGGCCAGAGCACCACCACGGTCGTCGAGGCGC
Source organism: Oryzobacter telluris (assembly GCF_043099285.1). Taxonomy (GTDB): domain Bacteria; phylum Actinomycetota; class Actinomycetes; order Actinomycetales; family Dermatophilaceae; genus Oryzobacter; species Oryzobacter telluris. The sequence goes on along the minus strand of NZ_CP170723.1, from coordinate 2,118,033 downwards.
CGGTCGCGCCCCGCAGCGCGATGGTGGCCGCCGACGTCCCGGTGTCCACGGCCGCGCCCAAGGCCGCCGCCGTCGACGCCGCCTACCAGCCCCGCGCCGCCGTCCCCGGCCCGGCACCCGCCCGCTCGTCGGGCACCCGCACCACCGTCGCCGCCCGCGTGGCCGCCGGGACGACCACGCCGACCCCCACCCCGAGCCCGTCACCCACCACCCCCGCGACGCCGACCTCCGCCTCCCACGCGCTGCACCTGGCCCGCCGCGCCTCCTTCGGCGCGACCCCCGAGCTGGTGGCCGAGATCCGCTCGGTGGGCTCGACGGCCTGGATCGACGCCCAGCTCTCCCCGAGCACGGTCGCCGACACGGCGATGGACTCGCTCGCGGCCTCCCTCTGGCCGGTCCTCGACCTGCCCATCTGGGGCGTCCACGACACGTACTACCCCGACAGCACGGGGGACCTCGGCTACGCCGCCATCGAGGCGACGGTGGGCCGCGCCATCTGGTCGAGGCGGCAGCTGCTCGAGGTGATGGTCGAGTTCTGGACCAACCACCTCGTCGTCACGGCGCCCTGGGCGGAGTCGTGGGACAGCGTCCACCGCTACCAGGCCGACGTCATCCGCAAGTACGCCCTCGGGCGCTACGCCGACATGCTCGTGGCCAGCGCCAAGCACCCGGCGATGCTGGCCCAGCTCGACAACGCCTCCTCCTCCAAGCGCGCCCCGAACGAGAACTACGGCCGCGAGGTCCTCGAGCTGCACACGGTCGGCGTCGACGGCGGCTACCTCGAGTCCGACATCCGCCGCTCGGCCCTCGCCCTCACCGGGATGTCGAGCGACCGCGAGTCGGGCGAGTACTACTACCGCCAGATCCGCCACCACGTCGGGGCGCTGAGCATCATGGGCTGGTCCCACGCGAACACCTCCGCCTACGGCGAGGGGGTGGGCGAGGCCTACCTCACCTACCTCGCCCGGCACCCGAAGACGGCCCGCCGCCTCGCGACCAAGCTCGCCGTGCGCTTCGTCGCCGACACCCCGCCCCCGACCCTCGTCGACCGGCTCGCGCAGGTGTACCTCGACAACGACACCCGCATCGCCCCGGTGCTGCGGGCGCTGCTCACCTCGGCGGAGTTCGCCGCCTCCACCGGCCAGAAGACCAAGCGCCCGCTGGAGGACATGGTCTCCACGGCACGGATCCTCGGCGTCACCCCGGGCTCGAACACCAGGGGCTGGCTCAGCGACCTGGTCTGGTACGCCCGCAACGCGGGTCAGGCCCCGATGGCGTGGCCCGCCCCGAACGGCTACCCCGACGTCGCCGCCGCCTGGGCGGGGACCGGCGCCACGCTGGGGCGCTGGAACTGGCACATGGCCCAGGGCTGGATGTCGACCGACACCGCCGCGAAGGCCACGTACCCCGCGTTCCGGACCCTGCTCCCCGCCACCCTGCCCACCACGTACGGCGCGCTCGTCGACGCCCTCGCCACCCGCCTGCTGTTCGCGCCGCTGGCCACGGCCAAGCGCGACGCCGTGTGCGCCTTCCTCGACAAGACCGCCGCGACCGCCCTGAAGCCGACCGACGCGGTGCTCGGCTGGCGCCTGCCCTACGTCGTGGCGCTCGTCCTCGACACCCCCGAGTTCGCCACCCGCTGAGGACGACGATGACCGACACCGAGACCACCACCGAGCCCGTCGCCGCGGGGACCGAGCACGCCGGCTGCGACTGCGAGGACTACACCCGGGCCACGAACGGCGTGTCGCGACGCGGCTTCCTCGCCGGCGCCACCGGCCTCGGTGCGGCCGCTGCCACGGTGGCCTTCGCGTCCTCCGCCGCGGCGATGACCCGCCTCACCTTCGCCGACGCCGGATACAGCGGCGACACCCTCGTCGTCCTGTCGTTCCGCGGTGGGTTCGACGGCCTGTCCGCCGTCGCCCCGGTCGCCGACCCGGCCTACATCGCCGCCCGGCCGAACATCGCGGTCCCGCAGTCGCGCGGCCTGCCGCTCACCTCGCGGTTCGCCCTCCACCCGGCCCTGGCTCCCCTCCTTCCCCTGTACACCGCCAAGAAGCTGGCGATCGTCCACGCGATGGGCCAGCCGAACCCGACCCGCTCGCACTTCACCGACATGGACGAGATGGAGCGCGCGGCCCCCGGCTCGTCGCTGCGCACCGGCTGGCTCGACCGGATGATCGGGGCCACGACCACGCCGGGCGCCTGGGCCGCCACGAGCGTCGGCAGCAGCACGACCCCCCGCTCCCTCCTCGGTCCGTCGGCCGACCTCGCGCTGCGCACGGTCGACTCCTTCCAGCTCAACGGGGCCTGGGACGCCACCGAGACCACCCGGTGGGCCACCGCCCTGCGCGCCCTGCACGCCGGCTCCGCCGACCAGGTCGGGGTCCCGGCGCGCACGACGCTCGACGCCCTCGCGACCGCCGCCGCCCTCAAGACCGCCGGCTACACCCCGGCCAACGGTGCGGCCTACCCCAGCGGCGGGCTCGGCGACTCCCTGCGCGACACCGCCCGCCTCATCAAGGCCGGGGTGGGCCTGCGCGCGGTCACCATCGACTCGGGCAACTGGGACATGCACGCCGACCTCGGGCGCAGCGACAGCGGCTGGATGTACCGCCAGCTCACCGAGGTCGGGCAGGCCCTCGCGGCCTTCATGACCGACCTCGGCAGCACCGCCGACAAGGTCACCCTCGTCACGCTCTCGGAGTTCGGGCGACGGGTAGCGGAGAACGGCTCCGGCGGCGTCGACCACGGGTACGGCAACGTCTCGTTCGTCCTCGGCAACGGAGTCAACGGTGGAGCCGTCTACGGCACCTGGCCGGGCCTCACCCCAGCCGAGCTGCAGGCCGGCGACCTCAAGGTCACCACCGACTACCGCTCCGTCCTCGGCGAGGTGCTGGAGAAGCGCTGCGGGCTCGCGGCGACGTCGGTGTTCCCGGGCGCGCCGACCGACCGGCTCGGCGTGTTCAAGCCGCGCGTCTGACGCGGTCCGGAGCCGGAACGCCCTAGAGGGTGCGGGTGGCCGCGAACGCGCGGCTGCGCAGCGAGCGGCGACGGCGCATGACCTCGTTGCCCGTCTCGCACGTCTCGGGCGCCAGCTTGCGGCGCAGGGTCGCCGTGGGGACGACGCGGCGCACGATGGTGGACGAGAAGCCCAGGCGGGCGAAGAAGCGGTTGGCGTCGCGGCTGGTGGTCGGCACGTTCGACACGACGATCTCGCAGCCGGCACGCTCGGCAGAGGTCAGCACCGCACCGATGAGCGACTTGGCGACGCCGTGGCGCCGGACGTCGGGACCGACCCAGAGCTGCTCGATGGCGAGCTCGGCGGTGGGGCTGAGGCCGAACGGGTTCTCGGTGGCGATGGCGTAGCCGACGGCCTCGCCCTCGAGGCGCGCGACGAAGGCCAGGACACCGGGGCGCCGCAGCGCCGTGGTGAGCCGTCCCTCGGTCACCGCGCGGGCGGCCGCCTCCTTGCTCGAGCCGGCGTCGACCCGGGCGGCGAGCCACAGGCCCGTGATGTCGCGGAGGTCGTCGGCATCGACCAGTGACACGTCCACCGAACGCCTGCCCACGGCACCTCCGTCATCGTTGTCAGTCCGTCGCGGTTCGGCGACCGTGGGAGCACTCCCAAGCACCTGACACTAGACCTCGTCACGCCCGGGCGGAAGCCCGGATGGATGATGATTGAACCACTTGGGTAGGTTGCGACGGTGACCAGCCTCTTCCCCGGAGCGGGGACCGTCCTCAACGTCCTCACCGTGATCCTGGGGGCCGGCCTGGGCATGGCCGTGGGCCACCGGCTGCGGGCGCACACCCGTGACGTCGTCACCGACGTCCTCGGCCTGGTCACCCTCCTCGTCGCCGGCCTGTCGGCGATGTCGGTCACCGACGTCTCGCTCAGCCGCGCGGTCGGGTCCGGGGCGCCGGTGCTCATCGTCCTGGGCTCGCTGCTCATCGGGTCGATCGCGGGGTCGCTGCTGCGCATCGAAGAGCGGCTCGAGGGCCTCGCCGGGCGGGTGCAGGGCGTCGTGTCGCGGCGGTCGCGCACCGAGGGCGGCACCGACCACGCGTCGCGCGAGCGCTTCATCGAGGGCTGGCTCACCGCGTCGTTGCTGTTCTGCGTCGGCCCGCTCACCATCCTCGGCTCGCTCAACGACGGGCTCGGCCGCGGCATCGACCAGCTGGCGCTCAAGGCCGTCCTCGACGGCTTCGCGGCGCTCGCCTTCGCCGCCAGCTTCGGCGTCGGCGTCCTGATGTCAGCGGTGTCGGTGGCCGTCGTGCAGGGGCTCCTCACGCTCGTGGGCGTGCTGCTCGGCTCGGTCGTCCCTGACGCCCACATCGCGGCGCTCACGGCCACCGGAGGACTGATGCTCGTGGGGATCTCGCTGCGGCTGCTGCGGATCCGCGAGGTCCCTGTGGGTGACATGCTGCCGGCCCTCGTCGTGGCGCCGCTGCTCACCCAGCTCGTCGTCTGGCTGCGCTAGCCGCCGCCGCGCGCGGGGCGGCTCAGTCGTGGCGGCGCCCGGCCAACCCCGACCTGGTGCGGCGCAGCGCCGCCGGCGCGACGGCCGTCATGATCACGCCTGCGACGACCATGAACCAGGGCCCGCGCCGACCCCCACCACCCCAGAAGGTGTCGGCGACGCCGAGCCCCTCGAGGGCGTACACCACCGCGAAGACGGGCCCGGACACGAGCATCGTCATCGCCATGACCCACCCCGTGCGGTACTTCTGGCGAGGGGTCCGCAGCCGCAGGGCGGCTCGGACGAGCATCGTCCCCACGCCCAGCCAGAACACGACCCACGCGGCCGCCTCGATCCCCCGGACCACGCTCATCGCGTCAGGCTAGCGAGCCTGCGGGCAGGCGGTCAGCCGGAGGGTCAGGCCTTCTCCATCCCGGCGACGACGGCGTCGGCGACCTCCTTCATCCCCATCCGGCGGTCCATGGCGGTCTTCTGGATCCAGCGGAACGCGTCGGCCTCGGAGATCTTCAGCTTGGTCATGAGCACGCCCTTGGCGCGGTCGACAGCCTTGCGCGTCTCGAGCCGCTCCCCCAGGTCGGCGATCTCGGCCTCGAGGGTCTTCATCTCGCCCCAGCGCGACAGGGCGATGTCGATGGCGGGGGTGACGTCGCCGGCCGTGAACGGCTTGACGATGTAGGCCATGACCCCCGCGTCGCGGGCCCGCTCGACGAGCTCGGTCTGGCTGAACGCCGTGAGCATGACGACGGGGCAGATCCGCTCCTTGCCGATCTGCTCGGCCGCGGTGATGCCGTCCATCACGGGCATCTTCACGTCCATGATGACGATGTCGGGCTTGAGCTCGGTGGCCATGGCGACGGCCTGCTCGCCGTCACCGGCCTGGCCGACGACGTCGTAGCCGGCCTCACCGAGCATCTCGGCGAGGTCGAGGCGGATGATCGCCTCGTCCTCGGCCACGAGGACGCGGCGAGCCGTGCGAGGGGGCTGGGCAGCGGTGGTCTCACTCATGTGCCGGGAGCGGGACTTGAACCCGCACGCCCTCGCGGGCAGAGGATTTTGAGTCCTCCGTGTCTGCCATTCCACCACCCCGGCCGGGGCGCGTCGTCAGCATACCGACGGGTCCCCGACGGGTTTGCGGCCTGCTCAGGGGGCGAGCTCGCTGTACGCGGGGGCGACCCGGTTCTTGGCGTCACCGATGCGGTGGACCCGCAGCGCGTTCGTGGAGCCGGGGATGCCGGGAGGCGAGCCCGCGACGATGACGACGAGGTCGCCCTCGACGACCCGGCCGGCGGCGAGGAGCACCTCGTCGACCTGCATCGCCATCTCGTCGGTGTGCTTGGCGTCCTGGACGAGGAAGGTCTCCACGCCCCACGACAGCGCGAGCTGGCTGCGGGTCCACTGGCTCGGCGTGAACGCGAGCATGGGGATGCGGGGGCGCACGCGGGACAGGCGCCGCGAGGAGTCGCCGCTCATCGTGAAGGTGATGAGGTAGGTGCAGCCCAGCTGCTCGCCGATCTCGGCCGCGGCCGCGGTGACGGCGCCGCCCTTGGTGTGCGGGCGGGTGCCGAGCGGCGGGATGCGGTGCAGCCCGTGGTCCTCGGTGTTCTCGATGATGCGGGCCATCGTGCGGACCGCGGCGAAGGGGTGCTTGCCGACGCTGGTCTCGCCGGAGAGCATGAGCGCGTCGGCGCCGTCGAGGACGGCGTTGGCGGCGTCGGAGGCCTCGGCGCGGGTGGGGCGGCTGTTCTCGATCATCGACTCGAGCACCTGGGTGGCGACGATGACCGGCTTGGCCTGGCGGCGGGCGAGCTCGCAGGCGCGCTTCTGGACCAGGGGCACCTCCTCGAGCGGCATCTCGACACCGAGGTCACCGCGCGCGACCATCAGGCCGTCGAAGGCGCGGACGATCTCCTCGAGGTTGTCGACCGCCTGGGGCTTCTCGATCTTGGCGATGACGGGGAGGCGGATGCCCTCCTCGTCCATGATCTTGTGGACGTCGACGATGTCCTCGGCGCTGCGCACGAAGGACAGCGCGATCATGTCGGCGCGGATCCGCAGCGCCCAGCGCAGGTCGTCCTTGTCCTTCTCGGACAGCGCCGGCACGGACACGGCGACGCCGGGCAGGTTGATGCCCTTGTTGTTCGACAGCGTGCCGCCCTCGACGACCTCGCAGACGACGTCGGTGTCGGTGACCTCGGTGGCGACGAGCGCGATCTTGCCGTCGTCGATGAGGATGCGGTCGCCGGCGGTGACGTCGCCCGGCAGGCCCTTGTACGTGGTGCCGACCTCCTGGTCGTCGCCGGGGACGTCGCGGGTGGTGATGGTGAAGGTCGCCCCGTTGACGAGCTGCACGGGGCCGTTCTCGAAGCGGGCGGTGCGGATCTTCGGACCCTGGAGGTCGACGAGGACCCCGACCGCGCGCCCGGTCTCGTCACTGGCGCGGCGGACGTCGAGGTAGACCCGCTCGTGGTCGGCGTGGTCGCCGTGGCTGAGGTTGAGGCGGGCGACGTCCATGCCGGCCCGGACGAGCTCGCGCAGGTTCTCCGGGGACGTCGTGGCGGGGCCCAGGGTGCAGACGATCTTCGCGTGGCGCATGGTCGAAACCCTATCGGTGGAAACGCTTGCACGAGTGACGGGGGCCACATGACGGAACGCCCGATGTGAGCGCAACCATCGCAGGCGGCCACACCCTCCTGGACGCCGCTACGGGGCAGTACGCGTCGTGATCACGACACCTACTGCCCCGTAGCGCGGGACGGAGGGCGGGGCCCGGGTGGCTGGGGGTCAGGCGGTGAGGGGGCGGTCGGTCGGGTTGACCGGGCGGGGCAGCCGCGAGGGCTTGCCCATGAGCCAGGCGTCGACCTCGTGGGCCGCGGAGCGACCCTCGGCGATGGCCCACACGATGAGCGACTGGCCGCGGCCCGCGTCGCCGGCGACGAAGACGCCGGGCACCGACGACATGAACTGGCGGTCGCGGCTGACGTTGCTGCGCGGGTCCTTCTCGACGCCGAGCTCCTCGAGCAGGCCCTCGGCCTGCGGGCCGAGGAAGCCCATCGCGAGCAGGACGAGCTGCGCGGGGATCTCGCGGTCGGAGCCCTCGACCTTCTCGAAGCCGCTCTCCCCCATGACCACCTCGTGCAGCCGCAGCGCACGGACCTTGCCGTCCTCGTCGCCGAGGATCGCGGAGGTCGACACGGCGTAGACGCGGTCGCCGCCCTCCTCGTGGGCCGAGGCCACGCGGAAGAGCATCGGGTAGGTGGGCCACGGGTGCGCTGCGGTGCGGTCGACCGACGGCTGCGGCATGATCTCCAGGCTCGTGACCGAGCGGGCGCCCTGGCGGTGCGAGGTCCCGATGCAGTCGGCGCCCGTGTCGCCGCCGCCGATGACGACGACGTCCTTGCCGGCCGCGGTCACCTGGCCCTCGACGCTCTGGCCGAGCGCGACCCGGTTCGCCGGCGGGAGGAAGTCCATCGCCTGCACGACGCCGTCGAGCTCACGGCCCGGGACGGGCAGGTCGCGCGGCACGGTGGCCCCGATGGCGACGACGACGGCGTCGAACCGCTTGCGCAGGTCGGCGCCGGTGAGGTCCTTGCCGACCTCGACCCCGGTGCGGAAGCGGGTGCCCTCGGACTTCATCTGGGCGATGCGGCGGTCGACGACCGACTTCTCCATCTTGAACTCGGGGATGCCGTAGCGCAGCAGGCCGCCGGGCTGGTCGGCCCGCTCGTAGACCGCGACGGTGTGGCCGGCGCGGGTCAGCTGCTGGGCGGCGGCCAGGCCGGCCGGGCCGGACCCGACGACGGCGACCGTCTTGCCGGACAGCCGCTCGGGGGCGACGGGCTCGACGGTGCCGTTGGCGAAGGCGCGGTCGATGATCGAGACCTCGACCTGCTTGATCGTCACGGCCGGCTGGTTGATGCCGAGGACGCACGCCGACTCGCAGGGCGCCGGGCACAGCCGCCCGGTGAACTCGGGGAAGTTGTTCGTCGCGTGGAGGCGGTCGATGGCCTGGCGCCACTCACCGCGCCACGCGAGGTCGTTCCACTCGGGGATGAGGTTGCCCAGCGGACAACCGCTGTGGCAGAACGGGATCCCGCAGTCCATGCAGCGGCCGGCCTGGCGCTGGAGCTCGGTCGACGACTGCTCCTCGTAGACCTCCTTCCAGTCCCTGATCCGGACCGGCACGGGTCGCCGACGCGGCAGCTCGCGCTCGCGCGTCCTCAGAAAGCCCTGGGGGTCAGCCACGGGACGCCTCCATGATCCGCTCCCACACCTGGGTGCCGTCGGGGTCGAGGCCCTCGGCGGAGGCCTTGGCGCGCACGTCGAGGACGCGCTGGTAGGCCCGCGGGAGGACGAGGGTGAAGGCCGAGCGGGCGGTGTCCCAGTCGGCGAGGAGCCGGGCCGCCACGGCCGAGTCGGTCCACTGCACGTGGCGCTCGAGCAGGTCGTGGACGACGAGCTCGTCCTCGGGCCGCAGCGGCCTGAGGTCGACGAGCTCGGGGTTGACGTGCGAGGCGTCGAGGTCGAGGACGTAGGCGACGCCCCCGGACATCCCGGCGGCGACGTTTCGCCCCGTCGGCCCGAGGATGAGCGCGGTGCCGCCGGTCATGTACTCGAGGCCGTGGTCGCCCACGCCCTCGACGACCGCGGTGGCGCCGGAGTTGCGCACGCAGAACCGCTCGCCCACCCGGCCGCGCAGGAACAGCTCACCGGAGGTCGCGCCGTACGCGATGACGTTGCCGGCGATGACGTTGTCCTCGGCGACGAGGGCGGAGCCGGGTGCGGGACGGACGGCGACGCGTCCGCCGGACAGGCCCTTGCCGACGTAGTCGTTGGCGTCGCCCTCGAGGCGCAGCGTGATGCCGGCCGGGAGGAACGCGGCGAAGCTCTGCCCGGCGGACCCGGTGAGGGTGAGGTCGATGGTGCCGTCGGGCAGCCCGTGGGCGTGCCGCTTGGTGACCTCGTGGCCGAGCATCGTGCCGACGGTGCGGTTGACGTTGCGGATCGAGAACCGCGCGGTGACCGGGATGCCGGTGTCGATGGCGTCTCGGGCGGCGGCGATGAGCTGGTGGTCGAGCGCCTTCTCCAGACCGTGGTCCTGGGCGATGGCGTGGCGCACGCCGGAGCCGTCGGGGCTCTGCACCTGGGTGAGGATCGGCGCGAGGTCGAGCCCGCTGGCCTTCCAGTGGCGCACGGCCTTCGCGGTGTCGAGGTGCTGGATCTGGCCCACGGCCTCGGCGATGGTGCGGAAGCCCAGCGCCGCGAGGTGCTCGCGGACCTCCTCGGCGATGTACTCGAAGAAGGTCTCGACGAACTCCGGCTGCCCGGAGAAGCGGGCCCGCAGCTCGGGGTTCTGGGTCGCGATGCCGACCGGGCAGGTGTCGAGGTGGCAGACCCGCATGAGGATGCAGCCCGACACGACGAGCGGTGCGGTGGCGAAGCCGAACTCCTCGGCCCCGAGCAGCGCGGCGATGACGACGTCGCGGCCCGTCTTGATCTGCCCGTCGACCTGCACGACGATCCGGTCGCGCAGCCCGTTGAGGACGAGGGTCTGCTGGGTCTCGGCCAGGCCGAGCTCCCACGGACCGCCCGCGTGCTTGAGCGAGGTCAGCGGCGAGGCGCCGGTGCCGCCGTCGTGGCCCGAGATGAGCACGACGTCGGCGTGCGCCTTGCTGACCCCGGCCGCGACCGTGCCGACCCCGACCTCGGAGACGAGCTTGACGTGCACCCGGGCGGCCGGGTTCGCGTTCTTCAGGTCGTGGATCAGCTGGGCGAGGTCCTCGATGGAGTAGATGTCGTGGTGCGGCGGCGGGCTGATGAGGCCGACGCCGGGCGTGGAGTGCCGGGTGCGCGCGACCCACGGGTAGACCTTCGGGCCGGGCAGCTGGCCGCCCTCGCCGGGCTTGGCGCCCTGCGCCATCTTGATCTGGATGTCGTCGGCGTGGGTGAGGTACATCGAGGTGACGCCGAAGCGGCCCGACGCGACCTGCTTGATCGCCGAACGGCGCTCGGGGTCGAGGAGGCGCTCCTCGTCCTCGCCGCCCTCACCGGTGTTGGAGCGCGCCTTGAGGCGGTTCATCGCGATGGCGAGGGTCTCGTGCGCCTCCTGGCTGATCGAGCCGTAGCTCATCGCACCGGTGTTGAAGCGGCGGACGATGTCGGCCACCGACTCGACCTCCTCGATCGGCACGGGCGGGCGCTCCTGCTGCGCCCCGCCGAGCTCGAAGAGCCCGCGCAGCGTCATCAGGCGGCCGGCCTGCTCGTCGATCCGCTGGGTGTACTGCTTGAACACGTCGTAGCGCTTGGCCCGCGTCGCGTGCTGGAGGCGGAAGACCGTCTCGGGGTCGAACAGGTGCGGCTCGCCCTCGCGGCGCCACTGGTACTCGCCGCCGACGGTGAGCTTGCGGTGCGCCTGGCGGATGCCGTCGGGCGGGTAGGCCATGGCGTGCCGCGCCGAGGTCTCGGCCGCGATGACGCCGAGCCCGACGCCGCCGAGCTGGCTGACGGTGCCGGTGAAGAACTCGTCGACGAGGTCCTGCGAGAGGCCGATCGCCTCGAAGACCTGGGCGCCGCGGTAGGAGGCGACGGTGGAGATGCCCATCTTCGACATCACCTTGAGCACGCCCTTGCCGAGCGCCTTGATGAGGTTGGCGACCGCCTTCTCCTCGGTGACGTCGGTGATGGCGCCGCTGCGCACCATGTCCTCGACGGTCTCCATCGCGAGGTACGGGTTGATCGCGGCCGCGCCGTAGCCGACGAGCAGCGCGACGTGGTGCACCTCGCGGACGTCGCCGGCCTCGACGAGGAGCCCGACCTGGGTGCGGGTCTTCTCGCGGATGAGGTGGTGGTGCACGGCGCTGGTGAGGAGCAGCGACGGGATCGGGGCGAGGTCGCGGTCGGAGTCGCGGTCGGAGAGCACGACGAACCGGGCGCCGCCCTCGATGGCAGCGGACACCTCGTCGAAGATCTCGTGGAGGCGGGCGCGCAGGGCGGCCTCACCGCCGGTGACGTCGTAGGTGCCCCGCACGACGACCGTGCTGTAGCCGGGCAGGTCGCCGTCGGCGTTGATGTGGACGATCTTCGCGAGCTCGTCGTTGTCGAGCACCGGGAACGGCAGGACGACCTGGCGCACGTGGGCCGGGGTGGCGTCCAGGACGTTGCCCTCGGGGCCGATCGTCGAGCCGAGCGAGGTGACGAGCTCCTCGCGGATGGCGTCGAGCGGCGGGTTGGTGACCTGCGCGAAGAGCTGGGTGAAGTAGTCGAAGACGAGCCGCGGGCGCTCGGAGAGCACGGCGATGGGGGTGTCGGTGCCCATCGAGCCGAGGGCCTCTCCCCCGGTGCTCGCCATCGGCGCGATGAGGATCTTCAGCTCCTCCTCGCTGTACCCGAAGGTGCGCTGGCGGCGGGCCACGGAGGCGGCGGTGTGGATGATGTGCTCGCGGTCGGGGAGGTCCTTGAGCTCGATGAGGCCGGCGTGCAGCCACTCCTCGTACGGGTTCTCGCCGGCGAGGCTGGTCTTGACCTCCTCGTCGCTGACGATGCGGCCGGCGGCGGTGTCCACGAGGAACATCCGGCCGGGCTGGAGCCGCCCGCGGCGCACGACGTTCTCGGGCTCGAGGTCGAGCACGCCCGACTCGGAGGCGAGCACGACGAGGCCGTCGTCGGTCACCCAGTAGCGCCCGGGGCGCAGGCCGTTGCGGTCGAGGACCGCGCCGATGAGGGTGCCGTCGGTGAAGGTGACGCAGGCCGGGCCGTCCCAGGGCTCCATGAAGGTGGAGTGGAACTCGTAGAACGCCTTGCGGGCCGGGTCCATCGACTCGTGGTTCTCCCAGGCCTCCGGGATCATCATGAGGACCGAGTGCGGCAGCGAGCGGCCGCCGAGGTGGAGCAGCTCGAGGACCTCGTCGAAGGTGGCCGAGTCGGAGGCGCCGGGCGTGCAGATCGGGAAGAGGCGCTCGAGGTCACCGGGGATGACGTCGGAGCTGACCTGCGACTCGCGCGCCATCATCCAGTTGCGGTTGCCCTTGACGGTGTTGATCTCGCCGTTGTGGGCGATGAGCCGGTACGGGTGGGCCAGCGGCCAGCTCGGGAAGGTGTTGGTCGAGAAGCGCGAGTGCACGAGGGCGAGCTCGGTGGCGTAGCGCTCGTCGGACAGGTCGGGGAAGAACGGCTCGAGCTGGCCGGTGGTGAGCATCCCCTTGTAGACCACGGTGCGACACGACAGCGACGGGAAGTACACCTCGACCTCGCGCTCGGCGCGCTTGCGCAGGCAGAAGGCCAGTCGGTCGAGCTCGATGCCGGTGCTGCCGTCGTGGGCGGAGACGAAGAGCTGCCTGAAGGTGGGCATGCACTCGCGGGCGGCCCGGCCGACGAGGTCGGGGGTGACGGGGACGTCGCGCCAGGTGAGGACGCGCAGGCCCTCCTCGGCGGCGATCTCCTCGATGCGGCGCTCGGCCTCGGCGCGCTCGTCGTCCTCGGCGGGCAGGTAGGCCACGCCCACCGCGTAGGCGCCGGCGGCGGGGAGGTCGGTGTCGAGCACGGCCCGGAAGAACGCGTCCGGGACCTGGGTGAGGATGCCCGCGCCGTCACCGACGAGCGGGTCGGCGCCGGTGGCGCCGCGGTGGTCGAGGTTGCGCAGGGCGTCGAGCGCGTGGACGACGATGTCGTGTCCGGCACTGCCCCGCATCGTCGCCACCAGGGCCACACCGCAGGCGTCGTGCTCGTGCTCACGGCGGTACAGGCCCGTGTCGGCGGGCTGGGCGGAGAAGCGAGCGACGGTCACGTCGGATCACCGTCCTCAGGGGTCTGCGATCCATGGGGACCGGGCACGGCAAGGTCAGGCGCGGACGGCTTTGGCCACGTCCCGGAATGCTATCGCCGGGGCCCTGCGTCTTGCATTTCGAGCCGCGCTATCCCACATCCTGGGACTTCGGCTCCGCCTCCGTGCGGGAGTCGGGCCGCTCGTCGTCCTCCGGCGGCCCGGCCGGCGCCTCGGCCTCCGACCGCTTGGCACGCCTCCCGGTGAACCACACGATCCACACGCCGAGGGCGAAGACGACGATGCTCGTCCACACGTTGAGCCGCTGCCCGAGGACGAGCTCGGCCTCGTCGGTGCGCATCTTCTCCACGACGATCCGGCCCAGGGGGTAGCCCGCGACGTAGAGGCCGAACAGCTGCCCGGGGGCGAGGCTGCGGCGCCGGTCGACGACGAGCAGGGCCGTGGCCAGGACGAGGAGGAAGAGCAGCTCGTAGAGGAAGGTCGGGTGGAACACGCCCTTGACCACGGGGTTGCCCGCGGCGTCGACGACGGCCCGCCCGGCCGAGCTGTCCCACTCGTGGATGGTCAGCCCCCACGGCAGGTCGGTGGGACCGCCGTAGAGCTCGTTGTTGAACCAGTTGCCCAGCCGCCCGATGGCCTGGGCGAACGCGACACCCGGCACCGCGGCATCGGCGAACGCGAGGAAGGAGATGTCGTGGCGGCGGCAGCCGATCCACGCGCCGAGCGCACCGAGCGCGACCGCTCCCCAGATGCCGAGGCCGCCCTGCCAGATCTTGACCGCGTCGAGCGGGTGGCCGCCCTCGCCCCAGTACGGCTCGGGCGTGGTGATGACGTGGTAGAGCCGGCCGCCGACGATGCCGAACAGCACCGCCCAGGCGGCGACGTCGAGGGCCTGCGCGGACTCGTAGCCACGCGGCACGAGGCGGCGTCCGGTGAGCCAGACGGCGAGGACGATGCCGATGAGGATGCACACGGCGTACATCCGCAGGGGCAGCGGGCCCAGCTGGAACACCCCGATGGTCGGGCTCGGGATGGTGGCGGGCAGGAGGTGGGTCACGAGGTGGCTCCCTGGATGGCGGCGGTGAAGCCCTCGGGCGTGGCCACGGACGCGAGGTCCGCGGTCGTGCCGTTGATGACGACGGTGGGCGTCCCGGCGAACCCGGGGATGGCGAAGGCGGCCTCGTTGACCGAGGTGACGTAGCGCGTGTAGGTGCCGTCGGCCACGCACTGCTTCCACGTGGTGAGGGCGTCACCGTTGATGCCGGCGGCCGCGGCCCACTTCTGCAGGGTGGCGTCGTCGAGCGTGGTGCCCTCCGGCGCCTGGTCGGCGTACACGGCGTCGTGGAAGTCCTGGAAGTGACCGCCGGCAGCGGCGCAGAACGCCCCGTTGGCGGCGGGGGTGGAGAACTGCACACCGAGCTTGTCGTCGAGGAAGTTGAGCACGTGGTAGTTCAGGACGATCCTGCCCTGCTGGGCCAGGCCGGTGACGGTGGTCCCGACCGCGCCCTCGAACTGCCGGCAGACCGGGCACTGGAAGTCCTCGTAGAGGTCGACCGTGGGGGCTCCTGCCACGGGGGTGACGTCGGCGAAGGCGCGGTAGCCCTTCCCCATCGAGGTGCCCTTCGGCACGGCGGTGGAGGTCCCGGCAGCGGCGTCCTTCTGCGACTGCGACCACACGACACCGCCGACCACGGCGACGATCGCGACGACGACCACGACGGCGGCGACGACGACCCGGTTCGCTCCCCCACCCTGCGGCCCCTGGGCGGCGCGGATCTTCGCCTGGCGGCTCGAGGCCGGGGCGGGAGGCTGCTTCTTGGCCATCGTGGGCGTTCTCCTTCAGGATCCGAACAGGACGCGGTCGAGCGAGGCGAGGGTGCGGGGTCGCCACCACAGCCAGGCCCCGGCGAGGGCGAAGACCGCGTCGCGGCCGATCTCCTGGGGGTACGTGGTGTCGGCGGCGCCGATCTGGCCGCCGCCGCCGAAGCAGCCGCAGTCGATGGTCAGGCCGCGGGCCCAGGCCTGGGCGATGCCCACGACGAAGGCCGCCATGAGCAGCGTCGACACCACCGCGACGGGGCGGGTGAACAACCCGAGCAGGAGCAGCACCCCGAGGACCACCTCGACCCACGGCAGGGCCAGCCCCACGGTGTTGGCCAGGCCGGTGGGGAGCACCTCGTAGGCCTGCACGGCGCGCTGGGCCGTGACCGGGTGGCCGATCTTCACGGCCCCCGCGTAGACGAGGACGGCGCCGAGGAAGAGGCGCGCGAGGAGCCCGACGAGGTCGAGGACGCGGGTTCGGCGGTCGGCCGGCTCGGCCACCGCGGTGGTCTCCGTGCTCGGCTCGGTGCCCGTGCTCACCTGCGTCCGCTCCTCACTCCCTGCGCCAGTTCGGCCGTCAGGTCGCGCAACGCCTCGAGGCGGTCGTGGAGTTCCCCGTCGCCGCCGAGCGCGCGGACCAGGGCCGACCCGACGATGACGCCGTCGGCGTAGCCGGCCAGCTCGGCGGCCTGGTCCCCGGTGGAGACCCCGAGGCCGACGCAGACCGGGAGGTCGGTGACCTCCTTGACCCGCTCGACGAGGCCGCGGGCGTCGGTGTCGACGCTCGTGCGGGCGCCGGTGACGCCCATCGTCGAGGCGGCGTAGACGAAGCCGCGGCAGGCCCGGGTGACCTTCTCCAGGCGCTCGGGCGTGGACGAGGGCGCCACGAGGAAGACGCGGTCGAGCCCGTGCTCGTCGCTGGCGTCGAGCCACTCCTGCGCCTCGTCGGGGATGAGGTCGGGGGTGATGAGGCCCCCTCCCCCGTGCCCGGCGAGGTCGGCGGCGAAGCGGTCGACCCCGCGGCGCAGCACGAGGTTCCAGTAGGTCATGACGAGCGGGACGGCCCCGGCCTCGCGCACGGCGGCCGTGGCGCGGAAGACGTCGTCCACCCGGCTGCCGCCGGACAGCGCCGTGGCGACGGCGTGCTGGATGACCTCGCCGTCCATGAGCGGGTCGCTGTAGGGCACGCCCACCTCGACGATGTCGCAGCCGGCCTCGACGAGCACCCGCATGGCCTCGAGGGAGCCCTCGACCGTGGGGTAGCCCACCGGGAGGTACCCGACCAGCGCGGCCCGGCCCTCCTCGCGGCAGCGGCGCAGGACCTCCTCGACGCCGCGCGTGGCGGTGGTCACGACGACGGCCCGTCCACGAGGCCGAACCACTCGGCGGCCGTGTGCATGTCCTTGTCGCCGCGCCCGGAGAGGTTGACGAGCAGGAGGGCGTCGGGGCCGAGCTCGCGGCCGACCTCCATCGCGCCCCACAGCGCGTGCGCCGACTCGAGCGCCGGGATGATGCCCTCCGTGCGGCAGAGCAGCGAGAACGCCTCCATCACCTGGTCGTCGGTGGCGTAGCGGTACTCGGCCCGGCCGGTGTCGCGCAGGAACGAGTGCTCCGGGCCGACGCTCGGGTAGTCGAGGCCGGCGGAGATCGAGTGCGACTCGACGGTCTGGCCGTCGTCGTCCTGCATGAGGTAGCTCATCGCGCCGTGCAGCACGCCGGGGCTGGCCGAGGCGAAGCGGGCTGCGTGGCGTCCGCTCTCGATGCCGGAGCCGCCCGCCTCGATGCCGATGAGCCGCACGCCCTCGTCCTCGATGAACCGGTGGAAGATGCCCATGGCGTTGGATCCGCCTCCGACACAGGCGATCACGGCGTCAGGAAGACGACCGGCTAGCTCGAGCACCTGGCCGCGCGCCTCCTCGCCGATGACGGCGTGGAAGTCGCGGACCATCTCGGGGAACGGGTGCGGGCCCGTGACCGTGCCGATGAGGTAGTGGGTGGTGCCGACGTTGGTGACCCAGTCGCGCAGGGCCTCGTTGATGGCATCCTTGAGGGTGGCGCTGCCGTGCTCGACCGGGACGACCTCGGCGCCGAGGATCTTCATCCGGGCGACGTTGAGGGCCTGGCGCTCGGTGTCGACCTTGCCCATGTAGACCCGGCACTCCAGGCCCATGAGCGCGGCGGCGGTGGCCGTGGCGACGCCGTGCTGGCCGGCTCCGGTCTCGGCGATGACGCGGGTCTTGCCCATCCGCTTGGTGAGCAGGGCCTGCGCCAGGACGTTGTTGATCTTGTGCGAGCCGGTGTGGTTGAGGTCCTCGCGCTTGAGGACGACGCGCGCCCCGCCGCAGTGGGCGGCGAACCGCGGGACCTCGGTGACGATGCTCGGCCGGCCGGTGTAGGTGCGGTGCAGGCGGGCGAGCTCGTCGAGGAAGTCGGGATCGAGCATGGCCTTCTGGCGCGCCTCGTCGAGCTGCTCGAGCGCGGGGATCAGCGCCTCGGGCACGTAGCGGCCGCCGAACGGGCCGAACCGCCCGGGCTGGGGCAGCTCCTCGGGCACGAGGTCGCGCGTCGAGGGGGCGGGGGTGTCGTCGGACATCGGTCAGTCCTTCACGGTGGGGGCGCCGGCGGCCACGATGGCCTCGGCGCCGGCGCGGGGGTCGCCGGTGCGCACGAGGGCCTCGCCGACGAGCACGGCGTCCGCCCCCTGCGCGGCGTAGGCGGCGGCGTCCTCCGGTCCGGAGATGCCGGACTCGGCGACGGTGACGACGCCCTCGGGGATGAGCGGTCGCAGCCGGGAGAACGTGTCGGGGTGGATCTGCAGGGTCTTGAGGTTGCGGGCGTTGACGCCGATGACCGAGGCGCCGGCGTCGACGGCGCGCTGGGTCTCGTCCTCGTCGTGGACCTCGACGAGGGCGGTCATCCCCAGCTCGCCGGCCCGGTGCAGCAGGTGCGAGAGCTGGTGGTCGTCGAGGGCGGCCACGATGAGCAGGATGATGTCGGCGCCGTGGGCGCGGGCCTCGAGCACCTGGTAGTCGGAGACCATGAAGTCCTTGCGCAGGACCGGGACGTCGACGGCGGCGCGCACGGCGTCGAGGTCGGCGAGGCTGCCGCCGAAGCGCCGGGCCTCGGTGAGCACCGAGACCGCGCTCGCTCCCCCGGCCGCGTACTGCGCCGCGAGGGACGCGGGGTCGGGGATGTCCGAGAGGGCGCCCTTGCTCGGGCTGGCCCGCTTGACCTCGGCGATGAGCGAGAGGCCGGGACGGCGCAGCACGGCCTCGGCGTCGAGCGCCGGCCGGGCGGAGCGCACGGCGGCCTCGACGTCGGACAGCGAGGTCTGTCGCTCCCGGGCCGCGAGGTCCTCACGGACCCCGGCGACGATGGAGTCCAGGACGGTGGTCACGGTGGCCTTCGTCAGTGGATGGAGGGAGCCTCGTCGCGAGGGCGTCCGGCCGCGCCGTAGCCGGCCATCGACAGCACCTTGCCCGCGACGACCCCGACGAGCGCGAGGACCGCGCCGCCGACGAAGAGCCAGAGGTTGGGGAAGAGCACGGCCAGCGCCATGATCGCCGAGGCGACGATGAGGATGCCCACCGTCGTCCACGCGGCGACGCTGTGCCCGTGGTCCTCGTGCTCCTCGTGCTGGCTCATGCGTCACTCCTCGGGGTGGGGGTCGGCGACCCTCGACGTGGTCCGCGT
This sequence comes from Oryzobacter telluris, assembly GCF_043099285.1. Lineage (GTDB taxonomy): Bacteria > Actinomycetota > Actinomycetes > Actinomycetales > Dermatophilaceae > Oryzobacter > Oryzobacter telluris. Next base: position 2,099,259 of record NZ_CP170723.1, on the reverse strand, counting down.
CCGATTCTGTCAGGTCGTGCGGTCCGGACCGACATCGGTGGGGTCACGACCTGCGGAGAGCTCGTCCCAGTCGCTGCCGACCCGTTCTCCCCGGGGTCCGGCGACCGTTCCACCGGCGCCGTCGGGGACCTCGTAGCGGGCGCTCGGCCCGGCCCAGCGAGCCATCCCGAGCACCGCGCCGACGAGGCCGAGCAGGGCGAGGGCCGCGGCGCCGAGGGCGACCCACGGCCACGCGGTGGGGTCGGCCGCGGTCTCCACCGAGCCGGTGCGCCCCACGCGGGACGCCGCGACCGGCCCGAGGACGCCGTCGGGGTCGAGCACGACACGGACGGTGAGGCCGACCGCGACGGTGAGCAGCCCCGCCCATCCGACGAGGGCCACGACGCGGGTGATGCGTCCCCCGGCGACGGTGGCGACGGCGGCCGCGGCGACCGCGAGGGCGACCGCGGTGAGGCCGGGGGCCACCTCGTCGCCGGTGGCGGAGATGCGGGTGGCGCCGAGCACGGCGTCGTCGACCGCCCCGGAGACCCACGGGCGGAACGCGACCGCCAGCAGGGCGAGGGCGCCGACCAGCCCGAGCAGGGCGACCGGTCCCTTGCCGCCGAGCCGCCTCACGTGACCGTCCTCATCGCGCCGGCCGTGGCGATGGCCCGCAGTGCCGCGGTGGCCTTGTGCACGCACTCCTCGTGCTCGCGCGTGGGGTGCGAGTCGGCGACGATGCCGGCGCCGGCCTGCACGTGGGCGACGCCGTCCTTGACGACCGCCGTGCGGATGGCGATGGCCATGTCGAGGTCGCCGTGGAAGTCGAGGTACCCGACCACTCCCCCGTAGACCCCGCGGCGCGAGGGCTCGTACTGCTCGATGAGGGCGAGGGCGCGCGGCTTGGGGGCCCCGGACAGGGTGCCCGCGGGGAAGGTGGAGACGAGCACGTCGTAGGCGCTGGCCCCGGGCCGCTTCTCCCCCACGACCGTCGACTCGATGTGCATGACGTGGCTGTAGCGGCGCACGTCCATGAACTCCACGACGTCGACCGTCCCGGGGCGGCAGACGCGCTGAAGGTCGTTGCGGCCGAGGTCGACGAGCATGACGTGCTCGGAGCGCTCCTTGGGGTCGGCGAGCAGCTCCTCCGCGAGGCGGACGTCGTCCTCGGGCGTCTTCCCGCGCGGGCGGCTCCCCGCGATGGGGTGCGTGATGGCGCGGTCGCCGGTGACCCGCACGAGCGCCTCCGGGCTGCTGCCGACGACGGCGTAGTCGGAGCCGTCGGGCGCCGGGAACCGGAAGAGGTACATGTACGGGCTGGGGTTGCCGGCCCGCAGTGCGCGGTAGACGTCGAGCGGGTCGGCGGGGCACGGCATCGAGAACCGCTGCGAGAGGACGACCTGGAAGACCTCGCCGGCGCGGATGTCCTCCTTGGCCAGCTCGACGACCTCCTCGTAGCGCTGCTGCGGGGTGTTGGAGGTGATGCCGGCCATCGCGAGGTCGACGGCCTCGGTGTCGACGACGGCGACGGTGCTGTCGGCCGGGGCGGCGAGGGCGCGCGTCATCGTGTCGAGGCGGTCGACGGCGTCGGCCCAGGCCTGCTCGACCCGGTCGTCGGTGTCGTCGTAGTTGACCGCGTTGGCGACGAGGAGGATCGAGCCGTCGGTGTGGTCGAGGACGGCGAGGTCGGTGGCGAGCATGAGGGCGACCTCGGGCAGGCCGAGCTCGTCAGGGGTCGTGCTCGGGACCTTCTCCCAGCGGCGCACGGCGTCGTAGGTGATGGCGCCGACCATCCCGCCGGTGAGTGGCGGCAGGCCGGCGACGGGCTCGGTGGCGAGGGCGTCCATGGTGGCGCGCAGGGCGTCGGTGGCGAGCCCGGTGGTGGGGACGCCGACGGGTGGTTCGCCGACCCAGTGGACCTCGCCGTCCTTCTCGGTGAGCGTGGCCCGGCTGGCGGCGCCGACGATCGACCAGCGCGACCACACCCCGCCATGCTCGGCCGACTCGAGGAGGAAGGTGCCGGGGCGGTCGCCGGCGAGCTTGCGGTAGACGCCGACCGGCGTCTCGGCGTCGCCCATGAGGCGCCGGACCACGGGGATGACGCGGCGGTCGCGGGCGAGCACGCCGAAGACGTCGAGGGAGGGCCAGGTCTGGCCGTAGCCGAGGCTGGGGGCCTCCGCGGCGGGGGCGGCTCCGGTGGTGCTCACGCGGCTCCCTCGGCGGTGGTGGCGGCGAGGTCGCCCGCCTCGAAGCAGGTGCGGTCGCCGGTGTGGCAGGCCGCGCCGACCTGGTCGACGCGCACGAGGAGGGCGTCGCCGTCGCAGTCGAGCGCCACCGAGCGCACGTGCTGGACGTGGCCGCTCGTGTCGCCCTTGCGCCAGTACTCCTGCCGGCTGCGCGACCAGAAGGTGACCCGTCCCTCGGTCAGGGTGCGGCGCAGGGCCTCGTCGTCCATCCAGCCGAGCATGAGGACGTCGCCGGTGTCGTGCTGCTGCACGATCGCGGCGACGAGGCCGTGGTCGTCGCGCTTCAGGCGCGAGGCGACGGCGGGGTCGAGGGTCGGCTCGGGAGTGTCGGGCACCCCGTCATTGTGCCGCGCGGGGCGCGGGCGCCGGTGCCTGGCCCGGGCGTCGGACGGTCACATCGGGCCATGGACCCGCGTCCGCGACAGGTGTAGATGTGACGTGGGTCCCATCCGATCTGCCCGCGGCGCCGAACTCCCACGGGTCGATGTGGACCTCTCGTGGTCCTCGCCGGCGACCCACCGCAGCGCAGGGGCTGCCCTGCGCCCATTGAAGGGACACACCATGGCAGGTACCACACGACGCGGCTTCCTCGCGGCCGCCGGGAGCGGGACGGCCGTCGCCGTCGTCGCCACCGCAGGCGGAGCGAGCGCGTCACCCCGGTCGAGCGAGGAGGCCCTCGAGGCCCTGGACGGCGCCGTGCTCGTCGCCTACATCGACGACCCTCGATCGGGAGTCCTCTCACTGATGGTCGGCGAGGACGAGGTCGAGATCCACGACCCCGCCCTGGTCCGCCGGCTCGTCAAGGCGTCAGGGGGGCGGGCCTGATGTCCTCCCACCGCGAGGCCCCCGAGATCTCCAAGGACCCGGTCGCCGACAACACCGACGTCTACGCGTTCGTCAGCCCCGACAAGGCCGACACCGTCACGCTCATCGCGAACTTCATCCCGTTCCAGAACCCCCAGGGCGGGCCGAACTTCTACGAGTTCGGCGACGACGTGCGCTACGAGATCAACATCAGCAACTCCGGCAAGGCCGGCGAGCCCGACGTCGCCTACCGCTTCCGGTTCCACACCACGATCCGCAACGCCTCGACGTTCCTCTACAACACCGGCCCGATCTCCTCGATCTCGGACCCGGCGTGGAACCGCCCGCAGTACTACAGCGTGTCCCGCTACCAGCGCGGGCGCGGCTGGACGGAGCTGGCGAAGGACCTGCCGTGCCCGCCGGTGAACGTGGGCCCGCGCAGCACCCCGAACTACTCCGAGCTCGCCGAGCAGGCGGTGCACCGGATCGCGGGTGGCCGCACGGTGTTCGCCGGCCAGCGGGCCGAGGCCTTCAACGTCGACCTCGGCAGCATCTTCGACCTCGGCACGCTGCGCCCGTTCCAGATGCTGCACCTCATCCCGTCGGCGGCGGCGGTCGGCGTCAACGGCACGCAGGGGCTCAACGTCCACAGCATCGCCATCCAGGTGCCGAAGTCCGACCTCACGGTCGGCAACGTCACCCCCACGGATGTCGGCGCCGCCACCTCGGTCGTCGGCGTCTGGGCCACGGCCAGCCGCCAGAAGACCAGGGTCATCAAGCGGGACGGTCGCGGGTCGGTGAACTCCGGTCCGTTCCAGCAGGTCTCGCGGCTGGGCAACCCCCTGTTCAACGAGGTCATCACCCCGATGGCCCGCAAGGACGCGTGGAACGCCCACGAGCCCAGCGACGACTCGGTCTACGCGTCGTACGTGTCGAAGCCCGAGCTGGCCCGGCTGCTCCCGGTGCTCTACCCGGGGGTGTTCCCCAACCTCGCGGGGTACACCAAGCCGCGGGCCGACCTGCTCGCCATCCTCCTCACGGGCATCCCGACGGGGGTGGTCCCCGGGTTCCAGAACTACACCGGGGCCAACCAGGCCGACATGCTCCGGCTCAACCTCGCCGTGCCGCCGTCGTCGAACCCGAACCCCCTCGGGCTCGTCGCCGGGGACGCCGCGGGCTTCCCCAACGGCCGCCGTCCCGTCGACGACGTCGTGACCGTCGAGCTGCGCGCGGTGGCCGGCCTGACCATCCCACTGGTCGACCCGTCGTTCACCCCGGACGGTGCGACCTCGGTGATCAAGGACGGGACGTCGAACACCAACCCACCGTTGCTGTCCGTCTTCCCCTACCTCGGCACCCCGGCCGGTGGCTACCAGACCACCCCCGGGACCCCGGGTGGGGCGACGTAGCACCGGCCTCCTCCGAGCCGTCCGGCCGTGTGCTTCGTGCGCCCGGTCGGACGACCCGGTCACTCCCCCAGCCGCTTTCGCACCAGTGAGGACGACCCATGACGACGGAGACCTCCACCGCCGAGAACCCGACGGCCGGCCAGGGGCCGGTGCTGCTCGACATCGGCGGTGACGTGGGCGCGCTCATCGTGAGCATGCCCGCCCACACGCGCGGGCTCGAGGTCGAGATCCGGCCCCGAGGCGCCACGGCGGCGGACGCGCACGCCGCGCACCACCATCACGACCACTCGCACGACCACGGCGACGACGGCGACCACGCCCACGGCCATGCGCACGACCACGCGCCGTCGCGGTACCCGCACGTGGGTGTCGTGGAGCGGACGACGGCCGAGGGCACCTCGTTCTCGCTCGTCTACCCCAGCGTCGTGGCCGGCGAGTACGAGCTGTGCCCACTCCCGGAGGGCGAGGTCGCCGCCACGGCGTCCATCACCGGTGGCGAGGTCACCCAGCTCGCGTGGCCGGCCTGAGCCCACCCGTCGGTGCCGGGGCCAGCCGTCGGTCGACGGCACGGGCCCCGGCCACCACGGCGAGGAAGAGCACGGTGATGCCGACGCAGGCGATGGCGACCGCGCCCCACCCGTTCTCGCGCGCGTCGAGGAAGGGGTAGGGGTACCAGCCGCTCACGGTGCCGACCGCGAGGGTCCACGCCAGCCAGGCGAGCGGCCAGGCCAGGGTCCACCACGCCGTCGACGCACTGGATCTCGGGCGCGGGCCGACGAGTGCCCACACGAGCACGGCGAGGACCGGCACCACCATGTGCAGCAGCTTGTCGGCGGCCCAGTCGGCGCCGTCGAGGTGCAGCAGCGGGCGCAGCAGCACGAAGTGCACCAGGCCGGTCACGGTGATCCCCACGACCGCGGCGAGCCGCACGACGCGCCACCAGCGGCCGTCGCGGCCCGGGTCGCGTGCCAGCTGCCACGACGTGACGGCCACGAGCAGGTTGCTCTGGATCGTGAAGTAGGAGACGAGCCGGCCGAGCCGGGTGGCCATCGGCGGGACCTGCGTCTCGTCGAGCACCGCCGACCCCTGGACGACGAGCACCGTCTGGAGGACGAGGGCGGCCGTGGCGACGAGGGCCACGGTGAGGTGGAGGGCGCGGGCCCGCGAGGCGGTCACGATCGCGAGTCTAGGGATGCCGCGGCGTTCCACCGCGGAGGTTCGGGCCTCGCGGCCCCATGATGGTCCCCATGACGACCGACGCCCGGACCCCCGTCGCCCGGCTGGAGCGCCTGGCGTGGTGCGACACCCTCGACGCCGTGGGGCCGGACGCGCCCACGCTGTGCGACCCCTGGCGCACCCGCGACCTCGCGGCCCACTTCGTCGTGCGCGAGCGGCGCCCCGACGCCGCCGCCGGCATCTGGCTCCCTCCCCTGTCGCGCTGGACCGAGCACGAGCAGGACCGCATCGCCCGCGGCGACTGGCCGGCCCTCGTCGAGACGATCCGCACCGGCCCGCCGTGGTGGTCGCCGGCACGGGCCGAGCGGGTCGACGCCCTGTTCAACACCGTGGAGATCGTCGTGCACCACGAGGACGTGCTGCGCGGTGACGAGGCCGTGGGTCCGCGCCGCGAGGTGCCCGAGCGCACGGCGCGCGCCGTCCTGTCGGCGCTGCGGAAGTCGGCGTCGCTGATGGTCCGCCGCTCCCCCGTGGGCGTCCGGCTCGTCGCGCCAGGCCACGCCCCGGTGGTCGCCGGGGCCGAGGACCGTGTGGTCACCGCCACCGGCGAGCCGGTCGAGCTGCTGCTCCTCGCGATGGGCCGGATCCGGGTTGCTGCGGTCGAGCTCGACGGCTCGCCCGAGGACGTCGCGGCCCTGCGCGCCGCCCACCTCGGCGTCTCCTAGCGCCGACACCCCTCGGGTCGAGGTGAAAGGCGACGCTCTCGCGGTCGGGTTTCACCTCGAACCGGCGTCGCACCCATCGGGTCGAGGTGAAAGGCGACGCTCTCGCGGTCGGGTTTCACCTCGAACCGAAGCAGTCAGCGGACGGGGAGTCCGTCGGAGCGCAGCGCGTCCTTGACCTGACCGATGGTCAGCTCGCCGAAGTGGAAGACGCTCGCCGCGAGGACGGCGTCGGCCCCCGCGCGCACCGCGGGAGCGAAGTGCCCCACGGCTCCGGCGCCACCGCTGGCGATGACCGGCACGTCGACGGCCGCGCGGACCAGGGCGATGAGCTCGAGGTCGAAGCCGTCCTTGGTGCCGTCGGCGTCCATCGAGTTGAGGAGGATCTCGCCCGCCCCCAGGGAGGCCGCCCGCGCGCACCACTCCACGGCATCGATGCCGGTGCGGGTGCGGCCACCGTGGGTCGTGACCTCGAACCCGCCCACGGGAGAGCCGGACTCGTCGCGGCGCCGTCGGACGTCGGCCGACAGCACGAGCACCTGTGCCCCGAAGCGGTCGGCCGTCTCGGCGATGAGCTCGGGCCGGGCGATGGCCGCGGTGTTGACCCCGACCTTGTCGGCACCGGCCCGCAGCAGGCGGTCGACGTCGTCGACGGTGCGCACTCCCCCACCGACGGTCAGGGGGATGAAGACCTCCTCGGCCGTGCGCGCGACGACGTCGAACATCGTCTCGCGCGCGCCGCTGCTGGCCGTGACGTCGAGGAAGGTGAGCTCGTCGGCGCCCTGCTCGCCGTAGCGGCGGGCCAGCTCGACGGGGTCTCCCGCGTCGCGCAGGTTCTCGAAGTTGACCCCCTTGACGACGCGCCCGGCGTCGACGTCGAGGCACGGGATCACGCGCACCGCCACGGACATGCGCCCAACCTACCCAGCACTAGGCTCGCGGCCATGGCCGCCCCGTCCCTCGAGCACGAGCGCACCGACCGGGCCGACCCGACCCACGTGGCGGCGGTCGTCGCCATGGCCCACGCGGCCTCGCCGGCGCGCGGGTCCACGGTCGTCGTCGCGGTCGACGGGCGCAGCGGGAGCGGCAAGACCCTCCTCGGCACCGCCGTCGCCGCCACCCTCGAGTGCCCCGTCGTCCACCTCGACGACGTGTACCCCGGCTGGGACGGCCTCGCCGACGGCGTCGAGCTCCTCACCGCCGACCTGCTCGAGCCGGTCTCGCGCGACGAGCCGGGCACCTACCGCCGGTGGGACTGGATGAGGTCGCGGCCCGGCCGCGTCGTGCCCGTCCCGACCAGCCGCCTCCTCGTCGTCGAGGGCTGCGGCGTCCTCACGCCCCCGGCCGCCGCCCACGCCGCCGTGCGGGTCTGGGTCGAGGCGCCCGACGACGTCCGCCGGCGCCGCGCCCTCTCCCGCGACGGCGAGACCTACGCCCCGCACTGGCAGCGCTGGGCCGCCCAGGAGGACGCCGCCTACGGCGCCTCCCGCCCACGGGAGCACGCCGACCTCGTCCTGCGCACGGTCGCCCCGTGATCCCCGACGCCCTGCGTCCGGGCCTGGACCGCGGCCTGCGCCGGCTCGGCGACCGATGGGTGCTGCTCGTCCAGATCGGCGTCGCGGTCCTCCTCGCCTGGCTCGTCGCCAAGCACCTGCTCGGGCACGCCGTGCCGTTCTTCGCCCCGGTCACCGCGATCATCTGCCTGGGGCTCACCTACGGGCAGCGCCTGCGCCGCATCGTGGAGGTGACCGTCGGTGTCGCCATCGGCGTGCTCGTCGGTGACGTCATCGTCCTCGGTCTCGGCAACGGGGCCTGGCAGATGGCCGTGGTCGTGGTCCTCGCGATGAGCATCGCCGTGGTGCTGTCGAGCGGCCAGCTCATCGTCATCCAGGCGGGGGTGCAGTCGGTCTTCATCGTCGCCCTCGTCGCGAACCAGACCGGGGCGGTCTCGCGCTGGCTCGACGCCGTCGTCGGTGGTGTCGTGGCGCTGCTCATCGGGGCGGTCGCACCGACCTCACCCATCCGCCGGCCCCGCGCCGAGGCGGCCCGGATGGTGCGCGACGTGGCCGCCACGCTGCGTGACGTCGTCGCCGCCCTGCGAAGGCGCGACCGGGCACTGGCCACCGCCGCGCTCGAGGAGGCGCGCGACCTCGAGGGCCAGCTCACCGAGCTGCGCGTCGCCGCCGCCGAGGGCGTCGCCATCGTCCGCCAGTCGCCGTTCCTGCGCCGGCACGCCCCTTCCGCCCACGCGGCCCAGGGGCTCGTCGTCCCCCTCGACCGCTGCGTCCGCAACCTGCGCGTGCTCGCCCGCCGGGCCTCGGTCGCCGTCGCCCGGCCCGAGGACGTGCCCGAGCACTACGTCGACCTCGTCGCCGCCCTGGCCGACGCCGCCGAGGACCTGGCCCGCGTCCTCGACGAGCACGCCACGCCCTCGGCCGCCCGCGCGGTGCTCGAGCGGGTGGCCGGGCTGTCGGCGCGCGTCGACCCGACGGCCGGGCTCTCGGCGGAGATGATCCGCGGGCAGGTCCGCTCGATGGTCGTCGACCTCCTCGTCGTCGCCGGGCTCGACGACGACGAGGCGCTCCAGCTCGTCCCCGAGTCGCACCTGCCCTGACCTCACCCGCTCGGTGGCCGCCAGTCCCGCCGCAGCAGCCCGTAGACCCACGAGTCGGACACGACGCCCTCGACCACGCAGTCCTCGCGCAGCGTCCCCTCCCGCACGAAGCCGAGCTTCTCCAGCACCCGCGCCGAGGCGATGTTACGGGTGTCGGCCTCGGCCTGCACCCGGTTGAGGTCGAGCGTGTCGTAGGCCCACTCGAGCACGGCGCGCGCGGCCTCCGTGGCGAACCCGTTGCCCCACACCGCCTCCCCGAAGCAGTACCCCAGCGAGGCGCTGCGGAAGACCGGGTTCCAGCTGTTGAGGGTGCACCACCCGATGAAGGCCCCGTCGGCCGCGCGCTCCACGGCCAGCCGTGCCCCGAGGCCCTCCTCCGCCAGCTCGCGGCTCTGCGTGACGAAGAGGTCCGCCCGGGCCCGGTCGGTCCACGGCGGGGAGTCCCAGTAACGCAGGACCGTGGCGTCGCTCTGCAGCGCGAACAGGTCGTCGGAGTCCGCCTCCTCGAAGGGACGCAGTCGCAGGCGCGAGGTGTGCAGCGTCGGGGTGGGCAGGGGCGGGCTCGTCATGGGTCTCTCCCGTGGTCCGGTGGCGTGGCCCCACCCGACCTCCCGGCAGGGCTCCCGCGCAACGGGTTTTCGTCACGCGTGGCCCCGACGGCAGGAGCGCCCGACGGCGTGGCAGCATCGGGTCGGTGACCGCGCCCGCCTCCCCCGCCCCGCGCTGGACCCTCGTCGCGGCGATCGTCCTCGTGGCGGCGAACCTGCGGACCCTCATGGCCTCCCTCCCGCCGCTCGCCGAGGCGGTGCGCGACGACCTCGGCCTGTCGAGCCTGGCGATGGGCGTGCTCACCACGCTGCCGGTGCTGCTCATGGGGCTCCTCGCCCCGGTGGCCGTCCAGGTCGCCCGCCGCGTCGGCCCGTCGGGCGCCATCGCCGGCGGTCTCGGCGCGATCCTCGTCGGGCTGGCGCTGCGCAGCCTCGGCGACACCTCGGTCGCCGCCCTCTACGCGGGCACCTTCGTGGCCGGCACCGGCATCGCCCTGGCGGGCACGCTGCTGCCCGGTGTCGTCAAGGCGGTCTTCCCCGCGCACCGCTCGGGCCTGGGCACCGGCCTGACCATGTGCTCGATGATGGGTGCCGCGGCCCTCGCGTCGGCCGGCGCCGTCCCGCTCGCCGACACCTTGGGCGGCTGGGCCGCCTCGATGCGGTCGTGGGTGCCGCTGGCCGGGGTCGCCCTGCTCACCTGGGTCGCGGTGCGCCGCGGCATCCGGGTCCGGACGGCGACGCCCGACGACGAGGCCGACGGCTCGCACGCCCTCCCCTGGTCCAGCCTCACCGCGTGGCTGCTCGCGGCCTACCTCACGGCGCAGTCGTGGCAGTTCTACTCCTCGCTCGCGTGGCTCGCGCCCACCTACGAGTCGCACGGCTGGACCGCCCGCGACGCGGGGCTGCTCATGGCCGTGTTCACCGGCGCCCAGCTCGTGTCCGGCCTCGTCGCGCCCACGCTGCTCGACCGCGTCCCCGACCCGCGCGTGCTCCTCGTCGCCGCCGGTGTCCTCGGCGGGTCGGGCGAGGTCGGGGTCTGGCTGGCACCCGAGGCCGCGCCGTGGCTGTGGGCCCTCCTCCTCGGCGCCGGGCAGGGGGCGGCCTTCGCGCTCGGCCTGGGCCTGCTCGTCCGGTACGCCGTCACCTCGCGCGACAGCGGACGCCTCACGGCGATGTGCTTCCTCGTCAGCTACTCGGTGGCCGCGTTCGGCCCGGCGGCCTCCGGCGCGGTGGAGGACGTCACCGGCGGCTTCGGCCCCGTGTGGGCCCTGCTCGCGCTCGTCATGCTGCCGCAGCTCGTGGTGTCGGTGCGGCTGCGGCCGTCACTGCCCCGCGTGGGGGCCTGAGCCGCGCGACCGGTCGACGAGACCAGCGAGGCGGCGCGCCTCCGCGCGCCCCACGGCGCCGTCGGCCCGCTGGATCGCCATGACGGCCAGCTCGTCGTCGTCGGTGAGGTCGAGCGACACCCACGGCGCGCCATCGGGGAAGCGCACCTCGACCACGTCGGCCCACGCCACCCGCCGGGTGACGACGAGGTTGCGCACGGTGAGCCCCTCGCCATCGGGCACCGCGCGGATCGTGGCGTAGCGCAGCAGGAAGCCGGCGATCGCCACCCCCAGCGCCACGAGACCCAGCTGGTCGCCGGGACCCCACTCACGGGTCTGGCCGAGCAGCAGCGCCGACACGACGCACACGACGACCGAGGCCGTCGCCATCACCAGCGGCATGACCCGCCCGCGGCGCGGACGGAACGGGGCGTCGGGAGCGACCCCCTCGGGGGTCACAAGCGGCAGGCGGCGATGTCGGTGACGAGGATGGCGCGTGCGCCGAGGTCGTAGAGCTCGTCCATGACCGCGTTGGTCCCGGCCCGCGGCACCATCGCCCGCACGGCGACCCAGTCGGGGTTCTGCAGCGGCGAGACGGTGGGTGACTCGAGCCCCGGCGTGATGGCGCAGGCGCCGTCGACGAGGGCCACGGGGACGTCGTAGTCGAGCATCACGTAGTGGCGCGCGGTGATGACGCCGAGCAGGCGGCGGCGCAGCACCTCCACGCCGGCCTTCTCCTCGCTGCCCTCGCGGCGGACCAGCACGGCCTCGCTGCGCAGGATCGGCTCGCCGAAGACCTCGAGGCCCTGGGAGCGCAGCGTGGCACCGGTCTCGACGACGTCGGCGATGACGTCGGCGACCCCGAGGGTGATGGCGGTCTCGACCGCGCCGTCGAGGCGGGTCACCGACGCGACGACGCCGTGGTCGGCGAGGTGCTTCTCCACCAGGCCCGGGTAGCTGGTGGCCACCCGGTGGCCCCCGATGTCGGCCAGGGCCGAGGCGGTGCCGGGGCGCGCGGCGTACCGGAAGGTCGAGGAGCCGAAGCCCAGCCCCATGAGCTCGACGGCGGCCGAGCCGGAGTCGAGGAGGAGGTCGCGACCGGTGATGCCGCAGTCGACGGTGCCGGAGCCGACGTAGACGGCGATGTCACGGGGGCGGAGGTAGAACAGCTCGACCCCGTTGTCGGGGTCGGCGACCACGAGCTCCTTGGGGTCGCGGCGGGTGCGGTAGCCGGCCTCGCGCAGCATGGCGGCGGCGGGCTCGGACAGCGATCCCTTGTTCGGGACGGCGATGCGCAGCATGGTCAGGTCCTCGGCTCAGAGGTGGCGGTAGACGTCGTCAGGGGTGAGGTCGGCGGCGATCATCAGCACCTGGAGGTGGTACAGCAGCTGGCTGACCTCCTCGGCGGTGCGCTCGCGCCCCTCGTGCTCGGCCGCCATCCAGACCTCGGCGGCCTCCTCCACGATCTTCTTGCCGATCGCATGGACGCCGGCGTCGAGCGCGGCGACGGTCCCCGACCCCTCGGGGCGGGTCCGTGCCTTCTCGGTGAGCTCGGCGAACAGCGAGTCGAAGGTCTTCACGAGGCTGAAGTCTATGAGGCCGCCCGTCGACACCGACGGGCCGTCCACCCCGCTCGGCCGAGGTGGCCGACCGGGCGGGCCCGCCGGAGGGGTGGCAGACCCGCCCGGGCGGGATCAGGGGGTGCGCACCGGTTCCTCCGCGGAACCGGTCGCACCGGACTCGACGACCTCGTCGGGGGCCTCCGCGCGGGACGCGCGCAGCCAGACGGTGAAGCCGTACAGAACGAGCCCGCCGTAGACCGCGTAGAGCACGGCCGTCGGGTAGTACTCGCTGTGCCAGAGGAGCGGGACGCCGACGAGGTCGACCGCGATCCACATCAGCCAGAAGTCGTTCCAGCCGCGCGCCATCGCGTAGGTCGCCATCATCGAGCCGACGAGGATCCAGGCGTCGCACCAGAAGTACCAGCGCGGCGCGGGCCACGCCGCGCCGATCGACGCCAGCGCCCACTGGGCCACGAGGACGAGCGCGACCCACGACAGGACGTAGCCGACCCGCTCGCGGACGGTGGCCCAGCGCGGGGTGATGGCGGGGGTGTCGGTGGAGGCCCCGGCGGCGAGGCGGGCCTTGCGGTGCTGGTCCCAGCGGTACCAGCCGTACAGGCTCGTGATGATGAAGAAGACCTGGCGCCCGGCCTGCCCGAACAGCGGGGTGCGGGCGCCCTCGTCGAACGTCGCGGAGACGAAGATGAGGAAGAGGAGCAGGTTCCCGACGATGCCGACCGGCCAGGCCCACACCTTGCGACGCATCCCGAGGATGGCCGAGGCGAAGCCGAAGACGTTGCCGACGATCTCGATCCACGGCAGGGGGTGCCCGGCCACGGTGATCGACTCGTGCTGGATCCAGGCCAGCAGCTCGCGCAGCGCGTTCATGCCGGCACCACCACGGCGTCGAGGCGGCGCGGCGCGAGGTCCCGGAGCGTCACGGCCGTGGCGACGGCGGCGCTCGCGGCCTCGTGGCCCTTGTCCTCATGGGAGCCGGGCAGGCCCGAACGGTCGCGCGCCTGGGCGTCGTCGTCACAGGTCAGGACACCGAAGCCGACCGGCACACCGGTGGTCACCGCGACCTCGGTGAGGCCGACGGTCGCGCTCTGGCAGACGTAGTCGAAGTGCGGGGTGCCGCCGCGCACGACGACCCCGAGCGCGACGAGCGCGTCGTGGGTCGGGGCGAGGCGTGCGCACGCGACGCTCAGCTCGACGGTGCCGGGGACGCGCACGACGAGGGGGTCCTCGACACCGGCCTCGGTCAGGGCGCGCAGCGCGCCGTCGAGGAGGCCGCTCATGACCTCGTCGTGCCACGACGCGGCCACGACGGCCACGCGCAGCCCGTGCCCGTCGGCCACGACGGCCGGGGCTCCGGATCCACTCATTCTGGGTGCTCCTCTGGGAGGGGTTGGGGGGTCAGGCGGAGGTGCCGGTGTCGGCGGCGTCGAGGACGAGGTCGTGGCCCAGGCGGTCACGCTTGGTCCGCAGGTAGTCGGCGTTCGCGGGATGGAGGGCGGTGCGCAGCCGCTCCACGGCCGTGACCTCGACGCCGTGGCGGCGCAGGCCCTCGACCTTGGCGGGGTTGTTCGTCAGCAGCCGGATGCCGTCGACCTCGAGGTCGGCGAGGATGCCGGCCGCGGCCACGTAGTCGCGGGCGTCGACCGGCAGGCCGAGCTCGACCTGGGCGTCGACGGTGTCGAGCCCGCCGTCCTGGAGGGCGTAGGCCCGCAGCTTCTCGGCGAGGCCGACGCCGCGCCCCTCGTGGCCACGCAGGTAGACGACGACGCCGCCCTCGGCGGCCACCCGCTCGAGCGAGCGCTCGAGCTGCGGGCCGCAGTCGCAGCGCTGCGAGCCCAGGACGTCGCCGGTGAGGCACTCGGAGTGCACCCGCACGAGGGATGCCGAGTGCGGCACACCGCGCGGGCTGACCAGGGCGAGGTGCTCGTCGCCGGTGATCCGGTCGCGGTAGGCGAGGGTGCGGAACTGCCCGTGGCGGGTGGGCAGCACGGTCTCGGCGACCCGCTCGACGCGGTCGTGCCGCTGCCGCCAGGCGACGAGGTCGGCGATGGTGAGGACCGGCAGGCCCTCCCGCTGCCCCAGCTGGAGGACTCCGGGCAGGCGCGTCATCGAGCCGTCGTCCTCGACGAGCTCGCCGATGACGCCGACGGGAGCGAGCCCGGCGAGGCGGCACAGGTCGACGGCGGCCTCGGTGTGCCCGGGTCGGACGAGCACGCCGCCGTCGCGGGCCCGCAGGGGCACGAGGTGCCCGGGGCGGCGCAGGTCGGCGGCGGTCGTCATCGGGTCGGCGAGGACGCGGGCGGTGCGGGTCCGGTCGGCGGCGGAGATGCCCGTGGTGACCCCGACGGCGGCGTCGACGGTGACGGTGTAGGCGGTCGTCAGCGGGTCGCGGTTGTCGGCGACCATCAGGGGCAGGTCGAGCCGGTCGGCGACCTCCTCGGTCACCGGGGCGCAGAGGTAGCCCGAGGTGTGGCGGACCGCCCACGCGGTCCACTGCTCGGTGAGGGTCTGCGCGGCGAGGACGACGTCGCCCTCGTTCTCGCGGTCGGCGTCGTCGACGACGAGGACGGGACGGCCCTCGCGCAGCGCGGCGAGGGCGTCCTCGACGGTGGCGAGGCGGGTGGGGGCGCTCATGCGGTGGCCTCCTGGGTCGTCGCGAAGCGGGTGGCGAGGAGCCGTTCGACGTACTTGGCCAGCACGTCGACCTCGAGGTTCACGGGGTCGCCCACGGCCTTGGTGCCGAGCGTCGTGAGGTCGAGGGTGGTGGGGATGAGGGAGACGGAGAAGGCGTCGTCATCGACGTCGACCACGGTGAGCGAGACGCCGTCGACGGTGATCGAGCCCTTCTCGACGAGGTAGGGGGCGAGGTCGGGCGGCAGGGTGAACCGCACGACCTCCCACCGCTCCCCCGGCTCGCGCGCCGTGATGGTCGCGGTGCCGTCGACGTGGCCCTGCACGACGTGCCCGCCGAAGCGGGAGGACGCGGCCATCGCGCGCTCGAGGTTGACCGGGTCGCCGGGGCGCAGCACGCCCAGGCTGGAGCGGCGCAGGGTCTCGGCCATGACGTCGACGGTGAAGTCGCCGCCGCCGTGCTCGGTGACGGTGAGGCAGACGCCGTTGACGGCGATGGACGCGCCGTGGGTCGCGTCGGAGGTCACGAGGGGGCCGCGGACGGTGAGGCGCGCGGAGTCGGCGCCGTGCTCCAGGGCGGTGACGGTGCCGAGCTCCTCGACGATGCCGGTGAACACGTCAGCTCCTGTCGGTGGGGTGAGGGCGGACGGGGCGGGCCGTGATCCGGACGTCGCCGCCGAGGACGGTGACGTCGGTGGTCTCCAGGTGGAGGGCGTCGGCGATGGTGCCGATGCCCAGGTCGCCCACGGCCGACGGACCGGCACCCAGGAGGGTCGGGGCGACGTAGGCGACGACCTCGTCGACCAGGCCCGCGCGCAGGAAGGCCGCGGCGAGGGTGGCGCCGCCCTCGAGGAGGAGGTGGTGCACCCCGCGCTCCACCAGGGCGTCGAGGACCTCGCGCGGGTCGCGGGAGGCGACGACGAGGGTGGGCGCGCTGTCGTCGAGGAGGCGGGCGTCCTCGGGGAGGGCGCGGGTGCCGGCGACGACGCGCCAGGGCTGGTGGGCGGCGGGGTGGCCGTCGGCGTCGCGCACGGTGAGGGCCGGGTCGTCGGCCAGGGCGGTGCCCGTGCCCACGAGGACCGCCCCGACGCGCGAGCGCAGGGCGTGGACGTCGGCGCGGGCCTCTGCTCCGGTGATCCAGCGGCTGGTGCCGTCGGGGGCGGCGGTGCGGCCGTCGAGGGTGGTGGCGGTCTTCCACGTGACGAACGGGCGCCCGGTGCGTCGGGCGTGGAGCCAGGTGGCGTTGAGCGCCTCGGCCTCCGCGCGGACGGCCGGGTCGGCGACCTCGGCCACGTCGACACCGGCAGCGCCCAGGTGGGCTGCTCCCCCGGCGGCGGTCGGGTCGGGATCGGCGACGGCGTACCGGACGCGGGCGACGCCGGCGGCGAGGAGCGCGTCGGTGCAGGGGCCGGTGCGGCCGGTGTGGTCGCACGGCTCGAGGGTGACCAGGGCCGTGCCGCCGCGCGCGGCCTCGCCGGCCCGGGCCAGGGCGTCGACCTCCGCGTGCGGGGTGCCGGCGCCGCGGTGGTGGCCGATGCCGATGACGCGGCCGCCGCGGTCGGTGACGACGCACCCGACGCGGGGGTTGGGGTCGGACTCCGGTCCCAGGCGGGCAGCATCGAGCGCCCGCTGCATCAGCGCGGTGTGCTCGTCCATGGGTCCTGCCCTCGTGCCTCGAACCGGTCAACAACGGTCGGGCTCCGGGCGGATGGCCGGCGTGGAGACGGGTACCCCGAGGGGTACGCCGTCGCATCGGCCGCCGACGACGGCCGAGGGCTGTCGCCGACACGTGCTGCCTCCCATCCGGACTTTCACCGTCGGTCCCGGAGTTTCACCGAGTCAACCGGCCGCTGGCTGCGGTCGGGTCGTGGACTGTCACCACCGGTTCGGAATTACACCGACCCCGGAGCACGTACCCGGCCAGTATGCACCCGGTGCGCCGGGGCTGGCCATGAGCATCCGGCGTGCGATCGACCACACCCGGTGGGGAAACTCCGTGGCGCCCCGGCTCGCCTGGTGCTCCCATGGTGCCGTGCCCGTGCTCACCGAGAACTCCTTCCGCGCCCTGGCCCGCTCCAGCCCGTGGCGCTGGCGGGCCCTGTCGTTCGACCTCCACCGCCGACCGCTGCACGGGCCGGAGCACGCGGTGCGGGCCACGGTGGTGCGCCCCGACCGGGTCGTCGTCATCGGCGCCGACGGGCGGCTCCACGACACCACGTACCCGCGACAGACGGTGACCCGGATGTACCTCGGAGCCGGTTCGCGGCCGTCCGCGACCGTCGAGCTGCCGTACGCCAGCGAGGTCGAGGTGGACCTCGACGCCGACGGGCTCGTGGCCGTGCGCCCCCACGAGCCGATGGGCGGTGACCCCATGTGGCGGGACTACGAGTTCGTCGCCATGCTCGACCCTGTCGAGCTGGCCGACGCGTCACCCCCCGAGGACGGCTCGTGGGCGGTGGGGACGCCGCGTCCGCAGGCCGTGCTCCTCCACCGGCTCGACACCGGGCGGCGGCACGGGCGCGACACGTGGTGGGCCGAGGTGTCCGCCCGGTACGGGTACGAACCGCGGTGTTCCTGCTGCCCGCTGCTGTTCGGTCGGGCCAGCACGGACCTCGAAGCCGTCGAGCGCGGGGCCACCCCCGGGCCGCCTCCGGAGTCCGGCGTCTACCTCGATCGCCACCTCGTGGGCCTCGACGTCGCGACCGGGGTGTGCGTGCACGTCGAGCACCTCGACGGCGACTTCGTCGGGCGGGGCTTCTCGGTCGACATCCGCGGCGTCGACGACGAGGTCGTCCTGCCCGGAGTGTGAGCGGCCTGGGGATGTGGCCATTCCTGCCGTCGTCCCACCTTCCGACTGGGTCGGGTCAACGACGGCTGGGATGACGTCACCTCCTCCCGCCGTCGCCCCACCCGTCGATCGGGTCGAGGTGAAACGCGACCAGCACAGGGTCGGATATCACCTCAACCCATTCGGGCTCAGCGGGATTCGAGGTGAAACGCGACCTTCCCAGGGTCAGTTATCACCTCGAATCCGCGCGCTCACCGGGGTTCGAGGTATTCGGCCGGTCCGTCGCACCGGCCGAATACCTCGAACCGAGAGGTGACGCAGGCAGCGGCAGGAGGGACCCTCCTCCCCGTCCAGGCGCTTGAGAACCCCACCCCGCTGGAAGCTGGTTCGAGGTGAAACGCGACCAGCACAGGGTCGGATATCACCTCGACCCAGTGGGGCTCACCCGGATTCGAGGTATTGCGGCAGCGTGTGAGACCGGCGGAATACCTCGAACCAGCCGGTCAGGGGTCGACGACGAGGCCGATGGCGCGCAGGATGCCGCCGGCGGCCGCCGCGTCGAGGCGCAGGCCGCGCACCCGGTTCTCGGCGGGGTCGAACGCGTACCCGTACGAGCCGACGAGCGAGGCCTCGCGCAGGTCGGTGCCCGCCACGGTCGCGCCGGTGAGGTCGCAGCCGAGGAGCTCGGCGCGCTTGAGGTCGGCCCCGCCGAGGTCGGCCTCGCGCATCGAGCACTCGACGAAGCGCGATCCGGCGACCTCCGCGTCGCGGAACGACCCGAGGTCGAGCCGGCAGCGCTCCATCTCCCACGGGCGGGTCGACAAGGGTGCGGCGTCGGCGCGGCCCCACGCCACCGCGAGGGCCTTGCACTCGACGAACCGGCAGTCGGTGAAGCGCGACCCGACGAGGTCGGCCATCGACAGGTTGCACCCGGTGAACGTGCAGTCGGTGAACCGGCACTCGCGCAGCACCGCCTTCTCCAGCACGCAGCCGTCGAGGCGGCACCCCTCCAGCTCGACCCCCGCCAGCACCTCCCCGGGCGCGAGCCCCTCGGTGAGGTCGAGGTCGGCCGCGTACCCGCCCAGGCCGGCGAGCCGCTCGACGAGCGAGGTCACGGACGCACCACCTCAGCCGTGGGCGTGCGCGGCGGCGAGGGCGCGCAGGTCGTCGACCGCCGCGGCCGCCGACTCCTTGCCGTAGACCGCCGACCCCGCGACGAAGACGTCGGCCCCGGCCTCGGCGCACTGCTCGATGGTGTCGGCCGAGACGCCCCCGTCGACCTGGATCCACACCTCGCCGCCGTACCGCTTCACGGCCTCGCGCACCTGGCGCACCTTGGGCATCTGGTCGGCCATGAACGACTGCCCGCCGAACCCCGGCTCGACCGTCATCACGAGGACCATGTCGACCTCGGGGAGGAGGTCCTCGTAGGGCGCGAAGTCGGTGCCCGGCTTGACCGCGAAGGCGGCGCGGGCGCCGGCCGAGCGGATGGCGCGGGCCGTGGCGACCGCGTCACGCACCGCCTCGATGTGGAACGTCACCGACTTCGCGCCGGCCTCGGCGTACGAGGGCGCCCAGCGGTCGGGCTCGTCGATCATCAGGTGGCAGTCGATGGGGATGGGCGACACCTTGAGCAGTGCCTCGACGACCGGCAGGCCGAGCGTGAGGTTGGGGACGAAGTGGTTGTCCATGACGTCGACGTGCGCCCAGTCGGCGTTCGCGATGGCGCCGAGCTCGCGCTCGAGGTTGGCGAAGTCGGCGGACAGGATCGACGGGGAGATCTGCACGGCACGACCCTAGCGAGGGGTGCTCACGCCTTCTTCCTCAGGACCGCGAGGAACATCGCGTCGGTGCCGTGCACGTGCGGCCAGAGCTGCACGTAGGGGCCGTCGCCGAGGTCGGCGACCGGCGCACCGGAGGCGTCCGTGAAGAGCGGTCGCGCGTCGACCACCTCGATGTCGTCGCGCTTCTTGAGGACGTCGCCCACGACGAACCGGGTCTCGGCGATGTGCGGGCTGCAGGTGGCGTACCCGACGACGCCGCCGGGGGCCACGGCATCCAGGGCCGAGGCGAGCAGCGCCCGCTGGAGCGGGGCCAGGCCGGCGACGTCGGACGGCTGGCGCCGCCAGCGCGCCTCGGGCCGCCGACGCAGCGCCCCGAGACCGGTGCACGGGGCGTCGACGAGCACCCGGGCATAGGCCGCCGGCTCGTCCTCGCCCACCTCGCGCCCGTCGGCGGTGCGCACGTCGATGGAGCGGCCGAGCGATGACGCGTGCCGGCCCAGCGCGCCGAGCGTCGAGCGCACGAGCTCGGCCCGGTGCTGGCTGACCTCGACCGCAGTGAGGTCGGCACCATCGGCCACGGCCAGAGCTCCGAGGACCCCTGCCTTGCCACCGGGACCGGCGCACAGGTCGAGCCAGCGGTTCGGCACGTCGGGACCGACCTCGGCCGCGGCGAGGGCGAGGGCGAGGAGCTGGGAGCCCTCGTCCTGCACCGACGCACGGCCCTGGCGCACGGCCGACACGGCGCCGGGGTCGCCGGCGTGGAGCACGGCCCCCAGGGGCGAGAGCGTGCTCGGCTCGGCGTCCGCCGCGTCGACCAGCTCGTCGACGGTGCTGAGGCCGGGGCGTGCGACGAGGTGGACGCGCGGTGGCTCGTTGTCGGCCTCGAGGAGCGCCTCGAGCTCGGCGTCCACGGTCTCGGCGGTGGCGCGGCCGTGGCTGAGGAGGGCCGCGCGCAGGGCGGTGACGACCCACTCGGGATGGCTGTGCCGCACCGCGAGCGCGGCGGCTCCTCCGCCCTCCGGGACGACGGCGTCCTGCCACTCCTCCGGCGTGCGCTCGCTGACCCGGCGCATCACGGCGTTGACGAAGCCGCCCGCGCCGGCCCCCGCGACGACCTTGGACAGGCCCACGGTCTGGTCGGCGGCGGCGTGGGTGGCCACCCGCATCCCGAGGAGCTGGTGGGCGCCGAGGCGCAGGACGTCGAGGACCTGGGGGTCGATGCGCTCGGTGGGACGGCCCGCGGCATCCGCGATGACCGCGTCGTAGAAGCCCTGCCAGCGGATCGTGCCGAAGGCCAGCTCGGTGACGAAGGCGGCGTCGCGGCCCTCGACGTGGTGACGGCGCAGGATGCCGGGCAGCTCGAGGTTGGCGTAGCCGCCCTCGGCGACGGCGCGCAGCAGCGTGTAGGCGGCGAACCTCGTGGGCTCGGCGCGGCGGGTCCGCTGCGAGGGGGTGGTGACGCTGCGCTGGCGGGGTCCGCGGCGGTCGCCGCCGGGTCGCCGGTCGGGACGGTCAGCCATCGAGGCGCTCTCCTGTCGTGGTGCGGGCCCCGCGGGCCCAGTCGGCGGCCGGCATCGGGCGCTTGCCGAGGGGGCCGACCTCGCGCAGCTCGACCGGGCCGGACGCCGTGCCGACGAGGACGGCGCGCTTGGTGACGTGGAGCGTGCCGGGGGCGAGCGGGCCGAGGTCGTCGGGGAGGACGGGGCGGGGGCCGAGCGGGCCGACCTTGAGCCGCTCCCCGCGGTAGGTGGTCCAGGCGCCCGGGGCCGGGGTGCAGCCGCGGACGTGGCGGTCGACGACGTGGGCGGGCAGGTCCCACCGGACCCGTGCCTCCTCGGTCGTGAGCTTGGGCGCGTGGCTGACCCCGTCAGCGGGCTGCGGGACGCCCTGGAGGGTGCCCTCCTCGAGGCCGTCGAGGGTGGCCACGAGCAGGCCGGCGCCGGCGAGGGCGAGGCGGTCGAGGAGCGTGCCGGAGGTGTCGTCGGGCCGCACCGTCTCGGTGAGGGTGCCGAGGACCGGTCCGGTGTCGAGCCCCTCCTCGAGGACGAAGGTCGTCGCCCCGGTGACGTCGTCGCCGGCCATGAGGGCGCGCTGCACCGGCGCGGCACCGCGCCACGCCGGCAGCAGCGAGAAGTGCAGGTTGACCCACCCGTGGGCCGGGACGTCGAGGGCCGCGCGCGGCACGAGGGCGCCGTACGCGACGACCGGGCAGCAGTCGGGCTCGAGGGCCTGGAGGCGGGTCAGGAAGTCCGGGTCGCGCGGCGTAGAGGGGGTGAGTACCTCGATGCCGGCCTCGGTCGCGACGTCCTTCACGGGTGAGGGCCGGAGGGTGCGGCCCCGCCCCGAGCGTGCGTCGGGGCGCGTCACGACCGCGACGACCTCGTGGCGCGACCCGAGGAGGGCCCGCAGCGCGGGGACGGCGGTCCCGGGGGTGCCGGCGAACACGAGGCGCACTCAGCGCCTCCCGAACGCGTCGGCGTGGGGGCTGACCTTGACGGCGGGGGTGGCGCCGCCCCAGTCGGCCTCGCGGACCAGGCGCATCGCCTCGCGGCGCTGCTCGGGGTCGAGCCGGTCGACGAACAGGACGCCGTCGAGGTGGTCGGTCTCGTGCTGCACGGCGCGGGCCAGCAGGGCGGTGCCCTCGATGGTGACCGGCTCGCCGTGCATCGACCAGCCGCGGGCGACGACCTGCAGCGAGCGCGGGGTGTCGAAGCGCAGTCCGGGGAACGACAGGCACCCCTCGGGACCCACCTCCTCCTCGTCGCCGAGGGTGAGGTCGGGGTTGACGAGGTGCCCGACGACGCCGTCGACGTGGTAGGTGAAGACCCGCATCCCGACGCCGATCTGGGGGGCCGCGAGGCCCGCTCCGCCGGCGTCGAGCATGGTGTCGGTGAGGTCCGCGACGAGGCGGCGCAGCTCGGCATCGAAGTCGGTGACCGGGTCGGCGGGGGTCCGCAGGACGGGGTCGCCGAAGAGGCGGATGGGCGTGACACTCACGCCCGGGAGTCTAGGTGGCGGCCCGCAGGCCGTCAGACGCCGGCGACGATGGCGGTGACGCCGAGGGCCACACCCGTGACGTAGGTCCCCATCGCCCCGATGTCCCGGAGCGGGCCGTGCGAGGCCAGGGTCGCCGAGGTGAGCATCCCCACGGCGTGCAGGAGGCGGGACACGAAGGCCGCCACGGCGAGCGCGGCCACCCACCACCCGTCGGCGAGGACGTCGCACACGAGCAGCAGCACGATGAGCGTCGGTACGTACTCGGTCGCGTTGCCGTGGGCGCGGATGGCGATGAACATCCGGTCGGCCGGGTCCGTGGGCATCTGGTTGCCGGTGCCGCCGCGCTGGGCGCGGTGGCGCGTGACGTTGGCGCCGAGGAGGAACAGCAGGATGCCGAGGAGGGCGATGCTGACGACGGTGCTGGCGCCGAGGTGCAGGCTCAGGTCCATGACGGGGTCCTTTCGTGGAGGAGCAGACGGCGCACGGTCGCGCCGCTGAGGTCGGTGCCCAACAGGGCGTCGGTCTTGTGCATGCCACCGGGGCAGGTGACGTTGACCTCGATGAGCCGCCCGGCGATCACGTCGACGCCGGCGAGGGCGATGCCGTTCGCCGCGAGCAGCGGTCCGAGGGCGGCGGCGATGGCGAGGTCCGCCTCGTCCACCTCCGCGGCGGCGACCGGCGCGCCGATGCGGAAGTCCCCCGGAGCGGGGCGTCGCAGCACCGCCCCGGCGATCTCGCCGTCGAGGAGGAAGAGCCGCTTGTTGCCGTGCTCGACGTCGGCGAGGTACTCCTGCGCGATGACGTGGCGCCGGCCACCGCGGGTCGCCGACTCCAGCAGCGAGGTCGCGGCGTCGTCGTCCCGGACGAGCCAGACGTCGAGCCCGGCGAAGCCGTCGACCGGCTTGACCACCGCCGCACCCCGGCGCGCGACGAGCTCCCGCACCCGCCGCGGGTCGGCGGTGACCACCGTCTCGGGGCACAGGTGCGCGAGCTGCAGGGTGACGAGCTTCTCGTGGAGCGCGCGGATGCCGGCGGGCCGGTTGGCGACGCGGCCACCGCACGCCTCGACGTGGTCCAGGAGGTAGGTCGTGTGGAGGTAGCGGGCGTCGACCGGTGGGTCGATGCGCAGCAGCGTCACCTCGACGTCGGCCGCGACGTCGAGGGTGCGCCGCTCGACCTCGGCGAACCACGGCCCGTCCACCTGCCACCGGTGGTCGCTCCCCCGGGTCCGGTGGGCGAGGTCGAGTCGTCGGGACCGTGCGAGCACCCGCCCGCCGTCGACCGAGAGGTCCTCGGGCTCGCAGGCCCACACCTCGGCCCCGTGCTCGCGGGCCGCGACCATGAGGCCGATGGTCGCGTCGATGTCGGCGAGCAGGGTCTCGAGCGGGTCGGTGACGAACAGCACGGCGGTCATGCCGCACCCCGCAGCGACGCCGAGGCGGCGGGCGCGCCCAGGGCGAGGGCGACGAGCGCGTGACCCCGGGCGGCGGCGTCGCCGTCACCGTGCGCGGCGTCGACCCAGTGCCGCTCGAGCCGACCCGCCTCGCCCTCGAGCCGCCGGAGTGCCTCGCCGCGGACCGCGTCGTCGAGGACGAGGGCCGCGACGGAGCTCACGAGGCGGCCGATCGCGTCGTCCTCCTGCACGTCGGGGAAGCGCACCTCGAGGTACCGGCCGCGCGGCCGGACGGGCGGGAAGAGGGTCGTGAGGTGGGCCGCGCCCTCCTCGACGAAGGGCGTCGCGCCCGCGGCGAAGTCGGCGTACGCGGCCACGGGGCACCGGCCGACGAGCAGCCGGCCGTCGAAGGCGGTGCGCGACGGGTCGACCTCGAGCCAGGTGGCGAGGCGCGAGCCCGGTCCGGTTCGCCGGGCGAACGCCGCGGCGAGGAAGGGTGCAGCGAGGTTGAGGACCCGCCACTGCTCGACGCCGCGCGACCCGTCGGACCAGTCGACGCACACCTGCGTCGACGCGGTGCGCCGCATCATCACCCGGCCGGCGGGACCGATGCGGTCGAAGTGCTCGGCCATCGCGAGGTAGCGCGGCGACCTCAGCTGGAGCGGCACCTCCTCCTCACGAACATCGACCGGCGCCGCCACGAGGACGATGCCGGCCCGGCCGCAGTCGGCGCGCAGGGCGGCGAGGTCGGCCAGCACGGAACGGACGAGGGCCGCAGGCCCGGACGCCACGGGGACGCTCAGCTCGACCTGGCCCCCCGGTTCGACCGAGAGGTACTCCGCGTACGACGCACCGCGGGTGGCCTCCAGGAGCCGGCCGACCTCGACCACGGCACCGGTGCGGGCGTCGGCGGTGACGAGCTCCTGCTCGAGGGCCACTCCCCTGGGACGCGCCGCCGACGACGAGCGCGACGGGAACAGGGCGGTGACGAGGGGGCGGTACTGCTGGGCGTCCACGGCTCCTCCTGATACTGTAAGGATTCCTGTCGGAATAATGGAAGGATTCCTTACAGATGTCAAGGGATCTCGGTCAACCGGACTTCAAGCCCCTCATCGCGCTCGCCTGGCGGGCCGATCGCGCCCTGCAGGCCGACATGGTCGCCCAGGCGCACCGGGCCGGGCACCCGGGGATCAAGCCCGCCCACAACGCCGTGTTCGCGACGCTCCAGCCCGGTGGGACTCGTGCGGCCGACATGGCCGCCCGGTACGGGATGACGCGCCAGTCGATGGGCGAGCTGCTGCGCGACATGGAGGCCCTCGGCTACGTGGAGATGGTCCCCGACCCGGACGACCGCCGGGCCAAGCTCGTGCGGTACACCCCCGCCGGCCGGGAGGTGGCCGCCGGCGGCTACCGCCACATCCGCGAGTCCGAGGAGCGGTTCGCCCGGGAGGTCGGCGTGGAGGACTTCGCGACGATGCGCCGCGTGCTGACCCGGGTCTACGAGCTGCTCGAGGCCGAGCACGGACGCAGCTGACCCGGTCTCCGGCGCGCCCTCAGGTCGTCGGGTCGGGCGGGTCGACCCGGACCGTGACCGGGTCGGGGTCCTTGCGGGCCGAGGCCCGCGCGCGCAGGGCGGCCAGCTCGCGGGAGAGCTCTTGCCCCTCGCCCGGCTGCACCGTGACGATGAGGCGCCACCGCTCCTCCGAGCCCCGCGTCCCGTGGGGCAGCGGCCCGAGGACGGTCCCCGACGGCGGCAGCGAGAGCTCGGCCACGGCGGCCTCCAGCCCGGCCCGGGACCCGGTGAGGACCGCCATCCGCGCCGTGGGGGGCAGCGAGAGCTCGCGCCGCTCGGCGAGCTCGCGCCCGGCGAACCACGCCGGGTCCCAGCGCACCAGCGCCTCGACCGCGGGCACCGAGACGTCGGTGGGCGCCCCCGCCAGGACGACCCGCCCGCCCTCCGACGCCGGACGGACCAACGCGGCAGCGGCGGTCCACCGGCGCAGCGTCTCCTCCCCCGCAGTCAGGGTGGGCCGTTCGAGCAGGGCCCACGCGTCGAGGAGGAGGGCGGCGGCGTACCCGTCCGGGGCCACGGGCTCGGCGCCGGGCGTGGAGACGACGAGCCGCGCCCCGGGGCCCGCCGCCTCGAGGACGACGCCCGCCCCCGACCGCTCGACCGGCACCCCGGGGAACGCCCGACCCAGCTCCTCCGCCGTGCGGCGTGCCCCGACCACCGACGACCGCAGCCGCACGTCACCGCAGGACGGGCACGAGAACGCGGTCTCGACCCGACCACACCAGCGGCAGCCCGGAGGCCCCTGCGGTCCGGGGAGCCCGAGGGGGCCGGCACAGGCGCGGCACCGGGCCGGACGGCGGCAGGTCTGGCAGGACAGCGCCGGGAGGTACCCGCGCCGCGGCACCTGCACGAGCACGGGTCCGTGCGTCAGGGCCTCCTTGGCCGTGCGCCAGGCGACCGAGGGCAGGTGCGCCGCGGCGACGGCCGGGTCGCGGTCGGCGTCGTGTCCCTCGCCGGCCACCCGCACGGACGGCACGGCCGCACGCACCGCGGTGCGTGGCGCCTCCACCGCGGCGAGGACGCCCCGCTCGACGCTCTCGGCCACCGCCACCGACCTCGTGTGCCCGGCAGCCAGCGCCGCAGCACCCTCGGCCCGCGAGCGCGCGAGCAGCACCTCGCGCACGTGCGGGTACGGCGCGCGCGGTTCGTCGAGGAGGTCGTCGCCGTCGTCCCACCAGGCGACGAGCCCGAGGTCGTGGACGGGGGCGAAGGCGGCCGCTCGCGTGCCGATGACGACGTCGACGTGCCCGCGCAGCGTCTTGAGGAAGGCGGTGTACCGCGCCTGCGGCCCCTGGTCGGCGGTGAGCCGGGTGGCCCGGCCCTTCCCGAGCACCTCGACCAGCGCGGCCTCGACGCGGACGACATCGCGGTGGTCGGGGACGACGAGGACCGCCCCACGCCCTCCCTCGACCGCGGCCCGCGCGGCCTCGGCGAGCAGCACCGGCCAGTCGCGGCCCGCGTGTCCGGGGACCACGAGGACGGACGCCCGCGGGTCGCCGCCCTCGCGCACCCGGGACAGGAAGGCCGACCCCGCCGGGTAGGGGTCCCACGCCGCGGGCTCCCGCTCGGGCAGCGGCTCGCGCTCGGGTGCCTCGACCACGAGGGCCTTCTCGGCGGCGGCGTGTCGCGGGGGCACCGCCAGGCGCAGGACGTCGCCGAGGGTGCCGGCGTAACGGTCGGCGACCTCGCGCGCCGCCGCGAGCACGTCCGGGGTCAGCACCGCCTCCCCCGACACCACCCGCCGCAGCGGCGCCAGCCGGCCGGTGTGCTCGGCGGCCTCGCGCCGGTCGAGGACGAACCCGTCGAGGTCCTGCCCGGCGAAGCGCACCCGCACCCGTGCCCCGGGGACGGCCCCCTCGGCCATCGACGTGGGCACGAGGTACTCGAAGGGCCGGTCGAGGTGGGCCAGGCCGGTGTCGACCTGGACGAGCGCGACCGGCAGCGTCTCGGACGTGGGGTCCTCCCCCGCCAGCCGGCGGGGCCGCCGGGCCGCGGCCCGCGGCGTGAGGAGGGTCAGCTGCTCGGCCTCCTCCCCCTCCGGCTCCTGCGTCACGGCCCCGAACCTAGCGGAGCCCACCGACCCGGCGAGGGTCGGTGGGCTCCACCTGTGGACGACGCGGCGGTCAGCCGTTGACGGCCCGCTGCAGCGCCTCGACGCGGTCGGTGCGCTCCCAGGTGAACGGGTTCTCGACACCGTCGACGGTGGTGCGGCCGAAGTGGCCGTAGGCCGCGGTCGCCTTGTAGATCGGGCGCAGGAGGTCGAGCTCCTCGAGGATGGCGGCCGGGCGCAGGTCGAAGGTCGACAGGATCGCGGCCTGGATCTTCTCGGCCGGGACGGTCTCGGTGCCGAAGGTCTCGACGTAGAGGCCGACCGGCTTGGAGACGCCGATCGCGTAGGCGACCTGGACCTCGCAGCGGCGGGCCAGGCCCGCGGCGACGACGTTCTTGGCGACCCAGCGGGTGGCGTACGCGGCGGAGCGGTCGACCTTCGAGGGGTCCTTGCCCGAGAAGGCGCCGCCGCCGTGGCGGGCCATGCCGCCGTAGGTGTCGACGATGATCTTGCGGCCGGTGAGGCCGGCGTCGCCCATCGGGCCACCGATGACGAACTTCCCGGTGGGGTTGATGTAGGCGCGGTAGCTGCTCGTGTCGAGCTGGGTGCCCGAGTCGGCCAGGCCCGCGAGGACCGGCTCGATGACGTGCGAGCGGACGTCGGGCTCGAGCATGCCGTCGAGGGAGATGTCCTCGGCGTGCTGGCTGGAGAGCACCACGGCGTCGAGGGAGACGGCGCGGTCGCCCTCGTAGGCGATGGTGACCTGGGTCTTGCCGTCGGGGCGCAGGTAGGACAGCTCGCCGGTCTTGCGGACCTCGGTGAGGCGCTCGGCCAGGCGGTGCGCGAGGAAGATCGGCAGCGGCATGAGCTCGGGGGTGTCGTCGCAGGCGTAGCCGAACATCAGGCCCTGGTCGCCGGCGCCCTGCTTGTCGCGGGGGTCGACGCCGCCGCTGCGGTTCTCGAACGCCGTGTCGACGCCCTGCGCGATGTCCGGGCTCTGCTGCCCGATCGACACCTCGACGCCGCACGAGGCGCCGTCGAAGCCCTTGGTCGAGCTGTCGTAGCCGATGCCGAGGACCGTCTCGCGGACGATCGTCGGGATCTCGACGTAGGCCTCGGTGGTGACCTCGCCGGCCACGTGGACCAGCCCGGTGGTGACCATCGTCTCGACGGCGACACGGCTGCGGGGGTCCTGCGCGAGCATCGCGTCGAGGATCGAGTCCGAGATCTGGTCACAGATCTTGTCGGGGTGACCCTCGGTGACCGACTCGGACGTGAACAGGCGTGCGGACACGCGGATCTCCTTCGGTGAACGGGACGACCGCGCCTTCCCGGCCGCGGTCCGCCCGACAATCTACCGTCCCGACGTCGGCCGACCGGACTCCGTCCACCCTCATCGCGCCCCGTCTGCGATCATGGGGCCCGTGTCTGACGGGTCCACGCGCGAGGCGACGGCGGGCGACGTGCGCGCCGACGCGCCCCCTGCTCCTTCTCCGACGACCCCTGCCCCGCCGCCGTCCTCGGTGAGCCCGGTCGACGAGGCCCTCGGGCTGCTGACACGGGCCCAGACCCTCGCCGACCAGCTGCGGGCCGACGCCAACCGCGAGGTCACCGAGGCCCGCGCCGAGGCGGCCCGGCTGCGCGGTGAGTCGCAGGAGGCGAGCCACGAGCTCGAGGAGATCCGGGCCACCCTGTCCACCCATCGCGAGGACGCCCAGCGCCGCCTCGAGGAGACCCGCGCCGAGGTCGAGCTCATGCTCGCCGACGCCGCCGACCAGGCCTCGCTCCTGCGGGCGCGCGCCACCAAGGCCAGCGACGAGGCCGTGGCCCTGGCCGAGGAGCAGGCCGAGGAGCGCCTCGCCGAGGCGCAGGCCCGCGCCGACGAGGTCCTCGAGCGCGCCCGGCTCGAGCACGAGAGCACGATGACGCGCCTCGCCGAGGAGGAGCACGCCAACCAGGAGCGGTGGGGCCGCGAGCACGACGCCCACGCCGCCGAGCTGTCCTCCCTGCGCGAGGCCACCCTCGCCGACCTCGCCCGGCTGCGGCGCGAGACCGAGGACTACGCGCAGGACCACCGCAGCGGAGCCGAGCAGGAGGTCGCGGCGCGGCTGCGCGAGCTGACCGCCCACGAGGAGCGCACCAACACCAGCGCGGCCGAGGCGCTGCAGGCCGCCCGCGACGAGGCCGCCGGCCTGGTCGCCGACGCCACCGCCGAGTCCGAGAGCGTGCTCGCCAGCGCCCAGGCCCACCTCGCGTGGGCCCAGGGGACGGTGCGCGAGATCCTCGAGCGCGCCGAGGCCGACGCCCTGGCCCGCGCGCGTGCCCACCACCAGGACCTCGCCGAGCGCTCCCGGGTGCACCGCCACCGCGCCCAGGCGGTCCTCGGCAGCGCCACCACCCGCAGCCGCGACCGCCTCGCCGAGGCCGAGTCCGAGTCGGTCCGGATGCGCGAGCAGGCCGAGTCGGTGCTCGCCGAGGCCCTCGCCGACGCCGAGCGCACCCGCGAGGCCGCCCAGCGCGAGGCCGAGCGCCTCCTCGCCGACGCCCGCGCCCGCGAGGACGAGTCCCGCGAGCGGGCCGAGCGCCGGGTCGCCGAGGCCGAGCAGGGCGCCCGCCTCGTCCGGGAGCGTGCCGCCGACGACGTCGAGCGGATGCAGCGCGAGGCGCACGAGGCGCACCGCGCCGCCCGCGCCGAGATCGTGCGCCAGTCCGAGGACGCCCGCGACCGGGCCGACGCGGTCCGCGCCGAGGCCCAGGCCGCGGTCGAGCGGGCCCGCGCCGAGGTGCATACACTCGCTGCGCGCCGCGACGCCATCACCGCCCAGCTCGGCAACCTCTCCGGCGTCATCGACGCCCTCTCCGTCCCCGAGGCCTCCGCCCCCGAGACCTCGTCCCCCACCCCCTCCCCTGCCCAGGAGAACTGATGAACCAGCCGGAGTTTCCCACCGTCTTCCGCGGCTACGACCCCGCCCAGGTCGACCACCACCTCGGCGCCCTCCAGCAGGCCGCCGAGGCGGCTCGCCAGGAGGCCGCGGCCGGCAGCGTCGAGCTGACCAAGCTGCGCCAGTCGCACGACGCGCTGCTGCGCCAGCTCGAGACCGAGCGGGCCCGCGCCGCCGACCTCGAGCAGCAGGCCCGCAAGGTGTCCAGCCCGACCTTCGCCGACCTCGGCGAGCGGATCGGCGCGATGCTCGGTCTCGCCGACGAGGAGGCCACCTCCATCCGCCAGGCCGCCACCTCCGAGGTCGACGAGCACCGCCGCCTCGCCGAGGAGGCGGCGGCGCACGTGCGCAGCGAGGCCGACCGCTACGCCGAGGACGTCCGCTCGCGCGCCGACGTCGCCGCCACGCAGACGGTGACCAGGGCGAAGCAGGAGGCCGACTCGATCATCGACGACGCCGCCCGCGAGGCCGCGGCCCGCCGTGAGGAGGCCGAGGCGTACTTCGAGAAGCAGCGCGCCACCGCCGCGGCGCAGGCCGCCGACTTCGAGCGCACGCTCGGCGACCGGCGCGAGAAGTCCTCGGCCGAGTTCACCGCGCAGATGGCCAAGCAGGACCAGGCCCTCGCCGCGGTGCAGGAGCGCGCCGACCTGCTGGCCCGCGAGGCCGAGGAGGAGCGCACCTCGCGCGGCGAGGAGTCCGCCCGCCTGCTGGAGGCCGCCCGCACCGAGGCCGCCCAGCTCGTCGGGTCGGCCAAGGAGCAGGCCGAGCGGGTGCGCCGCGACTCCGAGCGCGAGCTCGCCGCGGCCACCGCCCGCCGCGACAGCATCACCGCGCAGCTGTCCAACGTGCGCAACATGCTCGCGACCCTCGGTGGCGGCGCCGCGCTGGGCGCCCTCGTCGAGGCGGCCGAGCCCGAGGCGGCGGCGCAGCCCGAGGCGCACGACGAGGCCCCGGCCGACGAGCCGCAGGACGAGGCCCCCACCGAGGAGGCCGTCGAGGAGTCCGTGGAGGTCACCGACGGGATGACCGAGGACGGGACCGAGGACGACGCGGACGCCTCCGCCGACGCCGGGGCCACCGACGAGCCCGTCGAGGCGCAGGCCACCGAGGAGCAGGCACCCAAGGGCAAGGGCGGCAAGGCGGAGAAGGCCGGCGCGCGCCGCTGACGCACCGCACGACGAAGGGCCCGTGACGACAGTCGTCACGGGCCCTTCGTCATCGGCGGTTCCGGGCGGTCAGTCGCCCAGGCCCGCGCGGTCGACGCGGCGGTGGAAGCGCATGCCGGCGAGCCCACCGAGGATGGCGCCGAGCAGGCTCGTCACGAGCACGACGACGACCGCGATGATGCCGACGGTGGTGATGTCGCCCTCGCCGACCGGGACGCGCGGGAAGCCGTCGAGGCGAGCGAGCACGTTGTACTGGTCCCCGGCCACGGCGCCGAGCACGGCGACCACGACGGCGACGACGACGGCCCAGGCCCACACGGCCACGCCCTGACGGGCGCCGTCGAAGCGCGCCATCCGGCCGGCGACGTACCCGCCGCAGTAGTAGGCGAGGAAGACGACGAGGGCCAGCGCCACGGCGCCGAGCACGCCGACGGTGGCGGGGTCGCCCACGGTGTCCGCGGCGACCTCGGAGACGGTGGCGGCGTTGGAGATGCCGACGGCCGTACCGGCGGCGGCGAGCAGCGCGGTGAGGATGACGGCGGTGCCCATCGCGGTCAGCCAGCCGAAGAAGGCCGACCCGAGCTTGACCCCGCCGAAGCGCTCGCGCTCCGCGGCGACGACCGACCGGCGGTCGAGCGGGCCGGCGGCCGCACCGTCGGCGACGTCGTCGGTGGTCTCGTCGCGGGGGTCGCGGTGGAGGCGGTCCTCACGGGCGAGTCGCTCGTCCTCGTGGATGCGCTGGTCGAACGCCTTGGTGCTGCCGTCGTCCTGGGGGGCGTCGCCGCGAGGCGCCTCGGTGGTCCTGTCGTTGCTGCTCATGGCTGCTCCTTCTCCGCCGCTCCCGGTCCGGGACGTCGGCAGGTCGTTGACCCACGAGTCCACCATGCCCCAACGGGCCGGGCCAAAACGGAAACGGTGCACGCGAGGTGTCGCGTCGCGCATCCGTGCAGGTCAGCGAGGTCAGAGCAGGTCGGTGACGGCGTCCCAGACGGCGTCGGCGACGACCGACTTGGGAGCGGGTCCGACGTCGGTGACGCCGTCGGAGCCGCGGCGGAGCAGGTGCACGGTGCTCGTGTCCTGCCCGAAGGTGAGGCCGGCACCCACCTCGTTGACGACGAGGAGGTCGCAGCCCTTGCGGGCCAGCTTGGCCCGGCCGTGGTCGAGGACCGAGCCCGTGTCGTCGCCGGTCTCGGCGGCGAACCCGACGATGACGGGCGAGGTGGACTCGCCGCGGGCGGCGACGAGCCCGGCCAGGACGTCGGGGTTGCGGACGAGCTCGACCACCGGAGCGGAGTCGTCCTGCGAGCCGTCGGCCTGGGCGTCGTGGCTCTTCTTGATCTTGTGGCCGGCGTACGACGCGGGCCGGAAGTCGGCGACGGCCGCCGCCATGACCACGACGTCGGCGTCCTGCGCGGCCTTCACCACCGCGGCCTCGAGCTCGAGGGCGGTCTCGACCGGCACGACCTCGACCCCCAGCGGGTCGGGCAGGGACGAGGAGGAGACGAGGACGACCGACGCACCCCGGCGCGCCGCGGCCTCGGCCAGGGCGTACCCCTGCTTCCCGGACGACCGGTTGCCGAGGAAGCGCACGGGGTCGAGGGGCTCGCGGGTGCCGCCGGCGCTGATGACGACGCGCCGGCCGGAGAGGTCGCCCCGCGCGGCGGGGGTGGCGGCTGCCGCAGCCCCACGACCGGCGGTGACCCGGGCCAGCTCGCGCTCGCACACGGCGTAGAGCTCCTCGGGCTCGGGCAGCCGGCCGGGGCCGGTGTCGCGCCCGGTGAGGCGCCCGGAGGCCGGGGGCACCACGTGGACGCCCCGCTCGCTGAGCGTGGCGACGTTGGCCTGGGTGGCGGGGTGCTCCCACATCTCGGTGTGCATGGCCGGGGCCATGACCACCGGGCAGCGCGCGGTGAGCAGGACGTTGGTGAGCAGGTCGTCGGCCTGGCCGGTGGCGGCCCGCGCGAGCAGGTCGGCGGTGGCGGGCGCGACGATGACGAGGTCGGCCTGCTGGCCGATCCGCACGTGCGGGACCTCGGTGATGTCGGACCACACGTCGGTGTGGACCGGCTTGCCCGACAGGGCGGACCAGGTGGCGGCACCCACGAAGTGCAGGGCTGAGGCGGTGGGGACGACGGTGACGTCGTGGCCGCCCTCGGTGAGCAGGCGCAGGAGCGTGCAGGCCTTGTAGGCCGCGATGCCCCCGGCCACGCCGAGGACGACCCTCACGGGGTCACTCCTCCGTGGGGGTGGAGGTGAGCAGGCCCTCGTTGATCTCGCGCAGGGCGATGGACATCGGCTTCTCGTGGACCTCGGAGTCGACGAGCGGGCCGACGTACTCGAGCAGGCCCTCCTGGAGCTGTGCGTAGTACGCGTTGATCTGGCGGGCCCGCTTCGCGGAGTAGAGCACGAGCGCGTACTTGCTGTCGGCGCGCTCGAGGAGCTCGTCGATCGGGGGGTTGGTGATGCCGATGGGGTCGGCCACGGTTCCGGACACGCTGGGGCTCACTTCGACTCGGTGACGGGGGTTCTCATCAATGATACGAGTTCCTCGGCCGCCCGACGAACGTCGTCGTTGAGGACGGTGACGTCGAACTCGGTGGCGGCGGCCAGCTCGACCCGCGCGGTGGCCAGCCGGGCCTCGCGCTCCTCGGCGTCCTCGGTGCCCCGGCCGACGAGCCGGCGGACCAGCTCGTCCCAGCTCGGGGGCGCGAGGAAGACGAAGAACGCGTCGGGCATGGTGGCGCGGACCTGGCGGGCGCCCGCGAGGTCGATCTCGAGCAGGGCGGGTCGGCCCTGGGCCAGGGCCTGCTCCACCGGACCCCGCGGGGTGCCGTACCGGGCGCGACCGTGGACCACGGCCCACTCGAGGAACTCGCCCTCACGGGCCATCCGGTCGAACTCGGCGTCGTCGACGAAGTGGTAGTGGACACCGTCGACCTCGCCGGGCCGGGGGCGGCGGGTGGTCGCGGAGACCGACAGCCACACCTCGGGGTGGTGCTCGCGGACGAAGGCCGCGAGGGTCCCCTTGCCGACGGCGGTCGGCCCGGCGAGGACGGTGAGTCGGGAGGCCGCGGTCACGACCGCCCGAAGCGGTCGAGCAGGGCCGACACCTGGTTCTGCCCCAGGCCACGGACGCGCCGGCTCTCGGAGATGCCGACCTCCTCCATGATCTGGCGGGCACGGACCCGGCCGACGCCCGGCATCGACTCGAGGAGGGCTGAGACGCGCATCTTGCCGATGACGTCGTTCGACTTCCCGGTCTCGATGACCTGGGAGAGCGAGGCACCGGAGTGCTTCAGGCGGTGCTTGACCTCGGCGCGCTCTCGACGTGAGGCCGCAGCCTTCTCGAGGGCTGAGGCGCGCTGTTCGGGGGTGAGCGGCGGAAGGGCCACGGGTCGTTCCTTCGTGGACGTGCGGGCGCTGGCTGCTCAACACCCGGCGGGACACATCGACCATATCGCGCACGTCGGCCGGGTCAACCGACCGGCTTCGGGCGTGGCGCACCCTCGACAGTGCTCAGAGCGCGGCGCGCACCGCGTCGGCGTCGCGCGCCGCGGCCTCGGTGAGCGCGGCGACGTCCGGGCCGGCCGACAGGACCGACCTGGAGACGTTGGGCAGCACCTGGGCGACGGCGTCGCCGAACACGGCGCGCAGGTCCCCCGGTCCCGCGCCCTGCGCCCCCAGCCCGGGCGCGAGCAGCGGTGCGGCGGAACCGGACAGGTCGAGCCCGAGGCGGGTGACGGCATCACCGACGGTGGCCCCGACGACGAGCCCGACGTGACCGAGCTCACCGCGCGCGGCGGCCTCGGCGTTGTCGTCGGCCGCCCCGGCCACGACGGCCTCGGCGACGCTGTGGCCGTCGCGGACGGCGTGCTGGACCGTGGGGCCCTCGGGGTTGGACGTCAGGGCGAGGACGAAGACCCCGCGACCGGTGCGTGCCGCGAGGTCGATCGCCGGGCGCAGCGACCCGTAGCCGAGGTAGGGGCTCACCGTGAGCGCGTCGGCCGGGGCCGTGGCGTCCTCGCCGAGGAAGGCCTCGGCGTAGGCGCCCATCGTCGACCCGATGTCGCCGCGCTTGGCGTCGAGGATCGTCAGGGTGCCGGCGGCGCGCAGGTCCGACAGGACCCGCTCGAGGACCGCGACGCCGCGTGAGCCGAAGACCTCGAAGAAGGCCGACTGCGGCTTGACGACCGCGACCGTCCCCGCGAAGGCCTCGACGCACGTCAGCGCGAACCGCTCGAGCCCGGCGAGGTCGTAGGAGAGGCCCCACGACTCGACGAGGGCGCGGTGCGGGTCGATGCCGACGCAGAGCGGGCCGTGCGTGTCCATGGCGGCGCGCAGACGGGTCCCGAAGGTGGTCGTGCTCAAGACGCGGTCCTCTCGTGGGCGATGCCGACGACGTCGGCGAAGCGGGTGAAGCCGTGGCGGGTGATCTCGGCCTCGAGCTCGTCGACGACGCGACGAGGCCGCGAGGGGTCGTTGAACGTGGCGGTGCCGACCTGCACCGCGGAGGCACCGGCGGCGACGAGCTCGAGGGCGTCGCGCCCGGTGCGCACTCCCCCGACCCCGATGAGCGGCGCCCAGGGCAGCCGCCCGGCGCGCATGGCGGCGGTGACCTGCCAGAGGGCGCGCACGGCGACCGGACGCACGGCCGGGCCGGACAGCCCCCCGGTGACACCCGCGAGCTGCGGGCGCAGCAGGTCGGTGTCGATGACCATGCCGAGCAGCGTGTTGATCATCGTCAGGCCGTCGGCGCCCGCGCGCAGGGCGGCCTCGGCGACGGAGACGATGTCGGTGACGTCGGGGGTGAGCTTGGCGAACACCGACGTGCCCGGCGGCAGCTTCTCCCGCACGATCCGCACGACCCGCTCGGAGGAGACCGGGTCGCAGGCGAACACCAGACCGCGGTTGGCGACGTTGGGGCAGGAGATGTTGACCTCCACACCCACGGCCGCGGCGAACGCCGGGTGGGCGGCGAGGCGCTCGGCGACCTCGCCGAACTCCTCCGCCGTGTTCCCCGCGATGGAGACGAGGACGCGCGCGTTCACCTCGTGCAGCCAGGTGAGGTCCTTGTCGAGGAAGGCCGTGATGCCGGGCCCCTGGAGGCCGATCGAGTTGAGCATCCCCGACGACGTCTCGGCCATGCGCGGCGTGCCCCGGCCGGCGCGCGGCTCGGCCATCACCGTCTTGGTGACGAACGCCCCGAGCTCGGAGACGGGGAAGAAGCGGTGCAGCTCCTTGCCGTTCGCCGCGCAGCCCGAGGCCGTCATCACCGGGTTGGGCAGCGCCATCCCGGCGAGGTCGGTGCGCAGGTCGATCATCAGTGCCCCCCCACCCGCGGGGCGCCGAGCGCGTCGTCGGGCACCCGGCAGATGCCGTCGCCGAACGCGTCCCAGCGCACGCGGTCGCCGCGGAACACCGGTCCCTCGACGCAGGAGCGGACCATCCGGGTGACCCCGTCATTGCCGGTGACCGGCATGACGCAGGTCATGCACACGCCGACCCCGCAGGCCATCGACTCCTCGACGGCGACCTGGGCGACGGCGCCGTGCGCGGTGGCGATGTCGGAGACGGACCTGAGCATCGCCATCGGGCCGCAGGCGTAGACGACGCCCGCCTTCGTGCGGTCGATGACGTCACCGAGCACGTCGCTCACCCAGCCCCGACGACCCGCGGAACCGTCGTCCGTCGTCACCGACACCCCGTCGGCCGAGCGGCGCGCCTCGACGACCCCGAACAGGCGGTCCTCGGAGGCCGCGCCGAGCACCATCTCGACGTGGCAGCCGCGCTCGCGCAGCGCCTCGGCGAGCCAGAACAGCGGCGCCGACCCGTACCCGCCGCCGACGAGCACGCACGACACCGGCTCGGCGGGCAGCGGGAACGGGCGACCGAGGGGGCCGACGACGTCGACCGGGTCGTGCGGGCGCAGCGCGGTGAGCCACTGCGTGCCCGGGCCGTGCGCCGCGATGACGACGTCGACCGTGCCGCCGAACGTGCCGGACGGCTTGACCTTGTGGATGGAGAAGCAGCGGCGCAGCAGGTTGGCCGACGTCTCGCCGCCCACGGCCAGCGCGACGAACTGCCCCGGCTTGGCCAGCTCGGCCACGCCCGGCGCCACGAGGGTCAGGTGGTGGTAGGCCCCGACGCGTCGGGTGGCGATGAGCTCGCCGCCGACCTGGACGACACCGGCGCTCACTGCGCGGCCCCGATGCCGTAGAGGTCGAGGGCGGCGGCATGGTCCTGCAGCGAGGTGACCTCGAGCTCGCCGGTCATCTGCGACTCGATCGCCTGCACCGCCGCGGCCAGCTGCTGCACCGTGGTGATGATCGGGGTGTCGGTGGCGGCGGCGGCCGCCCGGATCGCGTAGCCGTCGGCCCGGGCCGAGGCGCTCGGCCCGCTCGGGCTGTTGACGACCATGCCGACCTCGCCGGCGTTGATCCAGTCGACGATGCTGCGACCGTCGGCGCCGCGCTCGGCGTGCTTGAGGACGACCTCGGCCTCGATCCCGTTGCGCCGCAGGACATCCGCGGTGCCCGAGGTGGACACGATGCGGAACCCGAGGTCGAGCAGGCGCTTCACCGGGAAGATGATCGCCCGCTTGTCGCGGTTGGCGACCGAGACGAACACCGTTCCGCTGGTGGGCAGTCCGCTGATGGCGCCGAGCTGGGCCTTGGCGAACGCGCGCCCGAAGTCCTTGTCGATGCCCATGACCTCCCCGGTGGAGCGCATCTCCGGGCCGAGCAGGCTGTCGACGACGAGGCCCTCCTTGGTCCGGAACCGCTTGAACGGCAGCACGGCCTCCTTGACCGACATCGGCGCGTGCGCCGGCATCCGGCCACCGTCGGTGTGGGCCGGCAGGACGCCCTCGGCGCGCAGCTCGGCGATGGTGGAGCCGAGCATGATCCGGCTGGCCGCCTTGGCCAGCGGCACACCCGTGGCCTTGGCGACGAAGGGCACGGTGCGCGACGCCCGCGGGTTGGCCTCGAGGACGTAGAGGATGTCCTGCGCCAGGGCGAACTGCACGTTCATCAGCCCGCGCACCCCGATCCCCTGCGCCAGCTTCAGGGTGGACTCGCGCACCCGCTCGAGCTCGGCGGCGCCGAGGGTGACCGGCGGCAGGGTGCACGACGAGTCGCCCGAGTGGATGCCGGCCTCCTCGATGTGCTCCATGATCCCGCCGAGGTACATCTCGACACCGTCGTAGAGGACGTCGACGTCGATCTCGATCGCGTCGTCGAGGAAGCGGTCGACGAGCACCGGGTGCTCGGGGCTGGCGATCGTGGCCCGCTCGACGTAGCCCGAGAGGGTCTCGTCGTCGAAGACGATCTCCATCCCGCGCCCGCCGAGGACGTACGAGGGCCGCACGAGGACGGGGTAGCCGATCTCCTTGGCGATGACCACGGCCTCGGCCGCGCTGTACGCGGTGCCGTGCTTCGGTGCCGGCAGGTTCGCCTCGGCGAGCACGCGCCCGAAGGCGCCGCGGTCCTCGGCGAGGTCGATGGCCTCGGGCGAGGTCCCGACGATCGGCACGCCCTCGGCCTTGAGCGCCTTGGCCAGGCCGAGCGGGGTCTGCCCGCCGAGCTGGACGATGACGCCCGCGACCGGTCCGGCCTTGGTCTCGGCGTGCACGACCTCGAGGACGTCCTCGAGGGTGAGCGGCTCGAAGTACAGCCGGCTGCTCGTGTCGTAGTCGGTGGAGACGGTCTCGGGGTTGCAGTTGACCATCACGGTGTCGTAGCCGGCGTCGCGCAGGGCGAAGCTGGCGTGGACGCAGGAGTAGTCGAACTCCACGCCCTGCCCGATCCGGTTCGGCCCCGAGCCGAGGATGATGACGGCCGGCCGCTCGCGCGGAGCCACCTCGTCCTCCTCGTCGTAGGAGCTGTAGTGGTAGGGCGTGCTGGCCGCGAACTCGGCGGCGCAGGTGTCGACGGTCTTGTAGACGGGGCGCACCCCGAGGGCGTGGCGGACCCCGCGGACGACCGCCTCGGGCATCCGGCGCAGGGTGGCGAGCTGGGCGTCGCTGAACCCGTGGCGCTTCGCGAGGCGGAGCAGCTCGGGGGTGAGCTCGGCGGCGTCGGCGACGGCCTCCGCGACGTCCTCGATGAGGCGCATCTGGTCGAGGAACCACGGGTCGATGCCGGTGGCCTCGTGGACCTCCTCGACGGACAGCCCACCGCGCAGCGCCTGCTGGACCTGGACGATCCGGCCGTCGGTGGGGCGGCGCGCGAGGTCGAGCAGGGCGCGGGCCCCCTCGGTGCTGGGGACCTCGCCCTCCCAGTGGAAGGTGCTGCCCTTCTTCTCCAGCGAGCGAAGCGCCTTCTGCAGCGCCTCGGTGAAGGACCGGCCGATGGCCATCGCCTCGCCGACCGACTTCATGGTCGTGGTGAGGGTGTCGTCGGCGGCGGGGAACTTCTCGAAGGCGAACCGCGGCACCTTGACCACGACGTAGTCGAGCGAGGGCTCGAAGCTGGCCGGGGTCTCACGGGTGATGTCGTTGGGCACCTCGTCGAGCGTGTAGCCGATGGCCATCTTCGCGGCGATCTTGGCGATCGGGAACCCGGTGGCCTTCGAGGCCAGCGCCGAGGAGCGCGAGACGCGCGGGTTCATCTCGATGACGATGATCCGGCCGTCGGCGGGGTTGACCGCGAACTGGATGTTGCAGCCGCCGGTGTCGACACCGACCTCGCGGATGACCGCGATGCCGATGTCGCGCAGGCGCTGGTACTCGCGGTCGGTGAGGGTGAGCGCCGGGGCGACGGTGATCGAGTCGCCGGTGTGCACGCCCATCGGGTCGAGGTTCTCGATGGAGCAGACGACGACGACGTTGTCGGCGTGGTCGCGCATCACCTCGAGCTCGTACTCCTTCCAGCCCAGGATCGACTCCTCGAGCAGGACCTCGGTGACGGGCGAGTACTGCAGGCCGGCGCCGCCGATGCGGCGCAGCTCCTCGGGCGTGTAGGCGAAGCCCGAGCCCAGGCCGCCCATCGTGAACGACGGGCGCACGACCACCGGGTAGCCGAGGTCGTCGGCGGCGGCGAGCACCTCGTCCATCGTGTGGCAGATGAAGGAGCGGGCCGACTCGGCGCCGCAGCGCTCGACGACGCCCTTGAACTTCTCGCGGTCCTCGCCGAGCTGGATCGCCTCGACGTTGGCGCCGATGAGCGGGCAGTCGTACTTCTCGAGGATGCCGCGCTCGTGCAGCTCGATGGCGCAGTTCAGCGCCGTCTGGCCACCGAGGGTCGCCAGGACCGCGTCCGGGCGCTCCTTGGCGATGATCGCCTCGACGACCTCCGGGGTGATCGGCTCGACGTACGTGGCGTCGGCGAACTCGGGGTCGGTCATGATCGTCGCCGGGTTGGAGTTCACCAGGACGACCCGGATCCCCTCCTCGCGCAGCACCCGGCACGCCTGGGTGCCGGAGTAGTCGAACTCGCAGGCCTGGCCGATGACGATCGGGCCGGAGCCGATGACGAGAACGCTCGTGATGTCGTCGCGCTTGGGCATCTCAGGCGCCCCGTCCTTCCATGAGCTGCACGAACCGGTCGAAGAGGTAGGAGGCGTCGTGCGGGCCGGCCGCGGCCTCCGGGTGGTACTGCACCGAGAAGGCCGGAACGTCGAGGCACTCCAGGCCCTCGACCACGTCGTCGTTGAGGCAGACGTGGCTGACCCGCACGCGACCGAACGGGGTGTCGCTGTCGCGGTCGAGCGGTGCGTCGACGGCGAACCCGTGGTTGTGCGCGGTGACCTCGACCTTGCCGGTGGTGCGGTCCATCACGGGCTGGTTGATGCCGCGGTGGCCGTACTTGAGCTTGTAGGTGCCGAACCCGAGGGCCCGGCCCAGGATCTGGTTGCCGAAGCAGATGCCGAAGTACGGCGTGCGGTCGGCGAGGACGCCGCGCACCAGCTCGGCCTGCCGCTCGGCGGTGCTCGGGTCGCCCGGGCCGTTGGAGAGGAACACGCCGTCGGGCGAGAGGGCCCGGATGTCCTCGATGCCCGTGGTGGCCGGCAGGACGTGGACCTCGATGCCGCGCTCGGCCATCATCCGCGGCGTCATCGACTTGATGCCGAGGTCGACGGCCGCGACGGTGAACCGCCTCTCCCCCACCGCCGGAACGACGTACGCCTCGCTGGTGGCGACCTCCTCGGCCAGGGAGGCCCCCGCCATCGGCGGCGCGTCGATGACGGTGGTGAGCAGCCGCTCGCGCGGGGCCGCCGCGGCCTCACCGGAGAAGATGCCGACCCGCATCGCCCCGCGCTCGCGCAGGTGGCGGGTGAGGGCCCGGGTGTCGAGGTCGCAGATGCCGACCACGCCCTGGGCGTCGAGCTCGTCCTCGAGCGAGCGCTGCGAGCGCCAGTTCGAGGGCCGGATGGAGGGGTCGCGCACGACGTAGCCGGCGACCCAGATGCGCGAGGACTCGTCGTCCTCGTCGTTCCAGCCGGTGTTGCCGACGTGCGGGGCCGTCATCACGACGACCTGGCGGTGGTAGCTGGGGTCGGTGAGCGTCTCCTGGTAGCCGGTCATGCCGGTGGAGAAGACGGCCTCGCCGACCGTGGTGCCACGGTGGCCGTAGGCGCGGCCGGTGAAGGTGCGGCCGTCCTCGAGGACGAGGACGGCGGGCTCCCGGGTGGTCAGCATGTGGTGGGCTCCCCTCCTCGCGCGGTGACTCTCCCGCGCAGGATCGTCGTGTGGACCGCGCCGGTCAGCGACCGGCCGTGCCACGGGGTGTTGCGGGACAGGGACTGCGTGGCGGCGCGGTCGACGGTGACCGTGGCCGCGGGGTCGACGAGCACG
Organism: Oryzobacter telluris; assembly: GCF_043099285.1. Classification (GTDB taxonomy): domain Bacteria; phylum Actinomycetota; class Actinomycetes; order Actinomycetales; family Dermatophilaceae; genus Oryzobacter; species Oryzobacter telluris. Next base: position 2,056,740 of record NZ_CP170723.1, on the reverse strand, counting down.
AGGTTGGCCGGCTCGCCCTCGGCCACGGGGCGACCGTGGTCGACGAGGCCGGCGATGCGCGCCGGGCCCACCGACATGACGCGGGCGAGGTCGGCCCAGCCGAGCCGCCCGTCGGCGACGAGCAGGTCGTGGACCACCGAGAAGGCGGTCTCCAGGCCGAGCATCCCGAAGGCGGCGTCGACGAAGGCGTGCTCCTTGTCGTGCCGGGCGTGCGGGGCGTGGTCGGTGGCGACGGCGTCGATGGTGCCGTCGAGCAGCCCCTCGCGCAGCGCCTCCTGGTCCTCGGTCGGCCGCAGCGGCGGGTTGACCTTGAACACCGGGTCGTAGCCGGTGAGCAGGTCGGTGCCGAGCGCGAGGTGGTGCGGGGTGACCTCGGCGGTGACCCGGATGCCGCGCGCCTTGGCCCAGCGGATGACGTCGAGCCCCTCGGCGGTGCTGACGTGGGCGACGTGGACCCGGCTGCTCGTGTGCTCGGCGAGCATGGCGTCGCGGGCGATGACCGTGGACTCGGCGACGCTCGGCCAGCCGGGCAGCCCGAGGCGGCCGGAGAGCTCGCCCTCGTGGCAGCAGGCCTGTGGCCCGGCCAGGCTCGGGTCCTGGCTGTGCTGGCTGACGACCCCGCCGAAGGCCCGCACGTACTCGAGCGCACGACGCATCAGGCGGCCGTCGGCGACGCAGTGGCCGTCGTCGGAGAAGACGTTGACCTGCGCGCGGCTGCGGTGCATCAGGCCCAGCTCGGCGAGCTCGGCGCCCTCGAGGCCCTTGCTCACCGCCCCGACCGGGACGACGTCGGCGTACCCGGCGGCGCGGCCGAGGTCGAGGACGCGCTCGGCGGCCTCCGCGGTGTCGGTGACCGGGGTGGTGTTGGCCATGGCGAGGACGGCGGTGTACCCGCCGACCGCGGCGGCGCGGGTGCCGGTGAGGATCGTCTCGGCGTCCTCGCGGCCCGGCTCGCGCAGGTGGGTGTGGAGGTCGACGAGGCCGGGGAGGAGGACGAGGCCGTCGGCGTCGATGGTCTCGGTGCCCTTCGGCGCGTCGGTGCGGCCGGTGCCGGCGACGGCGCCGTCGCGCAGGTGGACGTCGCCGGTGGTGGCGGTGCCGTCCTCGGCGTACCAGGTGGCGCCGGTGAGGAGGAGGTCGCTCATGCCGCGGCCCCCTCTCCCGCGAGGAGGTGGTAGAGGACGGACATCCGCACCGCCACCCCTGCGGAGACCTGGTCCAGGACGAGGCTGCGGGCCGCGTCGGCGGCGTCGGCGCTGATCTCGAGGCCCCGGTTCATCGGGCCGGGGTGGCAGATGACGGCCTCCGGGTTGGCGTCGGCGAGCGCGCGGAGGCGGTCGCGGGTGAGCCCGTAGCCCACGGTGTACTCACGGGCGGTGGGGAAGAAGCCGCCGCTCATCCGCTCGCGCTGGACGCGCAGCATCATCACGGCGTCGGGTCCGGAGGCGAGGACGGCGTCGAGGTCGTCGGTGGTCTCCAGGCCGTCGGCGCTGGCCCAGGCCCCGATGCCGCTGGGCATGAGGGTGGGCGGGGCGACGAGGGTGACGTGCGCGCCGAGGGTGCGCAGCGTGATCGCGTTGGAGCGGAAGACCCGGCTGTGGGTGAGGTCGCCGACGATGGCGACGCGTGCCCCGTCGAGGTCGCCGAGCCGCTGCTCCATCGTGTAGGCGTCGAGCAGGGCCTGCGTGGGGTGCTCGTGGGTGCCGTCGCCGGCGTTGACCACGCTGGCGTCCACCCACTGGGCCACCTGGTGCGCGGCGCCGCTGGCCATGTGCCGGATGACGAGGGCGTCGACCGACATCGCGTCGATGGTGCGGACCGTGTCGCGCAGGGACTCGCCCTTGCTCGCGCTGCTGCCCTTGCCGGTGATGTTGATGGTGTCGGCGCTCATCCACTTTCCCGCGATCTCGAAGCTGCTGCGGGTGCGGGTGGAGTCCTCGAAGAAGAGGTTGATGATCGTGCGGCCCCGCAGGGTGGGGAGCTTCTTGACGTCGCGGCGCTGCACCTCGTGCATCTCGGCGGCGGTGGCGAGGAGCATCCGCACGTCGTCGCGGGTGAGGTCGGCGCTGGAGAGCAGGTGGCGGTCCATCACTTCTCCCCTCCGGCGATGCGCACGACGTCGTCGATGCCGTCGTGGCCGGACAGGCGCACCTGCACCTTCTCGGTGTGGCTGGTGGGGAGGTTCTTGCCCACGTGGTCGGCGCGGATCGGGAGCTCGCGGTGGCCGCGGTCGACGAGCACGGCCAGGCGCACGGCGCGGGGGCGGCCGTACTCGGACAGGGCGTCGAGCGCGGCGCGGATGGTGCGCCCGGAGTACAGGACGTCGTCGACGAGGACGACGACCTTGTCGTCGATGCCGCCCGTGGGGATGCGCGTGGGCATCGGGGCGCGGGTGGGCTGATGGCGCAGGTCGTCGCGGTGCATCGTGATGTCGAGGCTGCCCACGGGGACCTCGGCGCCTTCGACCTCGCGGATCAGGTCGACGAGGCGGCGGGCGAGCTCGACGCCGCGGCTCGGGATGCCGAGCAGGACGAGGTCGTCGGGACCCTTGTTGTGCTCGAGGATCTCGTGGGCGATGCGCCGCAGGGCGCGAGCCACGTCCGTGGAGCTGAGGACGGTGCGACCGCTGGGGTCGAGGGGGTGCCCCGGGGGCACGCTGCTGCTGTCGGCGCGCGTCATCGACGCGGACCTCCTTCCCTGCCTCACGGGACAGGTCGTTAAAGGATGTCTGGCGGTCGCCACTCTAACCGGTGACGGCACCGTCCTCCGAGTCGGCCCGCCGGGTGGGACGGTATCCGGAGCACAGCACGCGCAGGTAGGTGATCCGTTCACCGTCGTGCCGGTAGTAGACCTGCTGCTCGAGGGTGAAGTCGCCGTCGTCGTTGTGCAGCGCCAGGCGATAGGCGACCCGCTCGGTGTCCTCGACCGGCTCGCCGGTCTCGACGTCGAGCAGGGCGCGGACCTCGTCGGACTCCTCGAACCAGTGGCCGAAGAGGGCGTCGAGGACGTCGTCGGGGGTGCTGCCCTCCCACGGCCGGCGCGGGGTGAGGGCGCGGAAGTCGACGTCGGGGGCGAGGACGGCGCGCACGGCGTCGTGGTCCTTCGCGGCGACGGCGTGGGCGAAGGTCTCCCCGAGCGTGGGCATGGCCCCAAGTCGACCACCGCTGACGGGTCGTGTCCAGCAGCCGAACTCGCATAACGGATGTCTATGCCTGACCCAACATCATGTGATGGAATGGCGCCACCATCCGCCGAGTGCCCGTGAGGAGGCCACCGTGCAGACCACCGTCCCGCCCGTCCCCCACCGTGACGCCTCCTGTGCCGACGTGGCCGTCCCGGTGCCGGCTCGCACCGCTGCGCTGTTCCCGCCGCGCGATGCCGACGCCGAGACCTACCGCGCGTGGATCGCGTCCTCGCCGTGGCCCGAGGTCGTCTTCGCGGCCGCCGGCTCCCGCTGAACGGCCGAGAGGTCGCTGAGGCCCCCACTCGTCCCCGTGACTACGGTTGCGGGATGAGCACCTCCCACGAGCAGGCGTCCGACCTGCGGGCTCTGCAGCCGCCGCCGGTCTCCATCACCCGGGGCTGAGGCGATGAGCGGGACGGCGGGCGCGGCGGGAGGACCGCGACTCCTCGTCCCTGACGTCCTGCGGGGCGGGGCGATCCTGGCGATGCTCGTGGCCCACGCGGTGCCCTTCCTCCCCGAGGCCCCGGACGTCGTGCGGCTCCTCATGCGCCAGGTCAACGACGTGGCGTCCCCGCTGTTCGCCCTCGTGATGGGGATGTCCGCCCAGCTCGTGGCGGAGCGGACCGACCGGTCGCGGCGCGCGCGGATGCTTGCACAGCAGGTCGTGCGGGGGCTGCTGCTCATCGCGCTCGGCGTCTGGATGGAGGGGTGGCACACGTGGGTGGCGATCGTCCTGGGGCAGCTGGGGATCCTGCTCATCGTCGGCGCGCCCCTGGTGCTGCTGCCCACGCGGTGGCTGGTCGCGGTTGCGGCGTCGTGCGCCGTGCTCGCCGCGCCGGTCAACGCGTGGGCGCGCTCCGAGCTCCTCTGGGCGTTCGCCGACCCCGAGGCGCCGTTCTCACGGGTCGCCGGCTGGGTCGCCCTCAGCGCCCACTACCGCCTGACCAACCTGCTGCCGTTCTTCCTGCTCGGGGCGCTCCTGCTGCGTCACGGGTTCCGGCGGGACGTGCTGCTGTGGACGGTGCTCGCGGTCGCGCCGCTCGCCTACCTCGTGGTACCGGTGCTGCTGCGCCTGCGGCCGGAGGCCGACGTGTCGTCGGGGAGCCTGCCGGACACCCTGCACGACCTCGGCCTCGTCCTCGGCGCGTACGCCGTCACCGTGCTCGTCGTCACCGTGCGTGGCGCACGCGCCATGCGGGTCGTCGGCGTCGTCACGGTCCCGCTGCTCGCCGCGGGCGCCGTCTCGCTCAGCCTGTACCTCCTGCACGTGGGCGTCCTCGCCCTGTGGGCTCCCGGGGGCCCGCGACCGGCGGAGAACGACCTGCTCGGCTGGCTCGTCATCGTGCCCGGCACGATGGCGGCCGGCTTCCTCTGGTGGCGCCTCGTTGGGACCGGACCCGCCGAGTGGCTGGTGGGCGCCCTCACGGCTCGTCGGAAACCGCGACGAACGCACGCTGGTCCGGTCCCCCGTCTCCGAGGATGATCGACGGCATGGCACACACCTATGGCATCAGCGAGGTCGTCGGCAGCTCGACGACGTCCATCGACGACGCGATCACCACGGCCGTGTCGCGCGCCTCGACCACCGTCCGCGGCCTCGACTGGTTCGAGGTCACCGAGATCCGCGGCCACATCGCCGACGGCGCCGTGGCCCACTACCAGGTGGGGATCAAGCTCGGCTTCCGCCTGGAGGAGTGAGGTCGGGACCCACCGTCCTGGCCATGACGATGCGTCGCCCGTGCCGCTCGAGGCCCATCCGCGCCTCGGCCTCGGCGATCTCGCGCAGGTGCTCGGGCACCTCGGCCAGCTCGACCCACCCGTGGGTGGCGTAGAAGGGCCCGTTCCACGGGACGTCGGCGTACGTCATCAGGGTCACCGCGTCGGCACCGCGACGGGCGGCCTCGAGCGCGACGCCGGCCAGCAGGGCGCTGCCGTGGCCCCGCCTGCCGTGCTCGGGCAGGACCGCGACCTGCTCGAGGTGGTGGTGGCCGTCGAGGTCGAGGACGTGCGCGAACCCCACGACCTCGCAGGTGTCCGGCTCCTCGACGACGAGGAGGAAGCCGGGCTCGGCCGCGCGCTCCTCCCCCGTGTTCGCGGCTGGCCAGTCGACGGCCCCGAAGAGCTGCGTGAACAGGGCGTCACCCGCGTCCTCGATCGGCCCGATCAGCGGGAGGTCTGCGGCGGTGGCGTGGCGCACGGTGCTCACCCTGTGGAGCCTAGGCCAGGGTGGGCTTGACCTCGACGAGCCGGCCGAGGAGCCCGTTGACGAACCGGGGGCTGTCGTCGGTGGACAGCTCGGTGGCCAGCCCGACCCACTCGCTGACCGCGACGGGCTCGGGCACGTCGGTGGAGAACAGCACCTCGTACGCGCCCAGGCGCAGGATGGCGCGGTCGACCGCGGGCATCCGCTGCAGGGTCCAGCCCTGCGAGTAGGTGGCGATGAGCTCGTCGATCTGCGACCAGCGCTCGACGACGCCGCTCACGAGGTCGGCGGTCAGCTCGGCCAGCGGGGCCTCGGTGACGGGGGCGGCGAGCCGCTCCCGCAGGAGGTCGCCGACGTTGACCCCGCGCGCCTCGGCCTCGAAGAGGAGGTCGAGGGCGCGCTTGCGGGCCTTGGTGCGGGCGCTCACGTGGTCAGCTGACCCGTCCGAGGTAGGAGCCGTCGCGGGTGTCGACCTTGACCTTGGTGCCGGTCTCGAGGAACAGCGGCACGGCGATCTCGGCGCCGGTCTCGAGGGTGGCGGGCTTGGTGCCACCGGTGGAGCGGTCGCCCTGCAGGCCCGGCTCGGTGTAGCTGATCTCGAGGACGACCGAGGCCGGGAGCTCGATGAAGAGCACGGCACCGTCGTGGCGGGCGACGATCGCCTCCTGGTTCTCCAGCATGTACTTCGCGGCGTCGCCGACGACCTCGGGGGTGACCGAGATCTGGTCGTACGTGTCGCCGTCCATGAAGATGAAGTCCTGGCCGTCGTTGTACAGGTACTGCATGTTGCGCTTGTCGACGTTCGCGGTCTCGACCTTGACGCCGGCGTTGAAGGTCTTGTCGACGACCTTGCCCGACAGGACGTTCTTCAGCTTGGTCCGCACGAACGCCGGGCCCTTGCCGGGCTTGACGTGCTGGAACTCGATCACGGTCCAGAGCTGGCCCTCGAGGTTGAGGACGAGGCCGTTCTTGAGGTCGTTGGTCGATGCCACGGGGTCTTCGCTTTCGTGTGCTCGGGAGACGCCGCGGACCGGCCGCGGGCGCGCGTCACCCCCGCAGGGGGGATGGGGATCACCGCAGATCCTATCGCGCCCGCGGCGTGGCCCCGTCCGCGCTCAGACGCCGATGGTGAGGTTGGCGACGTACCCGCTCGTCGCGTCGCCCGTCACGGTGGCGAGCTGGTGGATGCCGCCGTCGTCGCCGAAGACCATGTCGCCGGTGAGCGAGGTCCGGCCCAGGTTGCTCGCGCTCTGCGGGTAGGTGGCCGTGTCGGCGTACACCTTCTCGCAGGCGGCCTGGGGCAGCGCGATCTGGCTGGTCTTGACGATCTGGCCGGTGCTCGTGGCCTCGGCGGTGCTCTTGTAGACCTCGAAGTGGATGTGCGGCCAGCGCCCGTCGTAGCACCCGGGGAAGACGGTGGTGAAGGTCGCGGTGCCCTCGGCATTGGTCGGCTGGACGCCGCGCAGGTAGTTCTCGTTCTCCACGCCCTGGCTGTACATCGAGTAGCGGCCCTGCGCGTCGGCGTGCCAGGCGTAGACGGCCACACCCTCCATCGCGGCGTACCCGTTGGCGCCGTCGGTGACCGTGAGGTTGACGGTGAGCGGGACGCCCGCGGCCGTGGTCGTGCTCGTGCCGAAGGAGGAGGTGATGTCCTGGCGGACGATGCCCGAGTCGTCGAGGACGTTCGGGCCGTTGGAGCCGTCGCCCGGGTAGGGGCCGCCGGTCTCGTCGGGGACCTCGGTGTCGACGGCGCCCGCCGCGGCCGTGGCGGTGGCCGACGAGCTCGCGCCGGCGGTCGCGCTGGACGTCGTCGAGGCGGTGGTCGAGGCCGTGGAGCCCGACGTCGTGTCGGTCGCGCAGCCCACGAGGGCGAGCAGCCCGGCCCCGGAGATGAGGCCGAGGGCGGAACGCCGGGCCAGGAGGGTGCGGACGTCGAACTCCAACCCGCGGTCGTGGTCGGGGTGGACCCCCGGCTCGGGGCGGTCCGTGGGCTGGGGCGGCGTCGAGGTGCTCATGACGAGAACCCTCCATGCCCCTGCGGTGCGCTCACGGTGAGTCCGCTGTGCCCTTCCTGCGAGCGAGTCCCCTCACTCGCCTTCCCCTCCCCCGCCCGCCCCCACCCCGCGGGCTCTGGTCCACTCGGTCTGCTCTGGTCCACCTGCCCGGAAGGCGACGCGTACGCACCGCCATCCCCGCAGATCGACGCCACCCGGGGGGTCAGGCCGAGCGCGGGGCGAGGTCGAGCCACGTGCTGCGCGGCTGGGGGCGGATGCCGACCTCGGCCAGGATCGCCACCATCCGCCTCGCGTGGAGCGCGTCGGCCCAGATCCAGCGGGCGACGCGGGACCTGCGTCGCATGCGGTCCTCCCGCTGCTTCTCCCGCCAGAGCACCTCGCTCGGGTCGACCCCCGCGGGGACGCGGTCCAGCCCGTACTTCGTGCGGCCGTCGAACTCGCCGACCACTCCGGGCCACCCGAAGTCCGCGACGCCCACGAGGCCGAGGTCGTCCTCCACCTCGACCTGCAGCCGGGGTCGCGGGAGGTTGAGGAGGAACATCTGGCCCCGCGAGAGGCTCTCGCCCGCGGACATCGCGCTGCCGTCGGCGAGCTCGACGACCAGCTGGGCGGTGGGACGTCCTCGGACGCGAGCCCGGACAGCACGCGCCTCGGCGACGAGGTCGCCGCGCGTGCACAGACCGTGCCTGAGGGCGTGGTCCGCGGCAGCCAGCGCCGAGACGAACGAGCCGGTGCGGGCCAGGTCGACGACCGTGCGGGCGACCCCCGTCACGCGAGCTCCCCGCAGGGTGACCGGTGTGGCCGGCGCCCCTACGTGGACGTTGAGCAGGCGTGAGCCGCGAGTCCTGGGCCCGGCGGCCAGGACCGTGACGTACGGCGGCCAGCTCTCGATCCGCGGAAGTCCCCAGACCGCTGCGGCCGACTCGAGGGCGAAGACATGCCCTCCGGGGTCGGCGCTCATCTGGTCGCTCGCATGGACGAGGGCGGCGTGCCGCTGCTCGGGCGTCAGCGCCGCCCAGTCGGCGGCCTCGATCCAGGCACCGTGGCGCACCTGGTGCATCCCCGCCCGCCGCGGGTCGACACGGAGACGTCGCAGGTCCCGCGACCACCGGAGCAGGCCGGGGTCGAAGGGTGGAGGGGGCGGGTCACCGAGCACCCGGCCACCGTGGCACACCGGATGCCGCGGGCCCATGCCTCATCCACAGCCCCCGGCGCCAGTCCCCCCTCCGGGCTCTGGTCCACTCGGTCGGCTCTGGTCCACTCGCCCGGATGGCGGCGCGTACGCATCGCCATCCCCGCAGATCGTCGCCAGTCGACCGAGTGGACCAGAGCCCGCAGCCGAAGCGCGGTGGGTGGACTGTGCCGAACGGGAGGGCGCTACCGGATGGGCGGCCTGTGCGGCTCAGCAGTGGCGCGGGACGGCAGGCGGTACGAACCGGGAGGGGTGAGGCGGGTCGGGAGTGGCGCGGAACGGCGGCGCGGTGCGGAACGGACGGTGGTGCGGGTCAGGGGGTGGAGATGGCCTCGAGGGCGCCGGTCAGCCAGGCCTCGTCGGGGCCCTCGAGCCGGGTGGGGCGGCCGACGTCCTCGAGGACGACGAAGCGCAGCAGCGCCCCGCGCGACTTCTTGTCGCGGCGCATCGCGGTGAGGAGGTCCTCGAACGAGGCGCCGTCGTACGAGGTGGGGAGCCCGACCGACTCCAGCACCGAGCGGTGCAGCGCGACGACCTCGGGCGAGAGGTGGCCGGACCGCTGCGCGAGCTCGGCCGCGAACACCATCCCGATGGCGACCGCCTCACCGTGGCGCCGTCGGTACGACTCGACCTGCTCGACCGCGTGGCCGAGGGTGTGCCCGTAGTTGAGGATCTCGCGCAGCCACGACTCCTTGAGGTCGGCCGCGACCACCTCGGCCTTGACCCGGATCGCGCGCTCGACGAGCTCGCGGGTGTGCGGACCGTCCCAGCGGGTGGCGCCGGCCGGGTCGGCCTCGACGAGCTCGAGGATCCGCGGGTCGGCGATGAAGCCGGCCTTGACGACCTCCGCCAGCCCGGCGACGAGGTCGGCCTGCGGCAGCGTGGCGAGGACGTCGAGGTCGCACAGCACCCCGGCGGGCTCGTGGAAGGCGCCGACGAGGTTCTTGCCCTCGGCGGTGTTGATGCCCGTCTTGCCGCCGACCGCGGCGTCGACCATGGCGAGCAGCGTCGTCGGGACGTGGACGACCTGCACCCCGCGCAGCCAGGTGGCGGCGACGAAGCCGGCGAGGTCGGTGACGGTGCCGCCACCGACGGACACGACGGCGTCGGTGCGGGTGAACGCGTGGCGGCCGAGCACGGCCCACAGGCCAGCCGCGACCTCGGCGGTCTTGGCGACCTCGTTGTCGGGAACGGAGGCCTCGTGGACGGTGAGCCCCGACGCGCGCAGCCGGGCGACGACGGGCTCGGCGAGCGCGGCCAGCGAGTCCGGGCGCACGACGAGGACCTGGCTGACCCCGGCGGCGAGCAGGCCGGTGACCCGGTCGGACACCCCGTGCCCGACGACGACGTCGTAGGCGTCCCCGACCGGGATGACCGTGGCGTCGGCGGCGCTCACGACTCCCCCAGCAGGGCGGCGACCTCGGCGGCGACGTCCTGCGCGGACCGCCCGGCCGTGTCGACGCGGTGGGTGGCCAGGGCCTCGTAGACGGGTCGGCGCTCGGCCATGAGCCGCACCCACGACGAACGCGGGTTCACCGCGAGCAGGGGACGGCTCACGTCGAAGCCGACCCGCTTGGCGGCGTCGGCGATCCCGACGTCGAGGAAGACGACGGTCTGCCCCTCCAGCACCTGCCGCGAGCCGGGGTCGACCGGCGCTCCCCCGCCCAGCGCGACGACCCCCGGCTCCTCGACGACCGCGCGGGCGACCTCGGCGCGCTCCAGCGCGCGGAAGGCCGGCTCGCCGTCGACGACGAAGATGTCGGAGATGGTCCGGCCGGTCGAGACCTCGACCGCGGCGTCGGTGTCGTGGAACGGCACCCCGAGCAGCTCGGCGACGAGCGCCCCCACGGTGCTCTTCCCCGACCCGGGCGGGCCGATGACGACGAGGCGCGGCATCAGGAGTCGTCCCACGTGCGCATCGTCGCGGGGATGGCCGCGAGGTACGCAGCGTGGTTACGCGAGGTCTCGGCGACCGAGTCGCCCCCGAACTTCTCCAGGCAGGCCTCGGCGAGGACCAGCGCGACCATCGCCTCGGCGACCACACCGGCCGCCGGGACGGCGCAGACGTCGGAGCGCTGGTGGATGGCGCGGGCCGGCTCGTCGGACGCGACGTCGACCGTGGCCAGCGACCGCGGGACGGTGGAGATCGGCTTCATCGCGGCGCGGACGCGCAGCAGCCCGCCCACCGACATCCCGCCCTCGGTGCCACCGGCGCGGCCGGTGCGGCGGCGGATGACACCGTCGGCGCCGCGCTCCATCTCGTCGTGGGCGACCGAGCCGCGGCGGGCCGCGGTGCGGAAGCCGTCACCGACCTCGACGCCCTTGATCGCCTGGATGCCCATGAGGGCGGCGGCCAGGCGCGCGTCGAGCCGGCGGTCCCAGTGCACGTGCGAGCCCAGGCCCGGGGGCAGGCCGGTGGCCACGACCTCGACGACGCCACCGAGGGTGTCGCCGTCCTTGTGGGCGGCGTCGACCTCGGCGACCATCGCGGCCGAGCCCTCGGGGTCGAAGGCCCGCACGGGGTCGGCGTCGAGGGCGGCGACGTCGTCGGCCGTGGGCAGCGGGGCGTCCTCCCGCACGGACGCGGCGCCGATGGCGACGGTGTGCGAGACGAGCCGGATGCCGTAGGCCTGCTCGAGGAACGCGGCTGCCACGGCACCCAGGGCCACCCGGGCCGCGGTCTCGCGGGCCGAGGCGCGCTCGAGGACCGGGCGGGCGTCGTCGAAGCCGTACTTCTGCATCCCGACGAGGTCGGCGTGCCCGGGGCGCGGCCGGGTGAGCGGCCGGTTGCGGGCGACCTCCTTCTCGGCGTTGACGTCGTCGGAGGCCTCGTAGTCCTCGAGCGCGACGGGGTCGGGACTCATCACGGTCTGCCACTTGGGCCACTCGCTGTTGCCGATCCGCAGCGCGAGCGGCGACCCGAGGGTCAGGCCCAGCCGGACCCCGCCGAGGAACTCCAGCTCGTCCTGCTCGAACTTCTGGCGGGCGCCACGGCCGTAGCCCAGCCGGCGCCGCGCGAGGGCGGCGGACACGTCGGCGGTGGTCACCTCGATGCCCGCAGGCAGGCCCTCGATGGTCGCGACGAGCGCGGGCCCGTGCGACTCCCCAGCGGTCAGCCAGCGCAGCATGCCCACGATCCTTCCACGCGCGTCTCAGCCACCGAGCAGCCAGGTCAGGATCCGGGACGTCCCGACGACCGCGACCCACACCCCGAGGCACATCGCCGGCCCGTAGGCGATCGACGACTTCATCCCCACGCGGCCGCCGACGAGGAGGATGACCGCGCCGACCCCCCCGATGACGAACCCGGCCGCGATGCCCACGGTCAGGTGCCCGATCCCGAGCCAGCCGAGCAGCCCGCCGAGGACCGGGGCGAGGCGCACGTCGCCACCGCCCACTCCCCCGCCGGGCAGCAGCGCGAGCACGACGTAGACCAGCCCCATCGCCACGGCGCCGATGAGCGCCGACACCCAGCGGCGCCCGCCCTCGGACAGCGAGGCCACGACGAGCAGACCGGCGATGGCGGCCCCACCCGGCACGACGAGCCCCACCGGCAGCCGGTGCACGTCGAGGTCGATCCAGATCAGCGCCACCGTGAGCCAGGCGAGGAGGAGGAAGGCGGGCAGCGCGGCCCAGCGGGCGTCGCCGCCGACGAACACCGCCGCTGTCCCGGCGAACAGGGCCGTCGCCGGTCCGGTCCACCAGGGGTTGCGCGGCGCGTGCGTCGCCTCGTCCTCGGGGATGCGGTACCCGCCGGTGGCGAGCTCACGACCGGTGAGGTGGCCGACCACACCGAGGACCAGGGCGCACGCGGCGACGACCCACCAGGGCGTCATCGCGACCCCAGCGCGGCCCGACCGGCGGCGGCCATCGCGTCGACCGGCGCGTCGTGGCCGGTGAAGAGCCGGAACTGCTCGGCGGCCTGGTGGACGAGCATGTCGAGACCGGACACCACGATCATCCCCGCGGCCTCGGCGGCGCGCGCGACCGGCGTCGGCCAGCCGTCGTACACGACGTCGAGCAGGACCCCGGCGTGGGCGGCGGGCACGGTGGCGGCCACCGACTCCCCCGCGGACGCCGGCACCGTGGAGACCACGACGTCGTCGCGGGTCGTCACCCACGGCGCGATGTCGGCGACCGAGCCGTTGACGACGCCGACCCCGAGGTCGAGCGCCCAGGCGAGCAGGTCGGCGGCCTTCGCGGTGTCACGGGCGCGCACGGTCAGGGTTGTGACCCCGAGCTCGGCCAGCGCCAGCACGGCCGAGCGGGCGGTGGCCCCGGCGCCGATGACGAGCGCCCGGCGCGCACCGTCGGCGAGGAAGGGGCGCAGCGCCCGGACCAGGCCCGCGACATCGGTGTTGGTCGCGTCCCAGCCACCGTCGGCGCGGCGGACGAGGGTGTTGGCGGCTCCGGCGCGGGTGGCGACGTCCGAGACGGCCACCGCCACCGCCAGCGCCGCCTCCTTGAGGGGCATGGTCAGCGACAGGCCGCGCCACGAGTCGTCGAGGTCGGCGACGAACGGGGCCAGCCCGGCCGCGTCGACCTCGTGCGCCTCGTACTCCCACCCGTCGAGACCCGCCGCGGCGTACCCCGCCCGGTGCAGGACCGGCGAGAGGGAGTGCGCGATCGGCGACCCGAGGACCGAGGCCCTCAGCACTTGTCCTTGTTCGCCCGGCACCAGGCCTGGAACTCCTGGACGTTGCGGTCGTGCTCGGCCACGGTCTCGGCGAACTTCGTCTCGCCCGTGCTGGGGTCGACGGTGACGAAGAAGTACCAGCCGCCCTTGGCGGGGTTGGCCGCGGCCTCGATGGACTTGGTCCCGGGGCTGTCGATCGGCCCGGGCGGCAGGCCCTGCACCTTGTAGGTGTTGTACGGGCTGTCGGAGTCGCGCTGGGCGTTGGTGGTGCCGGCCCGGCCACGCTCCTGCGCGACGAAGTGCACGGTGGAGTCCATCTGGAGCAGGCCGTAGCTGGGCGGGCCGCCCTCGAGCCGGTTGAGGATGACGCGGGCGACCTTGGCGCGGTCGGCGTCGCCGTTGACCTCGCCCTCGACGATGGAGGCGATGGTGAGGGTGCGCATCCACTCGTCCTCGGGGACCTTGGCGTCCTCCAGGGCCTTGACGGTGGCCGCGACCATGGTCTTGAGCTGGTCCTTGGCCGTGGAGCCGTCGGGGAACTCGTAGGTGAGGGGGTGCAGCCAGCCCTCGACCTTGCCCTTGGCGGCCTTGGGCAGGCCGATCGCCGCGGTGTCCTTCGCGGCGGCCTGGTACTCCTTGACCGGGATCCCGGTGCCCTTGGACAAGGTGGCGTAGACCTCGTTGGCCCACAGGCCCTCGCGGATCGTCGTGCGCGCGACGACCCGGTTCGCGGGGTCGGAGAGCGTCTCGAAGGCGTCGGCGCCGCGCATCCCCTTGAGCAGGGCGTAGCTGCCCGGCTGGATCGCGGCGGCCGCACTGGGGTCGCCGGCCGCGGCCTCGAGGTAGGCGGAGCGGGTCTTGACCACGCCGAGGTCGCGCAGCGTCGTCGCGATGTCCTCGCCCGTCTGCCCGGGCTCGACGGTGACGGTGACCGCACCCTCGCCGGGGCCGGGGAAGTCCTCGGCCTGCGAGGAGCCACCGAGCAGCCCCGACACCATCGGCGCGAGGGCGCCGACGGCCGCCCAGGCGCCACCGCCGACGAGGACGATGGCGAGCAGCAGGATGATCCAGCGGCGCGGACCCTTGCGCGGGGCGCGCCCGCGGTGCAGCTCGGCACGGGTGCGAGCCCGGCGCGTCTCGGGCTCCGGCTCGGATCCCCCGAAGATGGTGTCGGTGAAGTCGTGCTGGTGCGTCACGGCCTCGCGTCCTTCGTCCGGGGCTTGCGCCGTCCTGGTCTGACCGGCTCCCCGGGAGGGGCGCCGGTGGTGCGTCCGGTGTCGAGGGCCGTCTGGAGGATGAGCACCGCCGCGGCCTGGTCGACCACGGCCCGCTGCCGCCTCCCGGCGACGCCGCTGTCACGGAGTGCACGGTGCGCATCGACGCTCGTGAGTCGCTCGTCGACGAGACGGACCCAGACGGGCGCGATGCGCGCCGCAACCACCGCAGCATACTGGCGGGCCCCCGCTGCAGCGGGACCTTCGTCTCCGCGAAGCGTCCGGGGCAGCCCGACGACGACCCCGACCGCCCCGTGCTCGGCCACGAGCCGGGCGACCTCCTCGACGTCGTCGTCCCCCGCGGCGGCAGGGGTCCCCGGCGTGCGGGCGAGCGTGGCCACGGGGGTCGCGAGGACGCCGCGCGGGTCGCTGACCGCGACGCCGACGCGGACCGTCCCGACGTCGACCCCGAGCCAGGCGCCGGGGTCCGGCATCAGCCGGCGAGCTCCCCGACGCGCCACTCGACGGCCGAGAGGGCCTCCCCGACCTTCGAGGGGTCCTGGCCGCCACCCTGAGCGATGTCGTCCTTGCCGCCGCCACCGCCACCGAGGGCGGACGCCGCCACGCGGACCAGCTCACCGGCCCTGATGCCGACGCCGCGCGCGGCCTCGTTGGTCGCGACGACCACCACGGGTCGGCCCTTGGCCGCACCGGTGATGGCGACGACCGCAGGGCGCTCGTTGCCGAGGCGTCCGCGCAGGTCGAGGACCATGGTGCGGACGTCGCCGGCGTCGGCGTCCCCCGCGTCGTGGCCGAGGAAGGTGATGCCGTTGACGTCCTTGGCGCGCTCGGTGAGGTTGCCCGCCGCTGCGGTGACCTGCTCCTTGCGGGCGCGGTCGAGCTCGCGCTCGGCGTCCTTGAGGCGCGCCACCATCAGGCCGACGCGCTCGGCGAGCTCGTCGGGGCGGGCGCCGACGAGGGTGCTCAGCTCGGCGACGATCGCTCGCTCCCGTGCGAGGAAGCGCAGGGCGTCGATGCCGACGAACGCCTCGACACGGCGAACGCCCGACCCGACCGACGACTCCCCCGTCAGGGTGAGCGCGCCGACCTGGCTGGAGTGCTGCACGTGGGTGCCACCGCAGAGCTCGCGGCTCCAGGGCCCGCCGATCTCGACGACGCGGACGTCGTCGCCGTAGGTCTCGCCGAACAGCGCGAGGGCACCGAGGTCGCGGGCCTGCGGCAGGGGCATGTAGGTGGCCGACACCGGGAGGTCCTTCCGGACCGCGAGGTTGGCGACCTCCTCGATCTCGCTGCGGGTCGCGGGCGAGAGCGCCTGCCCCCACGCGAAGTCGAGGCGGAGGTAGCCGGGCTTGTTGTACGAGCCGGACTGCAGGGCCGTGGGGCCGAGCACCTCGCGCAGCGCCGCGTGGACGACGTGGGTACCCGAGTGCGCCTGGCACGCGGACAGCCGCCACTCGGGGTCGACCTGGGCGAGGACGCCGGCGCCCTCGCGCAGCGAGCCCGAGACGACCTCGACCGTGTGGGCGATGAGGCCCTTCACCGGGCGCTGGACGTCGAGGACCTTGAGGACCACGCCGTCGGCGGTGATGACGCCCTCGTCGGCGATCTGGCCGCCGGACTCGGCGTAGAAGGGGGTGCGGTCGAGGACGACCTGGCCGCGCTGGCCCTGCTCGACCTCGGCCACCCGGGTGCCGTCGACGACGAGCCCGAGGACGGACGCCTCGCTCGTCAGCTCCTCGTAGGCGCGGAAGTCCGTGGACCCGATGGCCCGCAGGTCGCGCCACACCTCGGTGTTGGCGTGGCCGGACTTCTTCGACCTCGCGTCGGCCTTGGCCCGGTCGCGCTGCTCCTGCATGAGGCGGTCGAACGCCGTGCGGTCGACGACCAGGCCCTGCTCCTCCGCCATCTCCATCGTGAGGTCGACGGGGAAGCCGTACGTGTCGTGCAGCTGGAAGACGTCGGCCGCAGGCAGCTCGGGCCTGCTCGACCCGTCGGGGCCCTGGCCGTCGCGGACGGCCTTCGCCTTGACGTCGAGGATGGTGGTACCGGCCGCGAGGGTGCGGCGGAACGCCTCCTCCTCCGCGTAGGCGATCTGGCTGATCCGGTCGAAGCCCGTGCCGAGCTCGGGGTAGGACTGCGTCATCCGCTCCACGGAGACGGGGAGCAGCTCGGGCAGGCAGGGGTCCTCGTAGCCGAGGAGGCGCATCGAGCGCACGGCCCGGCGCAGCATCCTGCGCAGGACGTAGCCGCGGCCCTCGTTGCCGGGGGTCACGCCGTCGCCGATGAGCATCAGGCTGGAGCGCACGTGGTCGGCGACCACCCGCAGGCGGACGTCGTCGGGGTGCGACTCGCTGACCATGTGGCCCGAGCTGACGCCGTAGCGGGTGCCGGTGAGCTCGGCCGCGCGCTCGAGGACGGGGTAGACCTCGTCGATCTCGTAGAGGTTGTCGACGCCCTGGAGCAGGGTCGCCATGCGCTCCAGGCCCATGCCGGTGTCGATGTTGCGCTTGGGCAGCGGGCCGGCGATGTCGAAGTCGTCCTTGGCGCGGACGGCCGAGAGCTCCTCCTGCATGAACACGAGGTTCCAGAACTCGAGGTAGCGGTCCTCGTCGACGGCCGGGCCGCCCTCGCGCCCGTACTCGGGGCCGCGGTCGAGGTAGATCTCGCTGCACGGGCCACCGGGGCCGGGGACGCCCATGTGCCAGTAGTTGTCGAGCTTGCCGCGACGGGTGATCCGCTCGGCGGGGACGCCGATGGTGTCGCGCCAGATGCCGAAGGCCTCGTCGTCGTCCTCGTAGACCGTGGGCCAGATGAGGTCGGCGTCCAGACCGTAGCCGCCGTCGGCCTGCGACGAGGTGACGAGCTCCCAGGCGAGGGTGATGGCCCCCTCCTTGAAGTAGTCGCCGAAGGAGAAGTTGCCGTTCATCTGGAAGAACGTGCCGTGCCGCGAGGTCTTGCCGACCTCCTCGATGTCCTGCGTGCGCACGCACTTCTGGACGCTCGTCGCGCGGTCCCACTGCGGGCTCTGCTGCCCGAGGAAGTACGGCTTGAAGGGCACCATGCCGGCGTTGACGAACAACAGGTTCGGGTCGTCGTGGATCAGCGGCGCGGAGGGGACGACGGTGTGGCCGTTCTTCTCGAAGAACGCCAGCCAGCGTCGCCGGATCTCAGCGGTTTCCATGGGAAATCAGTCCTTGGTGTTCACGGGTGCCACCGGGCACGGGCACGCGACATCGTATGCCCGTCCGCCGCGGTGGCCGATCGGGTGGGTCGGGGGAGGGCGGGGGCGCGAGGGCCCTACGGAGCTCGCTCGCCGCTGGGGTCGAGCAGCAGGGCCCGCGCCTCCTCGGGGGTGAGGGAGCGGCCGGGGTCGTCCTCGCCGAGGGCGGTCGAGGGGCGGGTGCGGGCCGTGCGGCCGCGGTCCCAGCCGGCCTCGACGTCGAGGTCGGGGACGCCCGCGCCGGCGGCGTGCCGCGGCGCGCGGGTGGTGGCGTCGGTGCGGACGGCGACCTCGACGGCCTCGCGCAGCTCGGCCTCCCGCTCGGCCGAGGCGTCGCGGACGGTGGCGACGAAGCGCTTCGTCGCGGGCAGGCGCCACACGGCGTAGCCGACGCCGACGGCCGCCGCGGCCAGCAGCACGGTGCGCAGCCTCACTTCTGGACCTTCTTCAGGCCCTTGATCGCCGTGCGCACGCCGTAGCTGTACGCCGCGACCTTGATCAGGGGCGAGCCGACCGTCGCCGCGGCGACGGAGGTCAGCGCGGAGGCGTTGGTCGTCATCGTCGAGACCGAGCTCGTGATGGCGTCGACCCGGGTCAGCTGGTCGTTGGTGAGGCCGATGGTGTCGGTGAGGGACTTCAGCGTCGGCTGGATGTTGTCGCTCGTCTCGCGGACGCTGGCGGCGGTCTCGTCGAGGATGCGGCCGGCCTTGCCGACGAGCGACGCGAGCCGCACGACGAGGAAGGCGAACGCGAGCGCCGCCACGAGTCCCGCGATTCCTCCGAGCGTCACCGTCATGCGTCCGACCCTACCCGTGGGCCACGGTGTCGTCGCACGCGATTCCGGCGTGCCGCTCAGCCGCGGCCGAGGCGTTCGCGCAGCCAGCGCCAGCGCTCCTGGAGCCGGGCCTCGAACCCCCGGTCGGTGGGGCGGTAGTAGTCGGTGCTGCCCGCGAGGTCGTCGGGGAGGTACTGCTGGCGGGCCACGCCGTCTGGCTCGTCGTGGGCGTAGACGTACTGCGGGGTCTTCCCCTTGCCGGCGGCTTTGGCAGCGGCGTCGGCGATGCGGCCCGCTCCCCCGTACCCTCTGCCGCGCAGGTGGATCGGCACCGGCCCGCCCTTGCCGGCGCGGACGTCGGCGATGGCCTCGTTGATGCCCGTGTAGGCGGCGTTCGACTTCGGGGCCAGGGCGTTGTGGACCACGGCCTGGGCGAGGATGATCCGCGCCTCCGGCATGCCGATCTGCGCCACCGCGTGCATCGCGGCGACGGCGGTCTGCAGGGCGGTCGGGTCTCCGAGGCCGACGTCCTCGGACGCGGCGATGACGATGCGCCGGGCGATGAAGCGGGGGTCCTCGCCCGCCTCCAGCATCCGCGCGAGGTAGTGCAGGGCGGCGTCGACGTCGGAGCCGCGCATCGACTTGATGAGCGCGGACGCCACGTCGTAGTGCTGGTCGCCGGTGCGGTCGTAGCGGACGGCCGCGGTGGCGACCGCCTGCTCGGCCTGGGCGAGCGTGAGGGTGAGGACGTCGGGCCGCTCGGCACCGGGGGCGAGGGCGTCCTCGGCGACGCCGGCCGCGGCCTCGAGGAAGGTGAGCGCTCGTCGGGCGTCCCCGCCGGCGAGTCGGACGAGGTGGTCGCGGGCGTCGTCGGCCAGGGCGTAGGCGCCGTCGAGGCCGCGCTCGTCGGTGGTGGCGGCGGTGAGGACGTCGGCGACCTCGTCGTCGGTCAGCGGCACGAGGGTGACGAGGACCGAGCGCGACAGCAGCGGGGCGATGACGCTGAACGACGGGTTCTCGGTCGTGGCGGCGACGAGGACGACCTGCCGGTTCTCCACGCCGGGCAGCAGGGCGTCCTGCTGGGCCTTGGTGAAGCGGTGGATCTCGTCGAGGAACAGCACGGTCTGGCGGCCGTAGAGGTCGCGGGCGCGCAGGGCCCCCTCCATGACGGCGCGGACGTCCTTGACGCCCGCCGTCACCGCGGACAGCTCGACGAACTCGCGGTCGGCGGCGCTGGCGACGAGGTGGGCGAGGGTGGTCTTCCCGGTGCCCGGCGGCCCCCAGAGGATCGCCGAGAGCGGGCCGGCCGCTCCCCCGCTGCCCTCGATGAGCCGGCGCAACGGGTTCCCGGGACGCAGGACGTCGGCCTGGCCGCGGACCTCGTCGATCGTGCGCGGACGCATCCGCACGGCGAGCGGTGGGAGGGCGGCCTGCGACAGGGGCACCCCGGCGCCGGCTGCCGCCGCCCCGAAGAGGTCCGTCCCGTCCTGGCTCACCCGACGCAGGCTAGTCGCCGCGACGCCCGTCAGTAGTAGCCGGTCTCGCCGTCGAGCATCTCGCGCAGCAGGTCGAGGTGGCCCGCGTGCCGGGCGGTCTCCTCGAGCATGTGCGTCACCATCCAGCGCAGCGTCGCCTCGCCGACCGAGTGGATGGCCGTGCTGCCGGTGTCGTCGAGGTCGTGGGCCGCGATGACCGCGTCCGACCGGGCGCAGGCGGCCTCGTACTCCTCGAGCAGCCGGGCCAGGGGCACCCCGGACACCCGGAACTCGGCGTCGTCCTCGAGGTCCGGGCCGAAGCCCCTCCCCTGCGCCCGCTCACCGAGGAAGCACTCGCGGAACCAGAGGTCCTCGGTCCAGGACAGGTGCGACAGGATCCCGGCCACCGTCATCAGGGGCGACGACGGGAGCAGCACCCGCTGCGCGTCCTCGTCGGTGAGCCCGGAGCACTTGAGCCGGACGATCCCCCGCTGGAGGTCGTACCAGCCGAGGAGGTTCGCGCGCTCGTCGGCGTCGCGGGCGGGTCGGGTCCGGGAGGCGGGCATGCGCACCACCGTGCCACCGGCACCCGCCCACGGCAACGGCATTCGCCGGGTGCCCCCGTGGCAGGCTGCTCCCATGACGCCGCAGGACCCCGGGACCGGAGCGGTCCGCGTCCTCACCGACGCGGCCGAGGCCACTGCCGCCACCGGCGACCACCCCGTCGCCGTCCTCGACGTCGGCGCCGGGTTCGTGGCACCGGGCTGGGCCGTCGGGAACCTGCCGGACGGCGCCGTCGCCCTCCACCGCCGGTCCGACCACGGCGTCCCGGGCAGCGCCGTCCTCGGGAGCCGTGAAGCGCTCGCCACCCTCCTCGACGACCCCGCCGTCCGCGCCTGGGTCACCGGCGGTGCCAACCGCCACGTCAGCGTGCCCCGCGGCTGCATCGACGTCGCCACGTCACGGCTCGACCTCGGGGAGCGCGGCGGCGAGTGGGACTGGCTCTGGACCACCCGGTCACCCCCACAGGTCCGCGGCGAGGACCGGGTCGTCGAGCTCGACCCGACCGCCCGCGACGAGGCCGAGGCGTTCCTCGCCCACCACAGCCCCACCACCCACGGCCAGCCGTTCGCCCGCCCCGGCCAGCGGTGGGTCGCCGTCCGCGACCCCGGGGACGGCGCGCTCGTGGCGGTCGGCGGCTGCGAGCCGTCGCAGGCGGGCACCCCCACGCTCGCCGGCATCGCCGTCGCCGGGCACCGCCGCGGGGAGGGCTGGGGGGCCGCCGTCACCGCGCGCCTCACCCGCGACGCCGTGGCGACGACGGGCGCCTGCGCCCTCGGCATGTTCGCCGACAACGACGTCGCGCGGCGCCTCTACCTCCGGCTGGGGTTCACCACCGGGATGGAGTGGACGAGCCGCTGGTTCGCCTGACGGCGACCGGCACCCGAACTGTGGGTGACCTGCGGAAATTCCTGCGCCCCGACGGGTGCGGGCGCGGGGGCGACGTGCCTACGGTGGCCGTGACAGCCCCCACGAAAGGTGAACGATGAGCACCATCAGCAACGGCTCGGTCGACCTCCACGTCGAGGACACCGGCGGTGACGGCCGCCCCGTCGTCCTCATCCACGGCTGGCCCCTCAGCGGCGCCTCGTGGTCGGCGACCGTGGCCGCCCTCAGCGAGGCCGGCCACCGCGTCGTCACCTACGACCGCCGCGGCTTCGGGCAGTCGGGCAAGCCGGGCGAGGAGTCCTCCTACGACTACGACACCCTGACGAGCGACCTCGACGCCGTGCTCACCGGGCTCGACCTGCACGACGTCAGCCTCGTCGGGTTCTCGATGGGTGGCGGCGAGGTCGCCCGCTACATCGGCACCCACGGCGAGGAACGCGTCCACAGCGCCGTGTTCGCCGCGGCCATCCCGCCGAACCTCGCGAAGGACGACGCGCACCCCGACGGCGCCCTCGACGACGAGACGGTCCAGGGGATGCAACGCGACCTCGCCGCCGACCCGAGCGGCTTCCTCGACGGGTTCCTCACGAACTTCTACTCGGCGAACGGCGACCTCAAGGTGACCGAGGCGCAGCGGCAGGCCGCCCTCGGCCTCGCCGCCCAGGCCGACGTCCACGCCGCGGTGCAGTGCATCCGCTCGTGGGTCGAGGACTTCAGCGGCGACCTGGCCGAGGTCACG
This sequence comes from Oryzobacter telluris, assembly GCF_043099285.1. GTDB lineage: Bacteria > Actinomycetota > Actinomycetes > Actinomycetales > Dermatophilaceae > Oryzobacter > Oryzobacter telluris. Next base: position 2,034,617 of record NZ_CP170723.1, on the reverse strand, counting down.
GTGCCCGTCCTCGTCGTGCACGGCGACGCCGACGCCATCGTGCCGCTGGAGAAGTCGGGTCAGCGCACGGCGGCACAGGTCCCCGGCGCGCAGCTGCACGTCATCGCCGACGGCCCGCACGGCATCAACGACTCGCACACCGAGGAGTTCAACCTCGTCCTCGTGGAGTTCCTCGCCCGCTGAGGACGACCGGCCGCGACGCACGACTCCGCCCCTCCCACGTCGGGAGGGGCGGCGTCGTCGCGTCGGACGTGTCGGGGTCAGGCCGGGGCGGGGCCGTCCGTCGGCTCGCCGTCGTCGGCCTTCGGGGCCGGGGGCGTGCTGTCGATGCCGGCCTCCTTGCGCTGCTCGGGCGTGATGGGGGCGGGAGCCTCGGTGAGCGGGTCGTAGCCGCCGCCCGACTTCGGGAACGCGATGACGTCGCGGATGCTCTCGAAGCCGCCGAGGAGCATGACGATGCGGTCCCAGCCGAAGGCGATGCCGCCGTGCGGCGGGGCGCCGAACGCGAAGGCGTCGAGGAGGAAGCCGAACTTCTCCTGCGCCTCCTCCTGGGTCAGGCCCATGACCGCGAACACGCGCTCCTGCACGTCGCGGCGGTGGATACGGATGGAGCCGCCGCCGATCTCGTTGCCGTTGCAGACCATGTCGTAGGCGTACGCCAGCGCCGGGCCGGGGTCGGTGTCGAAGGTGTCGAGGAACTCCTCCTTGGGCGAGGTGAACGCGTGGTGCACCGCGGTCCAGGCGCCCGTGCCGACGGCGACGTCGCCCGCCGCGACGGCCTCGGAGGCCGGCTCGAACAGGGGCGCGTCGACGACCCAGAGGAAGCTCCACGCCGACTCGTCGACGAGCCCGCAGCGCTTGCCGATCTCCAGGCGCGCGGCCCCGAGCAGGGCGCGCGAGGCCTTGGTGCCGCCCGCGGCGAAGAACACGCAGTCGCCGGGCTCGGCGCCGACGTGCCCGGCGAGGCCCGCGGCCTCCTCCTCGGACAGGTTCTTGGCGACCGGGCCGCCGAGGGTGCCGTCCTCCTGGACGAGCACGTACGCCAGGCCGCGGGCGCCGCGCTGCTTGGCCCACTCCTGCCACGCGTCGAGCTGCTTGCGGGGCTGGCTCGCCCCGCCGGGCATGACGACGGCGCCGACGTACTCGGACTGGAACACGCGGAACGGGGTGTCCTTGAAGTACTCGGTGCACTCCACGAGCTCGACGCCGAAGCGCAGGTCGGGCTTGTCGGACCCGAAGCGGCGCATCGCCTCGGCGTAGGTCATCTGCTGGAACGGGGTGTGCAGCTCGACCCCGATGAGCTTCCAGATCTCGCGGACCACGGCCTCACCGAGCTCGAGGACGTCGGACTGCTCGACGAAGCTCATCTCGATGTCGAGCTGGGTGAACTCGGGCTGGCGGTCGGCGCGGAAGTCCTCGTCGCGGTAGCAGCGGGCGATCTGGTAGTACCGCTCCATCCCCGAGACCATGAGCAGCTGCTTGAACAGCTGCGGGCTCTGCGGCAGCGCGTACCAGGACCCCGGCGCGAGGCGCGCGGGCACGAGGAAGTCGCGGGCGCCCTCCGGCGTGGACCGGGTGAGCGTGGGGGTCTCGATCTCCACGAAGTCGCGGGCGCCGAGCACGCCGCGCGCGGCGGCGTTGACCTTCGAGCGCAGCCGGATGGCGTGGCCCGCCGACTGGGTGCCGGGCCGGCGCAGGTCGAGGTAGCGGTGCTTGAGGCGCGCCTCCTCGCCGACGGTGACGCGCTCGTCGAGCTGGAAGGGCAGCGGCGCCGACGCGTTGAGCACCTCGAGGCCGGTGGCGACGACCTCGACCTCGCCGGTGGGCAGGTCGGGGTTGACGTTGCGCTCGTCGCGAGCGGTGACCTGGCCGACGACCTTGACGACGAACTCGCTGCGCAGGTCGTGGGCCGCACCGGTGAGGACCTCGTCGCGCGCGACGACCTGGACGACGCCGCTGCCGTCACGCAGGTCGATGAAGGCCACGCCGCCGTGATCGCGCCGCTTGGCCACCCAGCCGGTGAGCGTGACGGTCTGGCCGGTGTGGGCGGCACGCAGGGTGCCGGCCTCGTGGGTGCGGAGCACGTGAGGTCCTTCGGTTCGGGTGCGGGGTGCAACGGCCCGGACCGCCGCGCGTGGGGCGCCCGGGCACCCGGACAGTCTACGGAGGTCGCGGGGCCGTCCTCGACCGCGTGACCTCACCCCCTCGGCGTCGGGAGCAGGCAGAGCTCGTTGCCCGAGGGGTCGCGGAACACCCGCCACGGGAGGTCGCCCCACCCGTGGTGGAACTCGGAGCCGCCGAGGTCGAGGAGCCGGGTGACCACCTCGTCCGGGTCGTCGGAGGCCTCGAGGCGCAGGTCGAGGTGCACCCGGTTCTTGTCGTCGGGACCCTTGGGGGCGAGCTCGGGGCAGAGCTCGAGCAGCGGGCCGCGGCCGCTGGGGTGGCGCAGCGCGCTCGCCATCGAGCTCGGCGCGAGGAGCCAGCCGGACAGCTCCGACCAGAACCGGGTGTCGCGCTCGACGTCGGCGCAGTCGAGGGGCAGCGAGGACAACGGGCCGGATGCGGCGTACTCGGGACGGGCCTCCATGACGCACAGCGGGTTGCCCTCGGGGTCGGCCATGACGACCCACGGAACGTCACGCTGCCCGATGTCGAGGTGCCGGCCGCCCAGCTCGAGGACGCGGGCCACGACCTCGTCCTGCCGGTCGCCCCCGCTGACCTCGAGGTGCAGGCGCGGGCTCGGCGCGGGTGGCTCATCGACCTTCTCGAAGCACAGGTCGAGCACCGGCCCGTCGGGGACGGTGAGCCGGGTCTCGAAGCTGCCGGTCGGGTCGTCGCTGAGGGTGGTGCAGCCCAGCAGGGCCTCCCAGAAGCGACCGAGCCGCTGCGGGTCCCGGGCGTCGACGACGACGTTCTCGAGGTACATGGCCCCTTGCCTACCAGCCGCGACCGACAGGAACGGGTTTGACGACCGGGCGCCCGGCCGTGACAGGCTGGTCCGATGCCCGGCACGCCCCCACCCGCAGCGGCGCCGGCGCGCACCCCGGTGCCGCGCCGCGTCCTCCTGCGCTCCGGCGCGGCGGTCGCGGTCGGGGTCGCGGGTGCCGCCGGATGCACCACGGGAACCCGCCAGGGGTCGGGCGCCCGGACCACCCCGTCCGCGCCTGCCCACGAGGTGGTCCCCCGCACCGACGGCAGCGCGGGCTCCGTCGACCCGACCCGGACGACCGACCCCGAGGGCCTCGCCGCGGCGACGCTCACCGCGTCACGCACCCTGCTCGAGCGGGCGACCGCCGTGGTCGTCACCTCCGCGGCCGAGGCCGACATCACGCGGGGCACCGAGGTGGCGCGCCGACTCGGTCTGCCCCTCCTCGTCGACGGCGACGGCCTCGACGCCGAGCTCGATCGCCTGGGCACCCGCACGGTCGTCCGCGTCGCCCGCGCTGCGTCGGGCACGCCCGCCGTCCCGGAGCGGTTCGGCGACCGCGAGGTCCGCGACGGCTCGTCCGACCGGGGCCTCACCCGACTGCGCGGCCTGCCGCTCCGCCCGGGCGCCCACGGTGCGACCGTCCTCGTCCGCAAGGGGTCCGACATGCCCCCCGTCATCGAGGCGACCCTCGCCGCGGTGGGCGGCGCGAGCCCCGTCACCGTCACCGACACCGACCCCCGCATCGCCGGGGCCACCCGGGTGGCCCTGCGCGAGCATCCGGGCGCCGCCGTCCTCGGCGTCGGTCCCGGCTTCGCCGACGGGGAACGGCTCGCCCGCCGCGTCCGCACCGCCCGCCACGCCAAGGAGCTCCCCGGCGGCGGCCTGCTCCCCTTCCCCGGCCGGATGATGGTGGCGCTCTACGGGCACCCGGGCACGGCCGCGCTCGGCATGCTCGGCGAGCAGCGCCCCGACGAGGCGGCCGAGCGCACGACGGCACTGGCCGCGCAGTACGCCGCCCTCACCGACACCACGGTCGTCCCGGCCTTCGAGCTCATCGCCACGGTCGCGTCCGGCTCCAAGGGCAAGGACGGCGACTACTCCACGCCCACGTCGGTCCGCAGCCTGATGCCGTGGGTGCAGGCGGCCGAGCGGTCCGGCGCGTACGTCGTCCTCGACCTCCAGCCCGGGCGCACGTCGTTCCTCACCCAGGCCAAGGCCTACGAGGAGCTGCTGCGCCGCCCCTGGGTCGGCCTCGCGCTCGACCCCGAGTGGCGGCTCGCTCCCACCCAGAAGCACCTCGACCAGATCGGCTCGGTCTCGGTCGAGGAGGTCAACGCCGTGGGCGCCTGGCTGGCCGGGCTGGTCCGCGAGCACGACCTCCCGCCGAAGGTGCTGACCCTGCACCAGTTCCGCTCCTCGATGATCCGCGGACGCGAGCGCCTCGACACCTCCCTCGACGAGGTGCAGTGGCTCGTCCACGCCGACGGCCAGGGCGGGCAGGGCGCCAAGCAGGAGACCTGGAGCGCCCTCCGGCGCGGGCTGCCCGAGGGCGTCTGGCTCGGCTGGAAGAACTTCGAGGACGAGGACACGCCGATGCTCACGCCGCGGCAGACCCTCGACCAGGTCCACCCCACCCCGCAGTTCGTCTCCTACCAGTAGCCGGGGCTACTCGGCGGCGACGTAGACCCAGCGGCCGCCGCGTCGGGTGAAGGTGCTGCGCTCGTGGACCTCGCCCCGACGGGTGGGGCCGTCGTCGTCGCTGACCCAGTGGGCGCGGAACTCCACGACCCCCTCGGTGTCGTCGGCCGAGCCGGCGACCACGTCGACGACGTCGAGCCCGACCCAGCGCACCCGGTCGTCGGTGTCGACGTCGTCAGGGCGGGTGCGCGCGTGCCAGGTCCGGAAGAGGTGGTCGGCCGAGCCCACGGCGTACGCCGAGTACCGCGACCGCATCAGCCGCTCCGCGGTCGGGGCCGGCGCCTCGCCCGAGACGAACGGTCCGCAGCACGCGGACCACGAGGACCCCTGCGGCACACCACCGCACGGGCAGTCGGCGTCGGCCGGCAGCCCGCCCCGCAGGAGGCTCACGACCGGCCGCGGGGCCGCGACATCGTGGGCCACGGCTCGTCGACGGACCGCAGCCCGGCCCAGCCGCGCTCGCGCAGCCGCGCGGCCGCCAGCGTCGCGATCATCAGGGTGCCGTTGTGCACGTCGCCGGCCAGCACGGCCTCGACGAGCTCGTCGAGCGGGACCCGGCGCACCGGCATCCCCAGCTCCTCACCGTCGCGGTCGTGCAGCTCGTCCTCCGGCACGTCGGTGAGGTCGCGGGCGAGGAAGACGCGCAGCGCCTCGCTCGACCCACCCGGCGACGCGTAGTGGTCGAGGAGGAGGTGCCACTCCCCCGCGACGAGGTCGGCCTCCTCGGCCAGCTCGCGCGCGGCGGTGAGGTGCGGCGGCTCCCCGGCGACGTCCTGCAGACCCGCGGGCAGCTCCCACTCGAACGCGCCCACCGGGTGCCGGTACTGCTGGACCAGCACGACCCGGTCATCCTCGTCGAGCGCGAGCACGGCGACGGCCCCGCTGTGGTCGACGAAGTCGCGGACGACGACACCGGCCTCACCGAGGTCCACCGACTCGCTGCGCACGTCCCAGACCCGCCCCGCGAAGGAGACGACCGACTCCACGACCGGCCGCGGCGCGATGTCGTCGCGCACCGGCGACACGTCAGGCATTCGCCTCGGCGTGCTCGTGGTGGCGCTGGCGCTCGACCTCGACCAGCCGCGACGAGCGCTGCTCCTCGATGGCCGCGCCGATGAGCCCGGCGAACAGCGGGTGCGCCCGCGTGGGCCGCGACTTGAACTCCGGGTGCGCCTGCGTGGAGACGTAGTACGGGTGCACGTCCTTGGGCAGCTCGACGAACTCGACGAGGCCGAGCTCGGGGTGCGTGCCGCTGATGACGAGGCCCGCGTCCTCGAGCTGGCCGCGGTAGGACTCGTTGACCTCGTAGCGGTGGCGGTGCCGCTCGTCGGCGAAGGTCGCGCCGTAGGCGCCGGCGACGACCGAGCCCTCGCGCAGCGCCGCTCGCTGGCTGCCCAGGCGCATCGTGCCGCCGAGGTCTCCCGCGCCCTCGACGAACGCCTTCTGCTCCTCCATCGTCGCGATGACGGGGGCCGGGCTGTCGGGGTCGAACTCGGTCGAGCTGGCGCCCTCGATGCCGGCGACGGTGCGCGCGTACTCGATGACCATGCACTGCAGCCCCAGGCAGATGCCGAGGGTGGGGACGCCGCGCTCACGGGCCCAGCGCAGCGCGCCGACCTTGCCCTCGATGCCGCGCACGCCGAAGCCACCCGGGATGAGGACGGCGTCGGCTCCGCCGAGGGCCTTCGTGGCACCGGACTCGGTCTCGCACGAGTCGGAGGCGACCCAGCGGATCCGCACCTTCGCGTCGTGGTGGAAGCCGCCGGCGCGCAGGGCCTCGGTGACCGAGAGGTAGGCGTCGGGGAGGTCGATGTACTTGCCGACCAGCGCGACCTCGACCTCGTGCTCGGGCTCGTGCACGCGGTCGAGGAGGAGGTCCCAGTCGGTCCAGTCGACGTCACGGAAGGTCAGGCCGAGGCGTCGGATCACGTACGCGTCCAGGCCTTCCCGGTGCAGGACCTTGGGGATGTCGTAGATGCTCGGGGCGTCGACGGCGGCCGCGACGGCCTCGGTGTCGACGTCGCACATCAGCGAGATCTTGCGCTTGATCGACTCGGGGATCTCGCGGTCGGCGCGCAGCACGAGGGCGTCGGGCTGGATGCCGACCTGGCGCAGCGCGGCCACGGAGTGCTGGGTCGGCTTGGTCTTCAGCTCGCCGCTCGGCGCGAGGTAGGGCACGAGCGAGACGTGGAGGAAGAAGACGCTGTCACGGCCGAGGTCGTGGCGGACCTGGCGCGCGGCCTCGAGGAACGGCAGCGACTCGATGTCGCCGACCGTGCCGCCGATCTCGGTGATGATGATGTCCGGCGCGTCGGCGTCCGAGACCCCGGGCGAGCCGGCGGCCTGCGCCCGCATCCGCTCCTTGAGCTCGTTCGTGATGTGCGGGATGACCTGGACGGTGTCACCGAGGTACTCGCCACGCCGCTCGCGCTGGATGACCCGGTTGTAGACCTGCCCGGTCGTGACGTTGGCGCTGCCCTTGAGGTTGACGTCGAGGAAGCGCTCGTAGTGCCCGATGTCGAGGTCGGTCTCGGCGCCGTCGTCGGTGACGAAGACCTCCCCGTGCTGGAACGGGTTCATCGTCCCGGGGTCGACGTTGAGGTACGGGTCGAGCTTCTGCATCGTCACCCGCAGCCCACGCGCCCGCAGGAGGTGACCGAGGGAGGAGGCCGTGAGCCCCTTGCCGAGGGAGGAGGCGACGCCTCCGGTCACGAAGATCTGTTTCGTCGTCTGGAGCACCACGGGGTTCAACTCTAGGCGATGAGTGGGCCCCTCACCGACCGACACCCCCGGTGACCCCGCGAAATCCACTCCGCGGACACCCCCCGGGGTCACCCTCAGGCCCCGATGAGGCCCCTCGGGAGCACCGAGCGGTACGCGGCGAGGGCCGCGGTGAGGGCGTCGGCCTCGGTGGGCAGCTGCCCTGCGCGCTCGACCGCCTTGGACCGCAGGTCGTCGCGGACCCCGCCGTAGAGGACGACGTCGCGCACCGCGCGGGCGAGCGAGACGGCGTCGCCACCCGGGACCAGCAGGGCGGCGTCGCCCACGACCGCGTGGGTGCCCCCGACGTCGGTGGCGACGATCGCGGCACCGGCGTGCAGGGCCTCCTGCAGGCCGACGGGCTGACCCTCCCACACCGCGCTCGACACCACGACGTCGGCGGCGGCGAGGAGGTCGGGCACGTCGTCGCGCCGCCCGAGCAGGCGGACGGGGAGCCGCTCGGCGGCGATCCGCTCGGCGAGCTCGTCGTGGAGCGGCCCGTCGCCGGCGACGACGGTGAGCAGGTCGACGGCCGCGTCGTCACGCAGCACGCGGTGGGCGTCGAGGAGGACGTCGAGCCCCTTCTGCGCGGCGAGCCGGGCGATCACCACCCCGAGGGCGGTGTGCTCGCCGAGGCCGAGGTCGGCGCGCACGGCGTAGCGGTCGCGGTCGGCCTCGCGCCGCGGTGGGGCCGGCACGACGGCCAGGGCGGTGCGCCGGGCGCCCAGCGCCGCCATCCGCTCGACGAGGTCGGCGGAGACCCCGAGGACGAGGGTGCTCCCCCGGGCGACGATGCGCTCGAGGACCGCGTAGACGGCGCCGGTGAGCGCGCTCGTGGGAGCGGCGTTGTGCAGGGTGGACACGACGGGCGGGCCGCTGCGCGCGGTGGCCAGGACGGCGAGGGCCGCGACGCGCAGCCCGTGCGCGTGGACGACGTCGGCGCCGGTGACGAGGCGCGACAGGTCGCGGACCGCTCGTGCGTCGCGGGCCGGGTGCGGCCGGTCGGACACCTCGAGCGGCACGACGCAGGTGGCGACCTCGGCCAGCCCGAAGTGCTCCGCGACGGCGGCCGGGCCGGTGACGACGACGTGGTGCCCGGCCTCGGTGAGCGAGCGGACGAGACCCCGAACATGTTGTCCCACACCGCCCGCGCTCGTTCCGAGCACGACGAGCACCTTCACGTCGACCTGCCTCCCCGTCGCCTGGTCCTGCCCCGTCGGAGGACCTCCCCCATCATGGACCGGTCGCCGACGACGAGCGTCACCACCCCCGCACCCAGCGCCAGCAGACCCGCCCCGAGGCCGGTGAGGACGGCGCTGGGCAGGGTGTCCATCGTCGCCGTGCGGGTCACGAGGTCGCCCACGAGCAGCGACACGGCCGCGGCGAGGACGAGGACCCCGGTGGTCCGGCCGGCCCCGGCGGTGGCCTCGGGCCCCCACGTGCGCCGGACGAGGAACACGAGCGCGACGCCGGACAGCGACATCCCCAGGGTCGAGGCGATGCCCAGCCACCGCAGGGTCGTGTCGGGCCCCTGGCCTGAGCCGACGGCGAGCAGCGGGAAGAGGGCGGCCACGGCCCAGCCGAGGCCGGCGGCGACGGCGGCGTCCATCGGGCGGCCGCGCACGTAGAGGGCCCGGGTCAGCAGGGCGGTGAGGCCGAACCCGACCAGCCCCGGCGCATAGGCGGTGAGCGCCGCCGGGAGTGCCGCGAGCGCGGCCGGGCTGGCGCCCTCGCTCCCGCGCCGTGCGTCGAGGACGGAGAAGAAGGCCCCGATGGCGGGGGCGGTCGCCATCAGCACGCCGACCGCGAGGCCGGTGAGGACGAGGACGGCGCGCAGCGACCGAGCGAGCGTGTCGGTGGCGTCCTCGCCGGCGCCGCTGCGGGCCGCGAGGGCCGGGAACGCGCTCGTGGCCACGGGGACCGCCAGCACGGCGTACGGCAGCAGGTAGACGGCCTGGACGTACTGGTAGACCGGGAATACCCCGCGGTCGCCGGCGTGGTTCGCCAGCCACATCGTCACGAGGACGGCGCCCTGCTGCGCGACGAGGGCGAGGACGCCCGCACCCGCGAGGGAAGCCATCCGGGTGGCGTCCTCGCGCTCCAGGCGCAGGGCCGGGCGCCAGCGCCACCCGGTACCCAGCGCGGGCACGACGAGCGGCAGGGACAGCACCACGACGCCAAGGGTCGTGCCCCACCCGAGGACGGCGATCGCGTCGTCGCCGACGAGGGACGGTGACGTCTCGCCGCCGGTCAACGAGCCGTACCAGAGGTAGCTGCCCAGGACGACGACGGAGGAGGCGAGCGGCGCCAGGGCGGCCGCGAGGAACCGCCGGTGCGCCTGGAGGAGGCCGGTGAGGATGATGCCGACGCCGTACAGCGGGACCTGCACCGCGAAGATCCGCAGCAGCGTGGTGGCGACGTCGTGGGCGCGGGGGTCGAAGTCGTCGACGAGCCAGCCGGCCAGGGCGGGCGCGGCCAGCGCGAGGACGGCGCCGAGTGGCACGAGGACGACGAGCGCCCAGCTGAGGAGCACGGAGGCGAGGTGGTCGGCGCGCTCGCGCTCGCCGCCACCGAGCCGGGCCGCGATGAGGGGGACGGCGACCGCCGCCAGCACCCCGCCCGCCGCGACCTCGAACAGGACGTTGGGCAGCGCGTTGACGCTCTGGTAGACCTCCCCGACTCCCCCGGCCCGCACGGCGTCGGCGAAGACGAGGATGCGGGCGAACCCGGCGGCACGGGCGAGCAGGGTCGTCACGGCGATGAGCCCGGCGGCCCCCGCGATGCCGGTGGCGATGCGTCGACGGTTCATCGGGCCGGGCGACCCCATGCGTCGAGCTCGCGCAGCCCCGGCGTCGACTCGATGACGCGGGTGAAGCTCACCTTCTCCGACGCGAGGGTCAGGGCGGTGAGGCCGACGAGGGCGAGGAGCCGGCCGCGGCGGCCGGTGGTGTCGAGCAGGGCGGTACCGAGCAGCGCACCGGCGGCGTTGGCGCCGGTGTCGCCGAGCATCGCGCGGCCGGCGAGGTCGGGGGTGATGACGCCGAGCGCCGCACCGGCCGCTACGGCGGACCGGACACCACCGGACCCGGTGCTGAGGGCCAAGGGGACGGCCGCGAGCACCGTGGCCTTGAGGGCGCGCCCGGGGCGCAGGTCGAGCAGGTTGGCGAGGTTGGCCGAGGCGGCGACGACCGCACCGCCGACGAGCGTGTCGAGCGCCGCGACGTCCGGGCGCGACCGGTCGGCCAGGGCTGCGGCGACGAGGCCGGTGGCCCCGATGCCGACGATCTTGACGAACCCCGTCGTGATGTCGCCGCGGGCCGCCGCGCCGAGGTGGCCCTTGAGGCCCTTGCTCGCGCCGTCGCCGGCGAGGTCGTCGAGGGCGCCGAAGCCCCCCGACCCCACGACGGCGACGACGCCTGCCGGCCCGGCCAGGAGTGCGCCCACCGCGGACCCGGCGACGTACGCCGGTCCCTCGAGGAGGGTGACGGGGTCACCCGCGTGGTTGGTCCGTTCCCAGCGCGCCGAGCGGACCCGGTCGGTGAGGACGCGGAAGGCAGCGTGCGCGGCGGCCGCCGCGAGCGCACCCGCCGCGACGGCACGCAGCCGGCTCACGGCGCCGGGACGGGAGCGTAGGGGGCGTCGGCACCACCGGCGAAGCCGTACTGGCCGACGTCGCCGGCCGCCTGCTGCACGAGCCCGTGCACGACGCTCGCCTGGCCCAGGGCCGTCCCGGCGTTGTCGACGGTCGACACGCCCCGGGTCGCGGTGGCGTCGTTGCGCACGGCCACGAGCACCGAGGTGCCCGCCGCCGCGGTGGAGGTCTCGGCGACCACGACGGTCCCGGTGCTGCGGTCGTCGAACGCGATGGACAGGTCCACCCAGCGCTCGGCCGCGGTCGCGCGGGCCTCGGGCTCGCCCGACGTCACGACGCCGGCCACCACGACGACGAGGTCCGCCGTCTGGAAGCCCTCGGTGTCGACCTCCACGAGGTCGGCGTCCGACAGCAGCGTGAGGCCCTCGACGGCGGCGGCGGGCGCCACGGTCTCGGCTCCTGCGGCCTTCGGTGCCGTGAGCAGGGCGGCGAGCAGGACGTCGCGCGGGGCCACGGCTCCGGTCTCGCTGACGTCGACGCCCGTGCGGCTCGCGGCCTCGGCCACGGCCGTGTCCCGGGCCGCCGCGCTGGACGCGTCGACCGAGACCCACGAGTCGGTGACCGAGGTCGTCGAGACCACGGACGCACCGGCGGACCGCAGGCCCGCTGCGGTCGCCTCGGCGACGGCACCGTCGGAGCCGGGGAACACGACGAGCGCGACCTTGCGGTCGCTCAGGGCACCCGAGAGCACCTGCGCGTTGGTCTCGGCGATGTAGGCGTCGAGCCCGTCGCGGGCGGCGTTCGACTGCTGGAGCTGCGTGTTGAGCTGCGCCTTGTCCTGGCGCAGCCCGGCCACCTCGCGGTTCAGCGTGTCGCCGATCTCGCCCTGCAGCGGGCCGGCACCCAGGACGATGCCGACGGCCAGCGCCAGGAAGATCGAGACGATCGAGACGAGGTGGTACCGGAAGTCGATCACCCGAACACTCCTTGGATGGACGACCAGAGGTCGTCGATGCGGGCGCCGAGCACCTGGAGCAGGGCTCGGCCGCCGTCGGTGGACCACAGGGCGGCGAACAGCGCGAGCAGCCCCACGGTGAGCATGACGAGAAGGCTCGCGCCGGAGATCCGGGCGCGGTAGAGCCGGTTGACCCCCTTGGCGTCGACGAGCTTGCCGCCCACGCGCAGCCGCGTGAGGAAGGTGCTCGCCATCCCGGACCGGCCCTTGTCGAGGAACTCGACGAGGGTGACGTGCGTGCCGACGGCGACGATGAGCGTGGCGCCCTTGTCGTCGGCCAGCAGCATGGCGACGTCCTCGCTCGTGCCCGTGGCCGGGAAGACGACCGGCTCGACGCCGAGGGAGCGCACGCGCTCCAGCCCGGGGGCTCGGCCGTCGCGGTAGGCGTGCACGACGATCTCGGCGCCGCAGCGCAGCGCGTCGTCGGACACCGAGTCCATGTCGCCGACGATGAGGTGCGGCTTGTGCCGAGCCTGGATCAGCGCGTCGGCACCGCCGTCGACCCCGATGAGGATCGGCTTGTACTCGCGGATGTAGTGGCGGAGGGTCTCGAGGTCCTCCTTGTAGTGGTAGCCGCGCACGACGATGAGGACGTGGCGGCCGTCGAGGTCGGTGGTGATGTCCGGGACGCCGACGCCGTCGAAGAGCAGCTCGCGCTCGCGCCGCAGGTAGTCCATCGTGTTCGCGGCGAAGGCCTCGAGCTGGTCGGACAGGCCCTCACGGGCACGGCTCATCGCCTCCTGCACGAGGTCGTTGTCGAGCAGGACGCCGGTGGCGACTGTGCGGCCGTCGGCGACGACGGCGCCGTGCTCGAGGGTCAGGGCCACCCCGTCCTTGAGCGCCATGACCTCGGGGCCGGCGTGGTCGACGAGCGGGATGCCGGCAGCGACGAGGATCTCGGGACCGAGGTTGGGGTAGCGCCCGGAGATCGACGGCGAGGCGTTGACGACGGCGGCGGGGCGACAGGCCACGAGGGCCTCGGCGCTGACCCGGTCGATGTCCTCGTGGTCGATGACGGCGACGTCACCGGGGCGCAGCCGCTTGGTGAGGTTCTTGGTGCGGCGGTCCACGCGCGCGGGACCGCTCAGCCCGTCGACGGGGCCGCGGTCTCTGCGGGCGGGGAGGCGGATGGACATCTGCACCATCGTGCCACGTCGGCTCAGGGCCGAGCGCGCGCCATCAGGTCACGAGCGTGCTCCAGCGCCGCGTCGGTGCCGGTGCCCCCGAGCATCCGGGCGAGCTCGGCCACCCGGTGCTCGCCCTCGACCTCGTGGACGCCGCTGCGCGTGACGTGGCCGTCGTCGGAGCGCTCGACCACGAGGTGCCGGTCGGCGTGCGCGGCGACCTGCGCGAGGTGGGTGACGACGACGACCTGGGCGTGCTGCGCGAGAGCGGCGAGCCGCGCCCCGACGTCGAGGGCGGCCCGGCCGCCGACGCCGGCGTCGACCTCGTCGAAGACGAAGGTGGGCACGGAGGTGGTGTCGGTGGCGGTGGCCACCTCGATGGCGAGCATCACGCGCGACAGCTCGCCGCCGGAGGCCGCGCGCGTCACCGCCCGCGGCGGGGTGCCGGGGCCGGAGGCGAGGCGGATCTCGACGTCGTCGCGGCCCTCGGTGCCGAAGCGCCCGGAGTCGTCGACCGCGACGGTGACGGTGGCCGAGCCCATCGCGAGGTGGCTCAGCTCCTCGGTGATGCGGGTGCCGAGCGCCCCAGCGGTGCTGGTGCGGGCGGCGGTGAGCGTGGCGGCGAGGTCGGCCCGCTCGGTCGTGAGGGCCACGACGTGCTCCTCGAGCTCGCCGATGCGGTCGCCGGTGCCCTCGAGCTCGTCGACCCGGCGCGCGGCCTCCTTGCCCCACAGGAGGACGTCGTCGACGGTCGGCCCGTAGAGGCGGGTGACGTCGGCGAGGGAGGAGCGACGCTGCTCCACGTGCTCGAGGCGGGCGGGGTCGACGTCGACGTCGGCGAGGTAGGAGCCGAGGTCGGCCGCGACGTCGGCGGCGAGGTAGCGCAGCTCGTCGACGCGGGTGCCGATCTCGGCGAGGGCGGGGTCGCTGCCGCTGACGGCGGCGATCCGGGCCGACGCGGTGGCCAGGGCCTCGAGGACGCCCGGCGCGGCCATCGTGTCGTCGTCGTCACCGGCGAGGGCGGTGTGGGCGTCGCCGGCACCGGCGCGCAGCTCCTCGGCGTGCCCGAGCCGCTCGGACTCGACGGCCAGCGCCTCGTCCTCCCCCGGCTGGGGGTCGAGCGCCTCGATCCGCTCGAGGCCGACCCGCAGGCCGTCGGCCTCGCGGGCGCGCTCGGCGGCGGCACCGCGCAGCTGCTCGAGCTCGGTGGCGGCGCGGGTGAGCTCGGCGTGCACCTCGCGGTAGGCGGCGAGGGCGTCGGCGACCGTGGCGCCGCCGAACGCGTCGACGACCTCGCGGTGCTGGTCGGCGCGCTTGAGGCGCCACTGGTCGGCCTGGCCGTGCACGGCGACGAGGTGCTCACCGAGCTCGGCGAGCAGCCCCACCGGGGCGGCGCGTCCGCCGACGTGGGCGCGCGAACGGCCGTCGGCGGAGACCGAGCGGACGAGGACCAGCCCGTCGGTGGTGTCTCCTCCGGCGTCGGCGGCACGCACGAGGGCAGGGTGCGCGTCGGGGAGGTCGATGACGCCCTCGACCACCGCGCGGTCGGCCCCGGTGCGCACGAGCGCGGAGTCACCGCGGCCCCCGAGCAGGAGGCCGAGGGCGGTGACGACCATCGTCTTGCCGGCCCCGGTCTCGCCGGTGAGGACGGTGAGGCCACGGTGGAGCGGCAGCACGGCCTCGTCGATGACCCCGAGGTCGCGGATGCGGATCTCCTCGATCACGGCGCCGGGTCCTCCTCGGCCTGCTGGCGCCGCGCGGCACCGCGCCACCCCTGCACGGGCAGCGCGAACTTCTCGACCAGCCGGTCGGTGAAGCCGCCGGCCGACAGGCGGGCCAGGCGCACCGGCTCGGAGGAGCGCTGGACCTCGATGCGGGCTCCCGGGGGAAGCCCCACGGCGCGGCGGCCGTCGCACCAGACGACGCCCCCGGCCGCGGTGTCGCGGACGACCTCGACGACGAGGCGGGAGTTCGGGCCGACGAGCACGGGCCGGGAGAACAGGGCGTGGGCGCTGATGGGGACGACGAGCAGCGCCTCGACGTCGGGCCAGACGACCGGTCCCCCCGCGGAGAACGCGTAGGCGGTGGAGCCCGTGGGGGTGGCCATGACGACGCCGTCGCAGCCCCACGTGGACAGCGGGCGGCCGTCGATCTCGACGGTGAGCTCGAGCATCCGCTCGCGCGACGCCTTCTCGACGGTGACCTCGTTCAGGGCCCACGACTCGAAGACGACGTGGCCGTCCTCGCGGGCGACGACCTCGAGGGTGGTGCGCTCCTCGACCGTGTAGTCCTGGGCGCAGATCCGCTCGACCGTGGCGTCGATGTCCTCGCGCTCGGCCTCGGCGAGGAAGCCGACGTGGCCGAGGTTGACGCCGAGGACGGGGGCGCCGCTGCCGCGGGAGAGCTCGGCGCCGCGGAGGATCGTGCCGTCGCCGCCGAGGACGACGACGAGCTCGCAGCCCTGTGCCGCACCGTCGTGCGCCACGGCCTCGACACCGCCGACGGCCGCGAGCGGGGTGCCGTCGAGCTCGTCGGCGGGGGCGGCGACGCCGATGCCCGAGGCGAGCAGCCGGCTCGCGACCTCGGCGGCCAGCTGCTGGGCCTCGGGCCGGCCGACGTGCGTGACGAGGAGGACGCGGCGCGACGGTGTCGTCATCGGCGTCCTCCCGTGGTCTCGGTGGTGAGCTCGCGCGCGAGGGCGCGCACCTGCTGGGCGCTCATTGTGTCCGACGGCACCGACCGCGCCCACAAGAGGTACTCGGCGTTGCCGGTGGTGCCGCTGATCGGGCTGGTCCGCAGGCCGTGGACGGACAGCCGCTGCGCCTCGACCGCGTCGAGGACCTTCTCCACCGCCGCCGCGCGGTCGCGCGCCGAGGTCACCACCCCCTGGCGGTTCAGCCGACCCTTGCCGACCTCGAACTGCGGCTTGACGAGCACGACGAGGTCGCCGTCGGGCGTCATCAGGCGGACGAGGTCGGCCAGGACGAGGGTGAGGGAGATGAAGGACAGGTCGGCGACGACGAGGTCGCCCGCTCCCCCGACGTTGTCGGGCTTGAGGCCGCGGACCGTGGTGCCGCTGCGCTCGACGACGCGGGGGTCCTGCGCCACCTCACGTACCAGCTGCCCGTGGCCGACGTCGACCGCCACGACCTGCGCGGCGCCGGCGGCGAGGAGCACCTGGGTGAAGCCGCCCGTGGAGGCGCCGACGTCGATGCAGCGCCGTCCGGCGACCGTGAGGCCGTCGGGGGCCCAGCCGTGCAGCGCGGCCGCGAGCTTGTGTGCCGCGCGGCCCACCCATCGGGGCCCGTCCTCGAGCACGGCGAGGACGTCGTCCTCCTCCACCGGGTGCGACGACTTGCGCGCCGTGGTGCCGCCGACCGTGACCAGGCCCGCGGCCACGAGCTCGCGGGCGTCGCCGCGGGAGCGCGCGAGCCCGCGACGGACCAGCTCGGCGTCCAGACGCGCGATGTCAGCCGCCGAGGTCGCTGAGGCGCGACTGGAGGGTCCGGTGCACCGCCTCGCCCGAGGCGAGCTGGGCGTCGAGGTCGTCGGCGGGCGCCGTGGCGAGGTCGCTCAGGGCGGCGTCGATGACGAGGTCGCCGGTCTCCGGGGGTGCGGGGGCCTCGTGGTCGTCGTGGTGGTGCTCGGTCACGCGTCGGTCCCGCCGCTCGTCGCCGTCGGGGCCGCGGGAGCCGTCGTCGCGGTCGAGCTCTTCTTGGCCGGAGCCTTCTTGGCCGGGCCCTTCGTCGCCGTCGTGACCGAGGCCTTCGTGGCGGGCGCCTTCTTCGCGGCCGGGGCCTTCTTCGCCGGGGCCTTCTTCGCCGGGGCCTTCTTCGCCGGGGCCTTCTTCGCCGGGGCCTTCTTCGCCGGGCCCTTCTTCGCTGCGGCCTTCGTGGCGGGCGCCTTCTTCGCGGTCGAGACCTTCTTGGCCGGCGCCTTCGTGGCGGGGGCCTTCTTCGCTGCGGCCTTCGTGGCCGACGCCTTCTTGGCGGGGGCCTTCTTCGCCGGGGCCTTCTTCGCTGCGGCCTTCGTGGCCGGGGCCTTCTTCGCCGGCGCGGACGAGGACGCAGCCGGGCGGGGCGCGACGCGGGCGGGCTCGGGCTCGACGTCGACGACGGTGGCCACGGGGCGTCCCGGCGTCGGGCGACCGGCGGCGGAGCGGGCGAGGTCGTCGACCTGCGCGGCGAGGGCGGCCACGGTGGCGCCCAGGCCCTGCACCTCGCTGATGAGGCGGCCGACGTCGACGCGCCCGAGGGCGGACTCGACCTCGGAGCGGACCAGCCGGACGACCTGCTTGCGGTTGGACTCGGCGGCGGCGAGGAGGTCGTCGGCCAGGCGGCCGGCCTCCTTGGCGACCTTCTTGCTCGAGCCCTCGACCCCGGTGAGGGTGAGCAGCTCGTGCGCGGCCTCCCTGGCCCGGCTGCGCGTCAGGTCACCGAGACCCGACGCGAGCTCGACGAAGCCGTGGATGGATCGCTTGGCCATGGGTCCTCCTCGCTGGGGCGACCGGTCGGTCGCGTCTGCGAGCCCACGCTACCGGTGCGTCACCTGCGCGAGCACCCGCTCGGCCACGGAGGTGAGCGTGGCCAGCTCGGTCGCGGGTGCACCGCGGTCGGTGGCGTCGTGCACGGCGGCGACGGCGGCCGCGAGGTCGACCAGGCTCGACCCGCCCGGCGACGGGGCCGACGGGTCGGCGTGGAGGGCGGAGAGGTCGGGCGCGACCCACGTCGGACGCCGGTGCCGGGGCGCCGCCAGGCAGGCGGCCAGGTCGTCGACCCCGGTGAGGACGAGCAGCGAGTCGGCACCCGCGGCCACGGCTCCCTCGATGTCGGTGTCGAGGCGGTCACCCACGGCGAGCACGGAGGTGACGGCGACCTGCAGGCGCCGGGCGCACAGGAGGTACAGCGGCGCCTCGGGCTTGCCGGCCACGAGGTCGGGGTCACGGCCCACCGCGCCACGCACCGCCGCGACGAGCGAGCCGTTGCCGGGGGCGACCCCGCGGTCGGTGGGCAGGCTCGCGTCGGTGTTGGTCGCCACCCAGAGGGCACCGTCCTGGGCGGCGTAGGCGACCTCGGCGAGGTCGCTCGCCGTGACGTCGGGCCCGTAGCCCTGGAGGGCAGCCACCGGGGCCGCCGCCCCGGAGCGGCGGTCCTGCGCGGTGACCGGTGACAGCCCCACCTCGCGCAGGGCCAGGGCGACGGCCGGTCCCCCGACGGCCAGGACCTGGGCGCCCGGCTCGAGCCGGTCGGACAGCAGCCAGGCGCCGGCCTCCGAGCTGGTCGCCACCATCCCCGGGGTACACGTGAGCCCGAGCTCTCGCAGGTGCTCGGCCACGACCTCGGCCGGTCGCGACGCGTTGTTCGTGGCGTAGATGACCGGCACGGTCACCGCGGTGAGGGCCTCGACCGCACCCGGGACCGCCGCCGGTCCGCGGTAGACCACACCATCGAGGTCGCTGACGACCGCGGCGTACCCGGCGACCAGGGGTCGCCCCGCCCGGGTCTCGGTCACTCGGTGGGCCGGGTGGGCTCGCCGTCGACGGCGTCCACGGTGTCGAGGTCGATGAGGTGGTCCTCGTCGTCCCCGGTGTCGGTCACCGCGATGCCGTCGATCTCCTCGAGGCGCTCGACCGCGTCGGTCTCGGCCTCGACGTCCCCCTCGGCCGCCTTGAGGAACCACTCGCGGGCCTCGTCACCGCGTCCGAGCTGGAGCAGGGCGTCGGCGTAGGCGTAGTGCAGCCGGTGCACGCCCGCCTTCGGCCCGCGCTTGAGCGCGGGGATCTGGAGGGCCAGCAGCGCCGCGTCGTCCTGCTCGAGGTCACGGCGGACGCCGGAGACGACGATGGCGAGCTCGATGCGCTCGTCCTCGGTGAGGGTGCGGGCCTCCGGGCTCGCGGCGAGGTCGAGGGCGCGGCCGTGACGGCCCAGCCCCCGCTCGCAGTCGACCATGAGCGGCAGCAGGTGCGAGGAGCCGCTGAGCCGGCGCACGGTGCGGAACTCGGTGAGCGCCCGCGCGAAGTCACCGCTGCGGTAGGCGACCATGCCGAGCGCCTCGCGTGCCGCGGGGACGCGCCCGGCGCGCCGGACCGCCGTCTCGGCGTGCGCCATGGCGGAGTCGATGTCGTCGGCCTCGAGGTGCGCCGCGACCATGACGAGGTGCTGCGCCACGCCCTCGGCGTTCTCCTTGGACAGGGTGCGCAGCTGCTGGTGCACCGAGCGGTCGAGCTCCTTGCCGGTCACCCCCTCGGGGATCCGGGGCTCGGGCAGCTTGGGGCCCTTGGGCGCCAGTCTGCTGCCGCCGCGCTGCTCACGGTCCTCGGTGCGCCCATCCCGACCGTCGCGCGCGTCACGGGGGCCACGGGACCGGTCTCCCGGAGGTCCACCCCGCCCGCGGTCGCCGCCGGGGCGGCCACCGGAGCTACCACGCACCGCTCCCGAACCGCCGCGGCCACCACGGTCGCCGAAGGACCGGCGCTCCCCGCCGGCACCGCCCGAGCCGCCGGGACCGTCGCGCCGAGGACCCCGAGCAGGACGCTCGGAGCCCGAGCCGCGGGACTCCCCGCGGTCGGCATGGTGACGACCGTCGTTCTCGGACACGCTGTTCTCCTTCATCGACCAGGGGGCTGCACGCAGCCGAACGTCAGCATACGGACCAGGGCACCGCGCCGCTGCGGCCGCCGGCGGGTGGCGTCTCCGACAGCAGTTGCAGCCGATTCGCGGCAATTGCGCCAATTCGGCGCGAATTGTTCGGGGGTATGCAAAAGGGGAGGGCTGGTGGGCCCTCCCCTTTTGGGAATGTTTGTCCGGCTGCGTCCTACTCTCCCACACCGTCACCAGTGCAGTACCATCGGCGCTGAAGGGCTTAGCTTCCGGGTTCGGAATGGGACCGGGCGTTTCCCCTTCGCTATGACAGCCGAAACTCTATGGAGATATCTTTGGTGGTTCACCCCTGTTGTGGGGGTGGTTCCCGACCGTATCTCGGGAACTGCACAGTGGACGCGAACACGCATTTTAAGTCTTTGGTGTGTATCAAGTTGTCGGCTTATTAGTACCAGTCAGCTGCATGCATTGCTGCACTTCCACATCTGGCCTATCAACCCGGTAGTCTAGCCGGGAGCCTCTCACACCTTACGGTGCATGGAAACCTCATCTTGAAGCGTGCTTCCCGCTTAGATGCTTTCAGCGGTTATCACTTCCGAACGTAGCTAATCAGCGGTGCCCTTGGCAGGACAACTGACACACCAGAGGTTCGTCCAACCCGGTCCTCTCGTACTAGGGTCAGCCCTTCTCAAGTTTCCTACGCGCACAGCGGATAGGGACCGAACTGTCTCACGACGTTCTAAACCCAGCTCGCGTACCGCTTTAATGGGCGAACAGCCCAACCCTTGGGAGCAACTCCACCCCCAGGATGCGACGAGCCGACATCGAGGTGCCAAACCATGCCGTCGATATGGACTCTTGGGCAAGATCAGCCTGTTATCCCCGGGGTACCTTTTATCCGTTGAGCGACGGCGCTTCCACAAGCCACCGCCGGGTCACTAGTTCCGACTTTCGTCCCTGCTCGAGATGTCTCTCTCGCAGTCAAGCTCCCTTGTGCACTTACACTCGACACCTGATTGCCAACCAGGCTGAGGGAACCTTTGAGCGCCTCCGTTACCTTTTAGGAGGCAACCGCCCCAGTTAAACTACCCACCAGGCACTGTCCCTGATCCGGATCACGGACCGAGGTTAGATATCCAGAACGACCAGAGTGGTATTTCAACGTTGACTCCACCGACACTGGCGTGCCGGCTTCACAGTCTCCCACCTATCCTACACAAGCCGTACCGAACACCAATACCAAGCTATAGTAAAGGTCCCGGGGTCTTTCCGTCCTGCTGCGCGTAACGAGCATCTTTACTCGTAGTGCAATTTCGCCGAGTTCGCGGTTGAGACAGTGGAGAAGTCGTTACGCCATTCGTGCAGGTCGGAACTTACCCGACAAGGAATTTCGCTACCTTAGGATGGTTATAGTTACCACCGCCGTTTACTGGGGCTTAAATTCTCAGCTTCGACCCGAAGGTCTAACCGGTCCTCTTAACCTTCCAGCACCGGGCAGGCGTCAGTCCGTATACATCGTCTTGCGACTTCGCACGGACCTGTGTTTTTAGTAAACAGTCGCTTCTCCCTGGTCTCTGCGGCCCTTTCCCCTAGGACGTGAAGTCCTTCAAGGTCTGGGCCCCCCTTCTCCCGAAGTTACGGGGGCATTTTGCCGAGTTCCTTAACCACGATTCACTCGATCGCCTTGGTATTCTCTACCTAACCACCTGAGTCGGTTTGGGGTACGGGCGGCTCGAACCTCGCTAGAAGATTTTCTTGGCAGCATAGGATCACCCTGCTTCCCGCATACGCGGTCACTATCAGGTCTCAGGATATGTGTGACACGGATTTGCCTATGTCACTCCCTACACCCTTGGACGTGGACAACCATCGCCACGCGGAGGCTACCTTCCTGCGTCTCTCCATCGCTTGACTACTACCAGCTCGGGTCGCGCGCTCCACACGGCCATGCCCACCTCGAAAGGTGGACTGCGGCCGGCTTCGGGCGCTTAGCATCACTAGGTTCGTCATGGGCGGTTCTTCGCCGGTTCCGGAATATCAACCGGATGTCCATCGACTACGCCTGTCGGCCTCGCCTTAGGTCCCGACTTACCCAGGGCAGATTAGCTTGACCCTGGAACCCTTGGTTATTCGGCGGACGGGTTTCTCGCCCGTCATTCGCTACTCATGCCTGCATTCTCACTCGTGTGGCCTCCACGGCTGGATCACTCCGCCGCTTCCCTGGCCACACGACGCTCCCCTACCCATCAACACGCTTGGACCACCAACCCGCAGGTGTGGTGGCCGGGCAATGTGTCAATGCCACAGCTTCGGTGGTGTGCTTGAGCCCCGCTACATTGTCGGCGCGGAATCACTTGACCAGTGAGCTATTACGCACTCTTTAAAGGGTGGCTGCTTCTAAGCCAACCTCCTGGTTGTCAATGCAACTCCACATCCTTTCCCACTTAGCACACGCTTAGGGACCTTAGATGGTGGTCTGGGCTGTTTCCCTCTCGACTACGGAGCTTATCCCCCGCAGTCTCACTGCCACGCTCTCACTTACCGGCATTCGGAGTTTGGCTAACGTCAGTAACCTGGTGAGGCCCATCAGCTATCCAGTAGCTCTACCTCCGGTAAGAAACACGTGACGCTGCACCTAAATGCATTTCGGGGAGAACCAGCTATCACGGAGTTTGATTGGCCTTTCACCCCTACCCACAGCTCATCCCCTCAGTTTTCAACCTAAGTGGGTTCGGCCCTCCACGACGTCTTACCGTCGCTTCAGCCTGGCCATGGGTAGATCACTCCGCTTCGGGTCTAGACCCAGCGACTCATTCGCCCTGTTCGGACTCGCTTTCGCTACGGCTTCCCCACACGGGTTAACCTCGCCACTGAGCACTAACTCGCAGGCTCATTCTTCAAAAGGCACGCTGTCACCCCACAAGGAGGCTCCAACGGTTTGTAGGCACACGGTTTCAGGATCTATTTCACTCCCCTCCCGGGGTACTTTTCACCTTTCCCTCACGGTACTTGTCCGCTATCGGTCACCAGGGAATATTTAGGCTTAGCGGGTGGTCCCGCCAGATTCACACGGGATTTCACGGGCCCCGTGCTACTTGGGATGGTTCTCTGGAGTGCACGCCATTTCGTCTACGGGGGTCGCACCCTCTGTGCCGGGCCATTCAATGCCCTTCGACTATGACGCACATTTCTGACTCCATGCCAGCGTGTCAGCACTGACTGAGAAGTCCCACGACCCCTTATCTGCAACCCCTGACAGGTATCACACAGATAAGGTTTAGCCTGATCCGCTTTCGCTCGCCACTACTCACGGAATCGCGGTTGCTTTCTCTTCCTGTGGGTACTGAGATGTTTCACTTCCCCACGTTCCCTCTACCCACCCTATGTGTTCAGGTGGGAGTGACTGGACTTGCCTCCAGCCGGGTTTCCCCATTCGGAAATCCTCGGATCACAGTCTGGTTATCGACTCCCCGAGGCTTATCGCAGATTCCTACGTCCTTCTTCGGTTCCTGGTGCCAAGGCATCCACCGTGTGCCCTTAAAAACTTGATGCACAAAGATTTAAGATGCTCGCGTCCACTGTGTAGTTCTCAACATACGGGCGGCCTCCCACCATGTTCGGCGCCTACACCCGCCAGCACCAAAGCTGAAGCGGAGCGGTTCGCACGAGGCAGGAGTCCTGACCAGCACAACTGGCCTGGGGGTGAGCTTGCGCCCGAACCCTCAGGACCCAACAACGTGTCAAGCACCTTCCCCACCCCGACCGCTTTCCACACCCCATACAGGGCTGTACTCGCAGGCCGGACCAGGTCCGGTGCCAACTAATCGATGTTCCACCCGTGAGCACCCGGTGCCCCACACTCGGGGGCAAACCGGGGCCTGGACCAGCGCTAGGCCGGCCAGTGCTCCTTAGAAAGGAGGTGATCCAGCCGCACCTTCCGGTACGGCTACCTTGTTACGACTTAGTCCCAATCGCCAGTCCCACCTTCGACGGCTCCCCCTCTTACGAGTTGGGCCACCGGCTTCGGGTGTTACCGACTTTCGTGACTTGACGGGCGGTGTGTACAAGGCCCGGGAACGTATTCACCGCAGCGTTGCTGATCTGCGATTACTAGCGACTCCGACTTCATGGGGTCGAGTTGCAGACCCCAATCCGAACTGAGACCGGTTTTTTGGGATTCGCTCCACCTCGCGGTTTCGCAGCCCTTTGTACCGGCCATTGTAGCATGTGTGAAGCCCAAGACATAAGGGGCATGATGATTTGACGTCATCCCCACCTTCCTCCGAGTTGACCCCGGCAGTCTCCCATGAGTCCCCAGCACCCCGAAGGGCCTGCTGGCAACATGGAACGAGGGTTGCGCTCGTTGCGGGACTTAACCCAACATCTCACGACACGAGCTGACGACAACCATGCACCACCTGTGTACCGACCTTGCGGGGCACCCATCTCTGGATGTTTCCGGTACATGTCAAGCCTTGGTAAGGTTCTTCGCGTTGCATCGAATTAATCCACATGCTCCGCCGCTTGTGCGGGCCCCCGTCAATTCCTTTGAGTTTTAGCCTTGCGGCCGTACTCCCCAGGCGGGGAACTTAATGCGTTAGCTGCGGCACAGATCTCGTGGAATGAGACCCACACCTAGTTCCCAACGTTTACGGCGTGGACTACCAGGGTATCTAATCCTGTTCGCTCCCCACGCTTTCGCTTCTCAGCGTCAGTAGTGGCCCAGAGACCTGCCTTCGCCATCGGTGTTCCTCCTGATATCTGCGCATTTCACCGCTACACCAGGAATTCCAGTCTCCCCTACCACACTCTAGTCTGCCCGTACCCACCGCAAGTCCGGGGTTGAGCCCCGGATTTTCACGGCAGACGCGACAAACCGCCTACAAGCTCTTTACGCCCAATAATTCCGGACAACGCTCGCACCCTACGTATTACCGCGGCTGCTGGCACGTAGTTAGCCGGTGCTTCTTCTGCAGGTACCGTCACTTTCGCTTCTTCCCTGCTGAAAGAGGTTTACAACCCGAAGGCCGTCATCCCTCACGCGGCGTCGCTGCATCAGGCTTTCGCCCATTGTGCAATATTCCCCACTGCTGCCTCCCGTAGGAGTCTGGGCCGTGTCTCAGTCCCAGTGTGGCCGGTCGCCCTCTCAGGCCGGCTACCCGTCGTCGCCTTGGTGAGCCATTACCTCACCAACAAGCTGATAGGCCGCGAGTCCATCCCAGACCGAAAAACTTTCCAAGTAGTAGCCATGCAGCTCTACTTCATATCCGGTATTAGCTCCGGTTTCCCGGGGTTATTCCAGAGTCTGGGGCAGGTTACTCACGTGTTACTCACCCGTTCGCCACTGATCACCCAAGAGCAAGCTCTCAAGATCACCGTTCGACTTGCATGTGTTAAGCACGCCGCCAGCGTTCGTCCTGAGCCAGGATCAAACTCTCCGTTGATGTTTGGTATCCACCCGAAGGTGAAAATCCATAAAACCACCACTAGGTGTAGTTCAAACCCCGGCTGAGCACAAACAACCAGCAAAAAAATCACTGCTTGTCCGTATCAACCAAAGGATAAAATCGTGCACCCCTGACACCCCCACCCGAACGGGCAAAGGACACCAAAGATGCGACGAGGTAAAACTTGGCATCGATTTTTGACACGCTGTTGAGTTCTCAAGGATCGGACGCGCACCGGACCACACACCGCGAGGCGTGGGATCGGGGGCTACCGTTCTGGGTCGTCGTCCCGGGCGTTTCCGCTCCGGGGCAACCACTCCAACTTACCTGTCCCCTCCCGCTCCGGTCAAACTCGCTCCGCGGTGCGGATCGGGCCGAAGACCAGGGCTTCGAGGGGGGTGGTCAGCTCGCGGGACCGGCCTGCTTGGTGATCGGGTGTGCACCCGAACCGCTTGGCGTCCGTTCCTCCCTCTCGGGCTGACGTCGAGAACACTAGAGGACGGACCGCCGACGTTCCAAATCGGTCGCCGTCCGAGCCGGATCCGACAACCGGATCCGCTGTGGCACAACGGATCCCGTCACCAACTCTGCCTCCGCGGTCAGGCCGGCGTCGCGACCCGACCTGCGGCGAGGTTCTTGCGCCCGCGTCGCAGCACGACGACCTCGCCGTGGAGCAGGTCGCCCTCCGTGAGCACGTGCTGGGCGTCGGTCACCTTCTCCCCGTTCACCGAGGCCCCGCCCTCGCCGATCGCGCGGCGCGCGGCGTTGCGGGAGTCGACGAGCCCGACGGCCACCAGGGCGTCGACGAGCGAGGTGCCCACGGCGACCTCACCACCGGGCAGCTCGGCCGTGGCCTCGCGCAGGGTCCGGGCGTCCAGCGAGCGCAGGTCGCCCTTGCCGAACAGGGCCTCGCTCGCGGCCTGGACCGCTGCCGTCGCGTCGGCGCCGTGGACCAGCGTCGTCACGTCGGCCGCCAGCGTGCGCTGGGCCGCGCGGCGCCAGGGCTCCTCGCGCACCTGCCGCTCGAGCTCGGCGACCTCCTCCTGCGAGCGGTCGGTGAAGACCTTGAGCAGGGCGACCACCGACGCGTCCTCGACGTTGAGCCAGTACTGGTAGAAGGCGTACGGGCTGGTCATCTCGGGCGAGAGCCAGATGGCGTTGCCGGCGCTCTTGCCGAACTTCTCCCCCGAGCTGTCGGTGAGCAAGGGGGTCGTCAGCAGGTGCACCGACGCCCCCTCGACCCGGTGGATGAGGTCGGAGCCGGCCGTGAGGTTGCCCCACTGGTCGTTGCCGCCGGTCTGCAGCGTGCAGCCGAACTGCCGGTAGAGCTCGAGGTAGTCCAGGCCCTGGAGGAGCTGGTAGCTGAACTCGGTGTACGAGATGCCCTCGTCGGAGTTCAGGCGCGCCGCGATGGCCTCCTTCTTCACCATCTGGTTCACCCGGAAGTGCTTGCCGATGTCGCGCAGGAAGTCCAGCGCCGACATCCCCTGCGTCCAGTCGAGGTTGTTGACGAAGACCGCGGGGTTCTCCCCCGCGGAGTCGAGGAACGGCTCCACCTGGGCCCGGATCGTCGCGACCCACTGCGCCGTCTGCTCCTTGGTCTTCAGCACCCGCTCGGCCGAGGGCCGCGGGTCGCCGATGAGCCCGGTCGACCCGCCGACGAGGCAGATGACGCGGTGCCCGGCTCGCTGGAGGTGCCGCAGCAGGACCAGCTGGACGAGGTTGCCGAAGTGGAGCGACGGGGCGGTGGGGTCGAACCCGCAATACGCCGTGATCGGCCCGTCGGCGAGTGCCTGGCGCAGCGCGGACTCGTCGGTGGTCTGCGCCACCAGCCCCCGCCACTGCAGCTCGTCGAGGATGTCGCTCACTGGTCGTTCCCTCTTCCTGGACGGTGCGCCGTGGCCGGATGCCGGGCGCCCGGGACAGCCTGCCACGCACGGCCCGCGCGCACGGGTGCGGCCTGCGGGACGGACGGAGCGCGGCGGACGGAGTGGGCTCAGCGCCACTCGTCGGCCAGGACCGCGTACGTGTACCCGTCGACCCAGCCGAGCTCGGCGTGCCACGAGTCGCGCACCCCGTGCTGCTCGCGCCGCATGCCGAGCTTCTCCATCACCCGCCAGGAACCGACGTTGTCGGCGAAGCACCCGGCCGTGACCCGGTGCAGGCCGAGCTCGCGGAAGGCGAGGTCGAGCATCGGGCGGACCGCCTCGGTGGCGAACCCCCGGCCGTGGTGCGCGGGGTCGACGAGGTAGCCGAGCAGCCCCTCGCTCCCGGGCGCCGGGTTGCCCTCGACCTGCTGGCCCATCCCGTCGCGCACCTCGACCGACACGGTGGCCACGACCTCCTCCCCCAGCACCGCGACGACGGAGTGGTCCCACGGGTCGTCGGAGCTGCCGCGCCAGGCGGCCCGGTAGGAGGTGGGGTCGACGACGGTGCGCAGCAGCCAGCGGGCGACGTCGGGGTGGTTGCGCCAGGCGAGCAGCCGGTCGAGGTCGTCGTCGGTCGGGGGTCGCAGGACGAGCCGCTCGGTGCGGCGCGGCCAGCCCAGTCCGGGAGAGGTCATGGCCCCTGCCTACCCGGTGCGGGGAACGACCTCCACCGGATTTCGGGCACACTGGCGCGCCATGAGCACCTCCCCCTCCCCGCGTCCCGACCTCACCGCCTTCGTCGCCGGCCTGCCCAAGGCCGAGCTGCACGTGCACCACGTGGGGTCGGCCTCGCCGCGGATCGTGGCCGAGCTGGTGCGGCGGCACCCCAGCCCCACCGTGCCGACCGACCCGGACGAGCTCGCCCGCTTCTTCACCTTCACCGACTTCGCCCACTTCGTCGACGTCTACCTCGCCACGGTCGACCTCCTGCGCACCCCCGAGGACGTGCGGATGCTGACCTACGAGGTCGCCCGCGAGCTCGCCGGCCAGCAGGTCAGGTACGCCGAGCTGACGATGACGCCGTACACCTCGGTGCTGCGGGGCATCGCCATCGAGGCCTACACCGAGGCCATCGAGGACGCCCGGGTGGCGGCCGAGCGCGACCACGGCGTCGTCCTGCGCTGGGTCTACGACATCCCCGGCGAGTCCGGGCTCGAGGCCGCCGACGCGACGCTGTCGTACGCCCTGGACCACCGGCCGGAGGCGCTCGTCGGCTTCGGCCTCGGTGGACCCGAGATCGGCGTGCCGCGGCCCCAGTTCGCGCCCCACTTCACCGCTGCGCGAGCCGCCGGCCTGCACTCGGTACCCCACTCGGGCGAGTCCACCGGGCCGCAGTCGGTGTGGGACGCCCTCACCCTGCTCGGCGCGGAGCGGATCGGGCACGGAACGTCATCGGTGCAGGACCCCCGCCTGCTCGAGCACCTCGCCGAGCACCGCATCCCGCTCGAGGTGTGCCCGACGAGCAACGTGGCCACCCGGGTCGTCGAGCGCATCGAGGACCACCCGATCCGCGCGATGGTGGAGGCCGGCGTCGTCGTCACGGTCAACAGCGACGACCCGCCGATGTTCGGCACGACCCTGAACCGCGAGTACGAGGTGGCCGCCGCCCTGCTCGACCTCGACGAGCAGGGCGTCGCCGACCTCGCCATCGCCGGGGTCGACGCGTCGTTCGCCCCGGAGGACGTCAAGGGCCGGCTCCGCGAGGAGATCGCCGAGCACGTGAGGGTCAGCGCAGCATCGAGGTGAGCCGGACGGCGCCGACCCCGAAGGCCTGGTCGGCCCAGTCCTGCAGGGTGCCGTCGTCGTGGACGACCTCGACGAGGACCGGTCCCTGGTCGCCCTCGCGCATGCTCGTGAGCATGCCGGGGATGACGCGCACCCCCGTCTCGATGGCGGCCCACTCCTCGGCGCTGAGGTCCGGGGGCGCCATCGGCCGCGGTGACGGCGGGGCCACGGTGTCGTGGAGGGCGAGCGGGATGCTGCTCGTGACGGTCACGGTCAGGCCGTCGAAGGTGCCCGTGACCGCGTAGGTGCCCCACTTCGTGGGGTTGCCGACCGAGCTGCCGTCCTCGAACGAGCCGGTCTTCCACGTCCAGCCGGCCAGCGGGATGCCCTCGCACTGGGGCGGGAAGGACTCCATCACCGGGCCGAGGCACAGCTCGGGACCCTTCTCCGGGACCTCGATGACGGTGCCCTGGCCGGTGACCGGCCCGTCGGCCGGAGGGACGGCCAGGCGCGGGGCCGACATCGAGGTGCTCGGAGACGCCGCCGAGCCGCCGCCTCCCCCGGCGCCGCCCGTCGCCGAGCCGCAGCCGGCGAGGACGACACCCGCGACCAGCGCGGACGCGGCGGCCAGGGTGACGCGCATCACTGTCATGGGGGTGCGACGCCTCAGGCGGGGCGCCGGTTCCGCGTCACGGCGGCCCGGTAGGCGCTCACGGTCGGCTCGCCGTCGAGCCAGAACCGCCAGGGGAACGCGTCGCCGTCGCCGCCGGCACCGCTGACCCCCACGCGGGGGCCGGTGCGCACCGTCGCCGGGTCCACCGGGGTCTCGGGACGCTCGACCCGACCGGCCGCTCGGGCCCCCACGAGCGAGAGCCCGTTGTGCGGGCGGCCGAGACCCAGGGTCGTCGCGAGGCGGGCGGGGCCGCGGGCCTGGTCGCGCGGACGGACCCCGGGGCGCCGCTCGGCAGCGAGGTCGTGGCCGGCGACGACCTCACCGGCGCGCAGCAGGACCGCCGACGCCATGCCCTCGTGGCCGGTGACGACGTTGGCGCAGAAGTGCATCCCGTAGGTGAAGTAGACGTAGAGGCGGCCGGGCTTCCCGAACATCACCTCGGTGCGCGGCGAGCGGCCGCGGAAGGCGTGCGACCCCGGGTCGGTCGCGCCCCCGTACGCCTCCACCTCGGTCAGCCGGACGGTGACACCGCCGTGGGTGACCCGGCAGCCGAGGAGGTCGCGGGCCACGACGAGGACGTCGCGGGCGAAGAAGGGGGTCGGCAGGGTGGGGCTCACGCCCCCAGTCTCCCGCCTCCCGGACCCGTCAGCGGACGGTCGGGTGGACGGTGGACCAGGCGCGGTGGTCGGCCGCCACGGCGCCCACGCGCTCGAGCTGCTCGGCCACCCGCGCCGGGGCGGTGCC
Source organism: Oryzobacter telluris (assembly GCF_043099285.1). Lineage (GTDB taxonomy): Bacteria > Actinomycetota > Actinomycetes > Actinomycetales > Dermatophilaceae > Oryzobacter > Oryzobacter telluris. Next base: position 2,004,383 of record NZ_CP170723.1, on the reverse strand, counting down.
ACCCTTCGCCGAGCGCGACGCCAGCGACCCCTCGACCGAGAGCACCTCCCGGACGCCGGACGTGAGGTGCCCGCTGATCCCGAGGAGGTCCTCGTCGGTGAGGTCCCACAGCTCGATGCCGCGGCCCTCGCACTCGCGCACGCACGCCCCGGCGACCTCGTGCGCGACCCGGAACGGCACGCCCTCGCGCACGAGCCACTCGGCGACGTCGGTGGCCAGCGAGAACCCCTGCGGGGCGAGGGACTCCAGCCGGGCCGTGTCGAACTGCAGGGTCGCCACCATGCCGGAGAAGGCGGGGAGGAGGACCTCGAGGGTGTCGACCGCGTCGAAGACCGGCTCCTTGTCCTCCTGGAGGTCGCGGTTGTAGGCGAGTGGCAGGGACTTCAGCGTGGTGAGGAGGCCGGCGAGGTCGCCGACGAGCCGACCGGCCTTGCCGCGCGCCAGCTCCGCGACGTCGGGGTTCTTCTTCTGCGGCATGATGCTCGACCCCGTGGAGTAGGCGTCGTCGAGCGTGACGAAGGAGAACTCCTTGGTCGCCCAGAGGACGACCTCCTCGGCGAGGCGGGAGATGTCGATCGCCGTCATCGCCGCGACGAAGGCGAACTCGGCGACGAAGTCGCGGCTCGCGGTGCCGTCGATCGAGTTCTCCACGGAGGTGTCGAAACCGAGGTCGGCGGCGACGGCCTCCGGGTCGAGGCCGAGGGAGGACCCGGCGAGGGCACCGGCGCCGTACGGGGAGACGGCCGTGCGGGCGTCCCAGTCGCGCAGCCGGTCGACGTCGCGCAGCAGCGCCCAGGCGTGCGCGAGCAGGTGGTGCGACAGCAGCACCGGCTGGGCGTGCTGGAGGTGCGTGCGGCCCGGCATCGAGACGCCGAGGTGGCGGGTCGACTGCGCCACGAGGGCGTCGACGACGTCGAGGACGAGACCGGCCACGAGCCGCGCGTGCTCGCGCAGGTACATGCGGAACAGGGTGGCGATCTGGTCGTTGCGCGAGCGGCCGGCGCGCAGCCGACCCCCGACATCGGCACCGGCACGCTCGATGAGGCCGCGCTCCAGCGCCGTGTGGACGTCCTCGTCGGACTCGGCGGGGAGAAAGGCGCCCGACTCGACGTCGGCGCGCAGCCGCTCGAGGGCGTCGAGCATGGCCTCCAGGGTCGCGTCGTCGAGGAGTCCGGCGCCGTGGAGGACGCGGGCGTGGGCCCGGGAGCCCGCGACGTCGTGCAGGGCCAGGCGCCAGTCGAAGTGGGTCGACTTCGACAGGGCGGCCAGCGCGTCGGCCGGTCCGCCGGCGAAGCGCCCGCCCCACAGGGCGGCGGACGCGGCGGGCTGCTCGGGCGGGGTCACGGGGTGTCCTTCCGGGTGTACGACATGAGGCGGTCGACGACCTCGCGGCTGCGGGCGGCGCCCTGCGTGACGACCATGATCGTGTCGTCGCCGGCGATGGTGCCGAGCACCCCCTCCATCGAGGCGTGGTCGAGGGCCGAGGCGAGGAAGTTGGCGGCGCCGGGGGGCGTCCTCAGGATGACGAGGTTGGCGGAGTGGTCGGCGGAGACGAGCAGCTCGTGGCAGCGCGACTGCAGGCGGGTCACGTGCTCCTCCGGGTCGGCGGCGGGGCGCACGGTGCGGTCCCCGCCCTCCCCCGGCACGGCGTAGACGAGGTTCTTGCCGACCCGGACCCGCTCCGCGCCGACGTCGACGAGGTCGCGCGACAGGGTCGCCTGGGTGACCTCGATGCCGTCGGTCGCGAGGAGGTCGAGGAGCTCGGTCTGGGAGCGCACGGCCGTGGACGCGAGGATCTCGACGATCCGCTGCTGGCGCCCCGCCCTGCTCGTGGAGACGGTCATCGCTGCTCCCCCTCGCTGTGCTCGACGAGCCACGACAGCAGCGCCTTCTGCGCGTGGAGCCGGTTCTCGGCCTCCTGCCAGACCAGCGACCGCGGCCCGGCGATGACGTCGGCGTCGACCTCGTACCCGCGGTACGCGGGAAGGCAGTGGAGGAAGACGGCGCCGGCCCCGGCGTGGCCCATGAGGGTCGCGTCGACGCGGAACTTCTCGAACGGCCCTCCGGCGCCCTTGCGTTCGTCGGACTCGCCCTCCTGGCCCATCGACACCCACGTGTCGGTGGCCACGACGTCGGCGCCGTGGACGGCGGCCACCGGGTCGTCGGTGACGAGCACCGAGCCACCCTGCTCCGCGGCGATGGCCTCGGCACGGGCGATGACCGCGGCATCGGGGAGGTGGCTCTGCGGGGTGCCGATGCGCACGTGCATCCCGGCGAGCGCGCACCCGAGGAGGTAGCTGTGCGCCATGTTGTTCGCGCCGTCGCCGACGTACGCGAAGGTGCGACCGGCCGTCTCGCCCAGGGCTTCCCGCACGGTGAGGAGGTCGGCGAGGATCTGGCACGGGTGGTAGAGGTCGGTGAGCGCGTTCACCACGGGCACGCCCGCGAACCGCGCCATCTCCTCGAGGTGGGACTGCTCGAAGGTGCGCCACACGACGGCTGCCGACTGGGGTCCGAGGACGCGCGCGACGTCGGCGACCGACTCGCGCACGCCCACCCCGGCGAGGCGCCCGTCGACGACCATCGGGAACCCGCCGAGGCCGGAGACGGCGCCGACGAAGGAGACCTGGGTCCGCAGCGTCGGCTTGTCGAACAGGATCGACACGGTGCGCGGCCCCTCGAGGCAGCGGTCGGAGAACGGCGCGGCCTTCAGGGCCAGGGCGCGGTCGAGGACCTCGCGCTGCTCGGCCGCGGTGAGGTCGTCGTCGGCGAGGAAGTGGCGGGTCGTCATCAGGCGTCCTGGGTCTCGGAGGTGGCGGCGTCGAGCAGGCCGGGGAGGGCGTCGACGAACAGGTCGAGCTCGGCGGTGGTGACGACGAGTGGGGGCGCGAGCCGGATCGCGTCGGGGGCCACCGGATTGACGATGAAGCCCGCGTCGCGGGCGTGGGCCACGACGGCCCCCGACCAGTCACCGGCCAGCACGATCGCGCGCAACAGTCCGGCACCGCGGGTCCCGACCACGCGCTCGTCGCCGAGCGCCTCGACGCGGCGCACGAGGTGCTCCCCCGCCTCCCGGGCGTGGTCGAGCAGCCCCTCGGACGCGATGGTGTCGAGGACGGCCAGCCCGGCGGCGCAGGCGAGCGGGTTCCCGCCGAACGTCGAGCCGTGCATGCCCTGGGTGAGCATCGCGCTGACGTCGGGTCCGAAGGTGACGAGCGCACCGATCGGCACGCCGCCGCCCAGGCCCTTGGCGAGGGTGATGGCGTCGGGCACGACCCCGGCCTCCTGGAACGCGAACCACGCGCCGGTGCGCCCGACCCCGGTCTGGATCTCGTCGAGGACGAGGAGCGCCCCGGCCTCGCGGGTGATGTCGCGGGCCGCCTGCAGGTACCCGGCCGGGGCGGTGAGGACGCCACCCTCGCCCTGCACCGGCTCGAGGACGACGGCGCCGGTCTCCTCGGTGACCGCGGCGCGCAGGGCGTCGACGTCGCCCCACGGCACGTGGCTGACGCCGGGGAGCAGCGGCTCGAACGGCTCGCGGTAGGCCTTCTTGTGGGTGAGGGCCAGCGCCCCCGTGCTGCGACCGTGGAAGGCGCCCTCGGCGGCGACGATGCCCGTGCGGCCCGTGCGGCGGGCGAGCTTGACCGCGGCCTCGATGGCCTCGGTTCCGCTGTTGCAGAAGAAGACCGCGCTGCCCGCCGGTGCGTCGGCGAGCGACAGCAGCCGCTCGGCGAGCTCGACCTGCGGGACCGACGTGAAGAAGTTGGAGATGTGGACGAGCTGCCCGGCCTGCTTCGAGACGGCCGAGACGAGAGCGGGGTGGTTGTGGCCGAGCGCGTTCACCGCGATGCCGCCGACGAGGTCGAGGTAGCGGCGGCCGTCGACGTCCCACACCCAGCAGCCGTCGCCGTGCTCGAGGACGAGCGCCGGGCGGCCGAAGAGGCGCAGCAGCGAGCCCTCGTAGCGGTCGAGCCAGGGGGCGCTGGCGGGTCCGGGGTCACTCATCAGGGGTCTCCTCGTCGGGCAGGACCATGGTGCCGATGCCCTCGGAGGTGAAGACCTCGAGGAGCAGGCTGTGCGGCTGGCGGCCGTCGACGACGTGGGCCTGCGGCACCCCGGCCTCGACGGCCCGGATGCAGGCCTCGAGCTTGGGGATCATCCCGGCGTCGACGGTGGTGAGCAGGCGGCGCGCCGCGGACAGGCGCAGCTCGGAGAGCAGGGAGGAGCGGTCGGGCCACGCGGCGTAGACGCCCTCGACGTCGGTGAGGACGACGAGCTTCCGGGCGCCGAGCGCGGCGGCGAGGGCCGCGGCGGCGGTGTCGGCGTTGACGTTGAGCACCTGCCCCTCGACGTCGAGGTCGGGCGCGATCGTCGAGACGACGGGGATGCGGCCGGCGTCGAGGAGGTCGAGGACCGCCGCCGGGTCGACCTCGACGACGTCGCCGACGAGCCCGATGTCGTGCTCCTCGCCGTCGACGACGACGCCGCGGCGGCGGGCGCCGAACAGGCCCGCGTCCTCACCGGAGAGGCCGACGGCGACGGGGCCGTGCTGGTTGAGCAGGCCGACGAGCTCGCGCCCCACCTGGCCGGTGAGCACCATCCGCACGACCTCCATGACCTCGGGCGTGGTGACCCGCAGGCCGCCCTTGAACTCGCTCGCCAGGCCCAGCCGGTCGAGCATCCATTTGATCTGCGGGCCGCCGCCGTGGACGACGACGGGGCGCAGGCCGGCGAACCGGAGGAAGGCGATGTCCTGCGCGAACGCGGCCTTGAGCGTGTCGTCGACCATCGCGTTGCCGCCGTACTTGACGACGACGAGGGCACCCCGGAAGCGCTCGAGCCAGGGCAGCGCCTCGACGAGGGTCGTCGCCTTGCTCTGGGCGACCCGCAGCGCGGCGGCGTCGATGGCGCCGCGCAGGGACTGCTCGGGGGGTGTCATGGCTCGTCGGTCCTCAGGTGGAGTAGGCGGAGTTCTCGTGGACGTAGTCGTGGGTGAGGTCGTTGGTCCAGACCGTGGCCGAGGTGTCGCCGGCGTGGAGGTCGATCACGACGTGCACCTCGCGCGCGGAGAGGTCGACGAGGGTGCGGTCCTCGCCCACTCCCCCGGCCCGGCAGACCTGCACCCCGTTCATCGAGACGTCGAGGGTGCTCGGGTCGAAGGCGGCTCCCGTGGTGCCGACGGCCGCGAGGACGCGCCCCCAGTTGGGGTCGTTGCCGAAGACGGCGCACTTGAACAGGTTGTTGCGGGCCACCGAGCGGGCGGCCTCGAGGGCGTCGTCGAGGCTCGCGGCGTTCACGACCTCGACGGCGATGTCGTGGTGGGCGCCCTCGGCGTCGGCGACGAGCTGGCGGGCGAGGTCGGCGCACACGTCGGTGACGGCGGCGCGCAGGTCGTCGGCCGCGACCTCGACGCCGGAGGCTCCCGAAACCAGGAGGACGACGGTGTCGTTGGTCGACATGCAGCCGTCGGAGTCGACGCGGTCGAAGGTCACGGCGGTGGCGTCGCGCAGCACGCCGTCGAGGACCGACGGGTCGACCACGGCGTCGGTGGTGACGACGACGAGCATCGTGGCCAGGGCCGGGGCGAGCATGCCGGCGCCCTTGGCCATGCCGCCCACCGACCAGCCGTCCCCGTGGGCCGCGGCGACCTTGGGCAGCGTGTCGGTCGTCATGATCGCCTCGGCGGCCGAGGGCCCGCCGTCGGCGGTGAGCGCGGCCGCGGCGGCGTCGACGCCGGGGAGGAGGAGGTGCATCGGCAGCCGCTCACCGATGAGCCCGGTGGAGCACACGACGACGTCGCCGGCCGAGGTCCCGAGGAGACCGGCCACGTGCTCGGCCGTGGTGTGCGTGTCCTGGAACCCGGGGGCGCCCGTGCAGGCGTTCGCCCCACCGCTGTTGAGGACGACGGCAGCGACCTCGCCGTCGGCGACGACCTGGCGCGACCAGGTCACGGGCGCGGCCTCGACGCGGTTGCTCGTGAACACCGCGGCGGCGTGCCGGTCGGGGCCGTCGTTGACGACGAGGGCGACGTCGGGACGGCCGGAGGCCTTGAGGCCTGCGGTGACGCCGGACGCGCGGAAGCCGCGGGGGGTGGTGACGGACATCAGCGGCTGCCTCCGGTGAGCGAGGTGGGGGTCACGAACATCCCGGCGCGGCGCCAGGCGGCGGTCGCGGCGTCGGCGTCGTCGCGGGGCACGAGGACCCAGTCGGTGTCGAACGTCGAGAAGCCGAGGACGGAGATCTGCGCGTCGACCAGGGGCTGGAGCACCTCGGCGAAGATGCCGGCGGCGCCGAACGCGAGCGGCCCGGCGACCTCGACCACGCGGAACGGCCCCTCGGTGCGGGAGCCGGCGGGGACGGCCGCGGCGAGGCAGACGATGGACGTCTCGTCGGGCGTGCGGGTCAGGGACGCGAACGGGCCTGCGGTCCAGTCGAACCCGGGGTCCTCGCCGCCGGGGAGGCGGACGATGGCCACGTCCTCCGGGTGCTCCATGAGGTGGCGGGGCATGGCGGTCACGGGGCCACCCCCGCGACGGGGAGGCCGAGGGACTCGGGCAGGCCGAGGGCGATGTTCAGGCACTGGACCGCGGCCCCCGCGGTGCCCTTGGTGAGGTTGTCGACGGCCGCCACGACGACGACCCGGCCGACCCGCTCGTCGAGGACGACCTGGAGGTGGACGCTGTTGCTGCCCAGGACGCTGCCGGTGCTGGGCCAGCGACCCTCGGGCAGGACGTGGACGAAGGGCTCGTCGGCGTAGGCGTTCGTCCACGCCTCGCGGACCGCGGCGGCGCTCGTACCGGGCACGACCCGGGCGGTGCACGTGGCGAGGATGCCGCGCGGCATCGGGGCGAGGGTCGGGGTGAACGACACGGTGACGTCGCCGGCCCCGGCGGCGGTGAGGTTCTGCTCGATCTCGGGGGTGTGCCGGTGCACGCCGCCGACGCCGTACGGGGACATCGCGCCCATGACCTCGGCGCCGAGCAGGTGTGGCTTGAGCGACTTGCCCGCCCCGGACGTGCCCGAGGCGGCGACGACGGTGATGTCGTCGGCCTGCACGACCCCGGCGACGAGGCCGGGCGCCAGGGCCAGCGAGACGGCCGTGGGGTAGCAGCCGGGGACGGCGACGTGGCGGGCTCCCTCGAGGGCGGCTCGCTGGCGTCCCCCTGCGACGGGCAGCTCGGGAAGGCCGTAGGGCCAGGCCCCGGCGTAGGCGGTGTCGTAGAAGGCCGTCCAGGCGTCGGCGCCGCGCAGGCGGAAGTCGGCGCCGCAGTCGATGACGACCACGTCGTCCCCGAGCTGCGCCGCCAGGGCGGCCGAGTGGCCGTGCGGGAGGGCGAGGACGACGGCGTCGTGGCCGGCGAGGACCTCGGGCGTGGTGTCCTGCAGGACCCGGTCGGCCAGCGGCGTCAGGTGCGGGTGGATGCTGCCGAGCTCCTGGCCCGCGTTCGAGGACGCGGTGAGCGCGCCGACCTCCAGCTCGGGGTGCTGGAGCAGGAGGCGCACGACCTCACCCCCGGCGTACCCGCTCGCTCCGGCGACCGCGACTCTCTTCATCTGCATGATCATACAGAGTTCTGCGATTCCATGCACACCGCGCAGACCTCACCCCGACTGATTGCGCTCCACCCACCGCGACGGCCCCTCAGGAGCCCCGTTCAGGTGGCTGTTGCGCAATGAGTCGGGGTCAGGCGAGGGGGTCGTCGGCTCCGAGCTCGAGGACGAGGGTCCGCTCCGTGGCGCCCAGACCCGCCTCGGCACGAGCCGCGAGCGAGGCCGGGGTGTCGGCCCCGGCGCGCACGAACCGGCTGGACCAGTCGTCGAGGTCCCCCGACGCCAGCGCGAGGACGAGGTCGGTGACCTCCGACGGGTCGGTCCACTCGGTGCGACCCGCGTGGAACTCCATGCCCTCGGTCATGTCCGTGCGCACGATGCCCGGCATGAGGTCGAAGGCCCGAACGCCGTGCTCCCAGCCGGCGAGGTGCGTGGCGCCGGTGAGCCGGGCCAGCGCGGTCTTGGCCACGGAGTAGGCGCTCATCGACCGCGAGGGACGCTGGGCCGCACCGGTGTTGACGTTGACGACCCGCCCTCCCCCGGCGGCGACCATGTGCGGGACGACGGCGCGCGTCATCAGGTAGGGCCCGAGGACGTCGACCTCGACGCAGCGCCACCAGTCCTCGGGATCGGACTCGAGGAGGTCGACCTCGAGGTCGACGACGCCGGCGTTGTTGACGAGGAGGTCGATGCGCCCCTGCCGCTCGACGATCTCGGCGACCCACGCCTCCACCGCCGCCCGGTCGGTGACCGGCGCGACGGCGGTGGACCCGCGCTCGACGAGCCAGCCCGCGTCCTCGAGCGCGAGGGCGACGTACCGCCCGATGCCGCGGGAGGCACCGGTGACGACCGCGACGGGGTGACCGCCGCGGCCGCCCTCGACCTCGGGCTCCGGCGCCACGTCGCCCTCGTCGTCGACCGGGACGTCGGCGGGCTCGCTCACGTGCGCTGGACGGCGCCGACCGCCGAGCCGGCCGAGGCCGCGGCGGCGTCGCGCAGGGCACTCACCTCGTCGGTGGTCAGCGTGCGGTCGGGGGCGCGGAAGGTGAGCCGGTACGCGAGGGACTTGCGGCCCTCGCCCACCTGGTCGCCGCGGTAGACGTCGAACAGGGCGACCGACTCCAGGGTCTCCCCCGCACCGGCCCGCAGCGCGGACTCCACGGCCGCCGCCGGCACGGGCTCGTCGACGACGAGCGCGACGTCGCTCTGCGCCATCGGGAAGGTGACGAGGGTGCGGGCCTGCACGGTCGGCTCGGCCGCACGGGTGAGGACGTCGAGGTCGAGCTCGCCCCCCACGGTGCGGGCCGGCAGCCCGAGGGTCGCCACGACCTTGGGGTGCAGCTCACCGACGTGGCCGACGAGGGTGCCGTCGACCAGCGTGACGCGGGCGCAGCGGCCCGGGTGGAACGGCGGGGCGGTGTCGGCCGTCGTCGAGAGCTGCACCGCGAGGGCGTCGCCGAGGGCACGGACGATCTCGAGCACGTCGCTGACGTCTGCTCCCCGCCCGGCGCCCCACCAGCCGGCCCGGTCGCGGTCGCCCGCGAGCAGGAACCCGACGTGGCGCGGCTGGGCCGGCACGGCGGCGCGGATGGCGGAGAGCACCTCGTCGGACGGGCGCACGCCGACGTCCTCGGTGGGCGCTGAACGCTGCTCGCCCTCGAGGTCGACGACGAGGCCGAGCTCGAAGATCCCGACGTCGCGCGAGCCGCGGGCGACGTTGCGGCGCAGGGCGTCGACCATCGTCGCAAGGAGGCGGGTCCGCATCAGCGGCTGCTCGTCGGACAGCGGGTTGGCCAGCCGGACCGAGCGCGCGAGCTCGGCGTCGACGTCGAGGCCCAGCGCGGCGTACCGGTCGGCGCCGACGAACGGTGCACCCCAGACCTCCGACAGGCCCTGGCCGGCCAGGGTGCCGGCGACGACCCGACGCACGCGCTGGGCGTGCGTGAGGCCGGCGCCCCCGGGCGGGGTGGGCAGGACCGACGGGATGCGGTCGTAGCCGTGGATGCGGGCGACCTCCTCGACGAGGTCCTCGGCGGTGGTGAGGTCGGGCCGCCACGACGGCGGCGTCACGACGATCTCGTCGCCGTCGCGGTCGACGGCGCAGCCGATCGACACGAGGATCGAGGTGACCTCGTCGGGCTCGTACGCGATGCCGACGATGCGCCCCGGGAAGCCGAGCGCCATCGTGATCGGCGCAGCCGCCCGCGGCGACCCGACGTCGGTGACCTCGGGGTCGGCGACGCCGCCCCCGTGCTCGACGAGGAGGTCGACGGCCAGCTGGGCGGCGGCCGCGGCGAGCTGCGGGTCGACCCCGCGCTCGAAGCGGCGCGAGGCCTCGGACGGCAGCTTGTGGCGACGGGCCGAGCGCGCGACCGACACCGGCTCGAAGTGCGCGGCCTCGATGAGGACGTCGCGCGTCGACGCCCCGACCTCGGTCTCGGCGCCGCCCATGACGCCGGCGATGGCGACGGGTCGCTCGCCACCGCGGTCGGTGATGAGGAGGTCGCCGGTGTCGAGGGCGCGGGCGGCGTCGTCGAGCGTGGTGATCTTCTCCCCCGCCCGGGCGCGCCGGACGACGATCGGCGCCTCGAGGCGCTCGAGGTCGAAGGCGTGCAGCGGCTGGCCCAGCCCCAGCATCACGTAGTTGGTGACGTCGACCGGCAGCGAGATGGGCCGCATGCCCGCCTCGGTGAGGCGCGTCGCCATCCAGCGCGGGGTGGGGGCGGAGACGTCGATGCCGCGCACCACGCGGGCCACGTAGCGGTCGCACCCGTCGCGGTCGCGGATGGGGGCGTCGTCGCGCAGCTCGACGGGGAACCCGCCGTCGGTGGGCTCGGGTGCCCTGGCCGCCAGCGCGAGGGCCGGGTCGGTGAACTCGGCACCGGTGGCGTGCCCGTACTCGCGGGCGACGCCGCGCACCGAGAAGCAGTACCCGCGGTCGGGGGTGACGTTGACCTCGACGGTCTCGCGGTCGAGCCCCAGCAGCGGCAGGGCGTCGGTGCCGGGGACGAGCCGCGCCAGCGCCTCGTCGTCACCGGCGAAGCGCCGGGTCAGCACGAGGATGCCGTCGTGGTCGTCGCCGAGGCCGAGCTCGCGCTCGGAGCAGATCATCCCGGCCGAGACGTGGCCGTAGGTCTTGCGCGCCGACACCCGCAGCGGGCCCTGCGGGGTGGTGAGGACACCACCGGGGAGGATGACGACGACGAAGTCGCCGGCCTCGAAGTTGTGCGCACCGCAGACGATGCCCTGGGGCTCCCCCGTGCCGTTGGCGTCGCCGACGTCGACGGTGCACCAGTTGATCGTCTTGCCGTTCTTCTGCGGCTCGGGCTCGCGGGTGAGGACGCGGCCGACCACGAGCGGGCCGGTGACCCCACCGGTGTGCAGCCCCTCCTCCTCCAGCCCGACGGCGACGAGGGCGGCCGCGATGGCCTCGCCGGTCGCGTCCGGGGGCACCGCGACGTACTCGCGCAGCCAGTCGACGGGAACGCGCATCAGATCTCCATCCCGAACTGCGCGTCGAAGCGCACGTCACCCTCGATCATGTCCCGCATGTCGCTGACCCCCGTGCGGAACATCAGGGCGCGGTCGATCCCCATCCCGAACGCGAACCCCGTGTAGCGGTCGGGGTCGACGCCACAGGCCGTCAGCACGTTGCGGTTGACCATCCCGCAGCCGCCCCACTCGATCCAGCCGGTGCCCTTGCAGGTGCGGCAGTCGGGGTCCTCACCGCGGCAGACGAAGCAGCGCAGGTCCATCTCCGCGCTCGGCTCGGTGAACGGGAAGAACGACGGGCGCAGGCGCGTGGTGATGCCCTCGCCGAACAGCTCGGCCGCGAGGCGGTCGAGGGTGCCCTTGAGGTGGGCCATGGTGATGCCCTCGTCGACCGCCAGGCCCTCGACCTGGTGGAACGCGGGCATGTGCGTGGCGTCGAGCTCGTCGGTGCGGAAGACGCGCCCGATGGCCGCGACGTAGACGGGGACGCCGCGCTCGAGCAGGGTGCGCGCCTGCACCGGGGAGGTGTGGGTGCGCAGCACGAGGCCGTCCTCGGGCGGGTCGACGTAGAAGGTGTCCTGCATCTGCCGCGCCGGGTGGTCGGCGTCGAAGTTGAGGGCGTCGAAGTTGAACCACTCCGCCTCGATCTCCGGGCCCTCGGCGATCTCCCAGCCCATGCCGACGAAGAGGTCGGCGATGCGCTGGCTCATCAGCTCGATGGGGTGGCGCCGGCCGAGTGGGCGGCGACCGGTGGGCAGCGTGACGTCGAGCGCCTCCTCGGTGAGGATGCGCTCGTCGCGCTCGGCCTCGAGCTCGGCCTGGCGGGCGGCGAGGGCCTGGGCGACCCGGCCGCGGGCCTGGCCGACCCGCTTGCCGGCCTCGGCCTTGGCGCTCGGGGGCAGCGCGCCGATCTCGCGGTTGGCCAGCGCGAGCGGGCTCCTGTCCCCCTGGTGGGCGCTGCGCACGGCCTTGAGCGCGTCGAGGCTCGTGGCCGCGGCGGCCGCCGCGAGGGCCTCCTCGACGGCGGCGTCGATGGCCTGCGGGTCGAGGGCGGCGACCTCGACGGGGTCGTAGCTGGTGTTGGGTCCTGACATGGTGTCCACTTCGCGAGGGGTCGGGCGCGCCCGAGTCTAGGTGGGCGCGGGCGGCGGGGTCGGGGCAGGTGGGGCCCCCGGGCGCGGTGGTGGACGGCGGTGTCGCCGTGGTCGGTCCGCGGTCAGTGCACGCGGAGCTCCGGGCCCGAGGGCCCGGTAAATCGACGCGTCGCCGGTGTCACACCCCGAGCGTAGCGTCGCCGCCATGATCGATCACTTCGGTATCAACTGCGCCGACCTCGACGCCAGCGCCCGCTTCTACGACGCCGTCCTCGCCGAGCTGGGTCACCGCCGCGTCATGGACGTCGGCGTCGCCATCGGCTACGGCACCACGTCGCCGGACTTCTGGATCTCCGGCGGGGACGCGGCCACCGGCCCCAACCGCGAGGTGCACGTCGGCTTCGTCGCCGCCGACGCCGGCGCGGTGCGCCGCTGGTTCGAGACCGCGGTGGCGCACGGCGCCGAGGTCCTCCACGAGCCGCGCCTCTGGCCCGAGTACCACGAGCGGTACTTCGGCGCGTTCGTCCGCGACCCCGACGGCAACAACGTCGAGGCGGTGTGTCACACCGGCGACGCCTGAGCCCCGCGCTCGGTGCGCGACCGCCGCAGCGCTCCGGACGCCCCGACCCCGAGCAGCGCCACGACCAGGCCGACGACTGCGACGGTGACGAACCCGGCGCCGCCCCCGCCCTGGTCGATGGCGAACCCGGCCAGCGGAGCGCCCACGGCACCGCCCGCGGTCATCGCGGAGCCGTGCCACCCCATCGCCTCGCCGCGCACGGCGGGCGGCACCGCCCGGCTCGCCTGGTCGATCGTCGCGGTGATGGTCGGCGCGCAGAGCAGACCGGCCACGAGGGCGAGCGCCGAGAGGGTCAGCGTGGTGTGGGCGAGCGCCATCGGCGCGGTGACGAGGGCGAGGCCGGCGAGCAGCCAGGCCGCCGGGATGGGGCGGTGCAGGGCGCCGTAGAGCAGTCCGCCCACCAGGGAGCCGAAGCCCCACAGCGCCAGCACGACGCCGATCTGCGCCGGGGTCCCCGCCTCACGCATCACGGCGACGACCCCGAGGTCGGTGCCGAAGAGGACCACGGTCGTGGCGGCCGCCGTGAGGAGCACGGCCACGAACCGCCAGCCGAACCACGAGCGGAAGGCCACCGTTCCGGGTGCCGTGACCTCCTCGTCGACGTGGCGCATCGGCGGGTTCACCACGTACAGCGCCACGCCCCCGGCGACGCCGAGCATCTGGGTGACGAACAGGACCCACGAGCTCGGCCACTGCGACGCGGCCCAGACCGCGAGGGCGGGCACGATCATGAACGACAGCTCGATGGCGGCCGCGTCGAGGGAGATGGCGCTGCGCCGGTCGGTGTCGGGCACCGCGGCGATGACGGCCTGGCGGATCACCGAGAAGGTCGGGATGACGAAGAGCCCCGCCACCACGGCGAGCACGAGCAGCGGCAGGTACCCGACGAACGGGGCGACCGACCAGCAGCCGAGCGCGACGAGGACCGACGGGAGGACGACGCGGCGCAGGCCCAGCCGGTCGAGGAGCCGACCACGCCAGGGACCCGACACGGCGATCGCGATGGTCGCGGCGGCGCTGACGAGCCCCGCTTCGGCGTAGGTGCGACCGAGCGTGCTGACGACGTGCACGGTGAGCAGCAGCCCACTGGCGAAGATCGGCCCGCGCACGAGCGTGCCGAGCACGAGGGCGGTGCGCAGCGGCCGGTTGGTGAGGGCACGGCGGTAGGGGGCGAGGTCGACGGCGGGCACCGGTCCACTCTTCCAGCCCGCACCGACACCGGCCCACCGGGTTTCCCCGACGGGTGGGCGGCTACTCGTGGTCGGGGAAGGTGGCCCGCATCAGCGCGCCGCCGCCGGGCGCCGACTCGGCCCGCACCGTGCCGCCGTGGGCCTCGACCAGGCCGCGCACGAGGTAGAGCCCGAGGCCGGTGCCGTGCTTGGCCCCGGCCTGCCAGAAGCGCGAGAAGACGAGCTCGCGGTGCTCGGGGCGGATGCCCTCACCGTCGTCGGACACCATGAGGTCGACCGCCGGCTCCCCGTCGTGGACGGTGCGTCGCGCCTCGATCGTCACGGTGCCCCGGCCGTGGCGCAGGGCGTTCTCGACGAGGTTGGCCACGACCTGCTCGAGGCGGTCGGGGTCGGCCCACAGCACGGTGATGTCCTCGGGGACATCGATGACGAACTGCCCGCGGTCGGCCCCGGCCACGACGCGACGCTCCACCTGCGCCTCGAGGCGCGGGAGGAGGGCGAGCGGCTGGGCGTGCACGGTGAGGCGGCCGACGTTGATGCGGGCGGTGTCGAGCAGCTCGGTGATGAGCCGGGTGACGCGGTCGGCGTCGGCCTCGATCGTCTCGAGCATGAGGCGCTTCTGGTCGTCGGTGAACCGGTCCCAGTTGCGCAGCAGCGTCGACGAGAACCCCTTGACGCCGGTCAGCGGGGAGCGCAGCTCGTGGGCGACGGCGGTGAGCAGCGCGGCGCTCTCCTGCTCCGCGCGGCGGCGGGCCTCGGCATCACGCATGCCCAGCACGACGGCGCGCACCGGCTCGCCCGGCCCCTCGCGCACGTACTTGGCGGTGACGAGCACCTCGCGCCCGGTGGGCAGGACGAGGAGCCGCTCGCGGTGGCCGGTGCGGGTGTCCAGGCCGTGCCACGGGTTGGCAAGGTCCCACCACGAGGCCCCCTCGAGGTCCTGGAAGGGCAGTGCCTCGCGCAGGTCCTTGCCCAGGGCCTCGGCGGCCGGGATGCCGGTGATGCGCTCGGCCCGGGAGTTCATGAACCGGACCTCGGCGTCGGGGCCGATGGCCGCGACGAGACCGTCGGGGATGAACTCCAGGCCGTGTGCGGCCAGGTCGTCGGGGACCCTGAACCGAGGCGCCATGCGCCGCAGGTTACCCGTCGGCGGCCCAGTCCTCGCGTCGGCCCGCCGAGGCGTACAGGCAGATGGTGGCGGCCATCGCGAGGTTGAGGGACTCCGCCAGGCCG